>NZ_JAKKSE010000002.1:0-564958 GCF_025653595.1 Shewanella sp. SM95
TGGTGTGCCACCCTGGCGTTCTAGTTTTAACTGTCTCACCCATTTATCCATAGTGGACTTACCTACGTTCATCGCCTTTGCAGCTTCGATGATGCTATGGTTTTTATCGAGGACTAATTGGGCTGCTTCAAGTTTGAATTCAGCACTAAATGTTTTTCTGGTTGTCGATCTCATGTGTTCACCTAAAGTCATCTACGAGGTAATAATATCACCTCTATTTAGGTGGCCAAAATTAGTGTGCCACTACAATTTTTAATGGCATCGATGACATACCAAAATGTAGCTACATTAGGTATCAGCTGATGTTTCATTGTGTTTTAAGTTAAATTGCGGATTAAAATATTTATAATGTGTACGCTATCGCACAGACACACTTTTAGATAAATTATAAATTGGATACAGAGTTTAGATTGATATGCCTTTAATGGGTAAGCTTTATCTTAATAAGATGGTTTATGTTGTTTAGCTTGATGTTTTGGCTCATCATTATGATGTCGTTTAGTTGGAAAATCACTAGGTAATTAAATAATGGAATTCAGTCATGGTTAATACTAGATTTCAGTAAATAAAATGATCGCCACAATTTATACTTAAGATAAAATTCAAGATTGCTACAAAATATTTCCCTATTTAAACCAATGTCATATTGTAGCATTAATACCTAAGTTGACACGGTATGATTGATGTGGAGCCAGTCACACAATTTTATGAAAACACCGCGGAATTAATTTTAGCCTAATTTCTATGTCGCTTTACTGATATTTTACCAACTAAGATTTTTACTAAAAATATTTAGATGTTTACTAAACGCTATTTACTAAAAATGAACAATAGCTCATAGCTGATTGTTAGCGCTCATTATTATTTAGATTTTATATCAACAACAAAAGGAAATTGACCATGAACAAAGACCAGATAGAAGGTTCAATAAAAGACGCAGCAGGCAAAGTGCAGCAAAAAATTGGTGAGATCGTTGGCAACCCGAAACAGCAGATGAAAGGGGTTCAGAAACAGATAAAAGGTAAAACTCAAAAAGCAATTGGTAATGTAAAAGAAGCTGCTAAGGATGCCGACAAACACAGTTGATGTCAGCGGCTTTTACAATTAAGTAAGCACCTTAAGCATAAAGTTTGGCAGCTTAATGTGGGTATTTAAAAGGATCTTAGTCATATTGATTAAGATTTCTAGTTCGAGTTATATCCATAATGTCTAGGAGACTCTCATGAGTATAGGAACAATATTATTAGTGGTTTTGATTCTGATGCTGATCGGTGTGGCTCCGACTTGGCCACACAGTAAGAGCTGGGGGTACGGCCCGAGCGGTGGATTAGGTTTGGTAGTATTGATCCTCGTTATACTCCTTCTACTCGGTAAAATTTGAGTGATAAAGCCTAAGTCATGTATGACCTCAATATTGAGTCGTCATTTCTAATTGCCGTAGGTAGCTAAAAATAGTGAGTGATGTTTTTAGTCGTTCAAAAATGGCTGACATCGCTCGTTTTTCTTGCACGGCAGTGCTCGCCATACTGAGATTGAAAGGTCCTGTACGCCTAAGATTTACACGCGAGATATGGTTTACACGCAAGATATTTCGTTAAGGTAGCATTAGGTGAAGTCCTTCACGCTAAAAATGAAAGTCACTAAGTCCGAAGCATTACAGTTTGCACGCTAGTATTCAGCAAGGTTGTATGAGATGAGCTAAATGGTGCAATAACACATACAGAGGTTTGTATTATAAGAACGGCAGCTTAGTGACTAAAGGCGTTTGCTCACGAAAATGGCTTACTCAAACAGCCAGATTGAATACTTATTTGTGAACAATAGCTGTGTGAGCAACAGGCGTATCTGTAAAAAGGTAATGTTTTAGCTGTTTATCAAAGCTCGGATCTTGTCTCCTTATCCATTCTTGTAGCATTGCAGCATGTTCTTTTTCTTCATCTCGATTATGTATGAGTATCTCTCTCAACTCATTATTTTTGCACGCATCAACTCTTTGGTTATACCAGTCTATTGCTTCAAGCTCTTCCATCAGTGATGTAAGTGCACGGTGCATGTCCTTGGTTTTATCTGTGAGTTCAGTAATGGGTTCATGATAACCTTCATTCGACATTGGGATTTCCTCGCTAAATGCAGATAGGATCGCTCACTATTGAGCGGTGATGATAATTGCAGATGATTGTCTTAACGCTATTTTCAACGAACAGACTTTGAATGCATTATTCTGCGACCTTAACCTTCGAGTGTCTGTTCGATGCCGTACTTAGTCAGAAATTTTTAGGCAGCTCGTTTAAAAGGATTGGAGAGGGCGTAGAAATACCACTGCGAATATTTGATTTAGCACAAGATATTACTTTGGATCTTGAACTTTGAGATATTTGGGAATGAATTTTAAATAAAAAACAAAGGTAGATTAATTGTATTTAGCTTGATAAGCAGAGGGGGATTAATGAAATACATAATAAGAAATGGTACACCCGAGTGGACTCGAACCACCGACCCCTACCATGTCAAGACGTTAGTATTCATTAATTAGATAAAAGCCAATTTAGCATTATTAACATAACTATATGTTTTATAAAGATCAATATAAATTCAAACTCACTTCGCTAGGTGTTTTGGCGTATTTTCAAGCATTTATTTACTTGATTTTGGCACACTTTAGGCACAACCTGTAAATGTCATTTTTGACCACTATTCCATCGCAGGGTAGGTTTGCAGATGAATCATCAAGTTGAAATCATACGACGTGAATTGGAAAAGCTTCTTGAAGGTGTTCAACTAGAGAGGGTCGATTTGAAGTTCATCAGTCTTGATAAAGATGTGGAGGAATTTGCTAAGAGCTTTAATTTAATCAGCGCATTGAAGCCAAGTTCAGATGATTCATTCGAATCACCAGTTACCATTTTACTCGATGCCTATCAGTCCCCATTTTTGGTTTGTAAAACCGAAGCAGGACATTATCGGGTGTTATCAGGTTTATTAACTTTTCAGAAGTTATGCAAGGCCAAATATGCCAAAAATGGGGATTCAACTGTCCCTTGTTTAGTCCTGTCTCGAAGACCCAAGGCGCAACTGAGACGATTAATTTTAATGAACGATGTAGTGAGGCCGCTGTTAAAAGAATTTGTGGATATTAGCGCCGATACCATTAACCATACATTGTCCCATTTGTTTACTAGTGTAGATCAGCCATCAGTATTTCACTCCCCCGAATGGCAGTCGTTATTCCCGTCGATTAAAACAAAGACTGAACTATGTCGATGGCTACATATCAGTACTAAATCGGTGAAGTTAAAATGACAATACTTGAACAAAAAGTCCTAAAACACATAGAAGGCTATTGTAAGATAAACGCTATAGAGATCGATGCCGAGACCATTTTAGCTGATCTCCATGAGTTTTTAGAACGGGTCAATGCGCCTGATGATCTGAGCGCTTTTTTCCAATTAATTGTGTTAATTACTCGTGTGAATAATGTTTCTACTGAAGTAGCGAATTTTATTCAAAAAATGCTGTGTCTTGCGCCTTACATTTATAATGCCTTCCATGCACACCAAATGGTAGTGAACGATTTATCAATAAACAAAGAGTTTTATCGAAACACGTATCGTAAGGGATGGTGTCATGAACGCCCATTTTATGTGCTTTTGATCTGTTCTTGGAAATATAAGGTTGATTACCATTCCTGTGCGTTACTTGCCGCATTCATCAAGCAGTATTTTGATACCCTTGACTCGCTGACGGATCCTGAATTTGCCACTAAAACGACATCAAGAGAAGAGGAAGCATGCAGTAATTTTCGATTAATGATGGAATTAGGAGATAAGACGTTCGACGCTAGTCGAGTACACATTTTGAATTCTCATCTTGATAGCCCAGAATCAATAGCAGCTAATCTCGATAGCATTTTTGCTGGAAAATATAGCAAACTTAATATTTATCCGACGTCCCATGTTAGAGTTCTGCGCCATTTTTTTCGCAATAGTTGGTGTCCCGCCATTAGCCGTACTCGTGGACATGGCGATAAAGATAGAGGACCCAAGAGATATGGAGATCCGGTTACCGACCCCATAGTGGGGACTGATGATGGTTTATCTGCGATATTGCCACAAGATAATATGATTCCAGATAGCGAAGGTCTGGACGAAGATGATTTCTACCCGTCGCAATCATTTGTGATGGCTAATGCTGATATGTCGGAAAAGCGAGACAGAACGGCGTTGCTTGACGTTGCAATTAATTTTAATCCAATGGTTAAGCACCGGACTGAAATTGATGTTACTAGCCGAGTAAGACGATCTCATAACATCGGCATGCAAAATACTCAGTTATTGATGCCTGCCGAACTCTACCTGCTCGCTAAAAAATTATTGGTTTATGGCCGTCGCGGATCAACTCGAGAAACCGCAATAATTCTATGGACTATGCTGATTCTCAGTAAATCGGTTTCAGAGGTCAAAAATCTGTGTGTGTTTCGTGATTTGTCATCTAAAAAACAAGGTCTTTATATCGATCCTAGCGGAAATGGATGGTGGTGTTTTCCTCTATCGCACTCAACAGGACCTCGTCTGAACCAAATAGGGCTAAGAAAAACGGTTGAAGATGTCTTTACTGCGTGTCCAAACTTTTTGGTTAAATTAATCACCATTCACATGGGAGCACGTTTAGTCGGCAATCTTATTGAGGACGTTGACGTTGAAAAAATTGAGTCTAAATTGGCCCAAAAGCTGGCGAAAATTTCTGACAACTCCGGTGGTGGGCGTTTAAGTCTTAAAAGATTAACCAACTTTGTATGCAATTACATCAACTCTACAAATGTGATAGATCCCATTTATATCGATTTTAGTTATGCAGTTAATATGTATACAACTCGAGTCGCCCGCAGTTATTCAAGTGTTCGAGATCAAAAACGCTGTGAGCAGTTATTGCATTTTTGGAACGATGTTGAAAAGGGGATCTCCGTTTACAGTGGTAACCCACTTACAGTCAGCTTATTTGAGTTGAGATACTGGCAGCAAGACGAGCAATATTTGGGCTCGACATTTACTCCTACACAAGCCACTATTCAGCAATTGATAATCCATTTGTCTTTGCAAACAAAGGCGTTATTCCCAACACCTCAACACAGGTTAGAGGATATTTTAGCCTATCATAATGCATTTGTAGCTTACACTGCATGGATGTTGCTGTTTGGTACCGGCTATCGTGCGGCTTGGAATCCATTACCTACCTTGGCTTTGTTTCTACCTTCTTTTAATTTGATGGGAATAAGCGACAAAGACGATAGCGACTTTACTCATTCACGTATTGTCGCAATCCCATCAGTGTTAACGGCTCAATTAGTCGAATATCGAAGGCACCTTGGCTGTTTGCGCGGATTGTTGCGGCTATTAATGCCACAATTATGCAGCGAACTAGACAATATAATCGATGTTGATCGGCAAGTATTAAGCTATGACAATTTACAAGCCTCAGCTTGGTATACAAAGATAAGAAACTCCCGAAGTCAACATGGTCCATTTTTTTTCTTTCAAAAGCAAAAGTCAGGAATTGTTACCCGCAGCTTGTCTCCTTCACAATTAATTAGCGTACTAAAGGAAAAAAACTCTATACCAGCCAATGCAGGTCGTCACTGGTTAAAAAGTAGTTTATTAGATCAAGGAGTCGATCCTGAGTTAATCAACTTTCAAATGGGTCATTGGCAAGCTGGTGAAGTACCAATAGGAAATTACTCAGCGTTAAGCCATATCGAAGCCATTAATGAATTAGTGCCTATCTTAGATAAGTTATTCAGGGAGGTAGGATGGAAACCACTAAAGTCAGTGCTTTCATAATCCAGCTATCAAAAGAGGGGAAGCTACATCCATTATACATAGAATGCCGCACCGCATTTTTAAACAGCATATCGCCATCTATTGCTGTAAAAAATAAAAAGTCAGAAAAAATTGAAAACGAATTTTTTGCATCCTATCACAATCTGCTCGGGCATCTAAAAAAGGAGATTAAACTTTCTGATAACGCTTTTTTACCAGAAGAGTTAGAAAACGTGCTTGCCGCATTGAAGCCTGAAGTGCTAAGCAAACAAGCACAACTTCTCATACTGCAATCTATACTCAACTATGCCAAAAAGTTCTTAGACATAGACTCGCCAAACATTCCGTCAATCATCACGTTAAAACGTGATAAACCGATGTTGACCCCGGTAGATTTGACAAAATTACCCATAGTCGAGCTCATTAACACTCAATTAAGCAGGGAGTTGATAGCGCCTCATAGAGATTTAGATGACAAGGCTAAGTTGGGGAGACTATTACTCGTCTTATATTACACAGTGAACATAGAGAAAACTGAACATTTACAGCTTATGGTTGAATACCCACAGGACATATTCTACGTGGGAGGAATTTGTTATTGGCAATGCCAAAATATCAAAATAAATTCGCCACGGTATGTGCTAAGTGATATGGCTGTCATGGCTTTACAGCAATGGCATAATGTGCACCATAGCGCGTCTTTCGCAATAAAGCCCAGTCAGTTCAAAGCTGCTTTAGTGCATTATCTTAATTACGGATCGTATTTCGATTGGTCAGATATATCACTATTGAAGCTAAGGGTGCTGCGACGAATTGATAACGTCCTCCGTTATGGCCCGGTTCAATATCGTATGTACATGTTACCTGGCGTTTGCCAGCCATTGCCCACACATGCGTTTGTACGTATCCTGACAGGAAAAGTTTATGCAAACGCCGAACCGTACCTTTCAGAAGCCATTTCTGATAAAACCAAGGCTTTTCGTGATTGGTCCGTTGTCACGAACGAGAAAACTTCTTTTGTGTCGATGGAAAAGACCCTCGAACAATTAGATAAGGTATATACCGAGCTCTGTAAACTTGTAGATAGCAACAAACCTCGAGCCGATTGTCTTGGGGCTATAGCAATCATTCTGGATCAACAATCATCTAAGAGTAATCCATACTTTTGGATTTTATGTGCATGGCTGTATTCGTTACTAAAGACAGGTGGTACGCACAAGCGGCGGCTAAAAGTCTCGACAACTATTGATTATGTCAAAAGTTTAAGCCGGCCATTTCTAATCATTTTTTGCACAAGCGATATTTACTTATTGTCTGGTGAGGATTGGGCTGAGAAATTAAATGATGCTGCTGACCATTTTTCTTCGGCACAGCGAAAAAAATATATCTACTATTTTGCGCAGTTTCTGAGTGATTCAGGCTTTGTTCGAGATTTATGTTTATCTGATATTGAGGTGTTTGGGAGCTCCAGTGAGGTAGATAGCAACCTGATTTCCCATGAGCATGTGCAAGTCATGTTGTCCTATTTAGATCATCAATCGGCACATTGTCCGGCGCACCACGATGCCTATTTTCTTTTGTGTTTCTGTTTTTACAGTGGATTACGTCGAAATGAAGCCGCCAAGTTAACCTGGGGGGATTTTACATTCTCTCTGACTGAACCAACCCATAACAACTTTGATTATGTTCAGCTTTCAGTGAGACCTAATAAACATAGGACATTAAAAACGACCTCCGCCAGAAGAGAGTTACCTTTAGACGCTTTGTGGCCGAAAACGGCATTGAGTAAGTTGCGATACACTTATCGAATCGTCAATGGAGCAGGGGCTAAGAATAGCACTTTACTATTTGATAATCAGAGAAGAGTGAATCAGGCTTATGACTTAATAACAGACTTAATGCGTCATTACACCCAAGATCAAAGTTTACGTGTACATCATTTACGACACAGTTTTGCTAATTGGACCTGGTGTCGTTTGAATGCCAGCATCATAGAGACGGGCAGGCGACATTTGACCTTGTTCAATGATGAGTTTTTTGATGAAAAGTATCTAAAAAGGTTGCAAACTCGTCTTTGCTATAGTGATAACACCCGCAAGAAAATGTTTATCCTGTCTCATATGATGGGCCATAAAGACGTGCAATCGACGCTAAATAGTTATCTTCATTTAAAAGACCTACTGTATTACCTGCAGCACAATTCGCGCTTTGAACTGACAAAATACTTTACATCAGAGTGCGTGGGTCGTGTGACACTGCAACCCCTTGAACCAGGATTGAGTCTAGCTGAACGCATAACGTACTACACTCAGGACGTAATGCACAAACTTGCCATTAAACCAGCTCAACAAACAGTCAGCCTAGTGATGCCAAGTTTAGCGAACTTCTCTGTCAATATAAAAACAGACTTAACTATCAGTAGTTTAACTTGGGCCAAAGCATTAAATGCGTTACATACATCATCCACCATCGAAGTTGCCGCGCACTATGTGGTTCCATTAGAGCAATTACAAAAGTTACTCAGTAATGCCGAGACTATTCATAAGAATTATCCTCGCAGAGGTAGGCACTTCCCCTTAATCCCTAAGTTTCCGCGTATAGACGTTTCAGTTGTTAACATCCAACAAAATAAACATTTAGCTAATTCAACACGTGTGTTTATCTTTTTATGTAATAAATTGGATAACAACATTAGTGAAGGTTCATTGACCTTAGAAAATATTCGCCTAGGGATAGAAATTTTGCGGTATGCGGTTCCCGGTAAAAATTACGCCTTACGCTGTCCAGACGCAAATATTTCAAGAATGTTTATACGCCTATGTCAATTGTTGGATTTAAAAGCCAGGCATTTAAATTTTCGCTATCATAATGCAAACCTAACCCCTGAAAAGTCTAATATTATCCAGGCTAGATGGAAGAAGACGCTTATCGAACATGGTTTCAGTGACACTAAATTTGTCGTTGCTAGTGAGACTGAAGGGCTTTATTTAGGCAAGCATGATGGTAATGGGTTTCTAGAGATAGCCGTAGTTAACAATTCATATAAGCGAATACAAAGACATCAAAGCATATTCAGTTTTTTACATTTGCTGCTTATTTTGAGCTATTGATGTAGATCTTTTTTGAGGTTTATGCCAACGAAACTCTGATGGAACAGTTGTCACATTAGCATTTTTTATCGTCATTTATCATTAAGATTGCTCAACTTAATTTAATCTTCGGATGACAGAATCACCGACTTTTCTAAAATCATAGTGGGCGGGTAATGACTTAAACTGATCACGTACATACCCCGATTGTGCAGAGCTGCGGTCTGCTTGCTGAAGTACGTATTCCATTGCATAGCGGACTTTATGGCCATAGGGTTTTGCAGCAAGTAAGTCGCTCAGTAGAGCAAATACCTTACTGTTGATGGTGCCCAGTTCACCCAGAGGCTTAGCTAGAATCGCGAAGTTGTAGCTCTCATGTGGGCCAGGCACATAATGTTCAATGTGCTGGTTTAACATGGCATAAATTTTACCAATATCATGAAATAACCCCGCTACCAGTCCTGTCTGACACTCGATTTCTGAATGCTGTAGATGTTTGGCATTGTGATAGGTCATCTCAGCGACCTCTATGCTATGTTCAAATAGTCCATTGGCATAGGAATGGTGATGCTGATAACTGGCTTGGGCCTTGATAAATATCTTAAGAATGTCTGTTCTCTCAAAGATAAAATTGACGAAGGGCTGTAGTTCAGGACAAGTCACTAGGCTTAATAACTTCAAAAAACGACCCAGCAACTTCTCTTTTGTCGAACCCAGTAGCTGAGTTAACTGAATATATTCATTTTCACTGTAACGAGTGAGTATGGGTTTCATCGCACAGATAACGACATTACCTCGGCTATCATGAGTAATGTTCATTTGAGCTAGCCCATAGTTGAATTGACATGTCCTGGCAATATCTGCAGATGTGATGGCATGTATTGTCTTTTGGTTTGAAATAAATTCACAGTTAGCAGTAGGTAGATGACCACTGATTTTAATGTCTTTAACCCATGCAAATATAACGTTATTCATAATGGGGATCTCCTGATGTAGCTAGCTGAATTTGTTTTACTAAGCGGTCGAAAGCACTGCCGTCCTGTCTTGTGATATTGGGTACATAACGGCTATACACCTCGAACAACATTTTGGTCGTGCTATGCCCCATTTGTTTGGCAATCCATTCTGGGCTCTCGCCAGCGGCTAACCATAAGGTTGCGCAGGTATGTCTCGTCTGATAAGGGCGACGACGTTTGAGGTTCAAAGCGGTTAACGCCGGATACCAGATCCGCTTGGTGACATTTCGATGATCGAGTGGCTTACCTTTAGAGTTACAAAAAACGTACGTCAATCTCCCTGTTAGGCTGAATTGACGCTTAAGCGCCTCAGTTACAGGTTGAGACAATTGAATACTGCGATAAGATGCCGATGTCTTGGGTGTTTCGACATTGCCATCAACCAGAGTCTCTTGAACTAATATCTCACCACGCTCTAAATTGACGTATTGCCATTTAAGACCATCGATCTCAGCAGTTCTCATCGCGGTAAAAAAACGCACCGTATAGTAGTCACGAAAATCTTCTCTAACATTAGATAAAAACAGCTGTACCTCTGCCAATGAGAAAGGCTCTATAGGCGTTTTATCAATTTTTAACGGCTTAATATTGGTAAATGGCGTTGGGAACTCAAAACGAAGAGCCGCTTCGTTTAAGATCCCTCGCAACGGAGTCATAACATGATTAATCCAGTCATTACTGAGTTTACCTTGCCTTCCTTTCCGTTTCGGTTCACTGATACTAGCCCGATATTTAATCAACTGTGGCCGGGTGATTTCGTCTAAACGAAAATGCCCGAATTCAGGCATCAAGTAACGCTCAAATATCATAGCGACATTCTTGTAGTGACTAATTTTCCACTGTATCCGGTTCTCAGCCAGCCATTCAGCGGTAAATAAACTGAATGTGGGGATATTGCTGAGTAATGTTGATCCACTGTATTTTTGTACTTCGACTAGATTGTTCTCGATAAGCACATCAGAATCGACAAAATGTGAGCATCGTGGACTTGATGGAAAATAATTCCTAAATACAAATCTATTTAATCTTATCTCGGCTTCCATTGTGTTAAGCATTCCCATTAGACGAGAACGGTTCAGCCGGTTATCGAGCAATGTGGTCTGTTCGCGACACCTAACGCCCTGATAGGTAAAATCAAATAACAATTTACCATTTCGTGCACGAATATTAGCCATGACATACACCTCCTCTAGCCATTGGAATGATGAATTTAGCAGGGGAGCTTGGTTTAAATAATTCCTTTTCAATTACTTCCCAGATGTAGAAAATTTTTCGACCACCGAATGGCTTTATGTAATGAACCCCTTCGATGAAAACATTATCTTTCAATGTATGGTTGATATAAGGCGCGCTAAACTTTATTCTTTGAGAAAGTTCTTTTGCATTGAGTAATGTTTGTGGCATAAATACCTCGAAATGTTCTTTGGGTTGATCAAATGTTCTTGATAGGAACATTTAAGCATGGCGGCGATGTTCTTACAAGGAACATTTAAATGTTTTTACGTATTTTAAGGATGGAATTGAGTGATTAGATTTAAAATCAAAGAGTTAATTGCTGAAAAAGAATTCAGAGAGCGAAGAAAAATCACACTTCAGGAAGTCGCAGATTCAGCTTGTGTTAATCGAACGGCCTTATCTAAGATGATGAACCCAAGCTACGAATACTCGACGACGACCAAAGCCATCGACTCTTTGTGTCACTATTTTTGTTGCAAAGTAGAGGATGTGATTGAGTACGTAGAAGATTAATAGCTGCGTTTCTTAGTAGTAAATAAAATTATTTGATGTAATATTATTTACAAACTAATGGATGAGTGACCACATTGAACATACTACTTACCTGGCTTGGTAATAAAGACCTTGAAAACATGCAGTCTGACAAGGGCGCCGCAATTGTAACCTTGGCAATAAAATCCAAAATTCCCTTCGATAAAATAGTTATTTTATCCAATAAAGATGAACAGCTGTGGCCACAATTTGAACGCTATTTAAAAAAACAACTGGCCATTAATCAGCGTCCTTTTCACGATATTCAAGTCTTTAAAGCCCATATAAATAGCCCGATTGATTATCAGTCAATTGCAAAAACTAGCGAACATTGGATAGCAAAACTGAGTGATGAAGCGCAAACGCTTTCAATAAACCTCACATCCGGCACGCCAACCATGACCACTTTGTCAGTGCTTATAGGTAAAGGAAAGCCCAATACCCACTTTTTACAAACCACCCCAGATAATCAATTAATTGAGGTGGATATCCCCCTCGATTTTATTCATACCTATGTCAAATCTGCCGCTAAGAACATTGCCTCGAGTGCAAGTGCTTTATCCATGCACAGCACAGCGTTTACAGCTTTAACTGCCCAATCACCCGCCATGAAAGCCCTTATTGTTAAAGCTCAAAAAATTGCCGCCGCTGAAGTCCCTGCATTGATTTTAGGTGAAACGGGTACCGGAAAAGAATTAATGGCTCATGCCATCCATAAAGGAAGTTTAAGGGCCAATAAACCCATCAGAATCGTCAATTGTGGCGCTTTTGCGCAAAACTTGGCAGATTCTACATTATTTGGCCATAAAAAAGGGGCCTTTACGGGGGCGGACAAAGACTATGCTGGTCTATTTGAGCAAGCCGATGGCGGCACGCTTTTTCTCGATGAAGTAGGGGAGCTGCCTCTTGATATTCAAGTTAAATTGCTACGAGCCTTACAGCAAGGTGAGATTAATCGCCTTGGAGACAATAAACCCATTTATTTGGATGTGAGAATCATTGCGGCCACACATCAAGATCTACAACAACAGATCGCCGCTGGCCAGTTTAGAGAAGATCTGTTTTATCGACTCGCGGTCGGCATTATCAAAATGCCAGCACTAAGAGAGAGAAAGCAAGATATCCCAAAATTAGTCAATCAGCTCATTAGCCAAATTAATCACGTTGGGTCCAAACATCCTCAGTATCAAAGTAAGAATATTTGCGAAAAAGCAATAGAGTTTATTTCCAATCAAGCTTGGCCAGGTAATATTCGTGAGTTATGGAGCACATTAAATCGGGCCTGCTTATGGTCCGACTCAAGCATTATCACAGCTAACGATCTTGCAGATGCCTTGCTTGCATCACATAAACCACAACAAGCCACTGATATATCTATGTCTCTTCACGATAAAGTTGATATAGTTCAACTCACTGATGATATTCAAAAAAACTATGTCAAAGCCGCGTTAAAGGCCAGTGGCAATGTAAAAAAGCAAGCCACGCAAATGTTGGGCTTAAAAGATCATCAAACGCTAACCAATTGGATGAAGCGTTTGCAGATTGACATAGAAAAATAACCATCGCGGCAGATTGGCATTGTTATTGCGAATGCAGTAGGGACATAAGGAAGCAACACGGAATGAAGCAATCAATGAATTTTGAGCATATTCAAACAAAATGGCCACAGCTCCATCAATTAGCAGCATTTGCTGAAGAGTATGCGATATCAGATCCACAAAGTGCATTGGTTAAACTTCGCTGTTTTGCTGAACAGGTTGTCGGCTATTTTTATAAAGAACTTCAATTACCTGCTTTTCCCAATTCAAATATCTATGACAAGCTCACATCGGATGATTTCACTAGCGTAGTCCCCAATTTAATTACCGATAAACTTCACGCAATACGCAAAAGCGGTAATCAAGCGGCACACGAAGGTCGAGTCGATCAACAACAAGCTATTTGGATTTTAAAAGAAAGCTATTATGTTGCCTGTTATCTATTTATGGCTTACGGAAATGGGAAACAAGCTGATTGCCCAGAATTTACTGCGCCAGAACAAAAGCAGCCCTTAAATCAAGGTGATGCTGAATTTACTAAAAAAAATAAACAACTAGCACTACAGCTGAGCCAAAATGAAGCTCGGCTCAAAAAAGCGTTAGAAGAATTAGAGGCGTCTCAACAAGCACAAAAACAAGCCCAACAAGAAGCCGAAAGACTCAAGCAAACGATAAATGAAGCAAAAGTCGGTGAAATTAAGGCGCTTAACAAACTTATCACTGCAAGTTTTAACTTTAGCGAAGCAGAAACTCGTGCGCGGATCATTGACATGGATCTACGGGCTGCTGGTTGGCAGGTGTCTCTTGATGAAACGAGCACAGATGAAGTAGGTAAAGAAGTACAGGTAACTGATCAGCCTACCAGTACAGGCATAGGTTATGTAGATTATGTGCTTTGGGACGATGACGGAAAACCACTCGCAGTAATAGAAGCGAAGCGGACTCGTGAATCTGTCGAAAAAGGCAGGCAACAAGCTAAGCTTTATGCCGATGCACTCCACAAACAGTACAATCAACGACCGGTTATATTTTACTCTAACGGTTACGACATCCGTATATTAGACGATGTCCAAGGCTATAACAGTCGTAAACTTTACGGCTATTACTCTAAAGACTCGCTGCAATATCTAATTAAACAGAGAGGCCTTAAAAAAGATTTAAATCAAACACCAATCGATACCAATGTCGCAGGCCGTTTGTATCAAATGGAAACAATCACTCGTGTATGTGAACGTTTCGCCGATAAACATCGCAAATCTCTTATCGTACAAGCAACCGGCACAGGAAAAACGCGTGTATCTATTGCGCTGGCTAAACGGCTACTCGATGCAGGCTGGGCCAAACGCGTACTGTTTTTATGTGACCGTAAAGAGCTACGTAAACAGGCGGGCAATGCCTTTAATGAGTTTACCAATGAGCCACTATACATCGTAGGTAAAACCAAAAAAGAGTTAGCTACAAATTCAAGGGTATTCATTGCTACTTACCCTGGCATGATGAGTATTTATCAAAAATATGATGTTGGTTATTTTGATTTAATTGTCGCTGATGAATCACACCGTTCTATCTATAATATTTATGGTGATATTTTTAAATATTTTGATGCACTAGAGGTCGGCTTAACCGCCACACCTGTTGAAATGGTATCGCGCTCAACGTGCCAGTTATTTGGTTGTGATTTCAAATTGCCTACGGCTAATTACCCATTAGAAAAGGCGATTGAAGAAGGTAACTTAGTACCTTATAAAATTGTTAGTTTAACCACTAAATTTTTACGCGAAGGTATCAAAAAAGATAACCTCACAGATGAACAAATCGCACAATTAGAAGATCAAGGCTTTGACCCTAACGAGTTAAACTTTGACGCTAAACAAGTCGATGAAGCGGTAAAAAATAAAGACACCAATCGCGTTATTTTACGTAATTTAATGGAAAAAGGCCTGCGTGATAGTGACGGTCAACTACCTGGTAAAACCATAGTATTTGCCCGCAACATTGCTCATGCTGAACTCCTGTCGCAGCTGTTTGGCGAAATGTATCCTCAATTAGGCAGTAACTTTTGTCGCGTTATCCATTCAAAATATGAACGGGCAGAAGAGTTAATTGATGACTTTAAATCAAATGAAGTAAACAGTGCTCGCATTGCTATCTCAGTAGATATGCTCGACACCGGAATTGACGTTCCAGAATGCGTAAATCTTGTATTTGCCAAACCCATTAAGTCAAAAGTCAAATTTTGGCAGATGATTGGTCGTGGCACACGCCTATGCAAAGATCTCTACGGAAAAGGCAAAGATAAAACCCACTTCTTAATTTTTGACCACTGGGAAAACTTCAACTACTTCGATATGGACCCAAGCGAAGAAGATGTAAAACAGGCTAAATCTCTTACGCAAAAACTGTTTGAAAGCCGTCTGTTACTGGCTGAAACCGCGCTTAAAAAGGCAGACATAACGACCTTTGATGCCGTGATAAAGCTTATCCATCAAGATATTAAAGCACTTGATATGAACACTATCGCGGTGCGCGATAACTGGCAAGTGGTTGAATCCTGTAAAGATGATAAAACGCTTAACCAATTTGCGCCACAAACAAAAGCCAATTTGTTTGAGTATATTGCACCACTAATGCAATGGCGTAACATAATGGGGCAATCTGAAGCCTATAAATTGGATAATGAAATTGCCACCATTCAAATGCTAATGTTTACCGATCCCAATCAAATAGATCTTGTTAAACAAAGTTTAATGGGCAAGGTAGAGTCATTACAAATGCACCTAAATGAAGTGCGTGCAAAAGCGAAAGATATTGCCAACATTCAAACCCGTACATACTGGGACTTGCTAACCTTTGATGCATTAGAACAAAGTCGTTTAGCACTGCGCAGTATCATTCATTTACGCGACAAAACTGCTCAAGTTCCAACAGTTGATTATGTTATTGACGTAAAAGAAGAGGTTAGTGAAATACGCGAAACAACACGACCAACAAAAATTGTCTCTATCGACTATCAAATATTTCGTCAAGAGGTAGAAAAAACACTTTCGCCATTGTTTGCAACGGACCTAGTTCTGCAGAAAATTCGCAATGGCGATCCGGTAACAGAGGATGATTTAGCAAAACTAAACTCCCTTGTGCATACCCAAAATCCGAACGTTGATTTAAATACCCTAAAAGATTTTTTCCCTGAATCAACCGCCACGTTAGACAAAATATTGCGCACTATTGTCGGAATGGATAAAGACAATATTGAAACAAAATTTACTGAATTTGTTCAACAAAGCCATACCCACATGAATGCCAAACAACAGCGTTTTATTAGCATGTTGCAAAATCATTTAATTCGTTATGGGTCGATACAAATATCCCAACTTTATGATGCACCATTTACTCAAGTCCATGACATGGGATTAGATGGGGTATTTAGCGAGCAGCAAGCAGATGTTATTCAAGATTTCATTACTCAATTTGATGTTCAATTAGGCAATAAAATCTATTTAATTGAAAAAAATCAAGAATTTAAACAAATGATATGACAGGGAGTCATTCAAAATGAATCAATTAATAACCCCATCACAATGGCTTGGTCAATTTCTAAAAGACAGAGGATTACGGCAACCTACAGGTAAGCCATTATATGAATATCAAGCAACTGAAGCTGAATATACGTTACTTAAAGAACTAGTTTTTAAGCATAAAGACAGTAAACTTCATGGATACAATAATATTTCATGGGCAGCCATTTTTTGCTTGTATTGCTCCGTATGGTATCAGCGTAACTATGAAAGCAATGATGGTTGGAGTTGGCATGCTATATGGGTTGATTTGGGGGATGAATTAACTCCGTCTCAAATTGAAAAAACAGTGCTTAAAGGTATTGAATCTTATTGGCTGAGACCTATAAAAACTTACACCGAACGCCGTAATTTTTTAGGTACTCTGTTTTCAGAAGGAGGACTTCCATTTAAATTGTTAAGTAACAATGACAATAAATTTGGGCAAGTCCTTAAGCGGATTTTGAAAAATGTCGCGGTAGCAAAATTACTTGGAGAACCAATTGAAAAGCTTGTAGCCATCAATGTTCAATCGTTACCTCAAGCATTTAATGAACAAGAATCTATTCAATTAATCACTTTAATGACAGAAAAACTGGTCAATCTTGTGGATATTTTTGCATTAGAAAACAAATCAAACCCCGCAGACTACCTAGATAATGTTTCACCCAAATGGCGCGAAGATTTCCCAATTCCTCTAGATAACAGTATTGGAACAAACATCGTTAACTCTTGGTTATTACAAGCAAGTCATGAAGGTTTTAAACGCACCAAATTTAATAAAAAGTTATTAACAGAACATTACCTAAATATAAATGAGCTAACCATCACTACAAAATTGCTTTTACCTGATGAACTCATAATGAAAACACAACCACATCAACTTAAATCAAACCGATTAGAGTTGTTTTTGGCGGAATCAACCCAGGATTTACAAAATTTAGGTGTTTCATATATAAATGGAACAGGTGAGTCCGCATTAATCAAAGTTAGAAATCGAAGTATTAGGGTGTTGAGAAAATCATCCGAGACTCAATTGTCAGTTGTAGCTAGGCAAGGTGGAAACGAAATTGCTCGATGGTTATTGGATAACACTAGTGTGTTTCTCAATGAGATGCCAGTTGGATTTATCAAGCAAGATGGCGAGTATAAATATGCTGGTCAAGCCACATTTAGTCACAAAGAAGAGTTGTATTTAATATTACCAAAATCGTCTAATTACAACATCATTAACGGTGAAGTTTCGTCATGGCCACAAAATATTCATAGTTCAAAACCCAATTTCATATTACTTCAAGGTGAAATTGTTATAACCCTTGACGATGATAAATATCGTGTTAAATCATTGAATACATCAACAGCCGAGTTAGGACTTAACCTATTCGGGGACATGATAACTTACGACACGGAACCTAGTGCGACGTATCTAGGACTGCCTAAATACCGGTTTATAGACAGTGACCTTTCTTTGGATCATGTTTTAACTGAATACATAAGTGGCCAACCTAAGTCAGAATTAATGTTGCACGAACTTTATGGTCGCCAAACATTTGCATTAAAAAACCAACATGGTGAAACCTTATTCCGAAAACGAATAGGCCTGTTACCTCCTGGAGTGAAAATTTCAACTAAAGCAGGAATACAGATCGGTCAGGGTGAAATAAATATAACAACAAAAAACAAAATGATTTACAGCATATCAACCGATAGCGTGACTTTTATCAAAAAAGATACACCCGACGGAGTTTGTTTACAGTTATCTTGTGACGGACTACCGCCATCAGAGTTGACCCTAAGTATTACACCAAACTTAATGGCTACCCCAATTCATATAAAGCTGCCTTATCCAAGACAAGGAGCATTTGTATTTGATGCTATAGGGGAGCCTCTCAAGAAGCACTTATCAATAGATGATCTGCTCGGCAGTCGTTTACATTTGTTTGCATCAGCTGAATGCTCTGCTAACTTCGAAATAGATATTGTTTTAGAAAACCAAGGTCGATCGCCACCATACTTTAAACATCAATTCCGTGTTGGTGAACAACCTACAATTATAAGTTTACATAGTTTTAAAGATGAAATTAACGAATTACTTTCTTTAGCCCCAGATCTGGATGCACAGGTCACAATGACCATTTCGAGCTTCTCTGGCAACTTAAAATATAAAATATATCGTTATAGTAGCCGAATATACGAAACTGAAGATAAACGTTTTTTTAAAATTTCAGCGGAAGGTCAAAATGTTGTAGCCGGTGCAGAGTTGTTACTAATGCAAATGAGCAATCCTGAAAGAACACCCACAAAAATAGAAGCATTAATTAGTGAAGGCATATCCACTGGTCATTATGAAATGCCGCAAGTAGATAAAAATGAAGGTCCATGGTTAATAGTACCAAGCTCAAATAGTGCGACAAATTTCAGAGCAAAATTGCTCGTAGGTCATGACAGTAGCAATCATATGTCAGAAGACGAAGCTGATCACGATCAAGTAAAACAACAGGTGAACTCACTACAACGGGCTGTTCAAGCATATCATCCTAAATTTAATACTCACGTGATAGCTGATGTTGTAATGCAAATGGCTGATAACCTACAACATAGTGGATGGGAGTTTTTGGTTAAACTCTTCAGCAACTATCAAAATTTGTCCTTAACAACATTCCAAGTTTGGCGTGAAATTGTGGCAAACCCCAAAGCATTAATACTGTGTTTTTATCGTTTCGAAGCTAATCCACAATTTATGGCGCGAATAGAATCAGAGTTTCCGGTTCTATGGCAAGTGACACCACCAGAATTATTCATCCAAACTTATAAACAAGTTCTCGATTGGTTAGAGCAAAAAGGTGTCGATAAACAATACGTAAAAATGATAGCAGAGCCTTGGTATGAATCTATTTTGTATCATATACCAGGTTTTAGCGAAGAGTTAGTGAGTTATCTGATTACAAATAAGATTGACCCCAAACTTAAGCTACCACTACCAATAATGAACATAGCTGGACAGGATTGGCTACAAGACCTATTACGAGAACACAGTGAAAACGATGTGTGGCCTGATAGTGAAGGTTACGAATTAAGTAAATGGTATCAAAATAATTCACTCGGACAGATAGATATTAACAGTCTACATAACTTCCAAAACTCTGTTATTTATTTACCTGTGTTCTTAGCTGCTGTATCAACGGGTAAAGCTAATTTATCAGACATTTATGATAGTTCATCAAATGCAATTTTTAAGTTGAAGAAAGTACGTGACTTTGATCCTAATTGGTTTGCAAGCATGTATACATTCCATTTATTAACGTTTTCAGAATTGATTTAAGGCTTTATTATTGAATATTTTTCACAGCTAACGAAGCAAGCAGCAGAGCGTGCACAAGAAGCGTCATTGAGTGTATTTGGTATTAGTAACCCATCCTTAAGAACACACCTAAAAAGTGTATTAAATCAACCGAGTGGCAAAGGCGAGTCTTTATTATCTTCACCTTTATTTGAACATACTTTTGGTTGGGAGCCTGCAAAAGTCAGTATATCTGAATTGAAAGGCACACTACTGTCTAAAGAAGTCATCACAGCACTCGATCATACAAATAATGGGCGCTATCGATTCAATGCAGAGTATTCGCCATTTACTCATCAATTGAAAAGTTGGCAAATGTTGTTAAATGATAATCCTCAATCTGTTGTCGTAACCAGTGGTACTGGTTCAGGTAAAACAGAATGTTTTATGGTACCAGTGATTGAAGATCTTTATCGGGAGATAAAGCAAACCAATGAGCCCCTTGTGGGCGTCCGAGCGCTATTTTTATATCCACTCAATGCATTAATCAACTCTCAAAAAGAGCGTTTGGATGCTTGGACTAAGCACTTTGGCAACAACATGCGTTTTTGTTTGTACAACGGTAATACAGAAAATTTGAAGGCTAAAGTTTCATCAGCTCAAAATTTAGTACCCAATCAGGTTTTGTCACGTGAATTAATGCGAGAAAAGCCAGCACCCATTTTAGTCACAAACGGCACCATGCTTGAATACATGATGGTGCGACAAGTTGATGCTCCTATCATTGCAGCATCAAAAAAACAAAAATCACTAAGATGGATTGTACTTGATGAAGCACATACTTATGTAGGGTCTCAAGCCGCTGAGTTGGCTTTGCAATTACGACGAGTATTAATAGCCTTTGGTGTTGAAGCAAAAGATGTTCGATTCGTGGCAACATCGGCTACGATCGCCGGTAAAGATACCGCTAATCAACTCAAAAAATACTTAGCTGACCTGGCTGGTGTTAACCAAGATCAAGTTACCGTGATTGGTGGCCAAAGGGTCATTCCACAAATACCCCGACTTGAAGAGAAACATACCAGTATTAAAGACTTAATGTCTATCCCAGCAGATGAAACGGTAAAAAAAGAAGATTTTAGTTTGGACGTTTCACGCACTAGGTTTGATGCTCTAGCCAGTTCATCAATTGCTAAAGCGATTCGAACTGTGTTTGTGAACTCATCAATACCTCAAACATTAGAAGACATAAATCAGAAAGTGTCTAATCTATTGGGTGATAAACCTTTTGATGAACAAACTTTATTGCTTTGGATAGATTTACTGACGGCGACCAAACCCGCGCCCAATAAAGAAGCATTTTTAAAAGTCAGAGCGCATTATTTTCAACGTATGTTCAGTGGATTATTTACCTGTATCGATCCTAGCTGTTCGAAAAAAGCAGATACAGAGCTTAAAACAAACTGGCCATATGGTTACGTTTATTCAAAAAGTAGAACTCATTGTGATTGTGACACTAAAGCCCCAGTGCTTGAGCTAGCTTTTTGTAATGAGTGCAATGAACCGCATCTATTGGGGGCAGATAAAAATGGAAAATTAAGTCAATGGCAGCAAGATGCTGGTGATGAATTTTCACTGACTGTAGAAAGTAACGATGATGATGATGATGAATCAAAAGAAACTAAAAAATCTTCTTCAAGTATTTCAAAAATTGTTTTGTCTAGTAAACAAGATAAAGCAGACAAAGATGATAAACGATATTTTTCACCAATCAAAATTGATATTAAAACTGGTGAAATTGCAAGTTTAGCCTCCAACAGCGTGCCTTATTTTTACAATGAAACAACGCAACCGATATGTTCGAATTGCAGCTATAAAGGGTTTAGTGGTCATTTACCCTATCGCCGGAGTATTCTCGGTGCGCCATTTTATGTAGCTAACGTAGTTCCAACCATTTTAGAATATTGCCCTGACCATGAAATGAAGCCTGGAGATCAAGAAGGTCCTCAATCTTTACCCGGAAGAGGTCGGAAATTAATTACCTTTACTGATAGTAGGCAAGGAACAGCCAGAATGGCTGTTCGGATGCAACAAGAAGCGGAACGTTCAAAGTTGCGTGGATTAGTTGTAGACATCCTAAAAAAAGCTCAACTTGAAGCACCTATCCAAGAAAAGCCAAATGCAGATGCCAAACCCGAAGATCTTTTTGCATTAGCAAAACAAATGGCCTCTATGGGACTTAAAGACAAAGCAAATGAACTAAATGAACTTGCTGCATCTTTATTGGCAGGTACTGCAAGTAAACTCAACCTGATTACATTGTCTTGGTCTCAAATGATAGACAGTTTGATTGCACATGGCAGTGTAAGCAAAGCAATGCTTCAATATAATAAATATGCAAATCCAGAAGTGTTTGATGGTTCTGCAGGACCAAGAAAGCTTGCCGAGCTGCTGCTTGTTCGTGAGTTTGCTCGTCGTCCTAAACGTCAAAACAGCTTAGAAACTCAAGGAATGGTTAAAGTTAGCTACCTTGGTCTCGATAAAATTACTAGTTTACCCAGTATCTGGCCAGGGTCGATTGAGGATTGGCGTGATTATTTAAAAACGTGCCTCGATTTTTATGTCCGAGAAAACAGTTATATAAATTTAAATGAAGACTGGAAAAGTTGGATTGGAAGTAATTTTGCAACAAAAACGTTAAGAAACCCTTTATCTAATGAAGATGATGAAAATAGAGTTAAGAAATGGCCACAAATTAAAGGTAATCAATTAAACAGACTAGCTAAGTTGCTAGTGTTGGCTTTTAATCTAGATATCGAAAAAAATATAGATAAAGATATTATTAATAATATATTGCGTGATGCATGGGATGCCCTAACAGAAGGGCTTCACCCCATATTAAGCTATGAAGGTAATCAGTTCTTTTTAGACCGCAGTAAAATGACTTTTTCATTCGTTGAAAAAGCTTTCATTTGTCCAATTACTAATAAACTTATAGATACAACGTTAAGGTCTATTACCCCGTATCTACCGAGGGATCTGAATAGTGGTAACTTTAGATGTGAAGAAGTCAATTTC
Source organism: Shewanella sp. SM95 (assembly GCF_025653595.1). NCBI lineage: Bacteria > Pseudomonadati > Pseudomonadota > Gammaproteobacteria > Alteromonadales > Shewanellaceae > Shewanella > Shewanella sp. SM95. Next base: position 23,136 of record NZ_JAKKSE010000002.1, read on the forward strand.
CCAGCAGCTTGGAGCTTCTCGGCTAAACAAGAAGATTTTCAAATTGGCGTTAATAAAATTAGAAGATTAGTCGCTGACAATGTAGATGTGCAGTTATTACGTTCTCGAAACCTCTGGACAGATATTAACGATAGAACTATCGAAGGTGGCTTTTACTACCGCACTGCAGAACATTCGGCGCAGCAGTCATCTGAACGTCTAAAAAATTATGAAAAATTATTTGAGCAGGGCAAAGTTAATGTGCTGAATTGTTCGACCACCATGGAAATGGGTGTCGATATCGCCGGTATTTCAGCCGTTGTTATGAACAACGTGCCACCGCACCCAGCTAACTATTTACAGCGAGCAGGTCGAGCAGGGCGAAGCAAAGAGTCCCGAGCTTTAGCTTTTACATTGTGTAAATCTAACCCACACGATACTCAAGTATTCAACAATCCGGCTTGGCCATTCACAACATTAATATCGGCGCCGATTGTCTCACTTAACTCGGCGCGATTAACACAACGTCATGTTAATGCATTTTTACTGGGTATTTTTTTAACACAAGAAGTAGGTCATACCGAAAAAGAGAAAACATCACTCAATTTAAGCTGGTTTTACGAAAGTGAAACCTTGAGTATTTGTGATCGATTTAAAGCCAATATAGCAGCCCAAATAGATTCATTTGAGAAAGATATTTCACGACTAACTAAGGGGACAGTTTTAGAAGGTCGATCAATCCAGTCATTAGTCGATGTAACGGTTAATAGCATTGAAGAGCTTCAAACTGCTTGGTTAAAAGAACTTCATAGTGTTGAAAAAGAACTCAGCACCACTCAAAAGGATGGCCCTTATGCATTTAGACTAGGCATGGAATTACAACGTCATCGTCGCGAGTACTTGTTACGTGAGCTAGCAGCAAAAGCATTTTTACCCGGTTATGGATTCCCTACAGATATTGTCAATCTGGATAATTCCAATATTGAAGATTTCATACGTGAGCAAAAAGGACGTAGCAAAAATAATGCTGAACGAGAAGACAATATCTCTCGTTTGCGTGGCTTACCGTCACGCAATCTAGCAATTGCCATACGTGAGTATGCACCAGGTGCTGAAATGGTCATCGATGGCCGTGTATTCCGTTCTGCTGGCGTATCGCTTAACTGGCAAAATATTGCTGTTGCAGACGCTAAAGATGCCCAAAAATTTGATTTAGCATGGCGCTGCGTTAGCTGCGGGCAAACAGGTTATACAACAGAAATTCAAACGTCTGACAGTAACCTGTGTTGTTCTCATTGTGGCCATTCAATAAAAGTTGAAGACAAATTAAAAGTGCTTCAGCCCACAGGTTTTGTCACCGATTTCTATGCATCGCCAACAAACAATATTACCACTCAACACTATATCCCTGTTCAACCAGCTTGGGTCAGTGTTAATAGTCCAATTCACCCGTTACCTAATCCTAAACTGGGTTTTATGCGCTACGGTACAGACGGAAGTGTATTTAACTACAGCGCAGGCGAACACGGTAAAGGCTATGCAATGTGTCTGAGTTGTGGACGCGCAGAATCCCTTACCGCACAGGGTGAATTCCCCACAACATTAACACCTGAAAAGCCACATAAACCAATCCGCGGATCTAAAAAAGATAAAAATGATGGCCGTCACCACGACTGCGAAGGGTCTTCACATATTCACAAAGATATTTATCTCGGTAGTCAAACTAAAACCGATGTACTGGAAATAGTACTTTGCCACCCAAAAACCGGTGAATATCTAAACGACACCGGACCAAATACAGAAAATAGATCAATCGCATTAACCCTTGCAGTTGCCACGCGTAACGCACTCGCAGCAAGTTTAGGCATATTGAATAATGAAATGGGTTATACAATAAAACCTACGTTAATCAATACACAGCCGGTATTAGCAATACAACTTTATGACACGATAAGTGGAGGAGCAGGCTTTGCCTCTAGTGGGTCTACCATGATTGCCGCTATCCTATCAAAGGCCTATGACACGCTTCACTGTAAAGATCAATGCGACAGCCTATGTGCCGCTTGTTTACTTGATGCCGACACGCGTCACGATGTCGATAATCTAAATCGCTTAATGGCTCTGGATTGGCTAACAAAAGATTTCAGTCTAAGTTTAGCTATACCTGAGTCAATGCAGCTGCTTACCCAATCACAACATGCAAGCCAAAGTGCATTTGAAGAAATACACATAGCGTTGAATAAGCAGGCTACGGCTATATCTTTGTTTTTATCAAACGATCCAAATGAATGGGATTTAGCGGCAAGTACATTTAGACGAAAGCTAAAGCAGTATGATAATTTCAATGATGAGCTTTCATTAAATATCGTAATACCTTCTGACGTACAGTTAGCATCATTCGAGCAAGTCATAATTGACGACTTACTTCAACTTCATGCCAAAGGCGTTAAGCTTTATCAAGGTAACCCAAGTGTTTCAGCTGTAAACGGCGACAGCGGCCATATATTGGCGCAAGTTCATAACAGTGATGGAGTATTTACCATCGCCAGTAATAACCTCACTGTGGCAAACCCAGATCAAAATTGGTTACAGCATAGAGATAACTCATATTTAATTAAATCAAACCTACATCGAGATGTGTCTATAGTGTCTATTGATACCTCTGTGTGGCAAAAAACCGCAAAGGTAACCCAAATTGCGGTAGAGCTAACTAAAGAATGTAATGGTCTGTTAACTGAATTTGGCCAACATTTTTGGCAAGCCTTAAAAGATAACAACGAAGTGCTTAAACAGGCTTTAGACTCGCAACACATTGAAACCATTCAATACAGTGATCGCTACCTTCAAAATCCTTGGTCACTGCTAATGTTGGGGGAATTACTTAAACCATTTGCTACCGTGTCACCAAGAGTCGACATTTTTACTTTATATAACAGAAAAGATTCTATTGGCTCCAAGGTCGAACATGATTGGGACGACCAGCAAGAAATGCGTGAGATGTTTGAACACTGGTTTAAATTGGGGTTAAAAATGCCTATCAATTTAGATGTTGCGACTTATAGAGGCAACATACAACATCGTCGAGAACTGGTTCTAACATTTGCCTCAGGATTAAGCTTCTCAATACGCTTTGATCAAGGCTTAGGTTACTGGAAACATGATCTCAAGTATCACAATGCAAAATTTGAATTTTATGATGTCCAAGATCAATTAATCCAATTAACTAAAATCTATGACACTGTTAGTGTCAAAAACAGTTTTGATTGGTCAACCGATATTTACGTTAACCAGATAACGCAATAAACCTAAACTGATTAATTTACTAGCACACACATCATCTTGGCGATAAAACACTTATCGCCAAGGGTAAAACTGACTAGCATAGGCTCTATAGCCAAGTAAGCAGCACATCAACAATAAGAGTACACCATGATCACAGGTCAACTAAAAAGCAAAATCGACAAGCTATGGGAAGAATTTTGGACCGGCGGCATTACCAATCCGTTAACGGTTATCGAGCAAATTACCTTTTTAATGTATGCCCGCATGCTCGACATGAACGAACAAGTTGACGAAAAACGAAGTGCACGAACTGGCCAAGCGTTTAACCGTCGTTTTAATGATGCGCAGCAACACCTGCGTTGGCAAAATATTCGTCATTTAGGTGCCGAGCAGCTATACAAAACAGTTAAAGATGAACTCTTCCCGTATTTTGGTTCAAGCTCTGCAGCATCAGTAAAAGAGGGCAACGAAGGCTCGTTATTTTCTGAGTTTATGAAAGATGCCCAGTTAATGATCCAAAAACAAAGCTTGTTGGTAAAAGCGGTTGAAATGGTTAATGACTTGCCACTTGATAACAGCGATACCAAAGGTGATTTATACGAGTATTTACTAAGTAAACTCACCACCGCGGGTATTAACGGCCAGTTTAGAACACCGCGCCATATCATCCGCGCCATGGTCGAAATGCTAGACCCAAGCACAACCAGCCGTATTTGCGACCCAGCGAGCGGTACCGGCGGCTTTTTATCAATTTCTTACGAATACCTACTCGAAAAATACACCTCAAAAGACTGTATAGAACGTGAACCATTATTTGATGAAGACGGTAAACCGCTTCTAGACAATCAAGGCCAGCAGCTTGAAAATATACTATTTTCTGGTGATTTAATCGATCAACAAGCACGCCAACACATAGACACCGACATGTTTCACGGCTTTGATTTTGATGCCACCATGCTTCGGGTTGCCGCAATGAACCTAGTGATGCACGGCATTAAACAACCCGACGTGCATTATCAAGACACCCTAAGCCAACGCTTTAGTGAAAACTTCCCACAGGATTCAAAAGAAAGCTTCGATATCATTCTTGCTAACCCGCCATTTAAAGGCAGTTTAGATGAAGAAGACGTTTGCCCTGAGCTGCTGCGAAAAGTCAAAACTAAAAAGACAGAACTGCTGTTTGTTGCCTTAATCGAGCGCATGTTAAAAATTGGCGGTCAATCGGCCACCATCGTGCCAGACGGTGTGTTATTTGGCTCATCCAATGCCCACCAGCAGTTGCGTCAATTATTAATCGAAAGCAACCAACTTGAAGCGGTCATTTCATTACCTAGTGGGGTATTTAAACCTTACGCTGGTGTGTCTACTGCTATCCTTATTTTCACCAAAGGCGGCAGCACCGATCATGTATGGTTTTATGATGTCCAAGCCGATGGTTTTTCGCTAGATGACAAGCGAACGCCAATCAAAGACAACGACTTACCAAGCCTAGTGAGTGAGTTTAAAGCCCGTGATAAAGCCATTGCTCAAACCGCTGAAAATGACAAAACTCAAAAGGCATTTTGGGTCAGTAAAGACGATATCGTAACGAACAAATATGACTTGTCGATCAATCGCTACAAAGAAGTGGTGCACACTGCCGAAGTCTATGACGACCCAAAAGTCATCCTAACCAAGCTTAAAGCCCTAGAAAACGATATTCTAAAAGACTTAAATGAGCTGGAGGCAATGCTGTGAGTTGGGGATATGAAAAATTAAGCATTATTGCACCTTCAAAGCCATTAAAGCATCCTGTCATATCAAATTCTGAAAAAGTGTGGATGCTTAATTTGGATATGGTTGAGGCTAATAGTGGTCAAGTCATAGGTAAACAAAAGTCACCACTATCTACAGCGGGTTCATCGACTCATTGGTTTGATACATCACATGTTTTATATTCTAAATTACGACCATATTTAAACAAAGTGGTAATGCCTGATGAGGAGGGGCTTGCTACAACAGAACTTGTTCCTTTAAAACCCGATAGTAAAAGGCTAGATCGTGCATATTTAACCTATTACTTACGTTCTAAGACATTTGTCGATTGGATCAGTGAGCAAGTAGCGGGCGCCAAAATGCCACGAGTGTCAATGAATGTGTTTTGGAACCACGAAATTCCAATTCCTTTCCCTGACGATCCGGCTAAAAGTTTAGCCGAGCAAAAACGCATTGCCTCTATTTTAGATAAAGCCGATGCCATCCGTCGCAAACGCAAGCAAGCCATCCAACTCGCCGACGACTTCCTCCGCAGTGTCTTCCTAGACATGTTCGGCGATCCTTTGGTCAATTCCAAGAAATGGCAAGTTCAAAATTTAGGTGAACTGACAACAAAAATAACTGATGGCAAACACGGTGATTGTGAAGATGAGATTGGTTCGGGGTATTACTTCATAAGTGCTAAGGATGTTAATCATGGAAGAATTAACTATGAAAATACTCGTCAGATAAATAAAAAGGAATTTGATGAGGTCCATAGGAGAACTGATCTACAGGCTGGCGATTTGGTTATGGTTAACACTGGAGCAACTATAGGTCGAGTTGCGATAGTAATGAATGATGAAAAAACGTCTAAGACAACTTTTCAAAAAAGTGTCGCGATTATCAAACCTAAAGGTGATCTTTTAAATTCGAACTTTCTTAAATATATATTTTTGTTACGAGTAAAAGACTTTGCTTCTGTTGGTTCAGGCTCAGCAATTAAAAATCTACTACTTTCCAAGATGAGAGAGTTTCCAATAATTGTTCCCCCAATGGAATTACAATGCAAGTTTGACCGAATAGTTTCTCACATTGAAAGTTCAAGTATCAGAGATGCTGCTGATAGTGAATTGAACGATGAGCTATTTAATTCTCTAAGTCAAAAAGCTTTCGCTGGCGAACTATAGCTATTACTTTAAAACAAGAATAACAAGGACGTTAAGATGTCAGAAAAAAAAGAGCTTGAAGAAACAAAACTTAAACGCATCACCATTAAAACCGAAAACGGGAGTAAATGGTTTGATGAGCCTGAAAAGTTGCTCGCTTGGGTTCAACAACAACGTCAGCTTTATACTTTTGATAGAAATATTGCTCAACGCTATCAAATGCAACACCTGTTTAGTGTATTCGATCAGAGTTGGAGTAATTTACAGCAGCAAATCACCGCTGGATTACAACGATTTCAGCATGAGCCATTTAATTATAACGCCCGTGTAGAGCAATTTAGCCAGTCATTTACCAATTACTTAAATACCAAGGGGCTTTACACTGAAGAAGCGCCATTTAACGGATTTATTCAACGACAAAAGAATAAAAGCACAGAGTATGGTTTAGCCGCTATTGCTGTCGCGTTTGATATTAATGTTTCCCAAATTGACCGAAACATGTATCAAGGCCTGCAAGAAGCGGATGCTTACTTTGCCGGGAGTGAAGACAGGATTGACGACGAGACAGAGTCGCTAGAACAATTAAAGCATCGTTGGGATGATGAGTTCACTAATAATAGAGATAATTGGGTTACTGAATATCAAATCAAAATTGACGAAGCTACTCGCCAGATCTTAACTGTTGATGGTTTGATCACTGATTGGCAAGATCAAACTGAGACACAAACCGCTGATTTAGATACCCATAAAAATGAGTTTAAAACAAAGTTCGATGATGAACTTGCAAAGGCTAAGACAGATTTAGAAAACCTCACAAAAACCTATGACGATAAGCTCGCCTTGCATGCTGCTGTGAGGTATTGGGGCATTCAACAAAAAAGTAACCGTAATAAAGCAATCGGCTTTGGCATTGTAATGTTATTGATGATTATCGCGGTTGTTACAACGCTAATATACTTTGTTGATAATCACTTAAACACAACGATTAAAGATGTCGCACTTAATAAACTGATAACCGTTGCTGTTATCACTACATTTGGTATTTGGATAATTAAAGTTGCCGCCAATATCTTTATGTCTCACCTCCATCTCACTACCGATGCCCAAGAACGCAGAACCATGATCCATACTTACCTTGCTCTCACTCGGAAAGGCCAAGGGCCTAAAGAAGAAGACCGTCAGCTTATACTGCAAACCTTATTCAGACCAAGCACAACCGACATGGTGAAAAACGATCAAGGCCCTACACAGTTAGTCGATATGATTAACAGACTGTCTACCAAGTCAAATTAGAAGAGTACTGAAATGAGAATCACCAAGTTATCACTCACCAACTTTCGCTCTTTTAAAGAAACACAGACGATTGAATTTGCGCCAGTCACCTTACTTTTTGGACCTAACAGTGTCGGGAAAAGTACAGTATTATTAGCATTATTTTACTTACAACAAATAGTCGATAAAGGAGAATGCAATCCGCAAAAAATTGATGCTTTGGGCGGAAAGTTTGTTGACGGTTTTGAGAACATGGTTAATGGGCGAGATCTCAGTAAGCGGATTAAATTTAAAATTGAATATGATATGGGCACTAGTATAGGTTCTGATTATAGCGGCAGCAATGAGTTACTTTACGATATTGCAGGCGTTGAGCTAGATCTTCTTATAATGGATATGCCTTCAGGGGCTTATGATCAAAAAGTTGCTATTGAATTTGAAATTGCATGGTCGTTTACTCTAAAAACGGCATATATAGCAAGTTATTCAGTATGGTTTGATGGTGATTTTATCGGCGAAATCACCGCTGATGCAGGTTTAAAAAATCCTATTATTAGTAAGTTAAATTTTGGTCATGCTCTTCTTTGCGATTATTTTGATGCTAGGTCCGATTGGCTTTGGGAAATGTATCAAACTCAAGAATGTCTGTTGGCTACTGAAACGAAGGAAGAAATTGAACTCAATTTATCAGACGGTGAGGTTATTAATAACCAACAGTTCTCTGATGATGGTATTTACAGTAGGGTCCATTTTTTAATTCATCAACAATTCCCAATAGGAATTAAAGGGATGGCCGGTGCTCTACCTCGTTTAGGCAAAAAACTAGTCACAAGTTTAGATTTAGAATCCAAGCCGAATGAATATCTCATTAATACCGTTTTAAGCGAGTTATTTGTTTCTCCACTAGATAACTTGTTAAGTATTCTTAGCCAAAGCCTATGTATCGGCCCTCTAAGAATAGTACCTGATTCAAGCTTTAAACCAAACCCTTACCCTAAACAAGGTGACTGGTACAATGGGCAAGCTTGTTGGGATGAGCTGGCAATTACCGACATTAAACGCGATCACTCAGTTAATTCTTGGCTAGCAGATGATAAATTAAATTTAGGTTATAAATTAATTTATCAAATAGAGGAAGGAGAGAGACGCTTCATTACACCATCCTTTGATATTCAGCATTACAATGATTTATTGGCTGTTACTGATGCTATTGGTATTCAAATAGAACAACTCCATGATTCAGAGGACTCAGATCCTAAAAAATTGAGTTATGAAGATTTAGAGGCATCAAGGACTTCACAGGATCTACATTCTAAGTTTTATAAAGGAATGCTGCAATATAAAAAATCATCAGTGTCAATATGGGATGAACGTAATAATGTGAGTGTTTCACCTGCTGATATCGGTGTTGGTGTATCTCAGTTATTGCCGTTAATAGTAGCTAGTTATACTAGGAAAAAAGGCATTATTGCATGTGAGCAACCTGAGTTACATGTGCATCCCAGAGTACAAGTTGCAATTGGCGATCTGTTAACTCAGGTTTCTACTAATGCTACATACCTAATTGAAACTCACAGCGAACATTTAATATTAAGATTATTGAAAAGAGTCCGACAAACGGCTGAAGGTAATTTGCCAAAAGATTTAACAGCTGTGAAGCCAGAAGATATTAGTGTTATTTTCTTATCCAATTCAACAGCTGGGATAAAGGCTAAGCGAATTGATATTACAGAAGATGGCGACTTTGTTGAAGATTGGCCTGGTGGCTTCTTTGAAGAGCGTGATGAGGAGCTATTCTAATGTATCAAGAAGTCGCTTTTGATCCACGTTGTATGGCTGAGTACCATTATTATGGTTTATTAAAACATAGTTTTGGTTTTGAAGCCGGTCGCTATGTTATTGCGCCAGTCAGAGATTGGGCGAGGGAAGCGTTTCAAGCTGCTAAAGCATCCGAAAACCTGTTACCAGTACGAAAGAAATCGATCACGAATTTTTTAAATAACCTCCAACGAAGTAAGGATCAACCATATTTTATATTGCCACTAGATCGAAGCTCAATCTTGGCAGATGATTGGAGTGTCTGGTGCACTCGTCAAACAGAGATATTACCTTTCAACTCGATTGTATCGGAGCTATTCGCTGGAGCAATCAAATACGATGACCTTATAGACGGACATGATAGTTGGTTAATGCCACCATCGAGATTAGTTAATAAAGTAGCTAAAGATATTTCAGCATCTTTATCAACCTTAATCAGGTTTGGAGGAAATGTTTTTATTGTAGATCAATATTTTAGACTCGCAAACAACCCTGTTTTAAAGTCAATATTCACGTTAAGTCAAGACTCTCACGCTATAAGTAGCATTACTTTGGTGACGAGTATCAATACTGGCAATCCTCAGAAAGTATTTCAGCAAGAATTTATTGATATGTACGATCAAATTCCAAATTTCTCACTTATTATCGCACCAGAACGTTATTTTCACGATCGTTATGTGATAACTGATAAAGGCGCAATTAAATCCGGGCATGGTTTTTCTGAGGGAGTAGAACAAGGAGTTCAGGCGGATAAGCTTAGTTTGAGCCTATGCAGTGTTGTTGAGGCCACTATTACAAAACAATGGGTTGAAAAGGCTATAGCCGAAAATAAAGCTGAGTGTATTGTTCTGTTTAAGCAATGTTGATTGTAAGTAAAATTACAAATAGGAAATATAATGAGCAACTTTTGGCGTTTATCCACAAATGAAATTGAAATAAATAATATTTTAAATGGTAAAGAGCTTTCTGTACCTGAAGACATGCTTCCAAAACTTCGTAATGGGCATTGTATCGTTTTAGCTGACTGGAACGAAAATGACTTATTAGGCCATACCCTTGCTTTTTGTATTGTAAAGTCAGTTGTTATCGGTACTGACAAATTTGAAGTTGATTGGCTTCCATTCGATGTATACCTTCGTCCGAATCCATCTGGAAGACGATTTTGGAAAGATCGGTCTTTTTTTAAATTTGCACCAGAAGTAGTCAAACGTTACATGATAAAAGACTTATTTGCAGAATGCTTTTCTGAGTTAGGACAAACAGAATTTGGAAAAGTTGTAGGATCAACTACTAATATTAGAACGTCAACAGCGACACTTGGAAGTAATCCTATAAAAGGTTTTGTTTATGTTATTGAGTCTGAATATGGTTTCAAAATCGGTAAAACAATCAATATTAAAAATCGGACTAAATTATTTTCTGTAAAACTGCCTTTTGAAATAAAGCTTATACATTATGCAGAATTTGATGATTACTCTTCGGCAGAAAGAGAGATGCACTTACATTTCTCAAACAAGAGACTGGAGGGGGAATGGTTCGACTTAGATAAGGATGATATTGACTATATAAAGACCTTAGGCGTTATCCAGCCATTATTTGGTCTATAAAAAGGCGATAAGGGTTAATATTAATCCACTTTTTTAGTGGGGATTTTTCGAGAGCTGTAATTCAGATATGTTTAGACAAAATTTATGCGTTACAGATTCATGTCATTAATGGCGATAGTAAAGCGATGGCAACGAAGAAGGACCAACTGTCGCGTAAAGGCATGATAACTGATTTTGAATCAAAGGAAGGATTTAACATTATCATCATGTCTCCAGTTGCTGCTGGCGTAGGATTGACCGTTGTTGGCGCAAATCATGTAGTGCATCTAGAGCGCCATTGGAACCCGGCAAAAGAAGCTCAAGCAACAGATCGAGTCTATCGAATTGGTCAGGAAAAACCTGTTTTTGTTCATTTACCCTGCCTTTTACATCCAGAGTATGATTTGTTTGATGTGAATTTAGATAAGTTGTTAGCTAAAAAAACCATGCTTAGTGATGCAGTGGTAACGCCAGAAGCTGTTAGTGAACATGAACTTATGTCTTTAATGGGTTTGTAGGGAATATTTAAACATGTCACAGGGAAGCTGCTATTCATCGATTCTTATATCTAAATTTGATTCGTTGTTGTGATTCTTGTAACGGGAACGATAAAAAAGTATGAAATTATTACTATCCGCAACCAATGCACTCAACAAATGGCTTAAAGCCGACTTGTCTCGCTTGCCTGAGAAAGATGGCCAGAGAGTCGGGGTTCATACCTTAGCGTCAGACGAGCAAGCATTTAGCTGGCAACTGAACATAATCGATAATGCCTATAAATCACGCCACAAAACCATTATTGCCTGTGAAGCCAACAGCCGTTTTACTGTATTTATACCCGCTGATACAAAACTAACGCTGGATGAATTAGCAGCACGCTTGCAAATGGAGTGGCAATATTCATTAGCAGAAACCTTGCAGCAGCTCCGTGCCATCCCAAGTAGTGATATTGCTATGCTATTAAGTGAGCTATCTGAACTGAACATGGATACTCATTGGGTTAAAAATACCGATTTAAGCATTAGCGGCCATATTAGTGATGCCGCACTTTGGGTTAGCCAAACGTTGGCGGAGCAGGAGCTTAATGAGCTGCCTTCCGATTTGTGCACCGATTTATCGATTCATCTCAATACTCAAAAGAAGCACGCAAAAGATCAAAAACAAAAATTTATGCCAATAGTAAAGATGATGGATTACTGCCAAGATATTTTAATGGAACCGCAACCACTACCAGCAAAGCCAGATTTAGCATCTGCTACTAATACGGCTGAAAATAGTACTCTTGCTGGCGACAAGATAGTGCAATTGAGTGATTACAGAAAGTAATAATAATTACCAATTATTAAGATTGATTACCTAGTTTAATTAGCGTGATTAAACGTATTTATCGCAAGCAATTGAAATATAATCATTTAAATGGCTTATAGCTGTTGGCGTGATTGTGGTGCAGTTCTGGCATTAGTCGTCATACATTTATTGAAAAGGTATGAGCAATGTCCAAGCTGTTGTTACTGTTAGCCCTGTTAATTGTGATTTTGATCATCAACGCCATCGCCTTGCTAGTATACCTTGTCAAAGGCGACACCTATGAAGTGCCAGTTAGCAAAAACATTGCTAGCCAAGATACTAAGCTTAAACAGCAAAAACAGTTAAAGGATTAATATGACTAGCTTAGGAATCGTATTAAACAAAGGTAACAAGCCGAATTCCATTAAATGGATATGCTGTGTATTCAGCAGTATTTTTTATGATTATTTAACTTTTCTATCAAAAAAAATTGAGTTCAGCAAAGCTTCATGCTTGAATACAAGCCACTGAAACAAGGATGTTTTTATGCCACTAGATCTCTCTAATACATTAGTCGTTGGTATTTCAGCCACGGCCTTATTCGATATGGCTGAATCTGACCAAATTTTCAGAAAAACCTTTGAATCAGATCCTGATACTGCCATAGAAAAATACCGCGAGTTTATGCTGGCACACGAAGATGAGCCGCTAAAACCTGGGACCGGTTACCCTCTGATCAAAGCTTTACTTGGCCTTAATCAATATCAGCAGGGCAATAGCCCTCTTGTTGAAGTTGTGGTGATGTCACAAAACAGCCCAGATACCGGTCTTCGGGTGCTTAATACTATTCGCCACGACAAGCTCAACATTACCCGTTCAGCCTTTACCGCGGGCGAAACCGTAGCCGATTATCTCGATGCCTTTGATGTGGACCTGTTTCTCACCACCAATGTTAAAGATGCTCAGCAGGTGATTGATTCCAAGAACTGCGCCGCGGCAATATTAAAAGCGCCGCCAACGGATGCACCGGAAATACCCGAGGGTCAAGTCCGCATCGCCTTCGATGGTGATGCCGTATTGTTTTCCGATGAAAGTGAATTAGTTTACAAAACCCAAGGCATGGAAGCCTTTCATGCTCAAGAAGACGCAAAACAAAATATCCCAATGGCAGAGGGGCCTTACGCCAGTTTATTGCATAAGTTGTCTCGCTTGCAGGATAGATTACCCATTCGCGTTGAATACTCACCGATCCGCATTGCATTAGTCACTGCTCGTAATAGCCCTTCGGAGATGCGAGTAATTAAAACCTTAAGGCATTGGGGCGTGTATGTTGATGAGGCTTTTTTCTTAGGAGGAGTAGAGAAGACTAAAGTGTTAAAAGCCTTTCGGCCTCACATCTTCTTCGATGATCAGGACGTGCACCTTGATGCTGCTGCTAATTTAGTTCCTTCCGGAAAAGTCCCTTATCTTAGTGATTCAGCATTGTCTGAAAAGTTAGCAAGTGATCTCATGTCAAAACACAGGGAGTAATTAATAATGGTTATGCCACTTGGCAGTGTGAGAACTGCGGTTGGAAATTGAAAGCGCTGTGCAGTTAGCACAATGCTGTTTTAAGGGCTCTAGCAATGGTCTAAATACGATTGTCTACATACCAAAGCTAGATTGTAAATATTCGGACAACCTAACAAGGAACACGTATGACGGCTAAGGATTCGATGGCCTCAGCAGATTTAGATGTATTGCTGAAACAGGCATCAGATATATTGGCGAGAAAGCAGGTACAGGATAAACCTGTTATCGCCGTTTGGGGAATGATGAATGCAGGTAAAAGCTATTTGCTGAACATGCTCACTCACCACTATAACGCAGAGTATTTTCCAACTAATGATGTCCGAGAGACCGCCGAACTAAGGCAGTTTGAGGGAGAGTCTTATATTTTCCTCGATACGCCAGGTTTGGATGCTCATGACGCTGATGATCAAGTTGCGATGGATGGCGCCGCAAAAGCAGACGTGGTGTTATTTGTGCACCAGCCTAAAGGAGAACTCGAGAAAATTGAACTCGATTTTCTTAAGCAGTTGAAAGAATCATTTGGCGTTTATGCTGAGAAAAATATCGTCCTTGTCATCAGTAAAGCTGATGCAGAAAGCTTAGAGAAGATTGAACAGATTGAGCAAAAAGTGCTTGAGCAATGTCATCTTCATTTGGGTTTTGCACCTGAAAGTTTTCTCATTTCTGGAACTCGTTTTCACAAGGGGATTCAACAGCATAAGGATGGCTTAGTGAAAGCCAGTCATTTACAAGAATTGAAGCAGCATATTGAAACTTTGGGGATTGATGTACGGGCTGTTCGTGAAGAAAGAATACGCCATGCACAGAATACATTGTTATTGGAAATCTCGGCTGCTGAAGAAGCGCTCAATGATGAAAAACTGCAATTAGAAGATGATTTGTATTGGAATTTTGCCCGCTTTAACGACGCCATGCTCTCGTTAGATCTCAGCATGACTTTGAAAAAAACCGAATACCTGAATGAAAGATTACGGGGAGAGTAAAATATGGCGTTACCTTGGTTGATTGGTGCGGCAGTAGTTGCACTTGGAGCGGCTGCGGTCTCTGCTTTCAGTGATGATAGTGACTCTGGGAGTGGCGGAAATGGTGACGAAGAGCGTCGTCGTAGAGAACGGGCAGAGCAGGAACGCAAGGCGCGTGCCCACAAAGAAAAACTGGAGAGCATGAAAGAGGCGTTTGTCCAAGAAGGCATGCAGAGAGCAAATGAGCTGCAACAAAGTTTAGATGGTCAAATAAAAGTGATCTTGCTTGGCGATAAACCATTTAAAGCTATTTTGGATAATGATGAAGAGTTTCACAATCCGGTTAGTCCAACATACGTGGAGGTTTATGACCTTCAGTTTTTACCTCAAGAAACACAGGACTACTTAGTTAAATTGGAGTCTTTGTATGATGTGGAACTTGAACCGGAAGAGGAATTAATGAACGTTCCAGTCAGACTAAAAGAAATAGACCACAAGCTTGCTCAATTAAAAGCGTTGCGCGAAAAGCTTTAAGTACTTTTAAATGGATTAAAAGGATAGATAAAGGATGTCAGACCTTATTTTACGTGAACAGTTGTTGACGTCATTTCAGACGTTGAAAAGTGATTTTATGGCATCATTAGTCGATGCCAAAAAGCTGGATAGCGAGTTTCAAAAAGCTCAAAAAACTTTTGCGGTGCGTATGGAATCGCATATCAGACAAGCAAAGAAACGTTTACCAGAGGAAAATCCGCTCAGTCGTCAAATTGATGGCATTTTGTCTGCTATCAGTGATACAGACAAAGCGTGGCAGGCTAATTTGGCTTCATATGATAAAGGGTTGAGTTTTCGTCAGGACTTCCAGGATTCTCTGTTGGTATTTGTATTTGGTAAGGTCAAATCAGGTAAGAGCTCGTTGGGTAACTATATAGCATGGGGTCATACAGATCCTTCGGAAAATTTAAAAGCTAGTGTCCCAGTATCATTGCTGCCTGAGTATTTTACTGCTGCCAATACCAACGTTGTAAACGGTGATGCTGATGATGAAGCGAAGCGTCGTAGAGAGTTTCGCGTGGGAGCGACGGAAGCGACCAGCTCTATTCAAGGTTTTCGTCTTCCTGGTTTAACTTGGGTGGATTCACCAGGGTTGCATTCCGTAACTGATAGTAACGGTAAATTAGCGCAAGAGTATGTGTCTCATGCAGATTTAATTCTCTATACCATGAGTTCAGGCTCACCAGGTCGTGCCAGCGATTTAAAAGAAATCAGAGAGCTCAAAAGCAAGGGAAAGGAAACGCTTATTCTGCTTACCGGAAGTGATGTCAATGAAGAGGATTGGGACGATGAACTGGGAGAGCCTGTTTCCCGAGTTCAAATGAAGTCGAAAGAAACGCGGCAGCAGCAGCGAGAGTACATCGCCAAAGAATTAGAAGGCATTGACAGTAACGATATTCTTTCTAACTCCGCCCGTTACGCTCAAGAGCACTTAACCGATCCTAAGGAGATGCAAAACAGCGGCATGGTTGAACTATTTAGCCGATTGCACAGCATTTCTCAAAACCAAGGCGTGCAGATAAAGCGCGCCGTTCCAATGACGAATTTCAGTAATTTCTTAGACAAGTGCCGAAAGGAATTACTGCCCTATACAAAATTGACAAATGAACTAGATGCACAGATTGCGCATTTGGAGAGCTCTGTGCCAAAGGTTATGGCGAGATACACTCGAGAGGCGCAGAAAGAGATGTATGCAATCATCGATGATACATTTAACACGTTAGAGAATTATCGTGATGATGATGAGCAGATGAATAAAGAGTTGAGAAGCGCACGTCGAAGTTGGGATGCTAAGCTTCAGCAAATCATAGGCCACGCTTTAGAAAGTGGATTAGCGGAGATCTCCAACGAGTTGAAACATGCTGCGGATAAAACTTGGTATTCAGCGTCACTGGAATTGCCGAATTTCTCAATAGAAAAAGTCACTGAGCAGATCTCTGCAGGCTATCAGGCTGGCACAAAAAAGCGTAATAGCGGCTGGGGTGGATTGGGCGGCTTAGTTGCTGGCGGAGTCGCGGGCTTTATGCTAGGTGGTCCAGCGGGCGCAGCTTTGGGGGCTTCATTGGCAAGTGGTGCTGGTAGTATGGCTGGTAGCGCATTTGGTAGTGATGCCAAATTAAAGACGAAAACGATAGAGTTAAATGTCGGCGATAATCTAGAGTCACTGAAAAAAGAGATAAGCGATAACTATGCGAGAGTTGTAAAGACTGTGATCGAGGATGAATCTAAAAAAGTGCTTACAAATACATTGGCTGAAATGAGGACGGTGACACGACTGGTTGCCACCGAACTACGCGAAGTGAATGAGCGGGTCGAAGCGCTGAAGGCCCTATCGCTGCAAAAAATCATAAAAAATGGAGTTTAAGATGAAGGCGAGTGCTGAACTTTATAGAGCCTATGCTGAAACGAAAAAGTTAATTGTTGAATATCCTGATATGCAGGCAGCATTTAGGGATGTTGAAACATTATTTGAAGATAAAAAGGCCTCACCTGAACTAAGTGTCATGGTATACGGCATTTACAATGCCGGTAAAAGCACCCTGATAAATGCATTGGTTGGTTCAGACGTTGCTCCTACAGGGGATGTGCCTTTAACGGCAGATGTTAAGGCTTATCAATGGAATAACTTTAGTATCCTAGACACCCCTGGTGTTGATGCGCCATTAGCGCATGAACAGGTGACACAAGCACAAATGATGCTTGCAGACGCAGTAATATTTGTTGTCAATCCATCTGGAGCCGCGGAAGAAGAGAAAACTCTTGGTCAGCTTATTGACTTAATTTATAAGAGGAAAAAGGTATTTTTGGTATTCAATGAAAAAAGCCCGCTTTCTCAAGAGGATTTTATTCGTTTAAAAAATGATACCCGCGCAAGGCTTCAGTCTCTTGCTGTTGCTCAAGGTCTTAGTGAGATTTTGACCGATATCCCGATATTGCGTATTAATGCAGCTAGTGCCTTAAAAGGGAAGTTAGCGAAGCAGCAAGGCTTGGTAGAGCATAGTGGTATCATTGAGCTTGAGAGCTCACTTAACAGTTTTTTTTCTTCTATCAGTCCAGAAGATGTCAACAGTCGTTTGGCTCATTCTCTGCAAGTATTTTTGAACCAATTTATTCAACAATTAACAAATGCTGACAGTAATGAACTACTCAGTCACTATAAAGAATTGTGTCGTAAGTTGATCGCCAATCAAGGTCAGTGCCGGGATAATATTTACCGCGAAATTGCTAGCAATCGAAAGCATATTACAGTTAAAAGTAAAGCTGCCATGCATCAACACCCCGAAGGCTGTCTTGCAGTGCTTGAGCTAGTCTTTGAAGATTCGGGTAAAGCGGTTGTCGCCGTTATGGATGACGAGTTGCAGTACTTGATGAATCAATTCAACGATGATGTGGAAACAATGTCGGCGGTCTTAAATGCCCAGCATGAGGGACCGAGTATTAATGACGTTCCACATTTCTCTGCTTCAGAATCTAAAGATCCTAATAATCAAAGAGGGATAAATAAAGAGGTTTTGGGAAATGCGGCGAGCTCTGTCGTAAAAATGGCGAAGCCAGAGCATATTGTTAGTGGATTAAAGCTGGTTAAAGACTGGGCACCTTCATTAATGAAAGGAATCGGGCCAAAAACCATGGAGAAATGGGCTGGTCAAGTTATCGGCAAATGGATCCCCTACGTAGGGACGGGGATTACTGTTATTTCTTCTATTTACGATTTATTTTCAGAAGACCCCTCTGATAAAGAAATGCGTGAACATGCAGCAAAAGTTCAGCTAGAACGTGAGCGATTTGAGCAGCAGGTTGAAGATACAGCTAAAGATCTTGGGGAACAGTTTGAGCGTGCTATGAATCAAATTTTGCGTCAGGAACTGGAGCCTGTCCTTCAACAAATGCTGGCAAAAGTAGAGTCAGCGCAAACTAGTGCTAACGAGCAAGAAAAAGCAACTAGTGTTGCTTTAATGAGAGCTCAGACTTTGCTAACAACCATATAGCAATGATTAGTCTGACCGTACCTAAGCCGTTCCCATGTAATGCTTGTGGACTTTGCTGCCGCAGAGTGAATGAGAGCGTGGAAACGGCTTTTCTTGATCGTAGCGATGGTGTTTGTCGTCATTTCGATGAGCAAACACACCTTTGTACTATTTATGACGAGCGTCCATTGGTATGCCGCGTAGAAGATTATTATCAAGCGAATTTATCTTCATTAGTTTCCTGGAGCGTCTTTGTCGATCTTAATGTTGAAATTTGCAATGAATTGCAACGCTTAGCAAAACTGAATAGTGAGTAAACTTTAACATGCCATTTCCACCTAAACCATACAAACTTATTTGCCCGCAATGCCAGTGGAGTTCAGTTAGGGCGCCCAAAAACGATGTATTATTACCCAATGATGTACGAACAGAGTGCCCGGAATGTGGTTGTGAAGAGTTAAAAAGAGTGCAACCTTCAATGTTTGAGAAACTAAGCGCAAAACTGTTGAATAAATTTTAAATCCGAATTCAACTTCGAAGGATGATATTCGCCAAATTAAGGGGCTATTGTTTAAATACAACAACTGTATGCTTAAACTTCAAACATTTCTTAGGTCGGTAGTTATCCTGTTATGTGCAAACAAGATGATGCCATCGCTTACCACAAAGTTGTTACGTTTTTTTATGAGCTTGCAAAAGCAACTGATCACGTACTAGAAAAAATTTTACAGCGAGATTTTAATGGATTTATGTTCCAAGGAGTAGCAGTTTAAAAGAGTTATCAATATTTGATGACGATATGAATCAAAGTGCTTAATCGAGCTGTTAACAATCCTTAGTGAATATAATAAGGACTCTTGTGCCTTTTTGGGTAGTGGTCTAGTTTCAGCTTGTCAAAAATCGCTTGTGCCAACATGTTTGGCACCGATTTGGCACAAGCTGCCTTTTTTAAGCTTTTGAATGTAATTTTGCACCTTGAAAAATTCGGCAGAGGACTTTAATTCTTAAAAAACGAATGGGTTTTAAATAATATTTTAAGGGAGAGTTGGCACAGATTTTTGGAGTTTGTCACTGAGGAATGTAAAGTATTTTAGATTGTAAAATATGGAAGACTTGATATTTCATAAGATTACAGCAAGAAATGGTACACCCGAGTGGACTCGAACCACCGACCCCTACCATGTCAAGGTAGTGCTCTAACCAACTGAGCTACGGGTGCACTGTTTGAATTTCAAAATTTAGACTCTTTGAAGAGAGTGGTACACCCGAGTGGACTCGAACCACCGACCCCTACCATGTCAAGGTAGTGCTCTAACCAACTGAGCTACGGGTGCATTGCAAAATTTAACAAGCTATTCAAAAGCGTTGCGCCTTGGAACGAGCGCTATATTAGGGGCATAGCGCAGGGCTGGCAAGCAAAAAAAACAAATTTGTCGTCAAATGGTGAATTGCTGTGCAACTTGCCCAGTGTTTCAACAACGCCGCAGATAAAACCGCAATTTCTTATTCGCTTTACTTCAGAGAATGCATCGAAATCAAACTGATAAACCAAAAGGCGAGCACTGTCGCTCGCCATTAATGCAATCAATGGTGAACACTGTCACCTTCAATAAGGCTCAAATGCACGCCATGCTTTTGGATGTAACGCAGACGAATGAAAAATAACAGCGCTGCTGAGGTCAAGCCCGCAATCAATCCTGCCCAGAATCCATGGGCGCCCATGGCAGGAACGATATGATCCGTATAAGCCAAAGTATAACCGAGTGACATCCCTATGCCCCAATAGGAAAACAGCGTGATATAAAAGGCACTGCGGGTATCTTTATAACCACGTAGGGCTCCGGCGGCAACCACTTGGACTGAATCTGATAATTGATACAGTGCCGCCATCAACATCAAGCTGCCGGCTAGGGCAACCACTTCAGGATCACCATTATAAAGTTTCGCAATTTGGAATCTAAATAATACGGTCAAAACCGCTGTCGTTAGAGCAAGGGATAGTGCCAGCCATAAGCCCACTTTAGTGACCACCGCGGAAATATCAGCGCGATCACGGCCTAAGTAATAACCAATCCGAATCGATACCGCGATACCGATAGATAACGGCAGCATAAATACGATGGCAGAAAAGTTGAGCGCAATCTGGTGACTTGCGACCACTGTTGCGCCAAGTGGCGCGAGTAACAGCGCTATGATGGCAAATAAACTCACTTCAAAAAACAGCGCCATTGCTATCGGCATGCCGAGTTTGGTCATTTTCTTCATAGTTTCAAAGTCTGGACGATGAAATTTACTGAAGGGAGCTAAAGCCGCGAATTTTTTATGTAACTGCATGTAAATGGTCATGGCAACTAGCATGGCCCAGAATACGAGAGCAGTGGCGATACCACAGCCTGCGCCGCCCATGGCCGGTACGCCAAAGTGTCCATAAATAAAAATATAGTTAGCGGGGATATTTACGGCTAGACCGACAAAACCAATGACCATGGTCGGTAAGGTATAGGATATACCTTCACTGCAGCCACGTAGCACTTGATAAAGCACAAATGCGGGTGCGCCCCATAAAATACCGTCGAGATATCCTATGGTTAAGCGGTATAATTCGGGTTCTAAATCCATATGGCTAAGCACAAAGGGCGCAGATGCGAGGAAAACCATCACGCCAATGCCGCCAATGATGGCAAGATAGGCACCTTGAAAGGCCAAAGGTTGGATGGCTTTTTGATTATTCGCTCCATTGTAGTGGGCAAATAAAGGCGTAAAAGCCATCAGTAAACCTTGGACGAACAGAATAGCGGGTAACCAAAGGCTAGTGCCGACCGCAACAGCGGCCATATCAACCGCGCTAACACGGCCCGCCATAACGGTATCAATAAAGCCCATCATGGTCTGAGTGACCTGAGCTATCAGTACTGGCAGCGCCAATTGGATTAAACGTTTGGCTTGATAGCCTGAATTATTCATAAATACAGCCTTTAACGATTAAGCGAGCAGAAAATGTTTACAGGTATAGTTCAAGCCACCTGCGAGGTGGTTGCAATACATAAGAAAGATGGCCTAAATACCCTTGAGGTAGCGTTCGAACCTGATTTGCATGAGGGACTTGCGATTGGTGCAAGTGTGGCAAATAACGGGGTATGTCTTACTGTGACTCAGGTAGTCGATGATAGGGTATTTTTCGACGTAGTGGAAGAGACCTTGCGACTGACGAATCTGGCTAATTTGTCTATAGGTCAAAGCGTTAATGTTGAGCGCTCGTTAACTTTTGGTAGTGAGATTGGTGGCCACATTCTCTCTGGCCATATTCATACCAAGGCTAAAATCGTTGATATTAGCCATACAGAACAGCATTATGATCTGACACTGGGCATTGAGCCTAAATGGATGGATTACATTTTTTATAAAGGTTTTGTTGGCGTTAACGGCTGCAGCTTAACGGTAGGCGAGGTGAGTGACTCCGGCTTTAAGTTGCACTTAATTCCTGAAACTTTAAAACTGACCAATTTAAGTCAGTATAAAGTGGGTGATGAACTCAATATTGAGATCGACAGCCAAACACAAATTATCGTCGACACAGTCGAGCGCGTGCTGGCCAGGCGTTTTAACGAACAAGCACGTTAGTTTTGTGACATCGCAGCGTGTAGTGCAATCTCGTTTAATAGATTTGCTCGTCGTCTGAATCGATATACAGCTCAACCGTTCGTCTCGATTCATCGATGTGTAAGCGTAAGTGAATCGGATTACAACAAATTCGGCAGTCATCGTAATAATCTTGGTCTCCACAGCTGGCATCGATACTGATATCTTGATGGTGCCCGCAGTGGGGACAAGCAATAACTTTGTTCATGACTCTCATGGTGCAACTCCTTATCGCCAATAGAGCGAATCGCTCTGCTCAATCAACGCATCTCATACTTCGTACGCTTATATTGTCTGCGCTTTGTCGATATTCGAAACCTGAGTGCGCTTTATGTGCTTCCTATTTGAGTATACAGCAGAGTGCAGTGCACTGACTTAGATGAAGTCGGTCTCAAAACGCAGCATGATAGACCTTCTGGTTAAATATTTTCTTGTTGGATCATTATCTCTTCTAAAAACTAGTCCTTTACCGTCACTAACCCCTCCATTTCACTGCTGTGTAACACGCCATCGCGGGCATCTTGGGTAATATCCAGCGTTAAACGCTGCATCTGTTGCTCAAGTTCACTTTTAATATCAATGAGTAACACTTGAGTATCAATCAAAGATTTGCTTGTGATTTTCACCTGCGGCTCAGGTAAAGCGGTTGCAGTGTGCGTGAGTGTTACGGCCAGTAGAATGCAGTTCAACATATCAACTCCCTTGTCATGTTTTCAGTGATGCCCAATAAACTGGCGCTAGAATAGGGGAGTTAGATGACCAAGAAGTTACCAAGACACTGCAAAATCATGAATTTGCTTTTTGTTTCCAATCCCAATTCTGGTCAATATGCTTGCGCCTTTTAGCTACAATCCCTTAGAATAAACGCCCTGCTACGCAAGGCGGCTAAGACTCCTGTACTGTCTTAACCTAGCGAGCATTTCTCTTACATTAACTAAAACCAAGTGGCCCTACGTGTGGGTCACCACTGGAAAGGACATTTCATGCCTGTAATTACACTTCCCGATGGTAGCAAACGCGAGTTTGCTCATGCTGTATCGACCCTCGATGTTGCCGCCGATATTGGCCCTGGTTTAGCGAAAGCTTGTATCGCTGGCCGCGTTAATGGCGAATTAAAAGATGCTTGCGATCTCATTGAAACCGATGCTGAGCTATCAATCATTACCGCCAAAGACGAAGAAGGTGTTGAAATTCTTCGCCATTCTTGCGCGCATTTATTAGGTCACGCGATTAAGCAAATGTGGCCAGAAACCAAGATGGCGATTGGTCCTGTTATCGATAATGGCTTCTACTATGATATCGACCTTGAGCACAAGTTGACTCAAGATGACATCGACGCATTAGAAAAGCGTATGCTTCAACTGGCAAAAACCAACTATGACGTAGTAAAACGTGTCGTTAGTTGGCAAGAAGCCCGTGATACATTCGCTGCGCGCGGTGAAGATTATAAGATTGCCATTCTGGATGAGAACATCAGCAAAGACGCGACGCCTGCGCTGTATCATCACGAAGAATACACTGACATGTGTCGTGGACCGCACGTACCTAACATGCGTTTCTGCCAGCATTTTAAATTAATGAGCATTGCCGGCGCTTATTGGCGTGGCAACTCAGAAAACAAGATGTTGCAACGTATCTATGGTACCGCTTGGGCCGACAAAAAAGCCCTGAGCACACACTTAACCCGTCTTGAAGAAGCGGCTAAGCGTGACCACCGTAAAATCGGTAAGCAGCTCGACTTGTATCACATGCAAGAAGAAGCGCCGGGTATGGTGTTTTGGCATAACGACGGTTGGAGCATCTTCCTCGAATTAGAAAGATTCATTCGCCGTAAGCTAAACCAATACACTTACCAAGAAGTGAAAGGTCCATTAATGATGGACCGCGTGTTGTGGGAACGTTCTGGTCACTGGGATAAATACTCAGAAGCCATGTTCACGACCAGCAGCGAAAACCGCGAATACGCTATCAAACCAATGAACTGCCCTGGCCACGTGCAGATCTTCAACCAAGGGTTGAAATCTTACCGTGATCTGCCATTGCGTATGGCTGAATTTGGTTGCTGTCACCGTAATGAACCTTCAGGCTCGTTACACGGATTAATGCGTGTACGTGGCTTTACGCAAGATGACGCCCATATTTTCTGTACTGACAGCCAAGTTCAAGAGGAAGTGAGTGCCTGTATCCAGATGGTTTACGATACTTACGCTACCTTCGGCTTTGAAAATATCGTAGTAAAACTGTCGACTCGCCCAGAGAAACGTATCGGTGACGATGCGATGTGGGACAGAGCGGAAGAAGCACTTAAGCAAGCTCTTCGTGCCAATAATATTGAATTCACTATTTTGCCAGGCGAAGGCGCGTTCTACGGACCAAAAATCGAATTTACTTTACACGATTGTTTGGACCGAGCGTGGCAATGTGGTACTGTGCAGCTCGATTATGCGTTGCCAAGCCGTCTTGGTGCAACTTACGTTGCCGAAGATAACAGCCGTCAGACCCCAGTGATGATCCATCGTGCTATTTTAGGCTCTTTGGAACGATTCTTGGGTATCTTGATAGAAGAATATGCAGGACGTTTCCCAACTTGGTTAGCCCCAATGCAAGTTGTCGTGATGAATATCACCGATAAACAGGCTGATTATGTTGAAGAAGTCGTAAAATTCTTCAAAGAACAAGGTATTCGAGCGTCTTTTGACTTGAGGAATGAGAAAATAGGCTTTAAAATACGCGAGCACACCTTAAGGCGTGTCCCTTATTTGTTGGTCGTTGGCGATCAAGAAATGGAAAATAAGGAAGTAGCGGTGCGTACCCGTGATGGTATCGATTTAGGTAAGATGCGACTTGAAGATTTCGCCACTAAAATCCATCAACAGATTTCGCTCCGTAGTCTCAAATTGTTGGAGGAATAGGTCATAAAGATCAAAAAAACAGCAGGGCGTCAGCCGGCCCCTAATAGAATCAATGAAGAAATCACAGGTGTACCAGAAGTACGCTTAACAGGCATTGATGGTGAAGCTATTGGTGTGGTAAGCATCAGAGATGCTCAGAATTTGGCAGATGAAGCAGGTGTAGACCTAGTAGAAATTAGCCCAAATGCTGAACCTCCAGTATGTCGCATTATGGACTACGGTAAGTTCCTTTTTGATAAGGCTAAGTCAGCCAAGGAACAAAAGAAGAAGCAAAAGCAGGTTCAGGTCAAGGAAATTAAATTCCGTCCTGGAACTGACGAAAACGACTATCAGGTAAAACTACGCAACCTGATACGTTTTCTGGAAGACGGGGACAAAGCGAAGATTACGCTTCGTTTCCGAGGTCGCGAAATGGCACACCAAAACCTGGGTATGGATCTATTGAACCGTATCAAGGCTGATTTGGACGAGTATGCGGTTGTTGAATCTTTCCCGAAAATGGAAGGCCGACAAGCAATTATGGTGCTAGCGCCTAAAAAGAAATAAGTAGGGCAAAACTTAAAGTAGCAAAGGTCTATGGCCTTTGCTCGCCTTGCTTTTTATTAAACATCCCAATGCGGAGTTTTAGAAATGCCTAAAATGAAAACAGACAAGGGTGTAGCGAAGCGTTTTAAGAAAACCGCTAATGGTTTCAAGCGCAAGCAAGCACACTTACGTCACATTTTGACGAAAAAAAGCACTAAACGTAAACGTCACTTACGTGCCAAATGTTTAGTATCAAAAGCTGACGTTCCAGCAATCGCGCGTCAATTACCTTACGCTTAATTTAGGAGATTAGAAAATGCCAAGAGTTAAGCGTGGTGTAACCGCTCGTGCTCGTCACAAGAAAGTTTTAAAACTAGCTAAAGGTTATTATGGTGCTCGTAGCCGTACTTACCGTGTTGCTGTTCAAGCAGTAACTAAAGCTGGTCAATATGCTTACCGTGACCGTCGTCAGAAAAAACGTCAATTCCGTCAACTTTGGATTGCACGTATTAATGCTGCCGCTCGTCAAAATGGTCTGTCTTACAGCCGTTTCATCAACGGTCTGAAAAAGGCGTCTATCGAAATCGATCGTAAGATTTTGGCTGACATCGCTGTATTCGATAAAGTTGTATTTGCAACTTTAGTTGAAAAAGCAAAAGAAGCGTTAAACTAAGAAATTAGTTTGTTGCTGTAGAGAAGGGACCATTTGGTCCCTTTTTTTGTGCGCTATTTTAGGCTTAACCCAACCTAAACACTTATAAGCGCTCATTTAACTGGTACAAGATTAAGAATCGGTGAAGGAAAGAAATGTGCGTGCGTGAACAATGTCGATTGGCACAACCCGCAAAAATTTTTGCTATTGCTTAACGATTTTGACCTAAAAAAATAGCAGGCTAAGCCTGCTATTCGTTGAAAAATCGAGTCTAGTTACTTTTTAGCGTCTAAATAACGCTCTGCATCGAGTGCGGCCATACAGCCTGTGCCGGCAGAAGTAATGGCTTGACGATAATGTTGGTCCATCACATCACCACAGGCATAAACACCTTCGATACTGGTTTGCGTGGCGTTACCTTGCAAGCCACTCTGAACTTTTAAATAACCGTGGTTCATTTCCAACTGGCCTTCAAAAATACCGGTATTAGGGCTGTGACCAATAGCGACGAACACACCAGCAACGGCTAAGTCAGTGATCGAACCATCTTTAGTGCTCTTCATCTTCAGACCTGTCACACCCATGGCATCACCAACCACTTCATCCATGGTTTGATCTAAGTGAAGGATGATGTTGCCATTGGCGACTTTGTCCATCAAACGGTCGATCAAGATTTTTTCTGAGCGGAAGGTGTCACGGCGATGGATGAGGTGAACTTCAGCAGCAATATTGCTTAAATACAATGCTTCTTCAACGGCGGTGTTGCCGCCACCGATCACTGCGACTTTTTGATTACGATAGAAGAAGCCATCACAGGTTGCACAGGCTGATACACCGCGACCTTTGAAAGCTTCTTCTGACTCTAACCCTAAGTAACGGGCAGAAGCGCCAGTTGCGATGATCAGCGCATCACAGGTGTACTCGCCGTTATCGCCTTTCAAACGGAAAGGGCGCTCGGTAAGGGTCACTTCGTTGATATGATCGAACAAGATTTCAGTATCGAACTTTTCAGCATGCTTCTGCATACGTTCCATCAAGGCTGGACCCGTTAAGTCGTCCGCGTCACCAGGCCAGTTTTCAACTTCAGTCGTCGTGGTTAATTGACCGCCTTGCTGCATACCTGTGATCATCACAGGTTTTAAATTCGCACGCGCAGCATAAACGGCTGCGGTATATCCTGCTGGGCCTGAACCCAAAATCAATAAGTTACAATGTCTGACTTGGCTCATTTTTATCTCCGTGCCTTTAGCAAATTGCAAGGATTGTAGGGAATTTACCTGTGGGGGTAAAGTGTTGGAGGGCGATTCTTTTAGATTGCACTAATCGAGTCCATCCGTTTTGGTATGGAGAGTGTCAGTTTTACTTTACTGTGAAAACATAAATAGCTTAAGTGTGAACCACGAAATGAAGCACGGGATGAGCTTGTATGAATATGATGGTACGATCGTAGTGAAGCCTATTTCTATCCAATAAAAAATCGGCCTCAATTGTATCGAGACCGATTTGAATTACATACTAAGTTAAGCTAGCTCAAATCCACATAAAAAGTTAAGTTAATTAAAAACTTATACTAATATTGTCGCAGGAGATGTGAACGCTAAGTTTAGGGCGTGAGCCACTTCCTTACACACCACTTTACCGTGCATGACGTTTAAGCCATTAAGAAAATGCTTGTCTTGCAACAGCGCTTCTTTATAGCCTAAATTGGCTAACTTGAGAATGTACGGTAAGGTTGCATTGTTAAGCGCAAATGTTGAAGTGCGAGCGACCGCACCAGGCATATTTGCAACACAGTAATGCACAACATCATCAACGATGTAGGTCGGATCTTGGTGAGTAGTGGCATGTGAAGTTTCAACACAACCGCCTTGATCAATCGCCACGTCAACGATAGCGCTGCCAGGCTTCATACGTGAAATCATGCTACGAGTAACCAATTTTGGCGCCGCAGCACCAGGAATTAGTACACCACCGATCACAAGATCGGCCTCAATAACATGACGTTCAATTGCATCCGCAGTTGAGTAAATGGCTTTTACAGCAGAACCGAATTGCACATTTAAACGACGTAGAGCATCAATACTGCGATCAAGCACAACAACATCAGCACCCATACCAACTGCTACTTGTGCTGCATTAGTACCAACCATACCGCCGCCAATAATGACGACTTTAGCAGGCTCAACCCCCGGTACGCCGCCCAATAACATACCGCGGCCACCAGAAGATTTCTCTAATGCCATAGCGCCAGCTTGGATTGACATACGACCAGCGACTTCAGACATAGGGGCAAGCAAAGGCAGGCCACCACGATCGTCTGTCACAGTTTCGTAAGCGATACATACGGCACCACTTTTGATTAAATCTTCAGTTTGCGGTAAATCTGGAGCAAGATGCAGATAAGTAAATAAAATCTGATCGTGACGCAACATAGCGCGTTCAACTGCTTGAGGCTCTTTTACTTTTACAATCATCTGCGCTTTAGCAAAAACTTCAGCAGCAGTCGCTAAAATTGTGGCGCCAGCATCAATATAATCTTGATCTGAAAAACCAATACCTATGCCTGCATTTGTTTCAACAAAAACGTCGTGACCTTTGATCGCCAACTCGCGAACACTAGAAGGAACCATACCGACACGATATTCGTGGTTTTTAATTTCCTTGGGAACACCAATAATCATCTTTGAGCCTCAATTGCCTGAAATCCCACTTTTAATGGGCATAATTGTTATTTTATCGTGACCTGAACGTGATTAATTCAGGGATATCTAGTATAGTATCGGCGACGCAGTTTATGCTGCTGAACTTTCGGCATACGTAGAATAAAATGTTGTTTTAGTGATAAAGCAAGGTTAAATAAATGGCATATAATAAAAAGAGTCCTGTAAAAGACTTGGATCGCATCGATCGCAACATTCTTAATGAACTACAACTTGATGGCCGCATTTCAAATGTGGAATTGTCAAAAAGAGTCGGACTAAGTCCTACTCCGTGTTTAGAAAGAGTAAAACGTCTCGAAAAGCAAGGTTACATCAATGGCTATACCGCATTGGTGAATCCTCATTTCTTGGGTGCATCCCTACTGGTATTCGTGGAAATCACATTAAGCCGTGATACTCCCGAAGTGTTTGATAAGTTTAACCGCGCAGTGCAACTACTCGATGATATTCAAGAATGTCATCTGGTTTCAGGCGATTTTGACTACTTACTGAAAACTCGTGTTTCAGATATGTCGGCTTATCGTCGATTGTTAGGTGAAACTTTATTGAAATTACCTTCTGTTTCCGACACGCGTACTTATGTTGTGATGGAAGAAGTTAAGCACACCAGTCGTGTAGCGATAAATCATCTACTCTCAGATATCTAAATTACCCTGATTGTTTGGTTTTACAATAAGGGGCTTAGGCCCCTTATTTATCAGTAACGTCGATATATTCATTTCATTTTACGCCTATTGCTATTCGCCTTGTATTGCCCTTAAGTTTACGAACTTAGGGGCTTCTTTTTGTGGCATTTTTAAGCAAACTTGTTAACGGAAGTGTTTGTGTAATAACTCATTCCTCCCCAAAAGCACACTAAAACACCTCAATAGACCAAATTTTGCCAATCATGACCAATTCTGTATAGAAAAACAGGCTAATGTGCTCCACATTTAGTGGGATTCTGGTATCGTTAGCCCACCTGTTTTCACTTTTATGGATTACGTCGTTTGTCTCAAGGAAATAGTGTACGCACGCTCACTGGCCTGCAACGTCTGCTGGAAGGCGGACTCATCATTTGTTGTGTTCTTGCCACTTATATTTTGCTCGCATTGACGAGTTTTAGTCCGTCTGATCCTGGTTGGAGTCAGTCGCATTTTCAAGGCGATATTAAAAACTGGACCGGAGCAGTAGGGGCTTGGATTGCCGATATTCTGTTATATTTCTTCGGCGTTACGGCTTATATCATGCCAATCATTGTCGCATCGACAGGTTGGTTATTGTTCAAACGTGCCCATCATTTACTTGAAATTGATTACTTTTCTGTGGCCCTGAGATTGATTGGATTTTTACTGATCATTCTAGGATTTTCTGCTTTGGCGAGTATGAATGCCAACAACATCTACGAGTTTTCGGCAGGCGGAGTGGCGGGTGATGTGATCGGTCAAGCTATGTTGCCGTATTTTAATAAACTCGGCACTACCTTATTACTGCTGTGTTTCTTGGGCTCAGGCTTTACGCTGTTGACTGGGATTAGCTGGCTGACTGTGGTCGAGAAAATCGGCTTAGTCTCTATTTGGATTTATAAAAAGTTAAAATTATTGCCGCAAGCGATGAAGCGTGAGCATGAAACCGAGGATACCCGTGGTTTTATGTCCGTGGTGGATAAGTTTAAACAGCGCCGTGAATCCCAATATGTGCTAGAAAAGCCCCCCATAGTTGAAAAGCCTAAGGTGCGTGAGCGTCATATTGGTCGTAGAGCTGAGATAACCCCAACGCTATATGCTGCCACTGATGATATGGTCATTGAACCAGAAGGTATTATTACCGAAACTGAGAATAATTTGTCGCCAAAAAATAAACTATCGGCGCTTGCAAAAATTCTGAGCTTGAATGGCAGTAAAAGTAAGAGTGCACAACGGGTTGAGCCACAAATCGATAATGATGATTTGGCCGCCCATGGCAATTTTGAAGCGCCACCTTGGTTAGCTGAGCCTCAACATTCAAATGCCAATGAGCAAGACAGTGCCGATTTTAATTCGCATTCATTCGATCATGATGACAATGAGCCAGTGTTTAGCAGTCAAGCATTTACAGAAGATGAGGATGATGAAAGTCTAGGTTTTAGCGATGATGACGTCATTGATTTTGATACTAAAGTGTCAACAGGTGCAGTGAATCAAGCGCAGCGTAATAAGCAAGATCAAAAAGCTAAAATTGTCGATGGCATTGTGGTATTGCCAGGACAAGAAGACAAACCCGCACCGAAAAAACCGATGGATCCTCTGCCGAGTATTAACTTGCTCGACATACCTGACCGTAAGAAGAATCCGATCAGCCCAGAGGAATTGGATCAAGTAGCTCGCCTTGTTGAGCTTAAATTGGCCGATTTCAACATCATCGCCAATGTGGTGGGTGTGTATCCAGGCCCTGTGATCACACGCTTTGAATTAGAATTAGCGCCGGGCGTTAAAGCGTCAAAAATCTCTAATCTATCAAAGGATTTAGCTCGTTCATTACTGGCTGAAAGTGTGCGCGTGGTTGAAGTTATTCCGGGCAAGGCTTATGTCGGACTCGAATTGCCCAATAAATTCCGCGAAACCGTGTTCATGCGCGATGTGTTAGATTGTGCCGCCTTTACTGAGAGTAAATCCAACTTAACTATGGTGTTAGGCCAAGATATTGCTGGTGACCCCGTTGTTGTTGATCTTGGTAAAATGCCACATTTATTAGTAGCGGGGACTACAGGCTCTGGTAAGTCTGTGGGTGTAAACGTGATGATCACCAGCTTACTGTATAAGTCTGGCCCAGAAGATGTACGCTTTATCATGATCGACCCCAAAATGTTGGAATTGTCTGTCTATGAAGGTATTCCGCATTTGCTATGTGAGGTAGTTACCGACATGAAAGAAGCTGCCAATGCGCTGCGTTGGTGTGTCGGCGAGATGGAACGTCGCTACAAGCTGATGTCTATGATGGGCGTACGTAACATCAAGGGCTATAACGCTAAAATTGCCGAGGCTAAGGCCAATGGCGAAGTGATTTTAGATCCTATGTGGAAGTCTTCTGACAGCATGGAGCCAGAAGCGCCTGCGTTAGATAAGCTGCCATCGATTGTTGTCGTGGTCGATGAATTTGCTGACATGATGATGATTGTTGGTAAAAAAGTTGAAGAGTTGATTGCCCGTATTGCCCAAAAAGCGCGTGCCGCAGGCATACATTTAATTCTTGCAACCCAAAGACCGTCAGTGGATGTGATCACAGGTTTGATTAAGGCCAACATTCCCACACGTATGGCGTTCCAAGTGTCATCGCGTATCGATTCGCGCACCATTTTAGATCAACAGGGTGCCGAAACCTTGCTTGGTATGGGTGACATGTTATTTTTGCCACCGGGTACTGCGGTACCGAATCGTGTTCATGGTGCGTTCGTTGATGATCATGAAGTTCACCGTGTCGTTGCCGACTGGTGCGCCCGTGGCAAACCGCAATATATCGAAGAAATCCTCAACGGTGCCAGTGATGGTGAACAAGTATTATTGCCTGGTGAAACCGCTGAATCAGACGAAGAATACGATCCGTTATACGATGAAGCCGTTGCCTTTGTGACTGAAACTCGTCGCGGCTCGATTTCAAGCGTACAGCGTAAATTTAAGATTGGTTATAACCGTGCAGCCCGCATTATTGAACAGATGGAAGCACAAGGTATTGTTTCAGCTCAAGGCCACAACGGTAACCGTGAAGTCTTAGCGCCGCCAGCACCAAAACATTATTAAGCCGCGCTAAGGCGTAGCTTTGATACACCCAAGGGTTTTACAGGGTAAGGAATAAAATGAAAAAACGATTATGCGCTGTGTTGTTAGCTTCACCTTTGCTATTTAGCGCGGCTGTGTTTGCCGATGATGCGCAGCAGCTCAGGGAAAAATTGATTGGTACCGCGTCACTAAAAGCCGATTTCAAACAAACCGTAACAGATGTCAATAAAAAGGTTATTCAAACGGGGTCAGGCATTTTTGCATTGGCGTATCCGAATCAATTTTATTGGCATTTAACCCAGCCAGATGAATCGCAGATTGTCGCTGATGGTAAAGATTTGTGGATCTACAATCCTTTCGCCGAAGAAGTTGTCATCATGGATTTTGCTGAAGCAATCAATGCATCTCCCATCGCATTGCTCGTCCACCGCGACGATGCGACTTGGTCACAGTATTCAGTGTCCAAGAAACAAGATTGCTATGAGATCAAACCTAAGGCGATTGATTCGGGCATATTGTCCGTCAATGTGTGTTTCAAAAATGCCCAGTTAGTCAACTTTAATGTTGCCGATGATAAAGGTAATTTAAGCCTGTTTGATTTAAGCAATCAGCAAGCCATCACAAATAAAGACAAAGCGTTGTTCACCTTTGTGATCCCAGACAGCGTCGATGTTGATGATCAACGTCGAAAAGCAACGCATTAGGCTATCGCGTGAGCAGTTTATCGTTTAATTTTGCGCCCGATTTTCGTCCCTTGGCCGCGCGCATGCGGCCAAGAACGATTGGCGAGTACATAGGTCAAGCCCATTTACTGGGTGAGGGCCAACCACTACGCAAAGCATTAGAAGCAGGGCGCGCCCATTCCATGATGTTGTGGGGACCGCCGGGCACAGGTAAAACAACCTTAGCCGAATTAATCGCACATTATTCAAATGCTCACGTTGAGCGCATTTCAGCGGTCACTTCTGGCGTTAAGGACATACGCGCCGCGATTGAGCAAGCAAAAGCCGTTGCAGAATCCCGTGGCCAACGTACTCTATTGTTTGTCGATGAAGTCCACCGATTCAATAAGAGTCAGCAGGATGCCTTTCTGCCATTTATTGAAGATGGCACAGTGATCTTTATCGGCGCGACCACAGAAAATCCGTCTTTTGAAATTAACAATGCCTTACTCTCGCGGGCAAGGGTCTATCTTATCAAGCGCTTAAGCCATGATGAAATCGCCCATATAGTGACTCAAGCCTTAAACGATACCGAGCGCGGTTTAGGCCTACGACAATTTGTAATGCCAACCGATGTGCTCACCACATTGGCACAACTTTGTGATGGTGATGCCCGTAAAGCGTTAAATCTTATTGAGTTAATGAGTGATATGCTCATTGACGGTGGCACCTTTACCACTGAAATGTTAATTCAAGTGGCGGGGCACCAAGTTGCCGGATTCGATAAAAATGGCGATCAATTTTACGATCTTATTTCAGCGGTGCATAAATCCATCCGTGGCTCGGCACCCGATGCGGCTTTATATTGGTTTTGTCGAATTATAGAGGGCGGCGGCGATCCGCTTTACGTGGCAAGGCGCTTACTGGCGATTGCCTCTGAAGATGTGGGCAATGCCGATCCTGCGGCGATGACAATCGCACTGAATGCCTGGGATTGTTTTCACCGTGTTGGCCCCGCCGAAGGTGAGAGAGCAATAGCACAAGCCATTGTTTATCTTGCCAGTGCGCCGAAGAGCAACGCTGTGTATACCGCATTTAAGGCGGCGCGTGCGTTAGCTCGCGAAACAGGGCAAGTCGAAGTGCCGCACCATTTACGCAATGCACCGACTCAGTTAATGAAAGACATCGGCATGGGAGCTGGGTATCGATATGCCCACGATGAAGCCAATGCCTATGCCAGTGGTGAAAATTATTTCCCCGAATCCCTGCAAACAGCACAGTTTTATTTTCCGACTGAGCGAGGGTTCGAGAAACGGATCAAAGATAAATTGGCGCAATTAGTCCAGTTAGATCAAGCCAGTGAGAACAAAAGATATGACTAACATCTTATTAGTGGCTTTCGGCGGGTCAATTGGAGCAGTTTTACGCTATCTTATTTCAATATTCATGATCCAAGTATTTGGCAGCAGTTTTCCTTTTGGTACACTGTTGGTTAATGTTATAGGTTCATTTTTTATGGGCGTAATTTACGCTCTGGGGCAAATGAGTCATATCAGCCCTGAACTCAAAGCGCTTATAGGTATCGGTCTATTAGGTGCTTTGACAACGTTTTCGACTTTCTCTAATGAAACCTTGTTGCTGATGCAAGAAGGGGATTGGCTGAAGGCGATTTTGAATGTGGTGTTGAATCTAAGTCTATGTTTATTCATGGTGTACTTAGGTCAACAACTGGTTTTTTCTCGCATTTAACTATTAAGAATATATCACATGTTAGATCCTAAATTTTTGCGCAACGAATTAGAAGTTACCGCTGAGCGACTGGCTACCCGTGGCTTTATTTTAGACATAGCTCATCTCATTCAATTAGAAGAAAAGCGTAAGTCACTGCAAGTGGCTACCGAAGAATTACAAGCGTCGCGTAATGCCATCTCCAAATCCATTGGCCAAGCTAAAGCCCGTGGTGAAGATGTTGACGCAATCATGGCGCAAGTGGGCGATTTAGGTTCACAGTTGGATGCCAAAAAGATTGAACTGGCCGCTGTACTTGAAGAAGTCAATGCCATTGCCATGTCTATGCCTAACCTGCCTGATGAATCAGTACCAATGGGTGCCGATGAAACAGAGAACGTTGAAGTGAGACGTTGGGGGTCGCCACGCACTTTTGATTTCCCGATTAAAGATCATATCGATTTAGGTGAAGGCTTAAACGGCTTAGATTTTAAAAATGCCGTTAAAATCACTGGCTCACGTTTCATCGTAATGAAAGGCCAAGTCGCCCGCTTAAACCGCGCCATTGGTCAGTTCATGTTGGACTTACATACCACAGAGCACGGTTATACCGAAGCCTATGTGCCATTACTGGTTAACGAGGCAAGCTTACTCGGCACAGGCCAGCTACCTAAGTTTGGTGAAGACTTATTCCACACTAAACCTGCGACTGAAGAAGGCCAAGGCTTGAGCCTTATCCCAACCGCAGAAGTGCCATTAACGAACTTAGTTCGCGATAGCATTGTTGATGAAGACGAGCTGCCAATAAAGTTAACTGCGCATACTGCATGTTTCCGCAGCGAAGCGGGCTCATACGGCAAAGATACCCGTGGTCTGATCCGTCAGCACCAATTCGATAAAGTTGAAATGGTGCAAATTGTTAAGCCTGAAGATTCAATGGCGGCACTTGAAGCGCTGACAGGTCATGCTGAAACAGTATTGCAGCGTTTAGGTTTACCGTATCGAACAGTGATTTTATGTACTGGCGATATGGGCTTTGGCTCAAGCAAAACCTACGACATCGAAGTCTGGTTACCAGCACAAAATACCTATCGTGAGATTTCTTCTTGCTCAAACATGAAGGATTTCCAAGCCCGTCGTATGCAAGCGCGTTACCGTGTGAAAGCAGACAATAAGCCTGCGCTATTGCATACGTTAAACGGCTCAGGTTTAGCTGTAGGTCGTACTTTAGTGGCTATTTTAGAAAACTATCAAAATGCTGATGGCAGTATCACAGTCCCTGAAGTACTGCGTCCTTACATGGGCGGTTTGACTCAAATAGGCTAATGGAACACAAAATAATACTATGGATAAAGGCCAGCGCTATCTCCGTTGGCTTTCCTATACCGCTGTGATTGCAGTATTTTTTGCTGTAATGCTTGCCACCGTAGGCAAAGCCATCTGGGTTGTGTTAGAAAACGTCAAATAACCCTATCAACTTTGTT
Source organism: Shewanella sp. SM95 (assembly GCF_025653595.1). Classification (NCBI taxonomy): domain Bacteria; kingdom Pseudomonadati; phylum Pseudomonadota; class Gammaproteobacteria; order Alteromonadales; family Shewanellaceae; genus Shewanella; species Shewanella sp. SM95. Next base: position 59,875 of record NZ_JAKKSE010000002.1, read on the forward strand.
CAAGTAAAAAGAAAGGCATGTTTCCCAAGGGAACATGCCTTTTTGTTTGTGTCATGTTTACGTGATGACTTAACCCTTTGCCATTAAATACACTTAGCTGGTTTGGGCAGGCCCGCGATTTTCGTTGCTTGTTTCGCAGGTCCAATCGGGAATAGGGTATATAAGTATTTTGAATTGCCTTTGTCTGGTCCTAAGGCTTGGCCAATGGCTTTAACTAATACACGGATAGCAGGGCTCGTTTTATATTCGAGATAGAAATCTCGAACAAAGTTAATCACTTCCCAATGGGCTGGCGTAAGTACAATTTGCTCTTCTGCCGCTAACAACAGGGCCATATCGGGTTGCCAATCGTTAAGATTTTTTAAATAACCTTGATGGTCACGGGCGATTTCTGCGCCATTAAATTGCAATGGATTTACCACGTTATCACCTTGTCATGGAGTAATGATTGAACCACAAACTCATTGTAATCGATAAGCATCACGTTCTTTAAACGTTCGGATAGGCCGCGTGCGACAACATCGTCTTTTAAGACCATCAACTTGAAGGGCGATAATGCCATTGCCCACTGGCGCAGCAGTAACGCGTTAACGCCATCGCTCGATAATAAAATTGCATCTTCCTTACAGGCGTAACGTAAACAAAGTTTCAGCGCGCTATCTCGACTGGGAGATGTTTGAATATGATGTAAAATCATTAGAATACTAAGACCTCATCCACTTGGTTTAAATGGGCTGCGATGGCTTCATCGTTGGCCACTGTCACTGGGATCGACAGTAAGCCATGGCTTAAGCCGTAATCGGCTAAGGATTGCTTACAGACAAACACAGAGCCAATATCATACAGCGGCAGTGCTTTAAAGGTGGAGATGTAATCTTTAGCACCGATAAGCTCAGGCTGTTGATCTTTAATCAAATGCAACACACCTTCATCAACAAAGACTAAACTCACTTCTTGTTCGAAGCTAGCGCTAAGCAGGGCAAGATCTAAACCTTCGCGGCCACGAACAGTACCATGTGGCGAGCAGCGAAATAGAATACACAATTTTTTCATAGTAGCCCTGAGAGTTAAAAACTGATCAAACGATCGGCCGATTCAATACCTGTGATTAGCTCACCTAAACCGCCCATGATAAATGACTCGCCCACATTCCAGTGGCTAAGGCCATTCTCGCGGGCATCTTGCTGACTCACAATGCCGCGACGTAGCGCTGCAGACACGCAATTGACTAACGGGACCTGATGGGATTGCGCCAGCTGTTTCCAGTCACTGATCACATCGTTTTCATCGGAGGCGGGTAAGCTTAAATCTGTGGAGTTATACACGCCATCTTGATAAAAAAACACACAGATAATCTGATGCCCAGCTAAAAGTGCTGCTTGGGAGAAGCGTAAGGCATTAACACTCGCCGACGTGCCATAAGCGGGCCCGTTCACTTGGATAATAAATTTGCTCATTTAAAATAAAAATGGCCCTAAAAGTAGGGCCATTCTAACGCAAGTTAAGCTAAAAATCGCTAACTAGGATTAGTCATCGTTGCCTATGCCCATCAGGTGCAACAGCGCGATGAAGAGGTTTAAGAAGTCTAGGTATAACGAGATAGTCGCGCGAATGTAGTTAGTTTCGCCACCATTGACGATACGGCTAGTATCAAACAGGATAAAACCTGTCATCAGTAACGCCAAGCCTGCGTTAATTGCCATAAAGGCAACACTGTTACCCATAAAAATATTAATCACAGCGGCGGCGATCACCACAATCAAGCCGGCGAACAAGAATCCACGTAGGAAAGAGAAATCTTTCTTAGTGGTCACTGCATAGGCTGATAACGCAACGAAAATTACTGACGTTAACCCCAGTGCTTGCATGATCAGCTGTGGACCGTTTGCCATACCCGCGTAATGATTGAGCATGTAGCCCAGTGAAGCACCTTCCATACCAGTAAAGGCAAACACCCAGAAGATACCCGCTGCAGACTCGGCTTTACGTAAAGTGACAAACAACAGTACTAGGCCACCAATCGATAAACCAATGGAGACTAACGGACTGATATTTAATGCCATTGCCAAACCCGCACACAGGGCAGAGAAGGCCAATGTCATCGATAACAGCATATAAGTGTTTTTAAGAAGTTTGTTCACTTCCAGTGTTGACGCACTCGTCGAATATAAAGTTTCTTGGGTCATGTTGATCTCCGTTGACACATTTCCAAACTGATCATTTTGATTTTTTACAGCACACTAAGTTCCCGTAAAATCCTAAAATGAACTTAACTGGTGCAATGATACCGTACATGAGATACGGGTGAAAGTCATAGAACCATGAATAACAAATTGTTAATCTTCAAAATTTTACTCAATTATTTATTTCAACTTTAACTGCAAAGCAAAAAAAATAAAATTCTTGTATCTGCGTCTTCATCCACTATGAAGGTAAAAATTTAGTCTGTACATAAGCAGACGGTACACAATCACACTCAATGCTGATTTCAATGACTAGATCAGCATATTGAGTTTAAACCAAGCTTAAGCCAGCCACTCTTTGTGCAATTTTTCAGTATCGCCAAGATATTCCAGCACCCAAGCGAGTGCAGGCGACATCTTGTCAGCATTCCACGCCAAGCAACAAGGGCTTGTCTGCTTTGGATTTTCCAGTTGTTTTTCAACAAGCGCACCCGCCTTAATAAACACGCTCGCTAAATGCACTGGCATATAACCGACGCCTAAACCTTCGCGGAAACAGTTAATGGCACGGATCCAATCAGGTACGACTAACCTGCGTTGATTCTCTAGCAACCAAGTCATACGTTTTGGAATTTCCCGAGAAGTATCTTCTAAACAAATCGAGGGAAAAGGGCGCAGCTCATCGTCACTTAATGGGCGGTCAATACTGGCCAAGGGATGATTTTTACTAACAAGAAACGCCCACTCAATATCCCCCATGTCTTTATATTGGTAAACGCCACCGACTGGAATTGCGGTTGTCGCGCCAATAGCAATATCACTGCGACCCGTGGCGAGCGCTTCCCAAACACCGTTAAAGACTTCAATACGAATAATTAATTCAATATCATGGAAGTGTCGATAAAAGTCAGCAATTAATACGCTGATCCTGTCGGCACGGACGATATTATCAAGGGCTATGGACAAGGTGGGTTGCCAACCATTTGCCACGCGCTGAGTGCCACGTTTCATCTCGTCCATCTGCGTGAGCAAGGTTCTGGCTTGCTTCACAAAATGTTCACCCGCTGGTGTTAAGGTTACACTGCGATGATGCCGTTCAAAAAGAATGACGCCGAGTTCTTCTTCTATTTGCTTGACCGCGTAGCTCACGGCAGAGGGCACTTTATGTAGCCGATTCGCCGCCGCGGTGAAACTACCTACACGAGCCACAATATCAATGAGTTCTAGCGCTTGTTCTGAGAGCATAACTGACGTCCATTCCAATGAAAATAATTGATAGCACAAGTCAAAAATAAACGTTTCCAATAAATTCAACAAGTCTTTAGACTGCACACTTTAGTCAATCTGACCCGATTATTTTATGAAAACGTCTAGTAACACCTTTGTAAACATAAAGTTCTTTATGTTTCTATTCTATTTAGCCATGTTGAGCATGCTTGGCTTTATTGCCACTGACATGTATTTGCCTGCTTTCAAAGCAATTGAAGGCTCATTTGACAGCACACCATCACAGGTGGCAATGTCACTGACCTGTTTCCTTGCGGGTCTTGCCTTAGGTCAGCTGCTTTACGGCCCGTTAGTCAATAAAATCGGCAAACGTTGGGCACTGATCTTTGGCCTTGTTTTATTTGCCATTGCTAGCGTGTTTATTGCCAACAGTGATTCTATATTAATGCTCAATACCGCGCGCTTCTTCCAAGCCATTGGCGCCTGTAGTGCAGGGGTTATTTGGCAAGCTATTGTGGTTGAACAATATGATGCCGATAAAGCCCAAGGTATTTTCAGCAACATTATGCCATTGGTCGCATTATCGCCTGCATTAGCACCGATCCTTGGCGCTTATATTCTGAACGAATTAGGCTGGCGTGCAATCTTTATCTCCTTGTGTGTTATTGCATTTCTGCTGGTATTGATGACCTTGTACTTTGTTCCAGGCAAGAGTCAACATAAACACAGTGAACATGCTGCAGTATCTTATGGGCAAATTTTGAAAAACACCCGCTATTTAGGCAACGTCGTGATCTTCGGTGCCTGTTCCGGTGCTTTCTTTGCCTATTTAACTGTGTGGCCGATTGTGATGGAAATGCACGGTTATCAAGCGACTGAAATTGGGTTAAGTTTTATCCCGCAAACCATCATGTTTATTGTCGGTGGTTATGCGAGTAAGTTACTGATAAAACGCATTGGCGGGCATCAAACACTCAATATCTTGTTGTCGGTTTTCGCAGCCTGCGTTATTTCGATCATCATGTTCACGCTGATTTATCCCGCGAGCACGATTTTCCCACTGCTTATTTCGTTCTCGATTTTGGCCGCAGCTAATGGCGCTATTTACCCAATAGTCGTGAACAGTGCGCTACAGCAGTTTAGTCAGAATGCCGCTAAGGCCGCAGGATTACAGAACTTCTTACAGATCAGCATTGCCTTTGGTGCATCAAGCTTAGTCGCTATGTGGGCAAGTCTTGGTGAAGTGGCGATTGGTTGGGGTATCCTATGTTGCGCTATTTTAGTTGTGGTCGGCTATATACTTAAGAGTCAACAAGAGTGGGGCGACTTTGCCAAACATTTCACTAAGCCAGATCCCGCACGGGTAGGCATAATGTCCGATGTGAAGCAAAATCCAGCGGATTGAGTGTAATAGCAACAATTGGCGCATAATTGAGAGTTAGTGCTTTACAGTCAACAGACTTACTTATATTATGCGCCTCGTTCGGAGGGGTGGCAGAGTGGTTTAATGCACCGGTCTTGAAAACCGGCGTGGGTTTATAGCCCACCCAGGGTTCAAATCCCTGCTCCTCCGCCATATTTTACGGAAAAGCCATCAGCAATGATGGATTTTTTGTTTATATAATTTGAACCCTAGGTTCCTCATTCTAAGCTCAGTTCCTCCGCCAGATTTCGTCAAAAAAGCCGCTAAGCAATTAGCGGCTTTTTGCATTTTAGCTATTTTAGCCTTGCGTTTCTGATCCGAAACGCAGCGCCTCAGCCATATTTCACAAGCAAGACCATCAGCAATGATGACTTTGCTTGTATTATTTAACTCTAGACTTCCTCATTCAACATGATGCACTGACAATCTCAGCCATCATTACACTTTTGGTAATTTGTGTTGGACCATGGCCAGCGCAAAGGAGTTCCAGTTTGCATTAGCATAGCTACTCACCAGATCCCGGAGTGTTGTCGGTTCGCCAGCGTTATCCACCGGTTGCAAAATTATCCGCAAATTCAGCGCATTGAAGTAATCTCGCCGCTCCACCACAAAAAACTGCTTCTTGTAGGGGAGTAGCAATGTGTCCTCAGCTTGCGCATTAAACTCACGCGCGGCTAAATAGCCAGTAAACCAATGATTGAGTAATGTGTCGCATTGTTTAGTATGGAATAAACTTCCCCAATCATCCCCAAGTATGGCTTGACCCGACAGGACTCGCTGGCAATGATGAAAATCGATAAACCCTAGCTCACGTGTAATCACTTGTTGGCAATGCTTAAGCTGGAGATCTGAGTGTAAGATGCCCAACTTCGCCATTAAGGTCGCGACTCTTTGCTTGGCTAACGGCTCATCCTGCTGACAAGCTTTGAGCAGTTTTTTAGCGCGAACTTTGGTTTCATTTAATGCGATGGCGCTTGAGTCTTTCATCTTGGCTAACTTCATTTTGCATTACCTCCATGACTGACTCGATTTGCTCGCGGCACGTGAATGAAAGGCCAAATACTGATGATCAATAAACTCAAGAGACAAGCTAAGATGTCCGCAATTGGAAAGGCCATCCATAACTCAGTCAAAGCGTTTGGCATGATATTAATGTTTAATGCGCCTGTGATAAATGAAATATCTGCGAAGGATAGTTGAGGTAACAGGACCAGCAGGGGCAGTAACAAACCATAGATTTTTATCCCAGATAATAGCAATGCAAGCTTAGGGCGATTTGTGCCTTGATACACAGCAATCGCAATAGCTGTGATCCCCGCCAAAGGTAGGGTGATAAACGTCACACTCGAGATTTTAATACAGGCGGCAATGAGTGCGGGGGCATCGGTGAACACGCGAAATACCGAGTTAGGAAAACCCATAAATACAATTGTCACTATACTCAGATAACAGCAGGTCAAGACGATTCCCCATTTAGCACACGCTAACACCCGAGAAGATGCCATCGCCCCATAGTTATAGGCACTGATCGTTTGCGCTGCGCTGGTAAGTGCCATGAGCGGCAGGGCGATAAAGATATTAAAGCGTCCGATCAAACCATAAGCGCTGATCATGTACGCGACCTCATTCGCCGCTGGCGTATTGGGCACTACATTGGCTAAATGACTGACTAAAATATGATTTACCGATGAGATCACGCAGGCAATCCCAAGATATGACAATAATATAGGGCTACCTAAGCCAAGAATCGCTTTTATCTCAGTGAGGTTGAGCTTTATCTGCTCCATTCTAAAATAAAAAAGCGCCTGTTTACTGGCAAAACGGTTATTGGGGACAAAATAGACGGCTGCAATAAATAGACTCACACATTGACCCGCCACCGTTGCCCACGCAGCACCACTCACGCCCATATCTAAAACGGCAATAAAGAGTGTATCGAACAGGATGTTCATGACCGCCGACAACAAGATAACCAGCAGCATCACCACGACTTTGCCTTGTGCTCTGAGTAAATCGCCGCTAAGAGATAACAAAAAAGTGAATAGACTAAAATAGAGAATGGGTTGTAGATACTCTGTAGCAGCTAAGGCAAGTGTTGAGCTTACCCCAATAAACGCCAATAAATGATCAAGCTGGGCGAGTGACAAGATAGTCACTATCACGCCGCAACATAGGGCTAACGCAAAACCAGTGTTCGCGATTTGACTCGCCTTATCAAACTCGTTTGCCCCTAAAAATCGGCTTACTAAGGTCGCAGTACCATTTCCTATCATGCAGGCCAAAGCAAAAATCATCATTTGTAACGGGAAGGCAATCGTCACCCCAGCCAATGCATCGGCACCGATGTATTTCAAAATAAAATAAGAGTCAACTAAGTTGTAGCTGCCGCTGAGCATCATGGCCAATGCCATGGGTAACGCAAAGCGCAAATACAAAGTAGGGATAGCTAACGTACCTAAGGACTCAGTTGACTGAGATCCTGAGTGAGATTTCCCGTGGGAGGGCATTTCGGTGGCTGCCAAGGGTACAATGTCAGAAAGTTCAACATTGATACCGGCGGGTTTGAAAGTGTTAGCGGTTGCATGTTTCACAAACAATTCTCCTAAGTTTATTGGCATTCCGCTAAGCCAAACTTATTTGATTGCTGTGGGTTCGATATGAAATCGATTCGCAACGCTGTTAATTTATCAGAGTGATATCATCTTTTGCGGACAGGCTTCTCTGCAGCCTGCCGCGTATTATTCTTACTCATCCGCCCGATGTCAATCATCAGCTTGTCGTATTTGACGGTGGCATTTAACCACTTCACATGTTAGTAGTAGATGAGCGATAAATGACGCCATCCAACAAGCCACTTAAACCACTTTCTGTACAGCAAGTTATCGAAGATTCATTGCCTAGCGATAATATAATAGTCCTTGTACAAACTTCCTTTTAGTTACGACACAAGCTGTCGCACTTCTGCGTATAATATTAAAAAATAACGAATTGAGGTGCACTATGGATGGTCTAGTTATTGTGTCAATCAGCCTACTTACCTTGCTTGAAGTGGGTGATGTTCCATATACCTATCTGATGTTATGTTTCGCAAGCTGCCGTTTGCTGTAGTAAAAAACGTTATTGTTGATTTTACAGCTCGGGGGCAGGGTGTTGGTTCGACCTTATTTAAGGAAATTGAATTTTTTGCATAAATACTAACGACTTTAAGATCATGCTTCTTAAAACCCACATCATTACCGATGACGAATGTGGGTTTTAACCTTAGTGTCTATGCTTTAAGCTAAATCGTAAGTATATAAGTTTTAACAGGCAACATTGCTTCATTATATGAGTGATAATTGCATCGGTTTTTGTTGCTGGCGTATTTGCAGTACATCTTCAAATTGGCAAAGTGCCAGCACGCGCGACGAGAGGTAGCAACAAACCATCATCAAGTCCCCAAGCACAAACTTAGTTGATCGTACTAATACCCAAATAAGAGCAGGTAAGATGGCCAGAAGATATCGGCGAAAAAAAGCAAATCTCAGTCTGCCGCGAAACCTCATTTTGAGTGGCCACGCACACAAAACTGTGGCTTTTCATACAAAATGAGTTTGGGAAATACGTAGAAACTTTGTCAAAAAATATGATTTTAAGCGCTAATAAATCAATCTGCATCTGATTGAAGATTGCCGAAATATGACTTTATTTATATTTAATAATATAGTTTTTAAGTAATTTATCACTCTATTTTTATCAGAAGTGTAAGTATGGAATTAAAACGAATACTATTTGAATTCAACGAAGACAATCTTTTGAGATAAAAAAGCATGATCAAAATAACTATAGGCCCTCCGGTATGATGGTTTTTTCTTGGTCGAAAGTTCCGATCACTTGAAGGGCTATTAGTTCAACATTTATTATCCCGAGTTCAGGTTAAATAAGGCTCCACGCACTAAAGCCAGCTACTGTATAACTTTCAGCAATTACAACTGTTGGAGTTTATAGCTCGCGCCAGAAGATAGGGGGGGCATTAGATGACATTTTATCCTTACTGTAGCTCTGGTGCGATCTAGAGCGGGAAAGCCGTAAAGTCAAACAGCTGGTAGAGCAGCATTAAAGGGAAGAGCAGTGAGCTACAGCAAATGCAGCAAGTACTGCAGTAGCTATCAGATTGCAGCACTGGCGACCCCTGCTCACATTGTGCCATTTGGGCACAACTGGTACTGGGTAACATCACAGAAAATAAGCCTTGACCTTCTCCCTGTAGCAAGGTGCAGAATTTTAGCTGCCCACTTTAGCAAAGGAGATTTACGATGTTAACGTTAAAAATTACCGATATGACCTGCAACCACTGCTTTGGCTTGATCAACCGTGCAATAAAGGAATTGGACGCCGATGCAGTCGTAACAGCAGATCTCTCCAGCCGTAGTATCAATGTACAAAGCAGCCAATCGCAAGACGAAATACTCGACACTCTGGAGGAAATTGGATATTCGGCCAAACCTGAGTCAACCTGTTGCAGTGTAGATAGAAGCAGCAAGTCGCAAAATACCGCCAATTGACAGTGCACCTTAGTGGAGGCTTGAGCTGTGTGCAGTGAAAGTTGCATGTACGGTTCTTAGGAGAGCAGCACCTAGTAACAGAGGTGCTGCTTATCCGCCCATAACGAGTTATAAATGGATATAATTTAAGGACAGAGTAATTGAATTTTTTCCAAAAATGTAATATCACCGCCAATATAATGGTCAGACTCTCTATACCACTGCACCTGCTCCGGTCTAATTTTATTTCAGCACTTAATTTTGAGACAGTATGGGGGATGTAGGTGCGTGTTGGGATAATGCCTTCGTTGAGCGTTTCTTTGGTAGCTTTACACTATTGGATTTTTAACATTGCTCAACCAACAAGGGAGTTTTTTTAAGCTAGATGTGACTGTTTAAATGAAATATTAGAACTTGGAGTGACTTCATTCTGCTAATGGTGAACTGTCACCTGTAGAGTTCAAAAATTCTCAATTAAAATTGTCTAATATGGGTTGAACAGTACAGCGATCGCTCACAGACAGAAGTAAATCTAAGGCAATGGCACTCATGCGCTAGCACTGATCAAACACCTGAGTGATCACCACGAATTTAATCATAGTATCAGCTCTTCTTCATTTTGATTACTGCTCAATCTGACACTTAAGGCCAGAACATCATTTCCTGATTTCAGCCTGTATCTGCTTAGTTCTAAGCTCTAAATTTGCGAGTTTACATTGTCTCATACCCAAGTAGTCGAACGGTAAAACTCGCCAGTGTTTAATGCTGTTTGTTTGGAACTGCATTCAGGCCATTTCTGCTGTCAGCCCTAACATGAATGCAACCAGTAGGCTAAAGCTGCCAGCAGTAACAACACTTCCAATCGCTCTCATTTGTAAGTGCAGTGGTCGTAGCAGTCAAGGCCGTATGTCTGGCTTTTTTGTCGAGGAAGTTTTCTTCTATTTGCATGCCTTAATACTTAGCGATTTTCGTCGCTGATCATGATTTTTTCGTCATCAGAGTTAGACTTCGCTGCGTCTCGCAAGGCCCCCTTACTAATCAAAAAAACACTTGACCTTCTAAGCGTAGTAAGCCGGATAAATACAGTAGGAGCTACCTCGGCTCAGCAAAACTAACTGTCGACTGCTATCGAGAAAGGAAAAAATGATGAAGGTCAAACGCATAACCATAACCACTGTGGCGCTAAGCGTTGCACTCGCTATCGCAGGATGCAAGGAGGCGATGCCCTCTGTCGGTCCCGCAAAGCCACCAAGCGTTCCGGTGGCCGAAGTGATAGTTCGTCCGGTGACGCCATTTGTCGAACTCACAGGTTCGCTGACCGCGGTCAAGCGGGTTGAGCTGCGCCCGAGGGTTGCTGGCTACATTCAGAACGTAAGCCTACCCGAGGGACGCTTCGTCGAAAAGGGCAGCGAGCTCTTTCTCATTGATCCTCGGGTGTTCCAAGCCGCGCTGAACGCCGCGACGGCGCACCTGCGCCAGGCTGAAGCGGCATCGATACTTGCCCAAACGGAATATGCACGAGCCGAACAGCTATTTGCCCAAAAGATCGTTGCTCGTGATCGCTTCGACATCGCAACCGCCTCTATGAATGCAAGCAAAGCACAGGTCGACGCCGCAAAGGCAGCGGTGGATGCCGCACAATTGGATCTGAGTTTCGCACGTGTCACGGCGCCGATCAGTGGACGTGTCGGCCAAGCCCTCGTTACAGAAGGCAACTACGTCTTCAGCGGCGAGACGCCACTCACGACTATTGTTTCTATCGATCCCATCTACGTCTATTTCGATGTCGACGAACGCACTTATTTGCGATCGCTCGCCGCAGGCCGAGACCACACTACCACGCATGGTCCACAGGCGGAAAAGGTCATGGTGGCACTGCTCACCGACAAGACGTATTCGAGGCCCGGCCGTGTCGACTTCCTCTCCAACACCAGCGATCGTGGGACGGGAACAGTGCGTATCCGCGCTGTTGTCAACAACCCCGATGGGCATTTGACGCCCGGTCTTTTTGCCAAGGTCAAACTAGAGACCGGAGCGCCGCAAGCTAGGGTTCTGGTTTCCGATCATTCGATTGGTACCGATCAAGGTAGCCACTATGTGCTCGTTGTCGGCAAAGACGACAAGACGGAATACCGGCCCGTCGAGTTGGGTCCTGTGGTCGAGGGGTTGCGCGTGATCGAACAAGGTCTACAGCCCGGCGAGCACATCGTTGTCAAGGGGCTGGTAGGCCCGGGCATGCAGGTCACGCCACAGTCTGCTGCGATTGACGGTACACCTATTGCGGTGTCACAAACCTCGGGAGCCGTACAATGACATTCCCACGTTTCTTCATCGATCGCCCGATTTTTGCCATCGTTCTTTCAGTTTTGATGGTGCTCGCTGGCATCGTTGCTTTCTTCCAATTGCCGCTCAGCGAGTATCCGACCGTGACGCCGCCGACGGTTCAGGTGACCGCTTCCTACCCGGGCGCCAATCCCAAGGTGATTGCAGAAACGGTAGCCGCGCCACTCGAGCAGGCGATCACCGGGGTCGAGGGCATGCTATACATGTCGTCGCAATCAGCCACTGACGGCCGAATGATCCTGACCGTCACGTTTGCGCAAGGGACGAATGCCGATATGGCACAGATCCAGGTACAAAACCGCGTCTCGCGCGCTCTGCCGCGTTTGCCGGAGGAGGTGCAGCGCCAAGGCGTCATTACGCAGAAGACCTCGCCGGACATCCTGATGGTGGTTCACCTGTTATCGCCAGACAAACGCTACGACCCTCTCTATATTTCGAACTACGCTTACCTCCAGGTGCGCGACGATCTGTCCCGTATCCCGGGAATCAGCGACGTTCTGGTTTGGGGAGCTGGTGAATATAGTATGCGGCTCTGGCTCGATCCGAGCCTGATCGCCGCACGAGGGCTGACAGCGGGCGATGTGATTGCCGCTGTGCGCGAGCAGAACGTACAGGTAGCAGCTGGCTCCGTCGGTCAGGCTCCCAATTCCAGTGCCGCGTTCCAAGTGACAGTGAACACGCTCGGGCGGTTAACTGATGAGGAGCAGTTCGGCGACATCATCATTCGTACAGGCGGCGACGGCCAGGTGACGCGCTTGCGCGATGTCGCCCGCATTGAGATGGGGGCCGATACCTACGCATTGCGCAGTCTGCTTGACGGTGAACCTGCCGTCGCGCTGCAAATCATCCAGAGTCCGGGCGCTAACGCACTCGACGTTGCGCAGGCGGTGCGTACAACCATGCAGCGGCTTGAAGGCAACTTTCCAGAAGGACTCAGCTCGCGCATCGCGTATGACCCGACGGTGTTTGTCCGTGCCTCGCTGGAGTCGGTGGTAACCACCTTGTTGGAGGCGATTCTTCTTGTCGTTATCGTGGTGGTGCTGTTCCTGCGCAACTGGCGTGCTTCGCTCATACCCCTTATAGCGGTGCCGGTGTCGCTGATCGGCACCTTTGCTGTCATGCATCTGATGGGTTTCTCACTGAACACGTTGTCGTTGTTTGGCCTGGTGCTTTCAATCGGGATCGTCGTCGATGACGCGATCGTAGTGGTCGAGAATGTCGAACGTCACATCGAAAATGGTGAGGAACCCATTCAGGCCGCACGGCTTGCCATGGACGAAGTCACCGGTCCTATTATCGCGATCACCTCGGTGCTCGCCGCCGTTTTCATTCCGACCGCTTTTCTAAGCGGCTTGCAGGGTGAGTTCTATCGACAGTTTGCGCTCACGATTGCGATTTCAACCATTCTGTCAGCAGTTAATTCACTCACGCTCAGCCCTGCGCTCGCAGGACTCTTGTTGCGCCCGCGCCAGGCGGCAATAGTGCGAGTTCCGCGCAGTTTGCGTGGCCGCGCCGATCAGTTGTTTCGGACACTAGGCCAGCCGTTCCAGCATGCACCTGACGCTTATGGCAACACGGTGCGCAAGGTAGTGCGGATTAGCGGCGTGGCACTTCTGGTTTACGCCGGACTCCTTGCATTGACCTTCTTCGGATTCAAGGCCGTCCCGCCCGGCTTCGTGCCCATGCAGGACAAATATTATCTTGTCGCAATCGCCCAGCTGCCAAACGCCTCGTCACTGGACCGCACCGACGCAGTCGTCAAACAGATGTCGAAGATCGCGCTGACCGAATCAGGTGTCGAAAGCGTCGTTGCGTTTCCCGGCCTTTCTATCAATGGTTTCGTCAACGTGCCAAATGCCGCGGTCATATTCATCATGCTCGACCCGTTTAAAGATCGCACGACACCCGATCTCAGCGCGATGGCGATTGCGGGGCGTTTGCAAGCCCAATTTGCCAGCATCCCCGATGGTTTCCTCGGCGTGTTCCCGCCACCACCGGTGCCTGGCCTTGGCGCGACGGGCGGATTTAAGATGCAGGTCGAGGACCGCAGCGGTGCCGGGCTCGCAGCTCTGGTGCAGCAGACCCAAATCCTGATGACAAAAGCTACCGAGTCAGGTGAGGTGGCCGGGCTTATGACCAGTCTTGACATCAATGCGCCGCAGTTAGATGTCACCATCGATCGCACTCAGGTCATGAGCCAGGGGGTTCGTCTGGCGGATGTTTTCGAGTCGCTTCAGGTCTATCTCGGATCTCTATATATCAACGACTTCAACCGCTTCGGTCGAACCTATAAGGTGACGGCCCAAGCCGATGCAGACCATCGCATGCAAGCCGAATCTATCGGCCGCCTGCAGGTGCGCAACGCGGCCGGAGATATGCTGCCGTTGTCCTCCTTTGTCACTGTGACGCCAAGTGCCGGCCCAGACCGCGTGATGCACTACAATGGTTACCCTACGGCCGACATCTCGGGCGGTGCGATGGCTGGAGTCAGCTCGGGGCAGGCTGTTGCGGTCATGGAACGATTAGCCAAGGAGGTTTTGCCTGAAGGCATGAGCTTCGAATGGACTGATCTTACCTACCAGCAAAAACTGGCTGGCGATTCGGCGCTGTTCATTTTCCCATTGTGCCTGCTGCTCGCTTATCTCATCCTCGCCGCGCAATACAACAGCTGGCTGCTGCCCCTTGCAGTTCTGCTGATCGTGCCGATGTGTCTTTTGAGCGCGATTACCGGTGTCTGGCTGGCAGGGGGCGACAACAACGTCTTTGTCCAGATTGGGCTTATCGTGCTCGTCGGTTTGGCGGCCAAAAACGCAATATTGATCGTCGAGTTTGCACGCAGTCTCGAAGCCGCAGGAGCAAGTGCGCTGGAGGCGGTCGTTGAGGCTTGTCGATTACGGTTGCGGCCTATCGTGATGACCTCATTGGCATTTATTGCTGGTGTTGTACCGTTGATATTGGCAAGCGGTGCAGGGGCTGAAATGCGCCAGGCTATGGGGATTGCGGTCTTTGCAGGTATGCTCGGCGTGACATTGTTCGGATTATTCCTGACACCGGTTTTTTATGTAGGGGTCGTCTCAGAAAACGGAAAATAAAGCACGCTAAGCCGGTGGCAGCGGTCGCAATGGCCTGAACTTCCCCGCACCGACCTTGGCACTGCTGCGCCATAGGTAATCGCCGGTCAGGTTGATATGCTCCCACCCCAGCGGGGACAGATATTGCAGCAACGTGTCGTCCAGCGCCATGCCGTGGGCACGCAAAGCACTGGTGGCACGCTCCAGATAGACCGTGTTCCACAACACGATGGCCGCCGTCACCAGATTGAGGCCGCTGGCCCGGTAGCGCTGCTGCTCAAAACTGCGGTCGCGGATTTCACCCAATCGGTAGAAGAAGACCGCCCTGGCCAGCGCGTTGCGCGCCTCGCCCTTATTCAGCCCCGCATGGACGCGGCGGCGCAGCTCCACGCTTTGCAGCCAATCCAGAATGAACAGCGTGCGCTCGATGCGCCCCAGCTCGCGCAGGGCGACGGCCAAGCCGTTTTGGCGCGGATAGCTGCCGAGCTTGCGCAGCATCAGCGAGGCCGTCACCGTGCCCTGCTTGATCGAAGTGGCCAGCCGTAGGATTTCATCCCAATGAGCGCGAATAGCCTTGATGTTCAGCCTGTCGCTGCTAATCATCGGCTTGAGTGCATCGTAGGCAGTATCGCCCTTGGGAATGAACAGCTTGGTGTCGCCCAGGTCGCGGATGCGCGGCGCGAACCGGAATCCCAGAAAGTGCATCAGGCCGAACACATGATCGGTGAAGCCCGCCGTGTCGGTGTAGTGTTCCTCGATACGCAAGTCAGACTCGTGGTACAGCAGGCCATCGAGCACATAAGTCGAGTCGCGCAAGCCGACGTTGACCACCTTGGCGCTGAAGGGCGCGTATTGGTCGGAGATATGGGTATAGAACGTCCGCCCAGGGCTACTTCCATACTTCGGATTGATATGCCCGGTGCTCTCTGCCTTGCTGCCGGTTCGGAAGTTCTGGCCGTCCGACGATGACGTGGTGCCGTCGCCCCAGTTTCCGGCGAAGGGTTGTCGATACTGTGCGTTCACCAGCTCGGCCAGCGCCGTCGAATAGGTTTCGTCGCGAACGTGCCAGGCTTGCAGCCAAGACAGCTTGGCGTAGGTGGTGCCAGGGCAGGACTCGGCCATCTTGGTGAGCCCAAGATTGATACCATCAGCCAGAATCGTCGTCATCAGCAAGGTTTTGTCCTTGGCCGTGTCGCCGGTCTTCAGGTGTGTGAAGTGGCGCGTGAAGCCCGTCCATTCATCGACCTCCATCAGCAACTCGGTGATCTTGAGGTGCGGCAGCAACATCGCCGACTGGTCAATCAAGGCTTGCGCGGCGTCTGGCACCGCTGCGTCCAGCGGCGTTATCTTCAGGCCCGATGCAGTGGTGATGATGGCGTCCGGTAAGTCGTTGGTCGCCGCCATGCGGTTGACTGTGGCGAGTTGCGCCTCCAATAATTCCAGTCGGTCATGCAGATATTGGTCGCAGTCGGTGGCCACGGCCAGTGGCAATTCGCTGGCCAGCTTCAAGGTGGCGAACTTCTCGATCGGCACCAGGTATTCGTCGAAGTCCTTGAACTGACGCGAACCCTGCACCCAAACATCACCAGAGCGCAGTGCGTTCTTCAGCTCCGACAGGGCGCATAATTCGTAGTAACGCCGGTCAATACCCTCGTCGGTCAGAACCAGCTTTGCCCAGCGCGGCTTGATGAATGCGGTTGGCGCATCGGCGGGCACCTTGCGCGCGCTGTCGCTGTTCATGCCGCGCAGCACGTCGATGGCATCGAGCACACCCTTGGCGGTGGGCGCGGCGCGCAGTTTGAGCACGTCCAGGAACTGCGGCGCATAGCGGCGCAGCGTGGCGTAACTCTCGCCGATATGGTGCAGGAAATCAAAATCTGCAGGCCGCGCCAGCGTTTGCGCCTCGGTGACGCTGGCGGCGAAGGTGTCCCACGGCATGACCGCTTCGATGGCGGCGAACGGATCGCCGCCGTTTTGTTTGGCTTCAATCAGCGCCTGACCGATGCGCCCATACATCCGCACCTTGTCGTTGATCGCCTTGCCGGAAGCCTGGAACTGCTGTTGATGCTTGTTCTTGGCCGCATTGAACAGCTTGCCGATGATGCGGTCGTGAAGGTCGATGATTTCATCAGTGACGGTGGCCATGCCTTCGATGGCCAGTGCTACCAAGGTGGCGTAACGCCGCTGCGACTCGAACTTGGCCAGGTCGGCGGGCGTCATCTGGCCGCCCTCGCGGGCGATCTTGAGCAAGCGGTTTTGGTGTACCTGCCGTTCGATGCCAGCAGGTAGGTCAAGCGCTTGCCAGGCTTTGAGGCGTTCGATGTGTTCAAGCATGTGGCGCGAGTTAGGCTTGGCGGGCGATTGGCGCAGCCACGCTAGCCACGTCATTTTGCTACCATCCTTGCGCTTGAGCAGTTCGTCCAGGCGCTGGCGATGGACAGGTATCAAGGAATCGGCCAATGCCGCATGGATGCTCCGGTTGGCACGGGTAATGGCCTCGGCGCTTGCGCGCTCGATGGCATTCATGGCGGGTAGGATGATGCTCTGCCGCCGCAGGTTTTCAACAAGGGTGCTGGCCAGCACAATGCCTTTGTCTGTTTGCAAGGCCAGTTCGGTCAATGTATGCACGGCTTGCCGGTAGTGACTCATGGTGAAGGGCTTGAATCCAAACACCGTTTGCAGCTCGACCAAGTGCTCCCGCCGTGTCTGCTCGCGCTGGCCGTAATCGTTCCAGCTTTCCACCGGCACCTTGAGTTGTGCGGCCACCATGCGCAGCAGGGGCGGAAACGGAGGCTCATCGATGCCCAAGAAGATGCCAGGGAATCGCAAGTAGCAAAGCTGCACGGCGAAGCCCAATCGATTCGCAGCGCCGCGACGCTGGCGGATCACCGATAGGTCGGTTTCGTTGAACGTGTAGTGCCGTATCAGTTCGTCTTTGGCATCTGGTAGTGCCAGCAGGCTTTCGCGCTCGGTGGCGGACAGGATTGAGCGGCGCGGCATGATCAGTCTTCCCGCAGGTACTGGTACAAGGTTTCGCGACTGATGCCGAAGTCACGGGCCACCAAGGTTTTTTGATCGCCTGCCGCGACTCGCTGTTTCAACTTGGCAATTTGTTCGCTGTTCAGCGATTTCTTTCGTCCCCGGTAGGCACCGCGCTGCTTGGCCAGCACGATTCCCTCGCGCTGGCGTTCGCGGATCAGTGCGCGCTCGAACTCCGCAAAAGCCCCCATGACCGACAGCATCAAATTGGCCATCGGTGAGTCATCGCCGGTGAACGCCAGCCCTTCTTTGACAAACTCCATCCGCACGCCCCGTTGTGTCAGCCCCTGAACGATGCGGCGCAGGTCATCGAGATTGCGTGCCAACCTGTCCATGCTGTGCACCACCACGGTGTCGCCCTCGCGCACAAAGGCCAGCAGCCTTTCAAGTTCGGGACGTTGCGTGTCCTTTCCGGAAGCCTTATCGGTGAATACCTTACCGACTTCGATTTGCTCCAGTTGCCGATCAGGGTTCTGGTCGAAGCTGCTGACGCGGATATAGCCGATACGTTGACCTTGCAAGATGCCTCCAAAGGTAAAAGTGTCAGGATGAAATCTATTACCCTTGGCGGCTTGTGTCAATAAATACAAACTACAACTCTATTCTGACGTGCTTTGCGCCAAGCATCTGACATCAGGTTAGGGTATAGCTTAACCGGACACCTCGGCCTCTGTGCCTTTACTGCTTTTCGGTACAACCGTCAAGAACAGGCAGAGCGCTCCGATAGTTATCGCCACATCAGCGAGGTTGAAGGCGGGCCAGTGCGCAAGTCGCCAATGGAAGTCAAGGAAATCAACAACCTGTCCACGCAGCACACGATCCGCGACATTGCCCAGCGCACCGCCGAGGATCAGGCTGTATCCCATCGCTTCGAGACGGGGCAATTGCTGGCACAGCATGCGTCCCAGCCAAGCAGAAACGACCAGGCCCAGCGTGATGAAAAAGTAACGTTGCCAGCCGCCAGCGTTCGCCAGAAAGCTGAATGCCGCGCCGGGATTCAGGACATGGACGAAGTTGAAGAAGGGCGTGACTTCGACCTGTTCACCGTAGGCAAACGTGCGGGTGATGGCGAACTTTGCGAGCTGATCGGTCATGACAGCACTGGCGGCCACTGCGAACCAGACCCAAGTCGATGTGCGGCGAGCCGATTGCCACACAGGGGCGGCCAGCGGCATCAGCCACCCGGCGAGCGCCGTGCAACTCAATCCAAGTACCCACCCCGCCAGCACATCGGCAGGAAAGTGCATTCCGGCTGCGATGCGTGACCAACCGACCAATGCGGCGTACAACACCAAGCCGATGCGGCCACGACGGCCTATCAAAGGCCAGAGCGCGCCGACCACCAGCGCGGCATAGGTGGCATGCCCGCTGGGCAGGCTGTAGTGTCGTTCGATGCCCCCGATAACGCGCACCATGTCGCCAAAAACAGCAGGCGGGCGTGGAAAGTCGATCCATAGCTTCAAGATGGTGGCGACGAGAAATGCCAACGCAAAGGCCACGCTAAAGACTCTGAGTCTGTACCGGATGGCATCGGCCCGCGTTGGGTCAGGTGCCGACTTTGACCA
Source organism: Shewanella sp. SM95 (assembly GCF_025653595.1). Classification (NCBI taxonomy): domain Bacteria; kingdom Pseudomonadati; phylum Pseudomonadota; class Gammaproteobacteria; order Alteromonadales; family Shewanellaceae; genus Shewanella; species Shewanella sp. SM95. Next base: position 79,249 of record NZ_JAKKSE010000002.1, read on the forward strand.
TCCCCACATCGCCAAGAGCATCAGTGGTGCAGTCCAGTAGTTGCCTATCACAAGGTTGAAGAACGATGCCAGCGGTTCCAGCGCTGCAGGTGTGCTCATGTTGATGGCTTGGAACAACGCGATGTTCAGACCACCCCAGTCGTAGAGAAAGAATTTCCAGCTCATTTGCGCAACAGCCTCAAGCCATTGCCAACGACGAGCAAGCTGGCCCCCATATCAGCAAACACCGCCATCCACATGGTCGCTTGACCCGTGAAGGTCAGCACCAGAAATACTGCCTTGATGCCAAGGGCCAGCACAATGTTTTGCATCAGCACCTGCGCCGTCGCACGCGACAGGCGCACGAAGGTCGGAATCTTGCCCAGGTTGTCGTCCATCAGGGCCACGTCAGCGGTCTCGATGGCGGTATCTGTGCCAGCCGCTCCCATGGCAAAGCCGATGTCCGCACGCGCCAAGGCCGGGGCATCGTTGATGCCATCACCGACCATGCCGACCTTGCCCTTTATGGCCAGTAGCTCAACTTCGCGCAGTTTGTCGTCTGGGAGCAGATTGCCTTGCGCACGGTCGATCCCGGCTTGTGCGGCAATGGCCTGTGCCGTGTGGGGGTTGTCGCCGGTCAGCATCATGGTGTTGATGCCCAGTGCATGAAGCTCGGCAATGGCGCTCCTGCTGCTTTCCTTGATGGTGTCCGCTACGGCAAATAAGGCATGAACCCCTTTTGCGCTGACCAACATCACGACAGTTTTACCCATGGTTTCCAGCGCCGCGATGCGCTGTTCCAGCTCGGGAGTACGCTGCCCCAGCTCTTCTAGCATCCGCTGGTTGCCAAGATGGTAGGTTTCACCGTTGATTTGGCCCTGCACACCCCGACCGGGCAGCGCGTTGAATTCGGCCACGTCGAGCAAGGCAACCCCGTCCGTCTGCGCGGCCTGTGCCACCGCCTTGGATACAGGATGGTCCGAGCGGGCCGCCAGACTGGCAGCGATGCTGCGGCTGTCCGAGGCGAGTGCATTGCCCCATGTGACAAAGTCGGTCTGTGCGGGCTTGCCGTGCGTGATCGTGCCGGTCTTGTCCAGAGCCAGCCAGCGCAGCTTGCGGCCTTCTTCCAGATAGACGCCACCTTTGATGAGAATGCCGTGGCGGGCGGCGGCGGCCAGGCCGCTGACGATGCTGACCGGTGTAGAGATCACCAGTGCGCACGGGCAGGCGACCACCAGCAGAACCAATGCACGGTAGATCCAGTCGAGCCATGCCGCACCCATGAACAGCGGCGGCAACAACGCGACGGCGATGGCAACGCCGAATACAACGGGGGTGTACCAGCGGGCGAACTGATCGACAAAACGCTGAGTCGGCGCACGACTACCTTGCGCAGCCTCTACCGCGTGAATGATCCGGGCCAAAGTGGAGTTGTTGGCCAAGGCGGTGACGCGGTACTCGAACGAGCCGGATTCGTTGATCGTGCCAGCGAACACCGAATCACCGGGGGATTTTTCGACCGGGAGGCTTTCACCCGTGATCGGGGCTTGGTTGACGGCAGAGCGGCCTTCCAGCACCTCACCATCAAGGGCGATGCGCTCACCTGGTTTGACCCGGACGCGGGCGCCGATGGTGATTTGCTTGGCGCCCACCTCGCGCCATGTGCCGTCAGCCTGCTGTACCGTGGCCTGTTCCGGGGTCAGGTCGAGCAGGCCACGGATAGCGTTACGAGCGCGATCCAGCGATTTGGCTTCGATTACCTCGGCCAGCGCGAACAGTACCATCACCATTGCCGCTTCGGGCCAGTGGCCGATCAACATGGCACCCGTGACCGCAATCGACATGAGGGCGTTCATGTTGAGATTACGGTTCTTGAGCGCAATCCACCCCTTCTTGTAGGTGGAGAGGCCACCCGTGAAGACCGCGACAAGCGCCAGAACGACAACCGACCAGTGATTGCCGTTGTGGAGCCAGTAGACCGCCTCGGCCGCCGATGCAGTGACCAAGGAGATGCCCAGCGGCCACCAGTTGGTCGGCGTGGTCACAGGGGCGGCGGATGGAGATGCGACCTCTGCCGTGTCCACGACCTGCGCCTCGAATCCAAGCGCTTGCAGTGCCACGAGCACGTCTGGCAGAACCTGGTTCGCATGGCGTACCGACAGCGTGCGCTGCATCAGGTTGAAATCGAGATCAGCAACACCGGCCACGGTGCCGAGCTTGTTGCGGATCAACGTCTCTTCGGTCGGGCAATCCATCTTGGCAATGGACAGCTTGGTCGTCTGCTCGGCCGACGCCTGATCCATGCGCACAGCTTGCATGCCGATGGCCTTCAGCGCCTGCTCGACGGGAGACAACGAAGGCAATTCGTGTCGCACGGCCAAGGTACGTTGCATCAGGTTGAATTCAAGACCCGCCACCCCCGCCAGACCGGCCAGTTTGCTTCGGATCAGCGCCTCTTCGGTCGGGCAATCCATGTTCTCGATGCGGTACACCGCTTGAGCCGATCCGATTGCCAGCGGGGCCGGTGCCGTGGGTTGGATGATCGGCTCAGTCGTGCAGCCACACCCCTTTGAAGCGCATTCGCTCATGAGTAACTCCTGAAAATCTTCTATTCAGCCTCCATTAAAATCTCTATAGTCACTATAGAGTCAAGTGATAATTGGAGATTGATGCATGGAAATCAGAATTGGCGACCTCGCCAAGCGCTCTGGGTGCGAGGTCGTGACCATCCGCTACTACGAGAAGGAAGGGCTACTGCCGAAGCCAGCGCGAAGCGGTGGCAACTTCCGGCTGTACGGTGAGGCGCACATTGAGCGCTTGCAATTCATCCGTCATTGCCGTTCGCTCGAGATGACGTTGAGCGAGATTCGCGCATTGCTGGGTCTGCGAGACAACCCGATGCAGGACTGTGGGGAGGTCAACACGCTGCTGGAGGCCCATATTCAACAGGTGGAAATGCGTGTGTCCGCGCTGTTGCAGTTAAAACGGCACTTGGTTGATTTGCGCGAGAAGTGTTCTGGCTCTCGATCTGTAGAGGCGTGCGGCATTTTGCAAGGGTTGGGCAATTGCAATTGCCATGGTGAAAGTGCCACGAACAGTCAAACATCTGGGTAAGTAAGGGCTTAGCGTGCTTTATTTTCCGTTTTCTGAGGCGACCCCATGTAGTGATACGTGGCTTGGAGGCTCGCTTCGAGCGGCACAGTTCAAGTGCTAAGCCGCACATTGAGGAGATCATGTCATGAGAAGCCCCTACCAAGCAGTTCTGTTACCCCTGAGTGCGCTCATCTTGACTGGATGCGCGGCGGTGGGCCCAAACTACTCACTACCTTCATCGCAGTTTCCGACCAATTTCAGTGAGCCTCCCGCCGGTCTTGGAACAGGGACCGTTGAGGTGAAGTGGTGGGGCACCTTCGACGATCCAGCTCTGAACATCATGATCCAGCGGGCCCTCGCGGCGAACCATGACATAGGTATCGCTGTCGTTCGGCTCGAAGAGGCAAAGGCCATGTTGGGTGAGAGCCGTCAGGGCTTCCTGCCGAGCGGTGGCGCTGAGCTTGGTTATGAGAACCGTCGCCGGAGTGAGGTCGAGACGCCCCATAGTCAGTCGCGTCAGATAGAAACCTATCGCGGCGCGGTAGACGCTTCCTGGGAAATCGATCTTTTTGGCCGTGTGCGGCGATCGGTGGAGGCCGCTCAGGCGCAAGCAGGTTCCCGCGAGGCTCTGCTGCGTGGTGTGCAGGCGGGGGTCGCTGCTGCGGTGGCTGCCACTTGGTTCGAGCTACGCGGTATCGAGGCCGAACTAGCTGTAGCCGCCGACATCAGCCAAAGCCAGCGCGAAAGCCTGAGCCTGGTCGAACGTCTCGTGCACGCCGGTTCTGCCAGCGAATTCGACCAGCTCCGTGCCGAGGCCTTGTTGCACCATGTAGAGGTGGCCGTGCCAGAATTGGAGCGCCGCCGTGCGGCCTCCAGCAATGCACTGGCCATCCTTCTTGGCGAAACGCCCCAGACGTTTAGACCACCCGCTGTAACGCCTGCGCGTGAAGCGCTTGCTGTTCGAACAATCGCCGTGGGCGATCCCGCAGCACTCCTTTCTCGGCGTGCTGATATTGCGGCGGCTGAACGGACTCTCGCTGCGGCGACCGCTCGGATTGGGGTCGAGACGGCTGGTTTCTACCCCGAGATCCAAGTGCATGGTTCAATCGGGCTTGTTGCTGGAAGTCTCGATGAAGTAAATGGCTCCGGAGTGTTGTCCAGCTTCCTCGGCCCGGTCATTCGCTGGTCTCTTTCCATACTGGGCGCGTGCGTGCCCGCATCGCCGCCAGCGAGGCACGTACCCAAGAGGCGTTGATCGTCTACGACCAGATCGTGTTGCGCGCACTGCAGGAAACCGATGATGCCTTCAAAGCCTATGGCGCCGCGGGTAGCACGCTTGAGCTGCGTCTGCTTGAGTCAGCTGCAAATCGCGAGGCGGCTCGTCTTGCCCGTGTGCGGTTCTCAGCAGGTGAAGGCATCTACCTTGATGTGCTCGAAGCCGAACGGTCCGACTTTGCAAGCCGGCGTGCGCTGGCAATCGCTCGCACCCACCAACAGCTTGCCGTTGTCAGCATCTACAAGGCGCTGGGTGGCGGCTGGGAGATCTGCGCGCAGGCGGAGCAGGACTGCAGTGGCGCCGACGGCATTTCGAACGGACGCGTCGTGAAATAAATCACACACAGGACTTGACCTTCCCATAGTTGGAAGCATTAAGCTTTTTTTAACTCAACATTTAAGGAGTAGTTCAATGGCTTCTGTTTCCTTGCCACAAAACGCCAATCAATCCGTGTCCGCAGGCACTCGTCTGAGCCTGCCTGTCGAAGGCATGACGTGTGTATCATGTGTCGGCCGTGTCGAGCGAGCGTTGAAAGCGGTCCCCGGAGTGCAGACGGCCGTGGTCAATCTTGCCACCGAACGCGCCGACATGACTTTCACCGGCGTAGCCAATCCGCAGGCGGCTGTCCACGCCATTCAGAGCGCTGGCTACACCATTCGCGAAGAGACCATCGAGTTGGCGATCGAGGACATGACCTGTGCATCGTGTGTGGGCCGGGTAGAGAAAGCGCTCGTAAAAATTCCGGGCGTGCTCGAAGCCACTGTAAATCTGGCGACCGAGCGCGCGAGGGTGCGCCATTTTGCAGGGAGCGTCTCCACGGCAGATCTTGAAGCCGCTGTCGAACAGGCGGGTTACAAGTCCCGTCGCTTGTCCGCCGAAACGGCGAATGCTAGCGATCAGGACACTGAGCGTCGTGAGAGCGAGGCGCGGGCACTGCGACGTTCTTTCATCACTGCAGCCATCCTCACCTTGCCCGTATTCATCCTTGAGATGGGCTCTCACCTTATTCCCGCCATGCATCATTGGGTGATGGGGGTTCTGGGGCAACAGACCAACTGGTATGTGCAGTTCGTGCTCGCCACCCTGGTCCTGTTCGGTCCTGGTCTGCGCTTCTTCCTAAAAGGGGTACCGGCGTTGCTGCGCGGTGCTCCTGACATGAACTCACTGGTCTCGGTCGGCACCGCGGCGGCTTATGGCTATTCGATCGTCGCAACCTTTGCCCCAGAAGCGCTGCCGCAAGGCACTGCCAACGTCTATTTTGAAGCTGCTGCGGTCATCGTTACCTTGATCCTGCTCGGACGCATGCTGGAGGCGCGCGCCAAGGGGCGAACCTCGCAAGCGATCAAGCGGCTCGTCGGACTTCAGGCTAAGACCGCACGCGTCCAGCGCAACGGCGAAACGTTCGAAATACCGCTCGATCAGGTGATGACTGGTGACATAGTGCTCGTTCGTCCGGGCGAGAAGATTTCGGTCGACGGCGAAGTCGTCGAAGGTGCCTCTTATGTTGACGAGAGCATGATCACCGGCGAGCCGGTGCCCGTATCTAAAGGGGTGGGAGCCGAAGTTGTCGGTGGCACTATCAACAAGACGGGCGCTTTCAGTTTTTGCGTCACCAAGGTCGGCGCGAATACGGTGCTCGCGCAGATCATTCGTCTGGTCGAGCAAGCGCAGGGGTCAAAGCTGCCGATCCAGGCGCTGGTCGACAAAGTGACCATGTGGTTCGTCCCAGCGGTGATGGCAGCTGCCACGCTGACCTTCCTAGTCTGGCTAATCTTCGGCCCGTCCCCAGCGCTGACCTTTGCGCTAGTTAATGCGGTCGCGGTTCTTATTATCGCTTGTCCGTGCGCTATGGGACTGGCAACGCCGACCTCAATCATGGTTGGCACCGGCCGTGCGGCCGAGCTCGGCGTACTCTTTCGTAAGGGCGAAGCCTTGCAGGCGTTGCGCGATGTGAGCGTTATCGCGCTCGACAAAACCGGCACGCTGACCAAAGGACGCCCCGAGCTGACCGATCTCGTGCCTGCCGAGGGATTTGAATACAACGAAGTTCTTGCTCTTGTTGCGGCAGTCGAGACCCGCTCCGAGCACCCGATTGCCGAATCGATCGTCACAGCCGCAAAGCAGTTGAACCTCACCCTTGCACCTATTGAGAGCTTCGACGCAACACCGGGCTTCGGCGTGTCGGCCAAGGTCGCAGGTCGTACCGTCGCCGTTGGTGCGGATCGGTTTATGACGCAGCTCGGTCTGGATGTGTCGAGCTTGCAGTCCACCGCCCTGCGTCTCGGCGAGCAAGGCAAGAGCCCACTTTATGCCGCGATCGACGGCCGCTTGGCAGCGGTGATTGCAGTCGCAGATCCAATCAAAGAAACAACGCCCGAAGCAATCAAGGCGCTGCACGCGCTCGGACTGAAAGTAGCGATGATCACTGGCGACAATGCGGCGACCGCTGCGGCGATTGCCGAGCAGCTTGGCATCGATGAAGTCTTAGCCGAGGTTCTCCCCGATGGTAAAGTCGAGGCGCTGAAGAAGTTCCGGAACAATGGCGCGCGAGTCGCCTTCGTGGGAGACGGTATCAACGACGCACCAGCACTCGCCGAAGCTGATGTTGGGCTCGCTATCGGCACGGGAACCGATGTAGCGATAGAAGCTGCTGACGTGGTGCTAATGTCGGGCGACTTGCGTGGCGTGACGAATGCGATCGCGCTTAGTCAGGCCACGATCCGTAACATTAAGCAGAACCTTTTCTGGGCCTTCGCCTACAACGCCGTGTTGATCCCGGTTGCGGCGGGTGCGCTCTACCCGTTGAATGGCACCTTGCTTTCGCCAATTTTCGCAGCGGCCGCAATGGCACTTTCCAGTATATTTGTGCTCAGCAACGCGCTCCGACTTAAGCGTTTCAGGGCTCCGATGATGGTTTAAACCCACACCAAGTCATTGGCTTTTGGGGTGGTAGCGCAAAAGTCACGCTTGGTAGACGAATATTGTTGAAGGAGTAACACAACATGTTTCCACCAAATACGCCCTTGGATCACCTCAAGGACGATTATAGCGACGCCCGAGAACATCTCTTTGCCACTGCAAGAGTCGTCACACCTGAGGTGTGGCGGGACTATATGCATTTGATCACCACATTAGCTCTGAGTAATCTTCAGATGGAATATAGACAACATGAATGCGATCTGAATACCTGTATGCCGACGTGTTCTTTACGCCCAGAGAAATATCTGTGCGTAGGTAAACCTCAGTTTTTGAGCGTATTTGATTAATTTACTAGAAGGAGAGAATGATGAATATTGGTCAAGCAGCCAAGTTGTCCGGCATCTCGGCGAAGATGATTCGCTACTACGAACAGATTGGCTTGATACCCAAAGCTAATCGTTCTGATGCTGGCTACCGAAATTACAGCTCGGCAGACGCGCAAAGCTTTCGCTTCATCCGTCGCGCACGCGACCTTGGCTTTTCTGTCGAACAAATCTCGGAACTCCTGGTCTTGTGGTGCAACCGAGATCGCGCGAGCGCCGACGTTAAGGCGTTGGCGCTCTCCCATGCCGACGGACTGAAGGCGAAGATCGTTGAACTACAAGCTATGGTGCAAACGCTCGAGCAGCTAGCCGAAAATTGCCATGGCGATGGCCGCCCGGATTGCCCGATCCTTGCTGATTTGGCTGAGCCAACCGCCGCAGCGAAAGAACGTTCGCAAGTTCCACATAGAACACCTCGATTTGGGAGTGACACACCCGCCTCGTCACGCCATCGTCCGCCACGGTGACTAACTCGTGAGCTTCTTCGATGGCGGCGTTTTCCAAGTTAGTTGCCACTATTGACTTACGCATCGAAGAAGCCCAAAAAGCACAATCATCAAGTTCTGTACAAGAACCAATACTAATCAAAACCAGCTCCAGAGGATGACCTATATGATGAATGTTCAATAAATTTACGCTAAGCGCGATACTCATTTTTTGTTTTTCAGCCCAGGTATAAAGCCACCGCCAGCAATACAATTTACATTAATTATGTGGCCTAATTGATATTCGCTTTTTAATTATAAAAAATATGAATAATCCGAACATCGCAGCCTTAGTAAATCGGAGAAAAGTGCACGCAAACGTAGGCGCTATTTAGGCTTACTCCATTTCAGCGAAGGTCATTCTCGTACCGCTCTCGCAAGTATGCTGGTCAGTAGAATCAGTGTGAATCGATGGATAACAGTGTTATGGGAAACAGGTTAGATTGCTGTTTGATGAAACTAAATTTTACTTCATTTCTCTCGCAAAGAAGGCGCTGGCCTAGGTGTGCCCCTTGGGTATTTTTATAATTTCCTTCACCATGCGTAATTATTTGTTTTATATACGAAATTTATTCAACTCATTACATTCAGACTATTCAAGGTAAGGCCTTGCTGCAAGGCTTCGTGTTTTTCCTTCCAGTTGTAAAGCAGACTAGTGCTAACTCCAAGAGGCTTTGTCGCATCGGCAACGCTATAACCTTGCTCCAGCACCATCAAGACGGCTTCATCCTTAAATGCCTGCGGATAACTCTTATGTGATTTGTTCAGACTCATATTGACCTCTTAATTTATTGACCATACTGTCTCAAAGTTAAGTGTCCGATGGGATTAGACCAGAACACGCTATCAGGGGCAGTGTTATGGATATCAATCCCATTTAAAAGTCATTCGTATTAATAACTAACCGTAACTGTTCAACATTAAGCTACTCAGAAGTTATGGAGGTTAAGCCGCTTAAGCAGGCGTTATCCATAGAAATTTTAATTCTAAATTCACTAATTCGAGCTAAAAGTCTAACTTGAAAATGTCCAGAAATGAGCTGGGTGGGGTCGAGTTGAGATTGTCCGATTAAGTCTAGCTATTTAATCAACACTGTCAGTTCATATATGAGCTAGTACACATAATGATTTTCGTCCAAAAGTAGGTTAGGGCGCTTCACTCGATATCTATAAAAACTCCTGAAAATGACATATTTATGTCCATGGCGGCTCAAAATCGGCAACATCTTAGTATTTCATTGTGATTTTTTGGACAAGCATAAGCGCGTTGCTAGGTGTTTCTGGCTAGTTTGCGAGTCCAATATACCAAAGCATTCACGTAGCGAGGATTAAATTGTTTAAGATACCGTCAGGTGAAACTGGTGATGTGTTCGAGCGACTCCGATGTTGATAAATCACGTCATCAACATTAAAACAAATTAATTGGTAAGGTTAAGCAGTGGAAATATAGCTACGAACCAATTTAAATTAAGCTTGGTAACCCTATGAATTATTGTAAGTAATCATTCTAATGGAGCAACATGATTTGATTGGGGCATTGTTTCATAAAATTCATTTCTAACACGTCATCTATACTTCAAAAGTGTTCGCATAGCTGCGTGTGAGATGCACTTTGTCAAAAAGCAGCAAACACAAAGTTTAATGCGCTCTGGTGTTCGTGGTCACACAGAATGAGAATCTCAGGCAGCCATAATTGAACTTATTCAATGACTTGATGGTTTAACAAAATAACAACATTGCCATTCAAGTTGAGATTTTTGAACATTTTTGCCACCTAAATTGAGATTTGTTTTTCACCTTAAAATCAATAGCTTGGTGGTGACACTATGCTTTATTCGCCGCCAATCTATTCATTTTCCACAAATCAAATATCAAGTCAACGCATATCAGATTGCTTCAAGGTTTCTACTTACATATGTTGTAGGTGTGGTAAGTGAGCCGCCGACAATACAGGCGTATATTTAAAAATCTAAACGAATTGAAATTTGCGCGGATAAAACGCCATGATTTAAATCGTATCTGAGTGCGGAGGTCTGCTACATATATTTGGAACGGATATTGGGTGCAGGACGATATTGCTTTAATGAGTTAAGCGATGGGGATAATAAGTGGGATTTATATGAATGGCTTTCAGCTTAAAACCCACATCATTACCGATGACGAATGTGGGTTTTAACCTTAGTGTCGATGCTTTAGACTAAATCGTAAGTATTTTATATATATATATGTTTTAACAGGTAATAATGCTTCATTATATGAGTGATAACTGCATCGGTTTTTGTTGCTGGCGTATTTGTAGTACATCTTCAAATTGGCAAAGTGCTAGACTGCCGGCACGCGCGACGCGAGGAGGGCGAAGTTTACCCATTTTTCTAAGTGCGTGAAGTAGCTCCATGGGTAAGCCTGTTAATGATACTGCTTTCTCTAGGGAGATAGCGTCATATTGCCGCTTGCTAAAGACGTCTTTTGCAAAGCGTATAAAAGACGCCGGTTCGCACCAGATAGCACGTCGTAAATTGTGACCTTCGCCATATCCTAACTGCAGGCGGCCTTCTTTGAATCCTATGAGAATGTCATACATTTCAACATCATTATGCACCATGACCTCCGTGAGTGTTGATAAGCACACCATGCCAGGTTGGATGTCGTTACCGACTAACAACTGGAAAATAGGTGCAACATCAATTTGGCTATTATGGTGAAGTCTGCTTTTACGTGCATGTTTCACTAAATTAACGTGTTGAAGCAGCTGCAGTTCTTCTGGCCTCAGCTCAAGTAGCCGAGATGCTTTTCCAAATGGAAGCCATTGTTCTGTCACCGAAAGAGCAATGCCATCTGCGGGGGGGGCTGGGATAACAATATCTAACGTAGCGGCAGGCCACGTGCAGGAAAGTGTTTCAAGGAACTGCACAATAGCCACACTGCGGATATTGTGAGGTAGTAAAGATGAGGTTGCCTGAAGTGTCTTTTGTACCCACTCTCGAAAATGGCTAATAACATCATTTCGATCAGTCAATAACATCATGCCGATCACGATTTTTCTTCCCGCATTTACAACATCTTTGTTTTACTCTGCTTGATCGGCATGCGTCAAGTTTGTGCCCTGTTTTCGCATCGATTCACCCGTTAACGTCACTCTCACAGCACGATGGATCAGCCTGTCTAAGATGGCTTCGGCAAAAGTTGCTTCACCTATCATGGCGTACCATTTATCCACTGGCAGCTGGCTCGCTACCAAGGTGGATACCTTGCCATGACGGGTATCGATGATCTCCAGTAGATTACTGCGTTCGCTCGCATCCAGCATTTCCATGCCCCAGTCATCTAAAATCAAGATCGCAACTTGAGTCAGTTGTGTTATCAACTTAGGGTAACTGCCATCGGCTTGGGCGAGTCGCATTTCCTCAAGCAACGTTTTTAAGCGATAGTAGCGCACACCCATGCCTTGGCGGATGAAGTAACGTCCCAGAGCGCAGGCCAGATAGCTTTTGCCACACCCTGCCGCGCCGGTTAGCAGTAGGTTTTGTTGATGCCTCAGCCAGTGACCTTCTAGCAACTGGCGGATCTGTGCGGGGGTAAACCCTCGACTGGCACGATAGTCCAGTTGCTCGATTTGCCCCATCAGCCTAAAACAGGCTTGTTTTTCTAACCGATTGATTTTGCGTTGCTCTCTTTGTAGCAGTTCGTGACTGAGCAGCAGTTGTAGCCGCTCTTCAAAACTCATGTCTTGATAAAGCATGGCTTGCTCTTGTTGTTGTGCGAGCGCTTGCTTCACGCCACCTAAATGCAGTTGGCTAAGTTGTTCTTCGACGCGTAATTGCATCTTTGTCTCCTTGTTATTTATTGACGTTAGTGGAAGTAGCTCTCACCATGCACGTTGTCGTGGCTGATGGCTTGCAGTGGGTCGTGCTTGTTGGTGTAGATTGGCTGCTGCTCTAAGCCATTTTTAAGCATGGCGCGAATGTTGTGCAGGCGGTTAGCCCCTGTCAGCTGGCCCCGTAAACAGGCCGCTTCTAGCCGGTCTTTACCGTAGGTTTTGCTTTGCCCTAACAGTGCCAAGCAGGGCCTTACCGCTTGGGCCGGATGCTCGGCTTGCCGGATAAACTCATGCACCCAATGTGCGGTATAGGGCCCTATCGAGGCAGCCCAGTGGTGCAAGCGTTCGGGCGACCATTCGAGCAGTGCCTGGTGATGTGCGGGCATATGCTCGCTCAGGCTCGTGTGTTGACCTTTACGCTGACTGCGTACATGCTCGGCGACTACCTTGCCATGGTGATAAAACACCAGGGTATGCTCCGTGATTTGTACCGTTAATCGCTTACCCTGTAAGGCGTAAGGGACTGAGTAATAGTGTTTTTCTATATCAACATGGTAATCCTTGCCCACGAGTACCTGTTGCACTTTGGTGTACTGATAACGGTAACTGGGTAAGGGCTTTAGCGCAGGCGCATCCAACTCGGTAAACAAAGATGCACGACTACCGGGGAGCTTTTGGAAGGGCTTTTGATTGAGGCGCGTCAACAACTCACCAATGCGCTGGTTGAGCTGTGCTAGGCTATGGAACACTTCATGGCGCAGCACCGCCAAAATCCAGCGGGTGACGATTTGTACGCCGACTTCAGCCTTGGATTTATCTTTGGGCTTACGGGGACGCGCCGGCATGATCGCTGTGCCGAAATGGGCGGCTAACATTTGATAGGTCGGATTCAAGTCTGGATCGGTATTGCGTGCCACACTGACGGCACTTTTGAGGCAATCGGGTACCACTAATTGCGGCACACCGCCGAAGAACTCAAATGCCCGTTTGTGGCTCATTACCCAGTCTTCGAGCTGTTGTGAGCGAGTCGCTTCGGCGAAGGTGTAGTTAGATGCACCCAATACCGCTACAAAGATTTGAGCCTTGTAAAGCAGTTCCCCAGTGTGCGGATCAATGATGGGCACCGTTTGCCCACAATAATCGACAAACAGTTTTTCTCCGGCGATATGGGTCTGACGCATCGACGGTTGCAACACGCTAGCCCACTCTTTATACAAGCGACAAAAGTGGTTATAGCTGTAATGTGTTTGGCCGTTACGCTCAGCATACTCTTGCCATAATCGCTCAAGTGTCATGCCTTTTTGGTCCGGTCGTTTTAACTCCTGATGCAACATGGCCCAGTTAGGCAGGGGTTTGTACTGTTTTTTATGCACAGTTTGAGTGTTGAGAAAGGCACGTTCCAAAGTGACATCGTCCCAGATATCACTGAGTGGCCAGTCATGGATCCCGAGGTGTGCAGCACGGTTAGCATAATAGGATACCGTGCTAGGGGAGACATGAAGGCTAAGCGCAATCTGCCTGTGTGATAGGCGAGCCTGATATTTTAGGCGCAGAATTTCTTTCAGTTTTCTCACAGTAATAGGCCTCGCAGACATGCACTTTCCTCAGATTAAATGAGCAGAAAGTGCGGGTTTAACGAAGCGAGGAGAAAAAGTCACGCAATAACATGCATGTCGATCAGGGTTTACCATAAAGAAGCAAAAGTGATCGGTTTGCGATGTTATTGAGCGATCGACATGAATGTTATTGGATGATCGGCATGAATGTTATTAGGCGATCGCCATGCATGGTAATACGCAGAAAAAATGCATTATTCGTTAATAACCGATATCCCTTTTCGAGCATGTTTTCATAAAATGGCAGTGAAGCATAGGTGTTCGGTTTGAGCGCCATGATGTGCTCTTTTTCTAATACCAGTGCGGCATAGAGGCAATCTGACACTTGAGCCTCACTCAATGAACGCACATTTTCTGACGAGGGTTTCAGTTGTACCCCGCATCGAGGGGAAGTACAGTGCCCTTTTATAAGTGGAATATCCCAAGCAAGGCTTTCGTAACACGTGGTGCATTGACTCGTCAGTGCAGATTGGTGTTTGGAACAGGCATGACAAAACGGATTCTGCACTTCCGTTAACAGGTAGCCATCTTCATTCAAGCACCGAATACACACTTTAGGGTTGAGTTGAATGTTGCGGTTAAACATCGGATTGATAATAGTAGAAAACACCTCACCTTGGCTTATTGGTATGCCCAATTTAGCATTCAGAGCCGGTGTAATTTGAAGCTTAATAATGTTATTTTGCTCAGCTGACGACACCATACTCCCAATCCTTGCGTAACCATTAGCGCGCGCTAAACGAAGAAGGTAACCGATGCTAACTTCATCAGGTTTTCTCTGTGGCGAAAAGGCTAAAGACACGTTTTCAACTCCCGCTTTAATTTCTGGTATTCATGTGTGACCGCAGCGTCTATTGCCTTATAGCTATATTCAGACTCATCAAAGGGATTATTGACGTTTTGGCTGTAAATATAAAAGTTCGCTTTTAAACGCATCATCAGTGTGTGGCGGTCTTTGATATGACTCATATCTTCACGCATGAATAAGCCATCAAGGGTACTGAAGCTGCGCTCCATATAGGCAACGTAAAGTCTATCTAATAGCTCTTTATCCTCGATACCAATTTGAGGAGCGCTGATTTGCTGTAGAAAGCTGTTGATACAATCAACCCATTCTTGCGTTCTCGGTAAGATACGATGCAGTTTTACTGACCTCAGCATTCGGCGACTGAGTTGCTCATTGTCGTCGACGGTTTTATCCACTTCGCCGAAGGTCAGGAGTCGCATGGCCCGCTCACTACCGATAAAGACAATTGAACAAGTGAGCGTGTCGAGTAGGGCGCAGAAGTATTTCAACATGTCTAATGCAATTTTCCCTTGTTTAGCAGGGAAAACCTGTTGAATTTCATCAAGAATAATGAGCTCGACACCACGTGCTTTAATCAGAAATCGAAATTGCTTATCTAACTCACCCGCGGCAACTTTACCTATGGGGGGCTGCACGCCTAATTCCGTTATCAACAGTCGTAAAATATCATCAACTTTGCTTTTCGCTTCTTGAAAACGGTAAGTGAATATCGGCAGACGAATGTGGTCGACTTCTTTCACCGGAGGAAACTGAGCGGCATAGCATTCAGCGATGTAGGTTTTTCCTTCGCCCGATTTGCCATAAATGAGCACGCCTTTTTTATTATTGGGAAGGTGACACATTTGATGAACTCGCCCAATTTGTTCATGGGCGTGTTTAACCAATGTATGTTTAACAATAAAGGTGTCTACAGGTGTAGGTATGCTGACTACCATAAGGCTTTAGTGTCCCTTTGCGTGTTATCAATAATTTGTTCTGGTTCATTCAGTTGGCTTGCACGTTGTTTGTCAGCCAATTCAGTCTTGTCTAATGAGTTTTGCCACTTAATCTCTTTTAACGAATCAGTCGCATTGGCATTCTGAATGCGCTGCTCGATTGAAAGCTCTTTTGTATTATTGTCTTCAAACGAACTTGTCGGTTTGCCACTTCGTTTAATACGTACTGTTTTGGCGGGAATGAAACGGTCAATCGTGACGGCATATTGACCGGTAACCTGATGTTTTTCAGTTTGGAAAATGTGTTGTCCTTTCTGCACTTTGCCATTTAACTGTGCAAAGGAAACGGGCCAACGCGAGTTGATTTCTTCATCATAGTTATAAGCAACGATTGACCTGGCCTCTGTCTCGTTCGGGAGCACAACGCTGACAGTGACACTGCTTGCATCATAGGGGTTGTAAAACACCTGAACGGTGGGGTTGACGTTTTTGTGACCATAGGTCATGAGTAACGTATGCACTTTTTTCAGTTCAACACTGGTGAAGCGGTGTTTCAATACACGGACAAAACCTCTTGAATCGAGTTGCTGCTCATGCGCCTGTGTCGCGACATGGAAGTGGTGCTTAATAGAATCGTAATCATAATAAGATTGCACCACCCTAGATTGCTGCCAACAGAATATCGGTGAACAATTTAACCCTGAATGGGTCTTGTGAGCGTATTCTGTCAGCATGGTATTGATTATCTTTGTGAACGTACTGGCAGTGATATGCGTATTCTTAAGTGGATTTATTTTTGTTCTAGTGCCTTTCTTCGGATAGGTATTTAAACCAACAGTGCGGTTGCCGGCTGAATCCGTCACCACCATCGATTCAAATTTTTGCCTAAACACTCTAAAGTGCGACTCAACAAAGGGTTTCGCTGACGGTGTATTCGAAGGGGTATAAACGATATTGCTCCCCAGCTGTTCACATAGACTCTTAATTAACTTGTTGTTAAATGCAGGGCCATTATCCATGATGAACGTATCTGTCTTACCGCAAAAGGGGAGATTGTCGTCACGCAAATACGTATTTTGGATCAACTGTAAAACAACCTCCGTCGCTTCTCCTTTGCCATAATCAAAAACCATACTTAGCGGTGCACGCGTATAACAATCAAGTGCATAATAGATGACCACAGGCTCAGTTAACTCCCCCGTGACATCGTCAATAACACGGATATTTGTGTGCAAACAATCGAGTTCAACACGTTGCAATGGGTAATGCAGTTTTATCCGTTTAATCAGGTTGAGTGAGAGCTGCTGGCGTTCAGCGTGGGGAGTTTTTGGATCGTCTAATTTGTCACAAATCGACTGTCTCGCTTCAATTCTGCGCGAAAACGTTCGTTTGCTTGCAACGATAATATTGGGATTTGTTTCACGTGCTTTCAGCGCATCTTGTTTGTAACAAGCATAATGTCCCGTAGCCACTTTATGGCGACTATCTTGGTAAGTCGTGCTCAAATACGTGTCGATTAACGCGTTAGACTCCTCACCGATACGGGGGGTATGTGAACGTGATTTACAGATTAAACTGTCATCATTGAAACGTGAGCTTATCCAAGTCTTCCAGTAACGGTTAATCGTTGTTTTCTTGGGATGTTCAGCCCCTCTGAGTGCAGGGTAATTCTCCTCAACAACTTCAATCATTTTCTGATAGGTAGTGGACGTCGTCGGCTTTAGGGTTTCGTCGTTCTGCAGCATGTCGCGCAGCGTATGAATATAAACAATCCGCGAATCCCGAGTCGCTTGCTGTACTGGGGACAAAATGAGACGCGTTTTTTCGACCGGTTTGGGAAAAAGGGTTTTTTCATGCAGTTTTGTGCTAAATACATCTAGCGCTAAGAACTCTCGCGTTTTTTCATCATCATCCACTTCGAGCAAAATCGACACGTCATCAGCAAACAAGACCGTCATGATGTCGCCGTTGCTATTGTGGAATTGATGGTCACGCGCCTGAGCAAACATCACGATAGCATCACCTTATTCAGGGTTGTGCTTGCCAGTAGCAACTGTGATTTGTCGAATTGGTAAAAACCGGCTCCGACTAAATGATATGCATCACCCACGGATGTTTGGCTTCTAGGCTTGAGCCAATCGACTAACGCCTCAAATGTCAATAATTCAGGTAGGTCTGCATGGTTGAGTGAACATGATAACTGTGCAGAACGCCGATTAGCGATTAACTGGAGGTTGGTATAAATCATGGGCGTTAACTGACGCTCATCAACGAGGACGATAGGGACGTTAGCCGTCTTAAGTGAGTATTCATTGAATAGCGCTAATCGCGACTGGAAGTCTTTCGTGATATGACTTGAATGATGGACTTCAATAAATGCCGCAGTACCATTAGCATATTTAATAAGAAAATCAGGTGTATATCGAATGGTCTTATGGGTAATACTGTCATGGAGATGCAGGCTTTCAGGCTGCGCAGCATAGGCAACGATATTCGGTTCACACTCCATCTGAGCCGCAACACACAATTCAAGGAATGATTCGACCTTCAGCGGGGCTTGATTCTTCTGCGAAAAATACTGATATACATGCCTGCCGCGTGATTTATTCGCTTTATACTTGTTACTCACGTTACACCTCTTGCTACATTTCAGAGTGCTAACCGTTAATTTGCAGCGGAAAAATTAATCTCTGCTAAAATTAAAGGTTATCCCTATGGATAAGGCAAACGTCTTTCCCGACACGGGGAAAGCGCTCACGTGTGTTTGTTAACACGCGAGCAGCATATTCAATTTTCGAAAATCCACAAAAACTTGTGAATTTTCGCGCAAGGCACAATTCATTTTAAAAAACATGCAGGCGTTCATCACGCTTCGATGCCCCCAATCGCTATTGATACCTCGCTGTTTTATTTCAATTCTTTTAGCTTGAAAGCGTATTTTAAAAACGCATCACATTCAAAAAATGCATTCACTATGATTTTTAAAAATCATTGTTTTTAAAGCATTAATTTTTAAAATATGCTCTGCATAAGCGCATTTCTGCTGTAAATCTATCTTTACAAAATGACGATGTGAACATCGCTAACTTAAGGATAAGCCGATTAATCCACATTAAAATTTGTTACTACATAACAATGATATAAACGACGAATGCACCTTAAATTTGTCAGCAAAAAATATTTTTGAGGAAATGGAGATTTTTTTTAGCAAACCGTGAAAAAAGGCAAATTTATTGTTTTTAATTACGCATAACCGATTCGAAAGTTGCCCCTGATGTCGCGATTTGGAAATGCATGTTTGCTTGGCCAGATAAACGCATGCTGAACCTCGATGGGCAAGACGCGCTAAACACGCCGGAATGTAGCTGCATGCCTTCATGTGGCGTATTAACGCGAGAGTTGAGTAAGGGGCAAATGTCTGAAGCGTACTCTATTTGTTGTCCACAAGAGAGGGAAAGGTTGGTGATATGACTGATAACATTACCATCTATAACGTTTTTGCTTGTCTAGGCATGCGGGTATTAGACCTTAGATATTGAACCTATTTCTGGCTAGGGTAATGAACTGCGGTCGATCCGTTCATCCCTGGGTTACAATAAAATATACGAATGCAACGACGAACAGTGGATACAACAATGCCAATCTTAAGTTATCAATATGGCAGTCTGTTCTAAATAGCTTATGCCCCAAAGCTTGCTAGCATTCATTTAGTGAATCGAAAACTGACGAATGAATTACCCTACAAAATCTCATCTATTTACCAAATATATGGCCCTACCGTAAAGCGACTATCAATGTATGGGTATAGTCGTATTTAAATTTAGATGCTTTTGAGTGTTTTTACTCTCATTTGTTTGCGCGTTTATCCAGTCTAAAATTAACAAACCCTTTAAAATCATTTGCATATACTTTTCCAAAATTAGTTAATAGGTTTGGAAAACGCGCATGCGCGTTTTTCCAGTTGGTGTATTGGATGAAAGGCTGATAAATTCTCTTTAATACATATAGTTAACACTGTGCGCGTTTTTACTGGTCTAATGAGGTAAACAGCGCAGCGCATAAATACTAAGACGTTACATGTGAATATGGAAACACCACCGTTCTACAATGAAGTGCATGAGTTGGCTTTGAGTCTTGTAAATTCACAAGACCAAACCAAATCGTACTGGCGTTTATATGAAAAACTACGAGTGGTTTGTGAAAATCATGCTGGCTCTAAAAGCGACCATCCCTTTCAGTGGGAGACGCTCGCTGACTTCACGCTGGACGATGTAGCTGCGTTAGAAATTTATGCTAAGGCTTTAGAAATTGCTGAAATTTTAGGGTTGGAGCAATATTCCGCATCAATCCAGCTCGCCATGGCAGAACGTTATCTTCAGCTAGGAAAACCAGATTACGCGTTAAAATTTGCAAACTCAGCTAATGAAACTGCTAAAGGCACGAAGGACTTAGACCTTCGTAAGGAAATAAGCGAATTTCTACTGGAAATCTGTAGAAACATGTAACAAGGCGTAGCAACACGCCGCTGCGCGGCTGGACAGTTTGTAAGTCGCGCTTATGTGGTTTTGCTGCGCAAAAGTATTCCACAACGCACAGCTTACAAACTGCCGTTGTGCTTAACGTTAGTTTTTAGGTTAACCAAATGATACTTAGTGCAATTAACATTGCTAACCGAATAGTGGCTTTAGCGATCATTATTTTCCTTTTCGCTGGAGGTTATTTATCTATTTTTTCAGATGTCAGAGTTACCGTTGATAACTCATCAGGTACATGGATCTTCAGTTTGTATGTGTTTTTATTAGTGTTCGGGTTGTTTTCATTTGGTTGTATGTATTTTTTGAACAAAAGTCATTTTTCTGAAGTTCGAAGAAACTGGAAAGGCACATATTTGGTAGTTCTGCCGGTCGTATTTGCTGGCTGGTTAGCGACAGCTATATTCGGCGGCCTGCCGAAATTTTTGCATCCTTTTTATGCAAGTGACGGCACCACAGAGCTAACTGTCGTAGAAATGGAAAGTGTAATCTTTAAAGGCCGATGTGCTCCGAGAGTTGTTGTAAAAGAAGTCACTTTTTTTATCAAACAACATATTTGTTTATCAGAGTCTGTTTACGGCAATCTTGAGTTAGGTTCGAAAATACGAGTTTTTGGGCAAATATCACCTTTTGGAATAGAGGTCGCGGCAATTGAAAACTAACAAGCGCCTCAAACATCGCGGTCTGCGGCCGCTGGACTCGCAACAAGTTGCTCGCTGTTAGGCGTGCGTTATGAGTTTTTGGTTAGGAGTTAACCCATGAATGATGAGCAACTTTCAAGAACTCTTCAATCGGTTGGTCAGGCTTGTTTCGTGAGATTTTTTTGGTGAGTTTTCGTCGAACACATTATCGCGCGAGGATATGGTCGAAAAGCTACGAGCAGAGACAGATTATACTGAGGGCTCTTGTATCTCTTGTATCTCTCGTACTGGCCACGCTCGAAGTATTATAAATGCAGGTCGTGCGGAAGCCGCCCTGAACATTATCATTTCGTCTGATTCACCTCGTGTTTCTGAGAAAACTCGCAAGGATGCACTGCAATGGATTCAAAAAATAATCTCATAACAAGGCGCATCACTCGCAGCCTGCGGCGGCTGGGATGCCAACCGCTGCGCGGTCGTCACCCGAGTGCTTTGCGTTAGGAGTCTTGAGTAACATGGAAATTGAAGGAAGAAAATATACCCTTGTTGTTACAAGCGCTAACGACTTCGATACACTTAGCTTGGAATGCACACTCGATAACGAATTAATAATCGAAGCAGAGCTAGTCAGTTATAAGGAAAAACAGGCAAAAATCCACTTCCATAAAAGTGGGCTTTCGCTAAAGGTGGTTGAGGCGTTCATCAATGAGGTCAATAAAGAGCTAATTCATGGCGGACAGAAAAACTCCTAACAAGTTGCTTAATTTCATTCCGGCCACAAACAGCGTGGCCTCCACTGGACTGCCTACGTTACGCTGCGGCAGCCAATTAGCAAAGCGTTAGTTTCTTACAATTAGGATTGCGTATGATTTTTAATTCAGGGCCATGTGTTTTAGAATCAGAAAAAGAGCGGAACCTCTATACAAAGTTCTTTGCTGGTTATTTTTTTAATGAATTTATTGATGGATACGACGAGCGTGTAGTGTGGATAAATAGCTACCTATCAAAAAAATTAAATAAAACAGTGTCCTTGCAGTCTCCTTCAATCAGTTTTGATAATCATACATCTTTACTCGATATCGACTCTGACAGAGGGGAATTTGCGGATATTTTACTTCATGACCCAGTATCAAAGACAATGATCGCAATTGAAGCGAAATACCTAACTAATTGGTCTATAGAGAAGGATATTAAGAGTAATCTTAAAAGAATTAACGCTATTAGAGAAAGATATTATAAATACACAATACACTTTTGCCTTTTAGTAAGTTCCACTAAATGGAAGTCAGCCATAAAAATGAAAAGGCACGAGAGTAGTAGTTACGCCTGTTTTATTAAGGACTTCAAAGATGATGTTGGCGTATTGTTTTGGGAAGATCTTGTTGAATATTGTGATTCAAAAACCGTTAAAAAATATATGGAATATAGGCTCAGTTTAGTTAATGCACCTGCTTCCCAAAGGTATGCAAATATTCAAAACTAATCGGGTAGCCGGAGGTATTTAGCCTCCAGCCCCCACACCACCCTGCATGCGGCTCCGCACAGGGTGGTTCATTTAGAACGCCTAACCTGTTTTCTGGTTCGGATAGTGAACCGTGATCCATCCATCTCTCAGTGAATACAATCCTGCTTTCTTAAGATACTCATTACTCAGCGCTTGCTGTATCCCTGGTGTTTTCGAGCTTCGCCACGGCCCTTTGCTTGTAATTCCACAAGCAACGGCCGCTTGGATCCTGACGCCACGTTTGAGTAAGTTTTGTACCTTAGTCCGTGGCTTTCGCCATTGACGCCAGTAGCACATACGTACTCGACGACGGATCCAGTGGTCTAAATCGACACACTCTTGGTAAGCGTTGGCTATGCCAAAGTAATTGATCCAGCCTTGCATGTATTGCCGCACTTTAAACAATTGATAGCTCATGCTCACGCCCCAATTGCGGTTTGTCAGTCGCCTTATCTTTTGTTTAAAGATGTGCAGTGTTTTGACATGCCACTGGATCTTTCCGCGGTTAAAGGTAAACCCTAGGAACTTGCTTTGTCGTACCTTAACCACTTGGCTTTTCTGTTCGTTAACAACCAGTTTTAGCTTAGTGGCAAGGTAGCGAGTAATACTCTTGAGGACGCGTTCGCCCGCTCGTTGAGACTTGACCAAGATGATAAAGTCATCCGCGTAGCGGGCGAAGTGATGCCCTCTGCTTTCCAGCTCTTTATCCAGACTATCCAACATGATGTTTGATAGTAATGGTGAGAGTGGGCCGCCCTGAGGTACGCCTTCGAAGCTTGCTTCAAATTGGTCGTTGATCATCACGCCAGCACGCAGGTATTTACCAATAAGCGCAGCAGACGCTTATCCTGTACCTTGATCCTTAACTGAGTCATTAAGAGATCATGATTTACTCGATCAAATAACTTGGACAGATCAACATCGACGGCAAATTTGCGTTTATGTTTGATGATATCCCTGACTTGCAAGACCGCTTGTTTGGCATTCCTATTCGGTCTAAAGCCGAAGCTATTAGCCGAGAAGGAAGGGTCAAACAACGGCGTGAGAATTTGAGCAATTGATTGCTGTATCACACGATCAATGACGTGAGGGATACCCAGTTTGCGTTTACCGCCATCGGGTTTGTCGATCTCTACGCGTCTGACTGCTGAGGGTTGATATTCACCTAACTCAAGTTGAGATTTACACTGTTGCCAACCGCCTTGCTGCACCCAAAGCGGGAAGGCTTCGATGGTCATGCCATCGATACCAGCCGCGCCATTATTGGCTTTAACCTGTCGCCAAGCTCGGTGTAGATTCTCAGGCTGAAGCAGTTGTTGGAATAAATCGCTGTTTAAGGCTGGTTGCTCATTTACAGTGGCCATTAGATCACGTGGTTTCGTCGTCTTGTCCCCTTACTTCGTGGGGGAGGCCCTGCCAACTCACCTCTAGCCTACGCCTCATATGATGTTCTTGTTCATCAGCTCGCAAATTTGCTAGCGGCTTCCTTCAAACCAATCCTCGCGGATAAGCCCTTGCCATTTGCGAGTAGTTAACATTTAATAACAGTATGTTATTGAACAGTGACCTTCCAACAGAGGACTTTCACCTCATTAGTTCATGCCCATGCTGGGCGTACACAAAACGTGCCAGCGGGACAAAGTGCTGCGCACTTCGCCCCTTCACTTGGCGTTATGTTTTCAAGGCAAAGTATGACTGAAGCACCAGAATACCGTGAGTTTACTGGCACACAGAAAGCGTTCGACGAAATTGAAAGAAAATATTCTGACTCGAAGAAGACTGTTGCTGTAGTTGGTCAGCGTATCGATGGTGCTTACACGTATTTTGTTTACAAATGGGATATCACTGATTGGGAATATATTGGTGAAGGGTACTGGTCGCCTTCTGGAATAGGTGGTTTTTTCCAAGATTTAGATTCAGCTAAAACAGAGGCTTATCTGAACCTATGAATTTAGTGATAACCTCTGAAAACATAACAAAGCGCTATTGTCGCCGCTATCGTGGCTGGGACGGCTTACGCTACTCTTCAGCCGCCCCAAAGCTTGACGTTATACAACATTCAATATTTGGAGAAATTAATGGGATTATTTTCAAGTGGAACAAGCAATTCACCTGTTTTAAATTGGGAAGCATTGAAAAATAATGGTGGTTTGGGATCTAGTAAATATACATACAGAACCAAGGTTCCTGGTGGGTGGCTAATATCTTCATTCGTTAGTGAAGGCATGGGGTTAACTTTTATACCAGACCCTAAGCATGAATGGGATGGCAATTCACTCTAAAAACAATCTGTACTTGTTGTATAAAAATGCGTTTAAGACAGATTCCCTACACTCGGCATTTTTCAGTTTAAGTCGAGTTTTGTGTCTAAGGTGCGATGGTTTGGGTTCGGTGTTAGCGTTGATCACGCCTTAACGTGGCGTTAACCCATAGATATATTTATCTGAAACTGATTAATTAGAACCCCAGTCTGTTTGTGTTGGCTTCGGGTTAACCAGCTTTGGCCCAAAAATAGATAGAACAACTTTAGTAATGATACAGAGTGTCCACTATTACTGGCTCAGATCATTGAAAGCTGACTCACCACTTTGGTGCAGCCCATGGCTATAGAGTTAAACAGCAGCGTATGACAAATCGTTTGTTTCGCTCATTTAGGCGGGCTAAAGCCCGCCCCTTAACCAAATGTTATAAGACAGATAGGAAGCACCGGTGTGAATCATTTGTATAGAGTTGTTCCTAAAGAAGATTGGGTTGAGGCTCAGCGTTGCGGGCATGTCCCTCGATGCCAAGCAGATAAACGGCGGGGCAGAGTTCATCTGAATGAGTTGAAGGATGTGGAGCTTGTAGCGAACCGATGGTTTTCTGTTGAGGAAGAGCCTGTCGTTCTTGAGATTGATGTTTCTGGGGTGGCGGAATATCTGAAATGGGAAGAGAGGGCTGAGGAACCTTTAGCTACCTGGCCAAATCTTTATGTTGAGGGCGTAGCAGTTGAAAATGTGGTTCGAGCTTTTGCGTTAGACGCAGGGCAAGATGACGAAGGTGCTGTCTCGTTTCGGATAGGAAAAGCTCTGTCTGAGTAGTCTGTATTCTAACTAAGCGTTGGAGCACTCTATGCGCAACTGTAAATTAAAAAGAGGGATCGGGTGAATATCTATTTTTCTGACTATTTCGGGGTCAGCAAAGAAGAACTTGATGCTTATGGTGCATTTAGTGTATCTCTAATAAACGACCTTCCTATTTTTATCGATCCTAGCTGCGTTTAACCTTCATATATTTAAGGAAAATGATGTTTTTTAAGTTTATTAAGTTGGCTTTTGCTATTGTTGTTTTTTTCTCTGTGCCGCTAAGTGCCAAGGAAAGCACTGAGTTTAAAATTCAAAATACGCATACCCTACAAATAAAATCTGAAGGAAGCGGATTGGAATATGAACTATATATCCGCTTGCCTAACGATTATTCAGAAAACAACAAAAAATACCCGTTGGTATTGTTAAATGACATAGGTTATTCAGTTGCAGTGGCGAGTGGCATTGTACATCTGATGGCAGGCCGAGATATTGAGGATGTCATTATTGTAGGGATTTCATATTCCAAAGGACATAACCCTTTGCTTAGTCGCACCAGAGACTACACGCCAACATTTGCTCCAAATGAAAAACGAGGGCATTCGCTCGAAGTTCAGAAGTATTCAGGTAAAGCCAGTCAGTACATTAGTTTCATTTCAGACGAGGTTTTACCCCTGATTAGTCAAACATACCGAATCAGACAGGATAAAAAAATATTTGTTGGTCATTCATATGGCGGATTGCTTGGTGCTAACATCCTGGTTACCAAACCAGAGTTATTTGATTATTACATCTTAGGTAGTCCATCGTTCTGGTATGACAACAAAGTGATGTTTCGACTTGAAAGTGACTATGCAAAAAGCAATAAGGACATGAAAGCAAGGGTGTTCATGTACATAGGCAGTGAAGAAGGTAGTATGGTGGAGCAAATGCTGGCATTTGAGAATCAGTTAAAATCACGAGATTATCAAGGGTTAAACATTCAATCCAAAGTATTGCTAGGGTTGACTCATCACAGTGCTTTTGCAGTGTTATTAACGGATGGCCTTCAAAAAGCCATTCCAAGACAAAGCAAAAGCAGCTAACAAGCAAATTTATTGCCAGCAAAAAGCGCCGGCTGCGACGTTAACTCGCTACTCGGTTTTCCGCGCTAAATTTGGGCGTAATAGGACTTAAATATGAACGAGACAGAAGAGCCAATTATCGATAATTTCTTGAATGAGATATGCTTTTTATTCCCAGAAGTGAAACGCAAAATGGATTCGCACGATGTCTTTATGACCACTTCAAAAATGGAGGAGTTTGCAAATGCTACTACTCAGGCATTTTCTTCTGGCAATATTGCGTTAGCTCAAAGCTATCTAGATTACATAAATGAAAAATTACCCAATGCGCATCCAAAAGAGTTTGAGTTTATTGATGTGTATTATGTAGAACATTTGTTTTGGCAGGCTAGTCAGAAAACTAAAGAAATGGGCTGGCCTTTAGTGCCAACAAAGCTACAAAGTTTATATGTTGCATTTCATGGTAAACCTGCCCTATAACAAGTTGTAGCACATCGCCCCGTTGGGGCTTTGACTGGCGCCGCTTCGCGCCGACTGCACGTGTGCAAAGCGTTAAATTGCAGTCAAGGATGGTGGATTATCAACATATTGATACAGCAAGGTATTTATATCAGCTACCACTGCGGAGTCTCCTAGCTTTTTCTTGGTCAAACAGACCTCAGTATGACGACATAAAAACGACATCTGAAGTAATCTGGGAATACATGGGGGGAAGTAACTCAGCAAGAAGAGCCGCTGTTTTTTCAGCTAGCATGATGACGTTTTGGTTGTGGGAGCTTTACAAGTCTAGAAACGTTAAAAAATTTAGACGGACGATGATTGCCAGTCAGATTCAGGACGGCAAAGAGCCTGATGATGCAGTAGAAAATGTGTTAGCTTTTCTTAGGAGCTGGGCGTCTTTTAACTACCCTA
The DNA here is from genome assembly GCF_025653595.1 of Shewanella sp. SM95. Classification (NCBI taxonomy): domain Bacteria; kingdom Pseudomonadati; phylum Pseudomonadota; class Gammaproteobacteria; order Alteromonadales; family Shewanellaceae; genus Shewanella; species Shewanella sp. SM95. The sequence continues at coordinate 106,277 of NZ_JAKKSE010000002.1, forward strand.
AATATTTGACACTACTCAACGAAATTGTAAATGTTGTTCTGAACAAAAGAGGTGTTTCACCTGCAAACTATCTACCATTTGCGACTCAGATAGAACATCTTTTCCAGCCAACGACCTTTTCAACGCTAGAAGAATATGGGCTACCAGTAGAAATTGCGCAGTCATTAGTAGAGAAAAGAGTGTTTTCAGATCAGGATTCATTCGATGACATAGTCAGTACACTCCGACGATCAGACTTAGTTGAGTTTGGTGAGAATCAGTTTGAAAAGGGCATGATTGACGATTTTCAGTTAGGCATTTCAGGAAAACCTAAAGAGATCTGAAGTTCAATCGTTAGAACGACGATGTTGCTAACATAACAAGCAAATCGCTTATATGGTTCGACTTGACATTATTTGATTTTCGATGATCACTGACAAATGTGTTATCAATCGTTTTGTTTCAGTAAATGGTAAATTTGGAGAGATTTAGCGTGAGGACGGAAAAAGAAATATTTGCACTTCTCGAAGAGCTAAGTCTGCAAGATGGTTTTTGGGAAGTTGTCGCCTTTTTCTGTTGGAAGGATACCTTTCTCCATATTGTTGACCAAAAATTAGATGAAAAGGCATTAGCTCAGCAATTTGATCGAACTAAATTGTCCCGAACTGAGCTTTCAACATTGATCGGTTTGGCTAGTAAAACTGATTTTGTAGCAAAGCAATTAAGCTTTGACGAATTAAAAGAGAGAGCTGGGGAGGTTTGGGCGATTCTCGAAGAGCTTCATCAGTCATTTTATCTCCCAATCGATTTTGCTCGCTTTGCTGAAAATGTTACTGTTGATAAACCAATTGTCTCGCCAAGTTCATTGTTTAAATTGATTCAAGATGGCGAGCAAAATTCTTTCATGCGTGAAGCTATTTTCTATGGTGGCGATGGGGCTTTTAAGCATCAATACCGAGACTTAGCAAAACGGCGCTATATCAACGACAATGTATGGTTGATAGCCAACAAAGGATTTAATATCGACCAAGCTGTTGTTGTGATTTCTGCAATTGATAAAGTGCAATTACAAAAAGTTAATCGTGCTATATCTGAATCTCGTAGCTGGCCTTTGCCATATCACCTACCTGTATTCATGTTCAATTTGGAAGAGGTTTGCGATCAATGCGGTCTGGAAAAGGAAATTGTTGAAGCTGTTATTTCAGCATTTTCTACTTTGCCAAAAGTAGGTATGGATTGCTTCAAAACAGTCGATGACTTCAACCATCGAAATGCTTTTCCTATCATGATTGCAGGTGAAGATACCTATATAAGCTTTCAATCTTACTCTTTGTGGGAAAGCTTGTATGAGAGTCCGTTTTTTTGGTTTGGAACTGATAAAAAATACAACGTTATTGCAAGCAAAAATAGAGGTGCATTTACCGAGAGTTTTTCTGCCGAACGTTTAGCGTCGGTCTTTGGTAAAGAAAATGTTCAAAGTAATTTAGATATCTATAGTGGCAAAAATAAAATAGGTGAAATTGATGTTTTGGTAACATTTGGAGCCTTAGCAATTGTAGTTCAGGCTAAGTCTAAGAAACTCACGATTGAAGCTCGCAAGGGAAATAGCCAGCAGTTAAAAAGTGATTTCAAGAATGCAATTCAAGATGCATATGACCAAGCATATTTATGTAGTGAAGCTCTTATCGATGGTTCCTATGCTCTGAAAGATGCAAATGGATTGGCAGTAAATTCAGTAGCTAATTTGAAAACTATATTTCCAATTTGTGTGGTTTCTGACTACTTTCCAGCCCTTGCTGCTCAAGCGCGGGAATTTCTGAACTATCAAATTACTAGTGCCATTAAACATCCATATGTAATGGACGTTTTCTTGCTTGATATGATTACAGAAATTCTGCCATCGCCGTTACGGGTTCTTGATTACTTCATGAAAAGAAGTGATTTTGGCAATTCCATCGTATCAAACCATGAGTTGGTTACACTTTCTACATATATAAAACAGAATCTATTTTTCGATGAAAAAGCTGATCTAGTTATGTTAGATGATGACATATCAGCTGACCTTGAGTTTGCAATGCTGGTTAGAAGAGAAGGCGTAGAGGGAAAAAGTACACCAGATGGCTTCCTAACTGCCCACAAGAACACTTACGTTGGCAGTATTATTACCGACATTGAACAATCTACAGAATATGCACTTCAAATGGCAGGGTTTCACCTCCTTTCATTGAGTGGTGAAAGTGTAAAATCTATTAATAATGCAGTTTCAAAAATGATAACTCAGTCTAATTCGGATAGGAGTCATCACGACATTGTTCTTCCACTGCTTGAGGTAAAAACTGGATTAATTATTCACGTGAATGAATATGACCATGAAACCTCATATAAGCGATTAATTACGCACTGTGAGAAAAGGAAATATGCTTGTAAGGCTAATTCTTGGATTGGTTTATGTTTAAACCCCAAATACCGCAGATTGCGATTTGCAAGTTATCACGAATCTGAGTGGGCTCACTCTCCAGAAATGGATGAATTGATTACTGACCTCAAGCCTTTTCCGTCGATGAAAAATTTCCAAGACACTTACCAAAAGTTTTCACAAAGGCAACCAGAGAGAGCTCGTAAGAAAGTTGGACGTAATGATCTCTGTCCGTGCGGCAGTGGCGTCAAGTACAAACGTTGTTGTTTGTAAACCATCTCACGATAAAATATCTCAGACAAATATGGAATTAAAATATATGAGTAGTAATTTAGGTAAATCTGATGAAGATAGAAAGGGTATCTCTGAAGAACAATGGAGGAATTTGAGACCTGAGCAGAAATTTAATTGGAGGTGGTCTATTTATCTAATTACAGCGATTACTTATCTTATTCTGTATGTGTTTACGGGAGATTTAACCGGCTTAGTTGATTTGCCAACGTGGATTTCACAATTGATAGCGATCTACTGCGCTAGTTGCTTTCTTGTACTTACTGCTGGTGAACGCGAGTATAGTTCGTTAAGTTTATGGCAGAGGAAAGTGATTAGTGTTGTATGGCGATTTTGGGGGCCTTTTTTGTCGCTAGTTGTCGGTATTTTGTTTGTTTTTTTTCTTTCATCCGCCGTGTGGAAAGCTGCCGTCCCAACACTTGTTAATGCTTTCCCCAAAGGTATCTATTCGGAAGAATTAATTTACTTACTTGTGAATGCAGCTTTTTTATTTTCTATATACAAGAAGTTTTTTTCATCTGGTATGTTGGTTGATTTTTTTAGGATTCCGCAGAATATCGCAGCGCATTGGACTATTTCTACAAGTACAAATGCTTTGGTTCCGTTAGCTAAAATGGAAATTATTTTAGCAATTTATTTTTCTGTTGGGCATATTTTCACTGTTTTACTACTTTCTGGAGCTTTTTCTTTTTGGATTTGAAATTATGTTATTTTCTGAACGCTCGTAATGTTTTTGGAGTTCTTTAATGGATCAGTCACTACCAACATGGAAGTTATTTGATGGAGAGAAAAGGACAGCCATATCTTTTGTTTTTTTTCAGCACCTTCAGCTAGGCTTTAAATTATCCTGATTTTGTCTTTGTGGAGTTTGCAATGACTTCGGCCAGAAGACAGCTAATTGATGCTAATTGCTGGCGAACGGGCATACCCAATCTAATGACTTTGTTCATCGCCTTCACACCAGCCAACGCCTCTGCGACTTGCCTATTGTAGCCACACAAACTTAGCATTGGACTATTCAACTGTTTATATCGGCCCATGGCGGTCTCTGCTAGAGAGCGCTGGTGATAGCCGTTATCGATTTTCTATTGTTTCAGCTGACCCATTTTCAGTGCTTCTACGGCTTAATTGCGTGGATGCCCCTTTTCCCATCCCCCCGCATTTGAGCGCGGGGGGATGGTAGCTTTGCAGCCTTTACGTCGCAGTAATTGATAACAACCATCATAAGCCCCATCTGCCGATACCTGCGCCATCTTTCGCCGTAAAGGATTGAGCAAAGTCGGTAGTACTTCATTATCGCCTACTGACACAAGACTGACTTCAGCTGCAACGACTTCGTGAGTTCTTGCATCTATGGCTAAGTACAACTTGCGCCATGTGCTGCGTTTTTCGCTGCCATGGTTGCGAGTTTTCCATTCGCCTTCACCAAACACTTTCAGGCCCGTGGCATCGACAACAACATGCGCTATCGGACCGCGACTAGGGTTGCGGTACTTGATATTGACTGTCTTAGCGCGTTTACTGATAGAAGTGTAATCGGGGGATTTAAGTGGCACACTCATCAACGTAAACAAAGAGTTGAGAAAGCCTTCTAGCGCACGCAACGATAAATTAAAAAAGATGCCTTTGATCATCAACGCGGTTTCAATCGCCACATCACTATAGCTAAACCCGCGACCACGCCCGCCATGATGCTCATGGCAGTACCACGCTTTTACTGCAGCTTCATCCACCCAGAAGGTGAGCGAACCACGGTTCACTAACGCTTGGTTGTATTGCTTCCTATTAACGATTTTACGTATTAATTTGCCCATGTTGCCGTCCTGAAGGTGAGTCAGTAGATCTGATCACGGCAACGCAAATTAGTTCACGGATTTGTTCAACAACGCCGCTGGTGTCAAATCACTAAAGGCCATGCTGTCGCGACTAACTATATGAATGGTGATACATTAATCGACGGTGAACGCATCTTGCTCGATGGGTTATCTCCTGGTTTATGCGCTGTTTAAACGAAGAAATTGCCCGCAAGGCCAATCGTGAAAATGAGTGCAAAGGTGCCTTTTGGGAAGGCAGATTTAAGTCGCAAGCGCTGTTAGATGAACAAGCCCTGCTCGCGTGTATGATGTATGTCGATTTAACTCCCATTCGAGCAGGTATTGCCGACTCTTTGCAATCCTCTGATTTTACATCGATTCAGGAGCGAATTAACTCGCTAGATTCACCCAATCGCCCATTAGCCATCTTAACGCCACAAACTGATTCCGCAACCAAATTCGCCTTGATAAGAAAGGCCATATCGATAACCTGCAACCAAACTGCTCAATGAATTAGGCGTTGCACCTGATGCGTGGCTCACATCAGCCAAAGAGTTTCGTCGTCAATACAGTGGCATAAGTGGTCGATGGGATAGCATGTGCGCGTTTAAAAAGCAGCATAACAGCGGCAAATGGTGTAAAGGTAAAGCCTCAAGCCAAGCGTTACATCCTTAAGTTCATCGCGACTCAGCGTTTGGGATTATTTTTGTTTATCCGAAATGGAGATGATTTCGCGCAAAACATAACACGCTTTATCCAGAAATGAGCGGGTCGAGTTGAGATTGTCTGATTAAGTCTAGCTATTTAATCAACGCTGTCAGTTCATATCTGAGCTAGTACACATAATGATTTTTGTCCAGAAGAAGGTTAGGGCGCTTCACTCGATATCTATAAAAACTCCTGAAAATGCCATATTTATGTCAAGTGGCTCAAATCAGCAACATGTTAGTATTTTATTGTGACTTTTTGGACGAGCATAAGCGCGCTGCTAGGTGATTCTGGCTAGTTTGCGAGTCCAATATACCAAAGCATTCACGTAGCGACGATTAAATTGTTTAAGATACAGTCAGGTGAAACTGGTGATGTGTTCGAGCGACTCTGATGTTGATAAATCATGTCATCAACATTACAACAAATTAATCGGTAAGATTAAGCAGTGGAAATATAGCTACGAACCAATTTTAATTAAGCATTGTAATGGAGCGACATGATTTGATTGGGGCATTGTTTCATAAAATTCATTTCTAACACGTCATCTATACTTCAAAAGAGTTCGCATAGCTGCGTGTGAGATGCACTTTGTCAGAAAGCAGCAAACACAAAGTTTAATGCGCTCTGGATGAACAGCTTTGCACCATAATAGAGCAAATCTGTTGGCGGAGTGAATTATAGCCTTGATATATAATAACAAAAGTCAGACTCACGAAATGACACAAAACTCATTTGGAATGACAAGCCACACACAGGTGTGTCGATGTATTAATTGATAGACAGATTATATTTAACATAATATACATTGTGCGTAGCTTTGTGTCTAATCACTCTATGCCTTTCAAATGGTCGATTGGTTTGTTGAATGCACTTTCATGACGTTCAATTTGGCTTGTGTGCAAATATTGCGATGTAGTGTCGATACTTTCGTGGCCAGCATCGGCTTGTACATGGGATAACGGTCTGCGGTTGATGTTGATATCGTGCGTAATGCCAGTGTGACGAATATTGTGGGCAGTAAGTTTGCGCATTTGCGCCGCATCTTGTGTAAAACCATCGATTTCTATACGTTCTGCAGCCAGATTAATTATTTTTTGAATTTCGTCGCGAACATGACGAATGCCTAGATTGGCATTGAGGATACCAACATCTCGGCCGCGTCCAGCAGCTTTATGCCGTACAAACAAAGGATGATTTTCGTTTGGTCCTGGATAATCCGTTAATCCTAAAAACTGACGATATTTGACTAATGCATCGAGCAAAGCTTTTGAAATCGCAACACTGCGTCTTTTACCACCTTTACTCAACGGAATATGAAAACTCCAGATGCCCGTTTGCTGATTACGTTTAAACTGGTTCATCACCGGCGAATAACCCGCACGTGCAGACACATCTGAAATGCGTAAATAACAGCAATAAATCAATATAACGAGGAATAAACTTCTTTGATGTAACTCAGGAAATTCTTCTGCTAGTCCAGTAACGGTCGCCATAATATATGACCACTGTAATTCAGTAAATGCGAGACTATTTTCATCTTCATGACTTTGACGCTGATATTGCCTGTTTGCTGCAAATCGACTGTGATTAAGCCAGATTTGAGCAGGATTCCGCTCACAATATTCTTCACTTGTCAGATACGAATAAAACGAAGACAAAATGGCCATTTTTGTTTTTAACGCATTATCGCTTAACACATAAGGCTGGATTTGCCCGAGTTGTTTTTTGCCGACAAATGGTCGCCATTGCGAGTTTGGAACCCGTTCATCATGCAGTTTATCGTACTTAAACTGTGGCACATTAAAATAACCGATCAGTGCTATCGGCGGTGCTTGGCAATAATCAACGTAACGGCTCATGTCTTTGCGCGTAACTTGAATGGGAGACATTGAAACTACATCAAAACACCAATGCAGAAACGTAGTGAGTTCACTGCGATAAGCTTTATAGTTGTTTTCGTTATGCTTTTGCTCAAATAGCCAATCACTGGCATGCTCGATGACTAAGCCCGCATCAACCACCTTTTTCATGCTAATTTGGGTGATATATTGGTTAACAATACTATTGCCAACTTGTATGAATTCAAATGAGTCAAATAACGGGATTACTGGAGGAAGTTGCATATTACATCTGAATTATAAGAGTTTCTTGTATGATAATACTTAAACGCAAATGCCGATAATGTTATTTATCGGCATCAAGATATGTCAGATTTTTAGCGCAACTTGAAAATGAACATTGCTGACAAGTAATACGCTTTTTGCAACAGATCAAGCATAGCTGCCACACTTGCTGTTTCGATTGGCTATCTAAGCACGTGAAGTCAGATGCGCAGATGTGTCCATCATGTATCAGCTGTGCCAATTTATGCGCTGAAATTGATAAGTTAATTCGATTAGTCATGCCCTTTCCCTCCCTATCATTATTTGATAGTAATAGAATACACAAATGAGAATCGTTATCAACAACGTAATTTAAGGATTGCCACTCATCTCGCTATTTTATGCAAGATTTTGCACCGCTTTGAAATGTGTCTACTACACTGATTATGTGATCATTATTTTTACTTGAATGAGGTATCGGATGCTGATTGATCTTGCAAAGAAAAACCCTCTTTTTTCCGGTAAAAAGTCTACCGAGACAACAGAGTCTGGTATTCCTTGGAAGGTATTAGTGGTCGATGATGAACCTGATGTTCATACCGTCACTAAGCTTGCCCTCTCCCGCTTTAAACTTGATGGCCGTGCCCTCACCTTTATCAATGCTTATAGTGCCGAACAAGCAAAAGAATTACTCAATCAAGAACATGACATCGCCATTGCCTTTATTGATGTTGTCATGGAAAGTGACCATGCAGGGTTAGAACTAGTAAAGTGGATCCGTGAAGAATTACTGAATAAAACCACTCGATTGATCTTACGTACAGGCCAGCCAGGGCAAGCACCAGAAGAAGACGTTATCGTCAATTACGATATTAATGATTACAAAGCAAAAGCTGAACTCGATTCCCGTAAGCTGATGACCAGCGTCTACTCAGCCCTTCGCTCTTATCGCGATATCATGGAAATCGAGCAAGCAAGGCGCACCCAAATAAATCACCGTAAGGGCTTAGAAAGAGTACTAGAAGCCACCTCAGGATTATTTGAACTGCGCACCCTGCATAAATTCGCCGATGGGCTACTGACTCAAGTGGCCACTCTACTTAATCTCGATTCAGAAACGCTACTGCTGACTTGTAATGCAATTGATGCGATTAGTGGTCATGTTGAACCTGTCAATATAGAAATCCTTGCTGGTACTGGCCAATTTGCTAATAAATCCCACATTACGCAACTACCTGAACATATTGATCGTCTACTGCGCAGTGCGCTCACCCAACAGCGGTGCCTTTATGAAGACAATTGTTTTATCGGTTACTTTCCCACCAAAGGCGGTTTAATCAATCTACTTTATATGGATGGTATTGATAGAATTGATGATCTTGATAAGAAACTCATTGATATTTTTGCCATCAACGTGGGCATAGCTTTTGAAAATTTGCTGCTCAATCAGGAGGTGGAAGATACACAATCAGAGCTTATTTTACGTTTAGGTGATGTTGTTGAAAGCCGCTCGAAAGAAGCTGCCAATCATGTGAAACGTATGGCGGAGTATTGTTCTCAATTAGCATTACTCGCTGGTTTAAGTGAATACGAAGCCGATTTACTGCGCCGTGCCTCACCAATGCATGACATAGGTAAAATTGCGATCCCCGATGCTGTCCTACTTAAACCCGGCAAATTAGATGACGAAGAATGGAAAGTTATGCGTCAGCACCCTATGATTGGCCATCAAATTCTTGCAAATTCTGAGCGACCAATACTAAAGGCTGCATCAATTATTGCACTGCAACATCATGAAAAATATGATGGTTCTGGTTATCCTGCAAATCTAAAACAAGACGAAATTCACATTTTCTCGCGGATTGTAGCAATCGCAGATGTGTTTGATGCCCTTTCCCATGCCCGCTGCTATAAAACAGCTTGGCCTTTAGAAGAGGTTTTAGCTGAAATGCGTAAAGGGGCGGCAACACACTTTGATCCTCACTTATTACAGCTCTTTATTGAAAATGTAGATATTTTTGTCAAAGTAAAAGAAAACTGGAAGGATCACTAATCTGTATAGTTGATTGTCTTGATATTTAGAAAGCCTATCAGGCACTTTCAAAGATATATCTAACCATTGTCATCTGCGAGAAAATCAAAAACAGCCGTTTTAGTTTCACCATTAACGCTAAAACTCACAAAGCCACGCCAAACCATGTAGCCACTACTACAAGAACCGTAGACTAACTGACCGATATAAGTCATTTCATCAGTTTGCTTCACATTTACAGGAATAACGCCCATAAACATGTCTCTTCCTTCTAAGCGGATTTGCACATTAGAAATTGGCATGGAAGATAACAACTGTAATGTCAATGGCTTTTCGCTTGGTGCACTCCCTGGTGACAAGTGAAAAGTGAGCTCAACATCCCCAATTTTTTTAACACAATTCCCCTTAGAAAATTGGCAAAGTGAAGGATCAAGACTGCTTTTAAGTGTGACTTGCTTTGCATCTTCCTTACAAGCTGTGAGATTGAAGCTAAATAATGCAATAAATAAATAGGGACTCAGACGAGTTAGCACAAAGATTAACCTTATGATGCAATATGTTAACATTCTATGGCGTAGGTTGATCTAGATCAACTTTCCACACCCCTTCTTTGGTATCTTTTTTGATATGGCTCAAGTATCATTGCGAAACCTCATATTTGAGCAAAAATATGCAGGGTAACGCATTGACATCACTCAGCAACCTTAATAGGGAAGCTGAGTTTTATGTCATTTATAACAGGTAAAGCTTGTCTTTACTAAAAGTAAAAGTAATAAGCAGTGGAAGCATTATGATGAACCATTCCCAGCCAACAGGCGCTGATTACAATTACGCCATTGTCCGCCAATTTGCCTTAACCACAGTTTTGTGGGGTATTGTTGGTATGTCAGTCGGCGTATTAATTGCGGCTCAGTTAATCTGGCCTCAGCTGAACTTTGACACTCCTTGGTTAACGTATAGTCGCTTGCGACCATTACACACCAATGCGGTGATCTTCGCGTTCGGTACATCAGCCCTTTTTGCAACATCCTATTATGTCGTACAACGCACCTGTCAAACCCGACTATTTGCACCTAAGTTAGCCGCATTTACGTTTTGGGGATGGCAAGCCATCATTCTGTCAGCAGCTATCTCTTTACCAATGGGTTTCACCCAAGGAAAAGAATACGCTGAATTAGAATGGCCTATCGATATCGCAATTACTATCGTTTGGGTGTCCTACGCTATCGTGTTCTTCGGTACTATTATCAAACGAACAACTTCGCATATTTATGTGGCGAACTGGTTCTTTGGTGCCTTTATTATTACCGTTGCCGTACTACACATAGTTAACTCTATGGCAGTACCAGTCAGTCTGTTCAAGTCATACTCTCTGTATAGCGGCGCTGTCGATGCTATGGTGCAGTGGTGGTATGGTCACAACGCTGTAGGTTTCTTATTAACCGCAGGCTTCTTGGGGATGATGTATTACTTCGTACCTAAGCAAGCAGGTCGTCCTGTGTACTCTTACCGTCTTTCTATTGTCCACTTTTGGGCACTGATCGCACTGTATATCTGGGCTGGTCCTCACCACTTACATTACACAGCTTTACCTGATTGGACTCAGTCTTTAGGTATGGTGATGTCACTTATCCTATTCGCACCTTCTTGGGGCGGTATGATTAACGGTATCATGACCTTGTCTGGTGCTTGGCATAAACTGCGTACTGACCCTGTGTTACGTTTCTTAGTTGTTTCTCTGTCTTTCTACGGTATGTCTACCTTCGAAGGCCCTATGATGGCAATTAAGACAGTTAACGCATTATCACACTATACAGACTGGACTATCGGTCACGTTCACTCCGGCGCGCTAGGCTGGGTTGCAATGGTGTCAATCGGTTCTCTGTATCACTTGATCCCTGTATTGTTCGGTCACGGCCGTATGTACAGTATCAAGTTAATTAACGTCCATTTCTGGTTAGCGACTATTGGTACTGTACTTTACATCGTCTCTATGTGGATTTCAGGTGTAATGCAAGGTCTGATGTGGCGCGCAGTGAATGCTGACGGTACTTTGACTTATAGCTTTGTTGAAAGTCTGGAAGCTTCTTATCCTTTCTACTTTGTACGTTTCCTTGGCGGTTGTTTCTTCCTGACCGGTATGCTGATCATGGCATATAACGTGATCCGTACTGTGAAAGCCTCTAAAGATTCATTGCCAGCATTGGCTGAACCAACAGCGGCTTAAAGGAGCAAACTCGATGAAATTTAATCATGAGATAGTTGAAAAAAACATCGGTTTGTTAGCGATTTTTACTGTTATCGCTATCAGCTTCGGTAGTCTCGTTGAAATCACACCGTTGATTTTTCAAAAAGATACGACTGAGCCAGTTGAAGGTTTAAAGCCATACACTGCCCTGCAAATTGAAGGTCGTGACATCTATGTTCGTGAAGGTTGTTATAACTGTCACAGTCAGATGATCCGTCCTTTACGTGCAGAAACTGAACGTTATGGTCACTACTCTGTCGCGGGCGAATCAGTTTGGGATCATCCATTCCAATGGGGTTCTAAGCGTACGGGTCCTGATCTTGCACGTGTTGGCGGTCGTTATAGCGATAAATGGCATGAAGTTCACTTAATCGATCCTCGTGCTGTAGTACCTCAATCGAATATGCCAGGGTTCCCATGGTTAGCCGAAAACAAGTTAGACGGCAAACTAACGGGTGACAAGATGACTATCCTACGTAACCTGCATAAAGGCGGTTACAAAGGTAATGATCTTTATACCGATGAAGAAATCGCAGGCGCACAGCAAGCTGTTGCAGGTAAGACAGAAATGGACGCCTTGATTGCATATCTTCAGTCTTTGGGTCACGCACTCAAATAAGGAGGCAATATATGGATTACGGCACATTACAAGGCATTTTAACCATCATTGTGATGCTGACCTTCGTCGGTATATTTGCTTGGGCATATAGCTCGCGTCGTCAAAAATCATTTGATGAAGCAGCTAACCTTGTGTTTTCCGATGAGGAAGTCAACAAGGTATCGAAGGACTCAGGAGAGAATAAGTGATGAGTAGCTTCTGGAGTGTTTGGATTACTGTACTCTCGTTAGTCGTGATCGCGGGTTGTTTTCTATTACTGCGTGTGTGTTCTAAGAACACCACTGACGTAAAAGAAGGCGAATCCATGGGTCACAGTTTCGACGGTATTGAAGAACTCAATAACCCACTGCCAAAATGGTGGAGTTATATGTTCTATATCACTATCGTGTTTGGCTTGATCTATTTAGCCTTATATCCTGGTTTAGGCAATTACAAAGGCCTATTAGGCTGGAGCAGTGCGAACCAAAGTATTGGTACTGAACAGGGTATTAAAGCCGATTCTGCTGCCGCGGTTGAGTTAGCCGCAAAAGAAGGTCGCTGGGTGCAATATGATCAGGAAGTGAAGCACGCCGATGACAAATATGGCCCAATCTTCGCCGCTTACTTGGCAACACCACTAGAAGAATTAGTGAAAAACCAAGAAGCGTTGAAAGTGGGGGGCCGTTTGTTCCTGCAAAACTGTGCTCAGTGCCATGGTTCTGATGCACGTGGTAGCAAAGGCTTCCCTAATCTTACCGATGGTGACTGGTTATATGGTGGTGAATTAGCCACGATTAAGACCACTATCATGGCTGGTCGTCATGGCATGATGCCACCCAAAGGCGGTTTGCCAATCGAAGATAGCGAGATTGCTGGTTTAGCTGAATACGTTGTTAAATTGTCTGGTCGTGAGCATGACGAGAAACTCGCTGCCCAAGGTCAAGGCTCATTCATGAAAGGTTGTTTTGCGTGTCATGGTATGGACGCTAAAGGCAACAAGTTTATGGGTGCTCCTAACTTAACTGACGATGTTTGGTTATATGGCGGTAGCCGTGGCATGATCGAAGAGACCATTAAACATGGTCGCGCAGGTGTGATGCCAGCGTGGAAAGACGTTCTCGGTGAAGAGAAAGTTCACGTCATTACAGCTTATGTTTATAGCTTGTCAAACAAGTAATTAGGTATAAGTAACACTAAGGCCTCGAAGACTTCGAGGCCTTTTTTTTAAAGTGCTAAAACCGGCTTTTAACGGTAAAATGGCGCAAATTTTTTGAATGGGTATCTGACATGAGCGAACAACAAGCCTGGTATAAGCAGTTCTGGCCTTGGTTTTTAATTATTCTTCCTTTATGTGCCGTCGTCGCAAGTTTTACCACGCTAAAAATTGCCCTTACGAACTCGGACTCTTTAGTCGCCGAGGATTACTACAAAGATGGCAAAGCCATTAATATGGACTTAAGTAAAGTGAAGTATGCCAAACAAATAGGCATGAATTTTTCACTCGATCAAGCTAATAATGAGATTTTACTGACGCAGCAAGGGGGACCTACATATCAAGCCGCCTTGAAAGTTGAGTTCTATCATCCAACCATTGCCGACAGAGATATGAAACTCACTGCGACGGCCGATGCCAGTAATGTGTATCGCATTACCATCCCTTCTACCCTAACCGGTCCTTGGGAAGTTCGCCTCGAAAGTTACGACGGTAAATGGCGAATTCACCAACGCGTTGAATTAAAAGATCACGTCCAACTTTGGCTGAATTGATTGTGGTTAAATAAGTAGCGCTATGACGTATCCAAGTTGTTTTCACTGCCAAGAGCCCGTTCTGACGGGCCAGCAGTTTGTAACTCGCATTAATGACCGTGATGAACTTATGTGTTGCCCTGGCTGTCAGGCGGTTTCTCAAGCGATTGTCGATGCGGGATTACTCAGTTATTACAAGTTCCGCACTGAGCCTGGCAATAAACAGAATGCCCTGGTCCCCGAAGCATTAACGCAATTTAGCGCCTATGACTTGCCCGAAGTGCAGCAAGACTTTGTGCATTCTGAGGACAATGTCGAATCAGTATCACTCTCCATCGATGGTATCACCTGTGCCGCCTGTGCTTGGTTAATTGAACACAAAGTCAAACAACTCGCGGGCGTGAGCCAAGTGCTAGTCAACTCAACCACCCAACGCGCCATGATCAGTTGGGATAAACGCAAGGTAAAACTTAGCGATATTCTCGGACAAATTAGTCGTATTGGCTATCAAGCCGCGCCCTACCAAGTTGACGAACAAGAGCTCAACAATAAACTCAATAGTCGCAAATTTTTACTGCGTTTAGGCTTAGCTGGCTTTGCGACTATGCAAGTTATGATGTTCGCCCTCGCCCTTTATACTGGCTACTTCACCGATTTAGACGTGCAATATCGGGACTATTTCCGCTGGGTTAGCATGATTTTTGCCACGCCTGTGGTGCTTTATTCGGCGCAGCCCTTCTATTTTAGTGCCATTCGTACCCTGCTCAGCGGCAAACTCAATATGGATGTGTCTGTTTCGATTGCCATTGGTGGTGCCTATACCGCAAGCTGTTTTGCCACAGTGAATGGCACAGGCGAAGTGTATTTTGAATCCGTATCCATGTTTACTTTCTTTTTGTTACTTGGGCGTTACTTCGAGCAAAAGGCAAGACAAAAGGCCTCGGTCAACTCCAGTAATTTACATAAACTGGTGCCGCTCACTGCACACTTAATCACCGAAAATGGTCAAGAAGAAATTCCGGCCAAAAAGTTACGCCTCAATGATGTGATCCTTGTGAAACCAGGGGAAATGGTTGCGGCCGATGGTGTGATGATTGAAGGCCACACAAACATCAATGAAGCTATGCTCACAGGTGAGCAAATGCCCATTGAAAAACAGCAAGATCAGCAAGTATACGCAGGTACTATCAACGTCGACCAACCGATAAAAGTTAAAGTTACCGCATTGGGGCAAGACCAACTCGTGGCTGAAATTATTCGACTGCAGGAACTGGCATCCAATACAAAACCTGCGATAGCCCTATTAGCCGATAAATTATCCCGCTATTTCTCGGGTACGATTCTAACAATCGCGACGATCACCTATTTGGTTTGGCAACAGATTTCCCCAGAGGATGCCTTTTGGGTAACGCTATCGGTTCTGGTCGCGACTTGTCCTTGTGCCTTAGCGCTAGCGACACCGACCGCCGTCACCTGTGCAACCGCCATTTTTACCCGTCTTGGGATCATTACCCGCAAAGCCGGCGTATTTGAAAAACTGCCGCAGATTAAGCATGTGGTCTTTGATAAAACTGGCACCCTTACCTGTGGTACGCTCTCTATCGGGCAAACGCAGTGCATGGCCGATTTAACAAAGACGCAGGCCTTAGCTATTGCCGCAGCGCTGGAAACGGGCTCTCGTCATCCGATTGCGGCTGCATTTGCCCTATTTGCCGATAATACCTTGGTCGCAGAACAAGTTCACCATGAAGTCGGCTTTGGTGTTCGAGGCCGTATCGAGGGGACTGACTATTTAATTGGTAATGCTGTATTTACTGGTGCACGTGTCGATACTCAGGACCCAACCCAAAAGATTTGGTTAGCACGCTCAGCCAATGAGCAGCTTGAAGTGCTTGCAAGTTTTGAGATCCAAGACAATATTCGTCAAGACAGTAAGGCCACGATTGAGATATTAAAGCAACAAGGTTGCCGCATTAGTATCGCCAGTGGCGATAGCTCCGGACATGTGCATCAATTGGCCAAAGAGCTGGGAATTGAAGATGTGCACAGCGGATTAACCCCCGCGGGTAAACTTGCCCTAGTAACGAAATTACAACAGCATACTCGCGTGGCGATGTTTGGCGATGGCATCAATGATGCGCCAGTACTTGCGGGGGCTGATTTGTCGGTCGCCATGGGCAGTGGCAGTGCGATTGCCAAAAACAGTGCCGATTTGATTTTACTGGGCGATCATCTATCCCGTTTCACCCAAGCTGTCGCGGTCGCTAAACTGACCACGCAAATTATTAAACAAAATTTAGCGTGGGCGCTGGGTTACAACGCCCTTATCTTGCCTTTAGCTGTCACTGGTCATGTGGCACCTTATATTGCCGCGATTGGCATGTCGGCGAGTTCTTTGATTGTGGTCGGTAATAGCCTGAGATTATTACGGGTAAAAGTGTGATCATAATAAAACGTTTAACCAGATAGTAAGAGGTCATTATGGAAATTATTTATGTGCTTATCCCCATTGCCATGATCTTCGTCGCCATTGCGGTAATGGTATTTTTTTGGGCAGTGAAATCTGAGCAATTTGACGATCTTGACCGTCAAAGTGTTTCTATATTGTTTGATGAAAATACTGACAAACCTGGCCATCTAGCCACCCCCGCCATTCAGTCAACAGCAGAACATGATGACATCGCAGCGCAGCAAGCGATAAAAAATCAGCAAAAAGGCATGCCTTTGTGATTGAGTACAATGTCACCGGTGCCTTTCTCGTCGGCTTGATGGGAGCTGCACATTGTTTTGGTATGTGTGGCGGTTTAGTGGGCGCTTTTTCCGCCCAAATCCCTCATCCTAAAATAGGTAACCAGCTGGCCCATCAGCTTAAATATTTACTGAGTTACAATTTAGGCCGTATTTTAAGTTACACCTTAGCGGGCGGCTTAGTGGGCGCATCGTCGGCAGGTCTTGGTCGCTTATTTGAGCTGGATATTTATCTGATTATCCTGCGCATGGTTGCTGGACTGATGATGATCGCCACAGGACTTTACATCGCTAAAATTTGGGTTGGAATCGTGCAAATTGAGCGTGTAGGTCAATGGCTATGGCAATATTTAAAACCGCTAGCGCAGCGCCTTGTTCCAATCAAGAATCCGAGCCAAGCAGTCATGGCAGGATTCATTTGGGGCTGGCTCCCCTGCGGCCTCGTCTATAGCACCTTAACTTGGTCGGTTGCATCTGGCTCTGCCAGCCAAGGCGCCTTAATTATGTTAGCCTTTGGCTTGGGTACTTTACCCGCCCTATTAAGCGCTGGCATGGCGGCAAAACGCCTTGCTGCATGGGTACAAAAGAAAACTGTTAGACTATTGAGCGGCTTACTGTTAATTGCCTTTGGTGGTCAAACTTTATATATCGCACTCGCGCAGCTAAACTAGCCCAAGTGAGTGAATTGGTTTAACATGGTTGCAGTGGATAAACTTGAGAATCAACATGACAATTGAACAAAATAAGAATCGTCGTCCTGCCGCTAGCGGATGCACAATCCATTGTCACGATTGCAGTATGGGTACCCTTTGTATTCCTTTTACCCTCAATGCAAGTGAGCTAGATCAGCTCGATGATATTATTGAGCGTAAAAAGCCAATCCAGAAAGGCGAGCAAATTTTTAAGTCAGGAGATGCGTTGAAATCCCTGTTTGCGATCCGCTCTGGCACCATCAAAAGTTACACTATTACCGAGCAAGGTGATGAGCAGATAACTGGCTTCCATCTTGCGGGTGATGTGATTGGTTTTGATGGTATTCACGCTCAGTTACATCAGAGTTTTGCACAGGCCCTCGAAACCTCTATGGTTTGTGAAATCCCCTTTAATATCCTCGATGAACTTTCGGGCACTATGCCTAAATTACGTCAGCAGATCATGCGTCTAATGAGTAATGAGATCATGAGCGATCAAGAAATGATCCTGCTGCTCAGTAAGAAAAATGCCGAAGAACGTCTAGCAGCGTTTATCAGCAATTTAGCAAATCGTTTCGGCAGCCGTGGCTTCTCACCCAAAGAATTCCGCTTAACCATGACCCGCGGTGACATTGGTAATTATCTCGGTTTAACCGTTGAGACCATCAGCCGCTTACTTGGACGCTTCCAAAAGTCAGGCTTGATTGAGGTTAAGGGAAAGTACATCACGATCCTCGACTCGCAAGAGCTAAATCTGTTAGCGGGTAATTCTCGCATCGCGAGATAGTCAATCGCAAGAGCATTAAACGTGAGAGGTCAAGCCTAAATAATTGTCGCCAATAGCATAACAGTTTAATGGTAAAAGCTGTGCTTGCTAGACATGTCATGCAGATTAAGGCATGATTTTTAAGCGAGTTTTAATCAATTTCAAATGAGTTTGATCTAGAACAATACAGCTCACTGCCAAAGGCTCATGATGATATTGAGCCTATGACTAAAGGAACCAAACATGAAGGATTATCAAAAAATACTGGTTGTGGTTGACCCTACCACTGAGAATCAAGTTGCCCTTGCACGAGCGGTCGCCTTGGCCAGTAAATGCAACGCTCAAGTCACTGTGTTTCTTTCTATCTTCGACTTCTCTTACGAAATGACTTCGATTCTGTCGAATCAAGAACGCGAAGCCATGCGTCAAGGTGTCATAGATCAACGGCTCGCTTGGATCCAAGACTTACTCGCCGCTTATACTCATCTGCAACTCAATATCGATACTCAAGTCATTTGGCATAACCGCCCCTTTGAAAGCATTATTAATCATGCTATTTCAGGGCAATACGATTTGATTGTTAAAGGCACCCATGCCCACGACAAACTCAAGGCGGTGATCTTCACTCCAACTGATTGGCATTTAATGCGTAAAGCCCCTGTGCCAGTGTTGATGGTGAAAGCCCATGACTGGCCAGCCGCGGGCAAAATCCTCTGTGCTGTGAATGTGGCAACCGAAGATACCGATCATCAAATGCTTAACGGTAAAATTATTGAACATGCAAAAGATTTGGCGAAAAAGTTCTCTGCTGAAGTACATTTAGTTAATGGTTATCCCGGCACGCCAGTTAACTTAGCCATCGAGCTTCCTGACTTTGATGCCCAGTCATACAACGAAACCATTCGCATGCAGCATGAGCAGCGCGTGAGTTATCTTGCGGGCGCTTATGATATTAATCCAAGTCATTGCCATGTAAAAGAAGGTTTACCAGAGGATGTGATCCCTGAGCTTGCTGAAAAACTTGATGCTGAATTGGTGATCTTAGGGACTGTCGGTCGTACCGGATTTTCAGCAGCACTGATAGGCAATACCGCTGAACATGTTATCGATAGCATCAACTGCGATTTATTGGCTATAAAGCCCGACGGTTATAAATCACCGTTAGAAGAAGCCTAAGCAATACGCGGCTCTTTACCCCGCCAAAGATAGCTGGAATAATACGCGCCCTGAAACTGTGTTACTGGGCGCTTTTTTATGCTTGAAGCTATATCTGAAGTTACGGCAAATCCTATGCCGGAAGAATTATCAAAAAAACAAACTACCCGTCTGAATAAATTACAGAAGCGGCTTCGTCGTGAAGTGGGTAGCGCGATTGCCGATTACAATATGATTGAAGATGGCGATAAGATCATGTGCTGCCTCAGTGGCGGTAAAGACAGCTACGCCATGCTCGATATTTTGATGAATCTGCAGCAACGTGCGCCCATTCAGTTTGAAATCATTGCGGTTAATTTAGATCAGAAGCAACCGGGCTTCCCTGAGCATGTATTGCCCGCCTATCTCGATAAGCTCAATGTGCCTTATCACATCCTCGAGAAAGATACTTACTCGATAGTGAAAGACAAAATCCCTGAAGGTAAAACCACCTGCTCCTTGTGCTCTCGCCTACGCCGCGGCACGCTTTATGGCTTTGCTCAGCGTATCGGCGCCACTAAAATCGCCCTAGGCCATCACAGGGATGACATTATCGAGACCTTGTTCTTAAATATGTTCTTTGGCGGTAAGATGAAAGCAATGCCGCCAAAGCTGCTGTCGGATGATGGTGCTAATATCGTCATACGTCCCCTAGCCTATTGTCGCGAGAAAGATCTCGAAGAATATGCCAGCTTAAAAGAATTTCCAATCATTCCATGCAACTTGTGTGGCTCACAGGAAAACTTAAAGCGCGCCGCAGTCAAAGACATGCTAAATCAATGGGATAAACAATACCCAGGCCGCATTGAAACGATTTTCACCGCCATGCAAAACACCGCACCATCACAGGGTGTTGACCGTGAACAGTTCGACTTTGTGTCTCTAACACGTGACCCAGATGCGCCTATGCGTGGTGATGTTGCTGAAGCCAATCTACCTGCATTCGATTTTCTTGATATCGCCAATAGCGGTCGTATCGATTTGGATGCAGCAAAACGCATTGATATTGTTAACACTTACGAAGTCTGACTTAGACTGAATTTAGCGCCTAATCAGTAAGAGAAGTTAACGCAACGAAAGTAAGCAAGATAAATTAGCACAACAAAATGCCCACTTAATGTGGGCATTTTTATGGCTACAGAATAAGTTAAGACTCCCGACACTATCTTTGAGCCCGCGCTTCTGAATCGATTATTTCAAGATGCCTATTCAAAGATACAAAGATGATTACTTCACCCAAGGACTTAACACTAATGGCTGGGCACTGAAGCTGAGCGTGGTGATGCTTTCAAGCTCATTAGCGGCTAATTTATAACTGCCTTTTATCGATTCTTCACGGCCATTAAGGCGTACATAGACTTCTTGTTCAGGTGAGAATTCAAAGTTTAAGCCAGTTATGGATTCCCTAAAATAACGCATCGGGAAGCCTTGCATAGCACCGAGCAGCGTGTCCATCTCAGTCATGATTTGTTGTAAGCGCGTTTTATCGTACTCGGCTAATGTCTGTTTTGCTCTAACTTGCATTGCAATACCACATCCCTCAGCGCTGCCAGCGAAATTCAGATTAACCAAGGCTCGCTGATCTTTTAAATCATCATCTAAGGGAATGAATAACCGCTGAGCATCAGTATACGTCAGTGGCGTTGAGGTTTTTTCACTGGAAATAGAACCACTTTGGATCAAACAATTCTTTTGCATTGGAACACTAAAAGCCACTTCCACGAGTTGATAACCGCCTTTATTGACTTGTTTTAACCTATCATAAAAGCCTTTATATTCAAGGGATACAGTTTCTGCAGCGGCGCTAGTTGCCAAAAAAAACAGGCTACTAAACAACAGTTTTTTATACATCGACATTCACCAAATATTTTTCATTATGACGTAACATATCAAGCAGCTCATCAATATAAGCTTCTTGTCTTTCAGAATAATTCACTAAACCGTAAATCAATTGATCCGCTGTTGGCTCTAGCTCCTGTGAACGTAAATCTGCTCGAATAGAGCGAAATAACGCATAGGCAGTATTAGAATTTAAATTACGCATATAGGATGAAACCGATTCATCGACCGATGAAAACACTTTTACCTCATGACTTTTACCCGAACCACGTGAGGACGGCACTATGCCGCAGCCAGAAGTAAAACACCATTCACCAAAAAAGTTAAAACCTTCTCTGGCAAAACGTGAACTCCCCCAACCCGATTCATTCGCGGCTTGAATTAACACCATAGATTCCGGCACGATATCGACACGTTTAAGTAAGCTTGCTAATGACTTAGCATCTACGTTACGCGCCGGATATTGGTATTTATCAAATAACGCATTGATCTGCGCTAATTCAGTATCAGATAAACTCTTACCATTATCGACTAAGGCAAGCATCTCATTGATAAAGCCACGCTCCATCAAGATAATGGCATTCTGTTGCTGAACAATCGGCCGCAGGAAATCAAAAAAAGCTTTCTTCTTTTCGGTAATGTCGCTGATCGCTGAAAAGTCAGGGACTTGCGTAACAGGATCGACATCGCTGACGAATTGGGGCGCAATAGCGGATGAGTCATTCGAGTGAGGAATGATCCAAACTCGTAATGCAAAAATCGCCACTATGACCATGGCTAATGCCAATGTAAACGAACCGATTCTACCCGTTTTCAATCATTCACCTTAGGTGTAACGCCCTTATTGGGCAAATAAAGGCCGGATTATAAGCTATTTGTCAGATTTCACGAAATTTGCCCATCATCATGATCACGAACTCAGGTACAATATTAAGCCTGAGGCACCATTATCGAGTCGAGCTTGCTATTACGCCGTCATTTATAGATGCAAGCATTTGACTGAGTATTTATACTAAGGTTCCTTAGCGTTATCACCATTGCACAACGGCTCATGAGCCATCCCGCTTATAGCGACAATGGATGGCTATGACATTAAATTTTCGGGTATTCAGGAAGGAAAAACCCAGATGCAGCATTTGATGTTAAATCAATTTGAACGTGTCGTCGCCATCGGCGGAGGCCATGGTTTAGGCCGAGTATTATCCTCGCTCGATTTTTTAGGCAACCGCCTTACAGGGATTGTCGCCACCACTGATAATGGCGGTTCTACTGGTCGACTGAGAGCCGAACAAGACTGCATTGCTTGGGGGGATTTACGTAACTGCTTATCCCATTTAGCTAATCGTCCTTCCGTTGGCTCGCAATTGTTTGAATACCGTTTCCAAGGTGCCACTGAACTCAGTGGTCATAATTTAGGTAACTTAATCTTACTGGCTCTTGATCAACTCTGTGTTCGTCCATTAGAAGCGGTTAATCTCATCCGTAACTTACTTAAGATAGAAACCCAACTTATTCCCATGTCAGAGCAGCCCACTCACTTAGTGGCTCTGCAAGCCTGTGGCAGTAAAGTCTTTGGGGAGATCAATGTCGACAGTATGAATGAGGCTCCTATCGCGCTCTGCCTTGAGCCGCAGGTCGATGCCACCTTTGAAGCCTGTGAGGCCGTTCGGCACGCAGATTTAGTTATCCTAGGCCCTGGGAGTTTCTTAACCAGTATCATGCCGCCGCTGCTGTTACCTAAGTTCGCGAAAAGCCTCGCCGCTACTAAAGCACAGGTGATCTTTATCGATAACCTTGCCGAAGAGGCCTCACCCGCAGGTCGGTTTAGCATTGAGCAACGTATCGCTTGGTGTCACCAAGTGATTGGCAAGCCCATTATTCACAAAGTACTTCGCCACGGTGAACAAACGCGTTTAGGGCCACTGATTAACTATTTTCCGTTGAAGAATCGCCATAATCCAAACTTGCATGATCAAGCGAACCTATTAGATGCATTAAGCGCCCTGCTGCGACTCAATGATCTCACTCAACAACCGCTTGCCTGCTAACGCTTACCTGTTAATCATTCAATCGAAATAATAAAGGACAGCAAGTGCTGTCCTTTATATTGTAAAGCTAAAAGGAATGTCCCTTTAGTCTGTCTATAAGGCTGCAATAACCATTACAACACTTGTGCTATGGCTTTACAGATAACAGGCATATTCGTCTTAGTCATGCCTGCAACGCTAATGCGTCCAGAGCCGACGATATAGACACCAAATTCGTCTTTCAAACGTGCCACTTGGGCTTTGTTTAAACCTGAGAAACTGAACATGCCATTTTGGCGAGAAATAAAACTGAAGTCCTGAGTCACGCCCTCAGCCTTTAAGCTATCAACAAACAGAGTACGCATTTCGGCGATACGTTCACGCATCTCTTTGACTTCCTGCACCCACATGGCTTTCAGAGCTGCATCATTTAATATCGTGCTGACGATCAGTGCGCCGTGGGCTGGCGGATTAGAATAGTTGGCGCGTATGGTACGTTTCACTTGGCTAAAAGCACGTACGGCAGCATCAGTATCTTCAGCCACCACAGTCACGGCGCCAATACGCTCGTTGTATAGACCAAAGTTTTTAGAGAAAGAGTTAGCGACCAGCAACTCAGACACTTTAGACGCGACTAAACGCAGACCTGCCGCATCTTCTTCAATGCCAGCACCAAAACCTTGATAAGCAAAGTCAAACAGTGGCACGAGTTTCTTATCAGCACACAATTGAGCAACAAGTTCCCATTGCGCCAACGTTAAATCGATACCCGTTGGGTTATGGCAGCAACCGTGTAGCAGCACGACATCACCCGCATTGGCGTGAGACAAGTCAGTCATCATGGTATCGAAATCGATGTCATGGGCTTCTGCTTTGTAATAACCGTACTCTTTAACCGTTAAACCCGCCGTTTCAAAAATATTTTGATGGTTGGCCCACGTTGGATTGCTCACCCAAATAGTGTGCGAATCGGTATTACGCAGCAAAAACTCAGCAGCAATACGCAGTGCTCCTGTACCACCAGGAGCTTGCGCTGTGGCAGCACGGCCAGAAGAAATTAATGCACTGCCTTCGCCGAACAACAAGGTTTGTACTACACGGTTATAAGCTTGAACGCCTTCAATGCCTAAGTAGTTTTTGGTCTTCTCTTGCTCAAGTAAAATGGCCTCGGCTTTTTTCACTGAAGCCAGAACGGGAGTCTGTCCTACCTCATCCTTATAAATGCCAACACCAAGATTAACTTTATCCTGACGCGGATCAGCTTTAAAGGTATCGGTTAAACCAAGAATTGGATCAGCGGGTGCGAGTAATACTTGAGAGAAAATCATGACTACGTATCCTAATATGCGCGTGTAGGGGAAATTTCGGCTTATTTATACCACTGTCTTTAAGGGGGTAATAGCGACTTAAGTCCCTTCTTAGGGAAATTATTACACTATTGTCGATTCAACAATAAAAAGTACATTTTATTACGCAATTATTAGCCAAATAGTGACATTACTTAAATAAAGCGATTTACAACATCTAGATCACAAAATCACTCAGTTTTGTATTGTAGAAAAGAAACAGGTCAGAAGTCGCAATACTGAATGAGTAAAATAGTGGGCTTGGGCCTAACCAATCTATAGCTGTAGTGATACTAGATTAAGAATCATGAAATGTGGGTGTAGAAGTTATAAAGCAAAAAAGCCCTGACATCAGTCAGGGCTTTCTGTTTTTTGGTACCCGAGGCCAGACTTGAACTGGCACGCTGTTACCAGCGAGGGATTTTAAATCCCTTGTGTCTACCGATTCCACCACTCGGGCAAACTCTTTACATTAACGACGGGAATCATGTCATTAATACTTTATATCTATGGAGGCGCGACCCGGAGTCGAACCGAGATCGACGGATTTGCAATCCGTAGCATAGCCATTCTGCCATCGCGCCCAAACTGCCAAATTTATTAAAATTTGGAGCGACATATCGGGTTCGAACCGATGACCTATACCTTGGCAAGGTATCGCTCTACCAACTGAGCTAATGTCGCCTATCATTGCGCTTAATCATTTGAACTCATGCTCGGCATGCTTTCCCCTGACTGCGGATTGGCATTCTACCGATTTAGACCTCAGAGTCAATCAACAATTTTTAAAAAATGATCTAAGCCGCATCGTTTGCCCAATAAACCGCCACACCTCAGTAAAGTTGATGTTTCATTCATCAATTTAGGCTTTGTACCGATACTGATGCCGATGCTACCGCTAATTAAACGCGGCAGATAAACAGGAGTTCATAATGAGTTATGGAGTCGAGTCCAATAAAATTGTAGAAGTATAGAAAAACAAAAGCGCCCTATTTGGCGCTTTATTCAAAGGTTAGGCAAAGTTATTAATCACTCAAGCAAAAACTACGTGGGCAATTTACGCAGGTAGTGATAGCGTCGTTAAACCTAACATAGTTTGCATTACGCCAACCACTTGGCAACTGTAACCAAATTCGTTGTCATACCATACATAAAGAATGGCACGCTTGCCTTCTGCAATAGTCGCTTGTGAATCAACCACACCCGCGTAGCGAGAACCGACTAAATCGCTCGATACAATCTCAGTAGAGTCTGTGTAGTCAATTTGATTTTGCAGTGGTGATTGTAGCGCCGTATCTTTCAGATACTCGTTCAGCTCATCTTTACTGGTTTCAGCATTCAGGTTCATGCTGATGATCGCCATAGAGACGTTAGGCGTCGGCACACGAATCGCGTTACCTGTTAACTTACCGGCTAATGCAGGCAAAGCTTTAGCAACCGCTTTTGCTGCCCCCGTTTCAGTGATCACCATGTTTAATGGTGCACTACGGCCACGACGGTCAGCGGTATGATAGTTATCAATCAGGTTTTGATCGTTGGTATAAGAATGAATCGTTTCAACGTGACCATTCTCGATACCATATTTATCATTCACAGCTTTCAGTACTGGCGTAATAGCATTGGTGGTACAACTCGCCGCAGAAACAATAATGTCTTCTGGGGTAATATCGCCTTCGTTCACACCGTAAACAATGTTCTTAATCGCGCCTTTTGCAGGAGCCGTCAGTAATACTTTGCTGGCACCTGGGCTCTTAAGGTGTAAACCAAGACCCGCTTCATCTTTCCAAATACCCGTGTTATCAACAATCAATGCATCATTGATGTCGTATTTAGTGTAATCCACTTCGTCGGGTGAATTAGCATAGATCACTTGGATATAAGTGCCATTGGCTATGATGGCGTTGTTCTCTTCGTCAACTTCAACAGAACCATTGAAAGGACCATGGACTGAGTCACGACGCAGTAAACTCGCGCGTTTTTCTAAATCGCCTTTCTTACCGCCACGTAAAACGATAGCGCGTAACCTTAACTTATTGCTGCGACCTGTGCGTTCAATCAGCAAGCGTGCCAATAAGCGACCGATACGGCCAAAACCATAAAGCACGACGTCACACGGCGCGACATCATCGGCATGGTCGATAGCATCGGCCAATTCTTTTGCCATATAGCTTTCAATTTCGCTGACATCAGTATGGTCGCGCCAGTAATTGACAGCGAGTTTACCAATATCCACTTTACATTGTTTAACTGCGAGTTTGCTCAAAGCTTGAACGAAGGGGAAACTCTCGCGTAAACGTAATTTTTCACCGACATGACGACGAACTAAACGGTGCGCTTTAATGATTTCAATCGTAGAAGCATTGAGTAACGGCTTGCCGTAGACCACGACTTCAACGCCTTGGTTACGGTACAACTTGCCTAACAAAGGCTGCATCGCCTCTGCCATTTCAAAACGTTCTTGCCAACTTTGTAGGTGTTTATCAGCGCTCATTTACAGATCCTTTATCTCACTTTTCAATAAAATGTACTGAAAGGTTTGAGTAACATGACGAAAAGACCAATAATCTAATGCGGGTTTTAGGGAAAACCCTGTTTTGGTCGGCGCCATTGTAATGAAAGTCGCGCTTTGTTGCCAGTAAGATATTTTCTGTAAATCTGTAATTTTATTAGAAAAATTATCGTTTGGAGAGTGTTTTGAGACAAAATCTAGTAATAATTACATCATTTACCTTAGGGATGAGCTTTTTCGGTCTTTTCGGTTGTGATAATGACCGAAATATCTCAGCAATTTGTAAAAATAATCCTGAAATTTGTGCCGATTTGCATAAGGATAGCTGGTGTTTGACTGAAAAGACCAAACTTATCCAAAACCGCTACAAGTTAAAAGACAACGAAAACCTCACAGGTAAGCAGCTCTACTCACAATTAACCTACCTTGAGGATTACAGCCGTTGCATTGAACTCGCCTCTGGCGTTCAGCATATCATCCACACCAATCGCACAGCTGATAGAGCCAGAGCCTTTAGACTAAGCACTCAAAATTTAAGTTTACTACAAGATCAAACCCGTGAACGGCAAGACCCTTTTATGTCCTATTACCAATGGACTCGCTTTGGCGATACCGCAGCGTTAAATAGATTATTAGAACAGGAAAACGCCGGCGAAGTGACTGATCCCTTTCTACTTGCCCAAGTCGCAACCTATTACAGCAATCGAAATGCCATCAAAGCGCAACAACTCTATCTTAAAGTCTTTGCGGAGATCCAATACGATGATTTCGACGTTAACTGGTTACTTGGGCTCGCATCTGCCTATCGCCAGCAACAGGTTTTAGATAAATCCTATATGCTGACGAAAGCAAATTTACTACTTACGCAGCAGAAGTATTCTGAAGAAAAAATGCTAGCCTTGCTCGATGGCAATAAAACGCTGGCGACTGAACTCGATTTAAAAGCCCAAGCCCTAATTGATGTGTTAAAAAAGGGCACTTATTCTATGAGTCCAGTAAGACAATGGCTTGATCCTCAAGCGGTTGCCCAAGCGCCAACTGAAACCGAGGCTGTGCTGCCTGCGCCAGTCGAAAAAACAGACTAAGCAATCGATGGCAAAATGTTTGCCATCTTGTAATTTTTTACCCAATAAACGCGTAAAAAATGGCGATTTCGCGACCGATGTAAAAAAAATACCTAATTTGTTAATCAAGACAGCGGTAAAATGCCGATTTAACTTGACGATAGCTGTCAGTTTGGTAATTTTACTACCAGTTGAATTTTATAATCACCAGAGGGATATGAGATGACTATCCGTGTAGCAATAAATGGCTATGGCCGTATCGGTAGAAACGTATTACGCGCCTTGTACGAAAGCGAAAAAGCTTACCCAATCAAGATTGTCGCTATTAATGATTTAGGCGATGCTTCAATCAACGCTCACCTGACAAAATACGATTCTGTTCATGGTCGTTTCAATGCCAAGGTTGACCATGATGCCGAAGCTATTTATGTGAATGGCGATAAGATCCTCACTTTCCAAGAACGTGATCCTGCAAAACTGCCATGGGCAGAGCTACAGGTTGACGTGGTTTTCGAATGTACCGGTATCTTCACTTCTAAAGAAACCGTTCAACCACATTTAACCGCTGGCGCGAAGAAAGTGATTATTTCTGCTCCAGGCAAAAACGTCGATGCCACAGTTGTTTACGGTGTGAACAACAACGTGCTGACGTCAGACATGACAGTGATTTCAAATGCTTCTTGTACAACAAACTGTTTAGCCCCTTTTGCTAAGCCGTTAAATGACGAGATTGGTATAGAATCAGGCCTGATGACCACCATTCACGCTTATACCAACGATCAACGTTTATCTGACGTGTACCACACAGATTTACGTCGTGCCCGTGCTGCGGCACTGTCAATGATCCCAACTAAAACTGGCGCAGCTGCAGCTGTAGGTTTGGTTGTACCTGAATTACAAGGTAAGTTCGACGGTTTAGCGGTTCGTGTACCTACAGTTAACGTATCACTCGTGGATTTATCTTTCATCGCTGCCCGTGACACGACAGTTGAAGAAGTGAATGCCATTATCGAACGCGCTGCCAGCGTTGCGCCATTGAGCGAAGTGTTAGCGGTAAACAAAGAGCCATTGGTGTCTATCGACTTTAACCACAATGCGTTTTCTTCAAACTTTGACGCAACTCAAACCCGTGTAAACGGTCGTTTAGTGAAAGTGATGTCTTGGTATGATAACGAGTGGGGATTCAGTAACCGTATGTTAGATAACGCGGTTGCACTGATGAACGCAAAGTAATCTAGTCACTAGATTCCGCGTTACTCAATTAAGCCTCGCATTTGCGGGGCTTTTTATTACCTTAGTTTTAATAAAAACAACAGACATAAAAATCCCCACGCTATGGCGGGGATTTTTATTACGCTGAAGAAAAGCTAAATAATGGGCTTAGGCATTACCCTTCACTTTCATATTCAGTGTCTTGGCAAAATCCAGCATACGCGTCAGTGGGATAAG
Organism: Shewanella sp. SM95; assembly: GCF_025653595.1. NCBI lineage: Bacteria > Pseudomonadati > Pseudomonadota > Gammaproteobacteria > Alteromonadales > Shewanellaceae > Shewanella > Shewanella sp. SM95. The sequence continues at coordinate 135,848 of NZ_JAKKSE010000002.1, forward strand.
CGCTTTAACTCTTAAGTCTTCATCCACAAAAATCTCATGGGTGGTTTTATCGCTGTCGGCGAGTGACGCTTCAATGGCCTGCAAACCGTTCATCGCCATCCAAGGACAGTGGGCACAGCTCTTACAGGTTGCGCCATTTCCGCCGGTTGGCGCTTCAATTAAAATTTTACCTGGCGCCGCCTGCTGCATTTTATAAAAAATGCCGCGATCGGTTGCCACGATAAAACGCTCATTTGGCATGGTCTGCGCTGCTTTAATCAGTTGACTGGTCGAGCCAACTGCATCGGCCATCGCCACCACACTGGCTGGCGACTCAGGATGCACAAGGATAGCTGCATCGGGGTAAACGCTTTTCATATCGCGCAGCGCGTTCGATTTAAACTCGTCGTGAACGATACAATCGCCCTGCCACATCAACATGTCGGCGCCCGTCTGCTTGGCAATATAGCTGCCTAAATGACGGTCTGGTCCCCAAATGATCTTTTTGCCTTCGCTGTCTAAGTGCTCAACGATTTCAAGGGCAATACTGGAGGTCACCACCCAATCGGCGCGCGCTTTAACCGCAGCCGAGGTATTGGCGTAAACCACCACAGTATGATCTGGGTGCGCGTCGCAGAAAGCGCTGAACTTATCAATCGGACAACCTAAATCCAATGAACAGGTCGCTTCAAGGGTCGGCATTAAAATGGTTTTTTCTGGGCTTAAAATCTTGGCGGTTTCGCCCATAAACTTGACCCCAGCAACGATTAAGGTTTTTGCTGGGTGATCGCGGCCAAAACGCGCCATTTCTAAGGAGTCTGAAACGCAGCCGCCAGTCTCTTCGGCAAGGGCTTGGATTTCAGGATCGGTATAATAGTGGGCAACCAGAACGGCATCTTTTTCAATGAGCAGTTGTTTGATACGCGCCTTGTAATCGGCTTTTTGCGCATCGGACAAAGGCACTGGTTTAGGCGGAAACGGGTAATCAATGGTTTCTATTGTTGGAGCAAATGGGCTGGGGGCTAACTGACTCATAACACATCCATCAGGATAACTACGTTCGGGAATTATACGTAATCGGGATCAAAAGATTAACCCATTTGTGCAAAGCAAATAAAAAAGGACGCTTTTAGCGTCCTTTTAGTGTCAGTTATTCGTGCCAGCGGCTTAGCGCATCGCTAATAACATCTCTTGAGGCTGTTCAAGATACTGTTTCCACAGATTACAGAAGCGAGCAATCGTACCGCCATCGATCACTCTATGGTCACCTGACCAGCTCACTTGCATGATTTGGCGAGCTTCGACTTCCCCTTTCGCGTTAAAGCGCGGTAGGGTTTGCAACTTACCTAAGGCCACAATCGCCACCTCAGGTTTGTTGATAATAGGCGTCGCCACTGTGCCACCTAAGGCGCCAATGTTAGAGATGGAAATCGTGCCGTCTTTCAGATCCGCTGGCGCCACGCGGCCGCTGCGGGCTGCTTGGGTCAGGCGGGTGATTTCTGCGGCCACTTCTAAAATGCTCTTATCCTGCACATCTTTGATGTTGGGCACCAAGAGACCGACTTTAGAATCCACCGCCATGCCGATATTGTGACGTGCCTTGTAAGTTAGTTCAGTGCAATCCGCATTCACTTGACTGTTCATCACAGGGAACTGACTTAACGCGAGCGACATTGACTTCATGAAGAAAGGCATCATGGTCAGCTTCACTTCATCTGACGAATACTTCACTTTCATGCTTTCACGCAGTGCAACTAAGTCTGTTAAATCAAACTCTTCACAATAGGTAAAGTGCGGAATGCTCGACACAGATTCCACCATCATGCGTGCCATCACAGCTTTTACGCCGCGAATAGGCTCAACCGTGTCAGCGCGTTGAGTCACTGTAGATGTTGGAACTTGGGTTTGAGATGCTTGAGTCGCTTGAACTGGCGCCTCTTTTACCTGAGCCACACTTGGAGCAGAAACATTGCTCGCGCCTTGTTGGAAGCGAGTGATGTCTTCCTTATACACACGGCCGTGCTTTCCTGTGCCAGGTACTTGGCTCAAATCGATATCTAACGACCGCGCCATGCGACGAACTGCGGGGCTGGCTAAGGCTTTACCTTGGCGAGCAGGCTCTGCATTCACAATCTGCGCTGCAGGTGCGGCATTGGCCACAGTATCTGTATTTATTGTCGCCGCAGGTGCAGAAGCCGTCTGTTCAACTTCAATGGCAAATAAAGGCGCATGTACTTTAGCTAGCTGACCTTTGCGATAATGCAGTTTGGCAATTTTACCCGCTTTAATGGCAGGAATTTGCACCAGCGCTTTATCTGTCATCACGTCGGCAATCGGTTGATCTTCCTCAACCCAATCACCTTCGCTCACTAACCATTCAACTAGCTCACATTCAACAATGCCTTCGCCGATATCCGGTAGTAAGAATTCTTCAATGCTGACAGATGAACTGGATGACGTGGTCGCGTTTGTTACTGCCACTGGCTCAGTCACTTTTGCAGTCGTCGCAGCAGGTTCAGCCGTAACAGATTCGCCTGCAATTTCAACGGCATAGAGCGGCGCATGCACTTTCGCAATATCGCCCTTGGCGTAATACAGCTTAGTGACTACGCCCGCAAAAGGCGCTGGGATTTGAACAAGTGCTTTGTCTGTCATCACATCGGCAATAGGTTGGTCTTCAACGACTGTGTCGCCTTCTTTGACCAGCCATTCAACCAACTCACACTCCACAACACCTTCGCCAATATCCGGCAAAATAAAATCTTTAATCATACCGGACTCCTAGAAGGTCACTGATGCTTTGATGGCTTCAAACGTTTTGAATGCATCTGGCATGTATTCTTTTTCATGAATGAGTGGGTACGGGGTATCTAAACCACAAACGCGGCTGATGGGCGACTCTAGATACAAGAAGCATTCTTGCTGAATCGTCGCCGCTATCTCACCAGCAAAGCCACCGGTTAATGGCGCTTCATGGTTGACCAGTAAACGTCCGGTCTTTTTGACTGAATCGGCAACAGTATCGATATCCCAGGGTGACAAGGTGCGTAAATCGATAACTTCACAGGAGATCCCTTCTTTAGCGGCCATATCGGCGGCTTTTTCAAGGATTTCCATTTGCGCGCCCCACGCCACTAAGGTGATGTCTTTACCTTCGCGAACCACTTCAGCCTTACCCAGTTCAATTTCATAATCGCCCGCTGGCACTTCGCCAACCGATGCACGATATAAACGCTTAGGCTCAAAGAAGATCACCGGATTTTTGTCACGGATTGACGCCAACAGCAGGCCTTTGGCTTGCTCAGGGTTGCGTGGCACAACGACTTTTAACCCCGGCGTCTGGGTAAAATAGGCTTCAGGTGATTGTGAGTGATAATGTCCGCCCGCAATACCGCCGCCATAGGGCGTACGGAACACTAATCCACCGACATCGAACTCATTACCGCTACGGTAACGGAACTTAGCCGACTCGTTGACGATTTGATCAAACGCCGGAAAGATATAATCGGCGAATTGAATTTCAGCCACAGCGGTCATGCCATTGGAGGCTAAACCATTGGCAAAACCGGCAATACCTTGCTCTGTCAGCGGCGTATTAAAGCAGCGATCGCGCCCGAATTTTTCTTGAAGACCGGAGGTGGCGCGAAATACCCCGCCAAAGTGGCCCACATCTTCACCAAAAACCACCATGCGTTCATCGGCTTGCATGGCAATCGACAAGGCCTCATTGACGGCCTGTAACATATTCATTTCAGCCACGGCTTATAGTCTCCCTGCACTTTTTGGATAGGCTTGCGGATATTTCTTGATATGTTCTTTAAGCTCGGCGAGTTGCTTTTTCAGCACTGGCGTCGGCTTGTCGTACACATCTTCAATAATTTCATCCAGCATAGGCACAGGAATTTTTTCAGCCACTTTTACCGCAGCCAATACTTCTTCACGATATTTCTCATGCAGTTTCACATCATCCGCTTCAGCCAACCAACCTTTGTTGATAAGCCATAATTTGAAGCGTTTAACCGGATCGTGTTGCTGCCACTTGGCTTCTTCATCTTTCGAGCGATAACCTGAGGGATCGTCTGAAGAAGAGTGCGCGCCGAGACGGTAAGTCATGGCTTCAATCAGCACAGGCGCATTATGCTCAATCGCATAGGCACGGGCTTGCTGGGTTGCCGCTAACACGGCCAACATGTCATTGCCGTCTACACGAATGGTGTGCATGCCATAACCCACACCGCGGCTGGCAATACCGTTTCCAGCAAACTGCTCTTCAGTGGGGGTAGAAATCGCGTAGCCATTGTTACGACAGAAGAAAATCATTGGGCATTTCAGTACCGCGGCCATGTTGAGGCCAGCATGAAAATCCCCTTCCGATGCAGCGCCTTCGCCAAAATAGCAAACCGCGACTTTGCGCTTACCTTGCATTTTTAAGCTGTAGCCCACACCAGTCGCCTGCGGGATTTGCGTGGCTAACGGTGACGAAATCGTTTGATAATGCAATGCCGCACTGCCGTAATGGATTGGCATTTGGCGACCTTTACCAAGATCTTTCTCGTTACTGAACATCTGATTCATAAACTGTTCAGTGGTAAAGCCGCGATAACGCAGCGCCGCATGCTCACGATATTGTGCGAGGATCACATCTTCTTGATCGAGTGCGGCCACACTGCCGACAATCGCCGCTTCTTCACCCGTACAGGTCATGTAGAAGCTGATGCGTCCTTGGCGCTGGGCACCAAGCATACGTTCATCAAGTACCCGAGTGAATACACAGGTATCGTAAATTTTAGTGGCTAAGGTTTCATCTATCACAGGCAAAACCGCGGTTTCATAAGTGGTGCCGTCGGCTTGTAGAATTCGAAGGATAGGAATGTGTAGCGATGCCTTATCCAAGAAGCCGACACGGTGCACTGTATCAGTGTTGAGTGTTGCTTTGCTCATATTGTGCTCTTGTTATCTCATTACGCATCAAAGCGTTTTGATGCGTCTGTTTATACGAATATGCCCGACGAACATTACGTTAACGTAAACTACCTATCAACCATTGGCATAGCTCAAACCACAAGTTATCCCTGCCACGCATGTATATATTGCTTTACAAGCCTAACGCACGTCCGCATTCACGGCAGGAATCAGGCAAATCACAGTGCGATTACCAATAGGCACTTTGGCATTAGGGAACACGACAGACTCAAACTCGTGCTCCACTTTAATTTCTTGCCCACCTTCCCGCGCTAAAACAAAGCCCTTCGGGAAAGATCTGAAGTTTTCGACATCCGTTGCGAAGGTAAATTCAAAATCATCGAAATGTTTATTGATAACGCGGCACACTTGGTACAAGTTGACCTTATCGGCATCAAATGCATCTAGCTCCAACGGCTTAGCGGTGATCAAGCGCATGAACATTTCATGGGTGGCGATAAAACGCGTCATGTCGTTCTGCCCCATGGGATACACTTTACCAAGCTCAATGGTAAAGGCATCAGCGCCGTAACGTTCAGAAGAAAAATAGCTGAAGGTCGTGGTCGGTTCGTGGTGGAAAAGTACTGTATCGACGCCGCTTGCGGCTAAAAACATAATTTGCTCGCCGCTAAAGGCGCGCCCTGGACGATAGGGATAGATAGCGAACTTTTCATGCTTCGAGGCGCGCATCGCCGTGTGCAAATCATAATGGATGCGCTGACGTCCATCGGCAACCGCAGTATAAAAACGATCGACATAGGCTTCGAGTTTTTTCGCGCGTACTCGCTCAGGGTTCACTAACCCTGGTGGATTGGAATGCTCACCACTAAATAGACGATTCATGTTTTCGTCAATAATCCGCGTGCCGTTATTAATCGCTAATGGGTTACCAATGAGAAATAAAGTGCGCTGCTTTGCGATGATCTTTTGCTGTAGAAGTTGTTTAATTAAGCTATTGCAGAGTTCAATGGGCGCGGTCTCGTTACCGTGAACACCGCAGGAAAGCACAATATCTTTTCCTTCATTCTGTATTGGTTCGAAAACAATAACACCGGTATCCCACACTTCCACTTGAGTATGATCGCCTAAGTTAAATGAAAATTCGCCATCGAACTGTTCAGGATGGGCTAAGGTGAGCGCTAAAAAATCCTTTGAATCTAACAGAGCTTGTAACACAGAATTCTCCTTATAATGATGTGTAACAGTATTGGCGCAATAGCATAAGTACAGGCAGTAATAACCACTTAAGCATTTATCTCACCGCGGTTAGTCTCACTCGCACCTAAAAAACGGCTTCAATACTAACACATGTTTTTAGTGCTGTTCTCAGACATTTATTGCCGTAGGACCCAGTTTTAAGCGGAATGACATTCAACTAAGCTGATTGTTAAATTCTTAGGACATTCCCTAAGAATTTCCCATGATAAATATTCCAGCTTGAGGCTTGCTTTTGCACTCAAGTTTTATCACAATTCTTAGCCATCTAGACTTCTATTGGATTTAATTATGGCGTTAGCAACCTTTGGTGCCGGCTGTTTCTGGGGCGTAGAGTATTTTTTTAGACAAGTGAACGGCGTATCGAATGCCACCTGCGGCTATATGGGCGGCAATAATGCGGCGACAACCTATGAAGAAGTCAAAAAAGGCAAAACGGGCCATGCCGAAGTGGTGCAAGTGGAATTTGACCCTGCCCTTGTCAGTTATGAAGACTTGCTCGATGTATTTTGGAAAAACCACAATCCAACGAGTCTGAACATGCAAGGCGGAGATATTGGCACTCAATATCGCAGCACCATTTTCTTCCACGACCGAGAGCAAAAAGCGGCCGCAGAAGCCTCAAAATTAGCTTTTGCCCGCTCGGGGCGTTGGGGATTACGCCATATCGTCACTGAAATTGTGCCATTGCAACAGTTCCATGTTGCTGAGGAATATCATCAAAATTACATCGATAAGAATAACTTACCGAGTTGTCATATCGAGTACTAAATACGGTCAAATCAGCATGAGATCAACTACTCACAGCTGAATTAGACACAAACAAAAACGCACTCAAATCTGAGTGCGTTTGTTTTTGATACTTTATAAACCTACTACTGCATTAAGCGTTTAGCGCCTTATCAATTAATGCCTGCGCATCTTTGATGATCTCAGCCAAATGCTGCTCACTGATAAAACTTTCGCCGTAGATTTTAAATAACGCTTCAGTGCCCGATGGACGCGCCGCAAACCACCCATTAGCTGTGGTAACTTTGATGCCGCCAATCGCCGCATTATTGCCTGGCGCATGGGTTAACACGTTTTCGATTGTCTCACCTGCAAGCACAGTGGCATTTAAGGTATCGGCATTGAGCAAAGCAAACTTGGCTTTGTTTTCAAGACTGATTGGGCTATCGATACGCTTATAGAAACTTTGGCCAAATTGTTTTACTAACTCTTGGTGACGCTGACCTGGGGTTTTACCTGTCACCGCAAGAATTTCTGCCGCAAGTAACCCTAGAATAAAACCGTCTTTATCCGTACACCAAGTAGAGCCATCACGGCGTAAAAATGCCGCGCCAGCACTCTCTTCACCGCCAAAGGCGATTGTGGCTTCGGCTAAACCGTCGACAAACCACTTAAAGCCCACTGGCACTTCGAGTAACGTTTTGCCGTGGAAAGCACAGATTTTATCGATAAGCGCACTCGATACTAAGGTTTTACCTATGGCTAAGGTATCGCTCCAATCTGGTCTGTGTGTCAGTAAATAATCAATAGCGACCGCAAGATAATGATTCGGATCCATCAAACCCGTACCAGGGCAAACTATGCCGTGACGGTCATAATCGGGATCATTACCAAGGCATAAATCAAAGGATTCTTTATGGGCGAGTAACCCGGCCATCGCGTAGGGAGATGAGCAATCCATGCGGATTTTGCCGTCTTTATCCAGCGGCATAAAGCTAAAGCTTGGATCAACCTTATCATTGACTAAGGTGATATCGAGCCCATAACGCGCGGCAATCGGTGCCCAATAGAAAATCCCTGAACCACCGAGCGGGTCAACGCCGATACGCAGCTTAGCGTTGGCAATCGCCTGCATGTCGATAACATTTTCTAAATCAGCCACATAGGGCGTGATCAAATCAATGGCGTTAACATAGCCTGATGCCAGCGCTTTGGCATACGCTAATTTTTGCACGCCAGCTAACGCTTGGCGCAAGTAATCATTGGCCCGCGATTCAATCCAAGCCGTGATATTACCTTCGGCCGGTCCACCATGGGGTGGATTGTACTTGATGCCACCGTCCTGAGGAGGATTATGGGAAGGCGTAATGATCAAACCATCGGACAATGCCGCACCCGTAATATTGGCTTCGCGATTGGCGCAAATCACCCCATGGGAAACCACTGGCGTTGGCGTAAATCCATCGTTCTGTTGGATTTTCACTGTGACTTTATTTGCCGCCAGCACTTCAATGGCCGATAAATAAGCGGCGTAGGATAACGCATGAGTGTCAATCCCGAGGATCAACGGCCCATTGATATTCACCGATTGGCGATAATCCACCACAGCTTGGGTAATCGCCCAAATGTGTTGTTGGTTAAAACTGCCATTGAAGGCGCAGCCTCTGTGCCCAGAAGTGCCAAAGGTGACGCGTTGTTGTACGTCATCCATATTTGGCGTGATGCTGTAATAATGGCTCATCAGTTTTGGAATATTGACCAGATCCGTCTGATTAGCGATTTGTCCTGCCCTTTGATGTATTGCCACCTATGGCTCTCCTGCACTCAATTACAATTAGAAAAAGTAGAAAAATGTCGTACTAACTTGGCTCACCCGCGGATTAAACGCGCTCGGCGATGCCCGCTGCGACTGTCGCATCACAACCAAATTGCACTAAAACTTCCGATAAAATAGTGCGTTTCTTGGCGGTATTGTTGTTACTCGTTACCCAGAAACCACTTGCACCAATTTCTTTTGGGTTAGCCGAAGCACTCGCTTCGAGCAGTTGCTCCTTAGAGCGAGCAAAATACAAACGATCGCGCCCTTGGATCTGCAGAATTTGTGAGAATTGCTCTGGGGCTAATTGATACAAACTTTCGAGCAAAAACAGAAAACGCCCTACTGCGCCTTTTTGCTGCGATAACTGATGTTCATCGACTAAGCGACTAAAATCATTCACTGCTGGCACTGTTTGCGCCGCGACGGGCTGAATAGGTTCAGCTTCAAGGCTCGGTTGGCTAATCGCCAAAGGCTGGGGTTGTTCGACCGCATCGACGGACAGGCCGAGTAATCGACGAAGAATGTCAGAGGCGCTCTCACCAATACGTTCTGTTTTGCTGGCAATATGACGATAGAGCTCTTCATCTACTTCGATATATTTCATAACCTTAATTATCCTTTGTTATTCGACAGGCTTAACCGAAAAAAGTGTACCACAGCGATCGGGGCAGATCATTGCGATCTGTTACCAGTGTATCTATCTCTATCAATCTGATAAAGCGCCATTATTCTAAAAGTGCGGGAAATAGCACAGCAAACTAGCAGTTAATCGACAATTGCCGAAAAAGCACACAAGTTACTGGCCGCCCCCACTATAGAAATGGCAACTGACTTGTCAAGCCAACGGCATTAAGGGCACAATTCGCGTCACGCTAAGCTAAAAATCTCCAACAGGAATCACCATGAACTTTGTTTCCACAGGCCAAGGACCCGCAGTGCTCTTGATCCACGGCTTGTTCGGTAATCTAGATAACCTCAAAGGTCTAGGGCAAGTATTAGAAAATCAGTATCAAGTTATTCGTGTCGATGTGCCCAATCATGGTTTAAGTGAGCATTGGGATCAAATGGACTACCCTCGCCTCGTCACTGCAATGATCAGCTTGCTCGACGAACTGGCTATTGAACGCGCCCATATTGTGGGTCACTCCATGGGCGGTAAAATCGCCATGGCGACGGCGTTAGCCTTTCCAGAGCGCATTATCAGCATGGTGGCAGCCGATATCGCCCCCGTCGCCTATGAGCCAAGACACGACACAGTGTTTGCGGCATTAGAAAGCCTGCCCTTAGAAGGCCATACCGACAGACGCTTTGCCCTAAACCACTTAATTGACAATGGTATTGACGAAGCAACGGCACAATTTTTACTCAAAAATCTACAACGCACTGATACTGGCTTTCGTTGGAAAATGAACTTAAGTGGCCTAAAGGCTTGTTATCCTAATATTATTGGCTGGCAAAATCAGACACTAAATCCAGTACAAAGCTATGCTGGACCAAGTCTGTTTATTCGCGGCGGCGACTCAAATTATGTCACTAGCGAGCACAGAAGCGCTATCATGGCGCAATTCCCCGCGGCACAGGCAAAAACACTTGAAGGATGTGGTCATTGGTTGCATGCGCAAAAACCCGTCATTTTTAACCGGATCGTGTCTGAATTTATTGACAAACATTCAATGTAAATCAGCAGCAAACTCGACCGAAAGCATATGGCAGCCGCCATCTTGTTGTGATATATTCGCGCCTCTTTTGGCCTTAGAACACTCTCAAGGACTAAGAAAGTATGTTATCTCAGTACATGGAACAAATTGAAACCATCGGCCTGAACCTGTTTTTTGCCTCGATATTTTTCTTTATCGGCATGGCCATCCACGATGTGCTTAAACAAGGTAACGTGCCAAAATTTGGTCGATTTATTGTTTGGTTAGTGTTATTTCTCGGCTGCGCCGGGTTTATTGTAAAAGGTATTATCCAGATCACTTGGGAAGGCTCAGGGATCGGTTAACAATAAGAACATGGCAAAAGAAGCGACAGACAGAACCACTATTGACCTTTTTGCCAACGAAAAGCGCCGGGGCCGACCACGTAGCAATCCTTTGTCCCGTAGCCAACAGCTTAAGGTCAACAAACGCAATCAAATCCAGCGCGATAAAGCCAACGGATTAAAGCGAATAGAGTTAAAGGTGTCACAAGATTTGTATGACGCCTTGAATGAGCAGGCATTGGCCAGTAACATCAGCCGTAGCCAGTTAATCGAATTAATTCTTCAGCAACAAGTTGAGTGCTGAACGAGTACCAGCAAGATTAACCTAATAAGTGAACTAGACATTAAAGGATAGACAATGGCAACTGTAGGTCTTTTTTTCGGTAGCGACACAGGTAACACCGAAGCTGTAGCCAAGATGATCCAGAAAAAACTGGGTAAAAAAATGGTTGAGGTGAAAGATATCGCCAAAAGTACCAAAGAACAGATTGCAGAGTATGACTTGCTGCTGTTCGGCATCCCGACCTGGTATTACGGTGAAGCGCAATGTGACTGGGATGATTTCTTCCCTGAATTAGAGCAAATTGATTTTACTGACAAACTTGTCGCTATTTTTGGTTGTGGTGATCAAGAAGACTACGCTGAGTACTTCCTTGATGCCATGGGCATGGTTGGCGATATTGTTCAGGCCCGTGGTGGCATCATCATCGGCCATTGGCCAACTGCAAGCTACAATTTTGAAGCCTCTAAAGGTCAAGTCGATGACGACCACTTTATTGGTTTAGGTATCGATGAAGATCGCCAGCCAGAGCTGACTGAAGAACGTGTTGATGCTTGGGTTAAGCAAATTTACGAAGAAATGTGTTTAGCTGAATTAGAAGATTAATTCTGTTAACCATTTGATTAAAGCGGCTTAACGCCGCTTTTTTTATGCATATATTTCTGACTAAGAATAACGACATACCACACTCATGACCAACACAGCCCGCTCTAATCACTGGGATATTTTTTGCACCGTCGTTGATAACTACGGCGATATTGGCGTCACTTGGCGTTTAGCCAAACAAATAGCCAATGAGTATCAGATCCCCGTTAATTTGTGGGTCGATGACCTCGCAAGCTTCTCGCATATCTTACCGACACTCGATCCACTAAAAGCCACTCAAACCTTCAATGGTGTGAATATTATTCATTGGAAAGAGCCTTTGCCTATAAAGTTTGTTGCAGGAGCTGTGCTCATCGAAGCCTTTGCCTGTGAATTACCCGAACAGGTAAAAGCGCAGCTGGTTTATTTACATCAGAACGCCCCAAAATCTGTACCTGTCTGGCTGAATTTAGAGTATTTAAGTGCTGAAGATTGGGTTGAAGGCTGCCATGGTTTGCCATCGTTACAAGCCAATGGTTTGAAGAAGTATTTCTACTTTCCCGGTTTTAGCGCCAAAACGGGTGGACTCATTTGCGAGCAAAAGTTGTTTACCGAGCGTGATGCTTGGCAAGCTGATACTGCCAATAAATTGCAGCTTTTTACTAATCTAGGTCTTAAGGACATTCAGGCACAAGACACTGTTATTAGCGTTTTTAGCTATGAGACCGAGGCGCTACCCGCATTATGTGAGTTATGGCAGCAATCAGTAGAAAAAATCCATGCGCTGATCCCCAAGGGGCGTAGCTTAAACAGTCTGACGCATTTACTGCCATGTGAAATTGCCGCTCTAGTGCCGGGTCAACAGATAAATCATGGCAATTTAACCCTGCATATTTTACCTATGACTGACCAACAGGGGTTTGATCGCCTGCTCTGGAGCTGTGATTTTAATATCGTGCGCGGTGAAGATTCCTTTTTACGTGCCCAATGGGCCGCAAAACCCTTCATTTGGCACATTTATCCCCAAGAAGATGATTATCACCTCGTAAAATTAGAAGCTTTTCTCAAACTTTACTGCGATAATCTGCCACCTAAAATTGCTTGTTATTGGTCTGAATTGAATCTCGCGTTCAACCAAGCACAGCAATCAGCCGTGAGCCTTAACTGGCAAAACCTTAATCCTGTTAATTTGCCCTTGTTGCATCACCATGCTAAACAATGGCCAATTAATGCATTAAATGCTGCAGATCTCGCTACTCGACTAGTTCAGTTCGTTAAAAACAGCTAAGATACTGCGCGAAAACAGAAAAATCTAAATATAGGAAATAGTGTAATGAAAACTGCTCATGAAATCCGTCCTGGTAACGTGATCATGTTAGATGGCAGCCCATGGGTTGTGCAGAAAACTGAAACAACTCGTTCTGGCCGTAACGCTGCTATCGTTAAGTTAAAGTTGAAAAACTTACTGCTTAACTCTGGTACTGAAACGACTTTCAAAGGTGAAGATAAGTTAGAAGACATCATCCTAGATCGTCTTGACTGCACATATTCTTACTTTGCAGATCCTATGTTTGTATTCATGGATGCAGAATACAACCAATACGACGTAGAAGCTGAAAACCTAGGTGATGCAGCGGCTTATATCGTTGACGGTATGGAAGAAACTTGCCAAGTGACTTTCTATGATGGCAAAGCTATCTCTGTTGAAATGCCAACCACTATCGTCCGTGAAGTGATCTACACTGAGCCTTCAGCTCGTGGCGATACTTCAGGTAAAGTGATGAAGCCAGCGACTATCACTGGCGGTGGCACAGTAAGTGTTGCAGACTTCGTGAAAGTAGGCGACAAAATTGAAATCGACACTCGTACTGGTGAATTCAAGAAGCGCGTTTAATCGCCCTTCTCGTTTCCAGACGAAGAAAAGCCAGTGCTTGCACTGGCTTTTTTGTTGCTGTTTTTTAGTCACTCATTTTTAAGACTCTTGAGTCATTTAAGGGGTTAAAACTTTTATAAGTAATAATTCCCTTATTCATAAAAGCGTTAGCATTGCGGCCCTAAGAAACGTCGCTCCCAAGCCCCTATCTCACTCAAATAGCTTTGGAATTCAATTTCCTTCACCGATACAAAGCCAGTGACAAAATCGTCCCCGAGTAAGCGTCGTGCCGAATCACTTTGGCGCATTTGCGTTAACGCAGCTAAAAATGTCTGCGCGAGGTCATGGCTGCTCTCATAAGCGCTCCCAGTTTCTGGTGCACTTGGCGATAATTTTTCTTCCATTCCGGCAAGGCCCGCTGCCAAAGATGCGGCAATCATCAGGTACGGATTAGCATCGGCGCCCGCAATGCGATTCTCTACCCGTCTCGCTACTGGAGCACTTAATGGCACACGTAAGCCAGTGGTGCGATTATCAACGCCCCAACTTAAATTAATCGGCGCTTGACTGCCGGAAATGTAACGTCTAAATGAATTGATATTGGGTGCGAATAACAACATTAAATCAGGTAGATACTTTTGTAATCCGCCGATATAGTGGTGAAAACGGTCAGTGTCGCTACCATCAGCATGGCTGAAAATATTATTACCTTTATCATCGACGACACTTTGATGTAAATGCATAGAACTGCCGGGTTGACCCGCTATGGGTTTCGCCATAAAAATTGCATTCAAGCCATGTTTAATGGCGATTTCTTTCGCCGCGTATTTAAACATAAAGGCTTGATCCGCTAAGGCCAGCGGATCGCCATGCACTAAGTTAATTTCATATTGCGATAGCCCCATTTCATGGATCCAAGTATCGCCTTTAATCCCAATCGCATCGATAGCGGCATTAAACTCATCCCAAAATGGTGCGAGTTCATTGAGCATATTCATGCTAAACGCGGATTGACCATTTTCAGCTCGGCCACTTTTTGAAATGGGTGCCTGATACGGCACACTCGGATCGGTATTGGCCTCCGTAAGATAAAACTCAATCTCAGGGGCCACCACGGGCGTTAACCCAAGGGCTTGGTAACGGGCCAACACATTTTTTAACATAGAGCGCGGCGCAAATGGACATAAATTGCCATCCAGTAATACGCAGTCATGGATGGCAAATGCGCGCGGCACTGTGCTCCATGGGATCATCTTGAGGGTGCTGTAATCGGGGACGAGTAAAAGATCAGGATCAGCATCAGGGAAAACAGGATCGTAGGAATACTCACCGGTAATCGCTTGCATCGAAATCGCTTGGGCAATACGTAATTCAGCACCCTGAGCAAAACTTCGGGCTGGCATAAGCTTTCCCCTTGGATAGCCTGAAATATCAGGGAATAAACACTCGACATCACGTATTGTGCCGTGCTCGAAAAACGCAGTAAGAAGAGTTGAGTCCATTTGATTCGTTTGCCACTAATGTTGAAAATAATGCCCTGAAGGATGCAAAGTATAATCAGGCTTTGATTTGAAAAGCTACATGGCGATGATGAAATATGTAAAATATAAATGACAATTTCGTAAAATATAATTTGACATCAGTTGAAAATCTTCATTTTACAGTGTAATCGTGTTTATCCTAGTTCAAGCCTCATCACTCTTTATTCACCTTTTACTCACTCTAGCCGTCTAACCTAATTACGGCAGACATAAAAAAACCAGCCGTAGCTGGTTTCTTATATTAATCGTGACAGAAGTTATGCAATCACAATAAAGCCGATAAATGCTATTACTGCTGCGATAAGTGCATAAGGTAACTGAGTCACAGCATGGCTCACTAAGTTACAACCTGAGCCTTGGGCGGCCAATACGGTTGAATCTGAGTAGAAGCACGCTTGGCTACCAAATGATGATGCAGACAATAAGGCCCCAATGACTAATGGGATGTCCGCCCCAACCGCTTGCGCTAATGGCATCACGATAGGAATCGTCACGGCAAATATACCCCAGCTCGAACCTGTGGCAAACGCGAGTATAGCCATAGATAAAAACACTACCGCAGGCAGCAATTTAGGTGTCATAAATGGGCTTAATGACTCAATGACATACTGCGGCAGTAACAACTGATCGCACACATCCTTAAACACAAACGCCGCAATTACAGTGCTAATGGCCGGTAGCATGCTTTTAAAGCCATCGATCATTTGGTCCATCATCTCTGAAAATGGCATCAAGCGCTGCACTGCATAATAAGGAATCGTGATAACTAAGGTCGCCAGCAAGCCTTTCCACACGTCGATATCAAAGTACACGGTAAAGGCAACTAATAAACCAATGGGCACTAAAAAGTTATGCAGTTTGCCCTGATTATCGGCGTGCTTAAATTCCTCTTCTATGGCTTTAACTGCATATTCATCCGAAGTTTGCACTTGGTCGAAATCCACTTGCGCTTCCGCGGGTTCACCTTGGGCAGCGCGCAGCTGCGCAGTCTTCATTGGACCAATGGCGGGCACAATACCTAATGCGACAAGTAGCACCATAGCCACAGCTAACCAAGCATAAAGCATGTAAGGAATGGCTTGCATATAAACTGCAATGCCTTGACCTTCGGCTGCCACACCGTTATCCACCAGTAATCCACCAAAAAATACCGCCCAAGTCGATAATGGCACTAACACGCACACGGGCGCGGCGGTGGAGTCCACGACATAGGCGAGCATTTCACGGGACACTTTAAATTTATCCGTTACACGCTTCATGGTTTCACCCACGGTCAACGCATTGAGATAGTCATCGATAAAAATCACGATCCCAAGGATAAAAGTCATTAATAGGGAAGATTTAGGTCCTTTCGCCAATTTAAGTGCATTGCGGCCAAACGCTAATGCGCCGCCAGTTCGTACTAAAAGTGCGATGAGCGCGCCAAAACCACCACACACCAGAATCAACCAACCTATGGTTTCATCGGCCATAACCTTCAATGACACACTAGCAAAATTGTTTAAGACTTGACTGGGATCGAGTAACAGGAAACCGGTTACCGCACCTATGATCAAAGATAAAATAGGACGGCGTAACCAAATAGCTAACACCAATACCACCAAAGGTGGAATGAGACTTAACGCTGTCGGTTCAGACATGCACTTAGGTCCTCTAAATAAATCGCCTAAAAGGCAAATGGTTTTAGAATAACGTCTGAAATCAACACGATTTAGAACGTCAACACAGCTGCTTCATGATGACTAACCCTGAAGATAAAACCCGCGAATTGCTTGCTATCTAAGGTGCCTTGCCAAAAACATCGCGCAGAAAATAAAGCGCATCGAATATTGAGTCAACTATAAATTTAACTTGATAGAAAATAAATTTATTTCCCGCGAGACAATTTTACATAACCGTATAATCTAGAAGACTTTTAACGCCATTGTAACTTAAACATTTATGATCTTCTTAGCTTAATAAGCATTCAATAAATATGCCTAATTATCACAAGATAAAATGCCGCGGCATAAGTTTACCTTATCAAAAACATCTGATTAAAAATCAACCATTAAGTATCAGCTAAAATACATTTTCTTCTGTCACGATTAATATGGCTAATATAGAGAAATCAAATATGAGTCAGCTAATGAAAACGCATTTTCATCTTTCGAAATGAAAAAACATAAACAAGATTCCTCTACCAACCCAATAGATAAACAATCTTAAAATCATGCCAATATCAGAACATAAAACTTGTTCAGATTTCTTTAATCGACTGTTAAAGCATATTTAACTGAGGGATATTTATAAAAAAAGCGCAATTCTGTGCTTATCCCCCCTTTCATCTGCAATGAAATTTCGTTATGGTGCGCTAACTTAAGCCAAAACTTTATGCATGTTCCGAGGTGTAAATGCGCCCTATCATCAAATCCAACAAGCTGGATACCGTTTGCTATGACATCCGCGGCCCAGTGCACAAGGAAGCCAGACGTTTAGAAGACGAGGGGCATCGAATCCTCAAACTCAACATTGGTAATCCGGCCCCCTTCGGTTTCGAAGCGCCTGAAGAAATTGTGCGCGATGTGATCCTCAATTTACCCAGTGCCCAAGGCTACTGTGAGTCAAAAGGATTATTCTCTGCCCGTAAGGCCATAGTGCAGCATTATCAAGCCCAAGGGATTTTTGGTGTCGATATTGAAGATATCTATATAGGTAACGGCGTTTCAGAACTCATTATGATGGCAATGCAAGGCTTGCTAAATACCGATGATGAGATCTTAATCCCCTCACCAGACTATCCCCTGTGGACAGCAGCGGCGAATCTCGCGGGCGGCAAGGCTGTGCATTATCGCTGCGATGAAGAAGCGGACTGGTTCCCCGATCTCAACGACATTAAAAGTAAAATTTCATCACGTACCCGCGGCATAGTGCTGATTAACCCGAACAACCCAACCGGAGCGGTATACAGCAGAGAATTACTGCTGCAAGTGGTTGAACTGTGTCGTCAACATGATCTGATCCTTTTTGCCGATGAAATTTACGATAAAATTTTATACGATGAAGCCAAGCATATTCCTGCTGCGGGTCTATCAGATGATATTTTAACTGTTACTTTTAACGGTTTATCAAAGGCTTATCGTGCAGCAGGATTTCGTGTTGGTTGGATGATGTTATCTGGCAATCTTAAGGCTGCTAAAAGTTACATCGAAGGCTTAGAGATGCTGTCCTCGATGCGCCTCTGTGCAAACGTGCCCAATCAACATGCGATTCAAACTGCGCTCGGCGGTTATCAGAGTATTAACGAGCTTATTTTGCCTAATGGCCGCCTCACAGTCCAAAGGGATGCCTGTTACGAATTACTTAACCAAATTCCAGGTGTGAGCGTTAAAAAACCAAAGGGCGCACTCTATGCCTTTCCGAAACTGGATATGAAGAAATTCAACCTAAGGGATGATGAGCGTTTAGTGCTGGATTTACTCAGAGAAAAGAAAATTCTGTTAGTGCACGGCACGGCCTTTAACTGGCCTGAGCCTGACCATTTACGAGTGGTTTTCTTGCCCTATAAAGAAGATCTGAAGAAAGCATTTACCGAGTTTGGGGCCTTCCTCGAAAACTATCGACAGTAAAATATCCCTTTAACGGTTTGAGACATAAAGCGATCCTAGCGATCGCTTTATTTTTAGCTATTTCTTTAAATCCTCTACGCTCATACTCACGTGTCATCCAAGGCTGTGATAATCTAAGACTTCACTAGCGTCAATACTGCCTACTCACTCGTTTCATGTCTTCCATTGCAGCTTGTCGCCTTCCGATTTCACTCTTTAGCAGGAAAACTATGAGTCACTTATTTGCCCATTTAGCTCGAATGAAACTTATCCAACGCTGGCCTTTGATGTACAACGTTCGCACTGAAAATGTTCAAGAACACTCGCTACAAGTCGCCATGGTGGCCCATGCACTGGTGATCATCAGCAATAAAAAGTTCGGCACGACGCTTGATCCCCATCAAGCTACAAGTCTGGCGATTTTTCACGATGCCAGTGAAATCCTCACGGGTGACTTACCGACGCCGGTGAAATACTTCAACAAAGAAATCGAAGCCGAGTATAAAAAGATTGAGGCGATTGCCGAGCAGCGCATGCTGGATATGGTGCCTGAGGAATTTAAAGAAGATTATCGCAGTCTGTTCATCAGTGATTACGCCGATCCCATTTACAAGACCATAGTGAAATCCGCCGATACTCTGTGCGCTTACCTTAAATGTCTTGAAGAAAACCGCGCCGGCAACAGTGAATTCAATACCGCCCGTAAGCGTCTCGAAGATATGCTGGCGACAAATCCTGATCCCGCAGTACAGTATTTTATGAGCTGCTTTGTGCCCAGTTTCACCTTGAATTTAGACGAAATTAACAAGATGCTTTGATTTTCCACTCTCGCTAGGAATGCATATGACTTCAAGTGTTTGGCAAGAACGCCGTCATGGTGAAGATAAACAACGGCGTAACGATCACCGCAGCCCTTACCAAAGAGACAGGGCGCGTATTCTCCACTCGGCCGCCTTTCGCCGCCTGCAGGCCAAAACGCAAGTGCTCGGCGTTGGCATGAATGACTTCTATCGCACTCGATTAACCCACTCACTCGAAGTCTCGCAAATTGGCACTGGCATAGCAGCCCAGCTCAGACGCAAATATCCACAGCATAAGCAGCTGCTTTGCTCTATGAGCTTATTAGAGTCCTTATGTTTAGCCCACGATATTGGTCATCCTCCCTTCGGCCACGGCGGCGAAGTGGCATTGAATTACATGATGCGCGACCACGGCGGCTTTGAAGGCAATGGCCAAACTTTTCGAATTCTCTCTAAGCTTGAGCCCTACACATTAGATTTCGGGATGAACTTGTGTCGGCGTACCATGCTCGGGATTTTGAAATACCCCGCGCCGCACTCGAAGCTATTTGTCGCGGGCGAGCATAACGAAATCACCAACCATAGACAGCTCAAGCCGTCACAATGGCCGCCGGTTAAGGGCATTTTCGACGATGATAACGACATCTTCGCTTGGGTGCTTGAGCCGTTATCTGAGGCAGACCGCAGTCGTTTTACATCGACGCAGCAAGGATCACACCCCGCCCTGCACCACTATCCACATCTGCGCACTCAGTTTAAATCCTTCGATTGCTCGATTATGGAACTGGCAGATGATATCGCCTATGCGGTGCACGATCTCGAAGATGCGATCGTGATGGGTATAGTCACGGCATCCCAGTGGCATCAAGATGTTGCGCCGACACTGACCAACAGTGGCGATTCGTGGATACGACAAGAGCTTGCCGATATTGGCAATAAGCTGTTTTCCCATGAGCATCACCTACGTAAAGATGCCATAGGCACACTCGTTAATGGCTTTGTCACCGCTATTGTTATCTCAGAAGATGACGTGTTCGAAGAGCCATTATTGCGCTTTAATGCGACGTTAGAGCCAGAATTTGCCATTGCGCTCAATGTGCTCAAGCAACTGGTTTATAAATACGTGATCCGTAAACCTGAGATCCAAATGCTCGAATATAAGGGCCAGCAGATTGTGATGGGATTATTCGAAGCCTTCGCTTCCGATCCCGAGCGTTTACTGCCACTGAACACCCAAGAGCGCTGGCGTGAAAGTGAGCAACAAGGTTTAAACAGTCACAGAGTGTTGGCGGACTATATTTCGGGGATGACAGATGAGTTTGCAGGCAGACTGTATCAACAGCTATTTAGCCCAAAAGCCGGCTCAAATGTGGAACTGAGCAAGGAAATGTAGGCAAGCGATCATTTCGCAGCCCGGCTTTCTATAAAGCCAGACTGTTTGTAAATGCTCGTGTTACTGTAAAAACCCCGACTTTCTACAGAGTCAGCTATCACAGCCGTTCTTTATCAAAATGTGAAAGATAAAAGACAAAAAACCACCTCGCGGTGGTTTTTTATTTTGTCACTATTTCAAACTCGATTTATAAAGCGCCAATGGCATCTTTACAAAGTTGAGTGATACGATCCCAATCGCCGTGTTCCATTGCATCCGTTGGCGCAATCCAACTACCACCAATACAATCGACGTTTTTCAGCGCTAAATAATCTTTATAGCTGCTTGGCGTAATACCACCTGTTGGGCAGAAGCGAATATCCGCTAGCGGACCCGAGAAGGCTTTAAGAGCATCAACACCACCCGAAGCTTCAGCTGGGAAGAATTTAAAGTGGGTGTAACCGAGCGCCATCCCCGTCATCACTTCTGAAATGCTCGCAACCCCTGGAATTAAAGGGATTGGACCATGCATACCCGCTTTGAGCAGTTCAACCGTTGCACCTGGGGTAATAATAAACTGCGCACCAGCGGCAATCGCAAGATCAAGCTGAGCTTCATTTAAAATAGTACCCGCGCCCACTAAGGCCTCTGGCACTTCTTTGGCGATTTTAGTGATAGCTTCGAGTGCACAAGGCGTACGCAAAGTCACTTCTAACACGCTAATGCCGCCTGCAACCAGTGCTCGCGCTAATGGCACCGCATGTTCAATCTTGTTAATCACCATAACAGGAACAATAGGGCTGCGTTTAAAAATATCTTGTGGCTGTAGTGACCAGTTATTCTCAAGCATTGCGTTATTCTTCCTTTGTATTAATAAAGTTCATCGATGGCATTAGTACAACGCGCACCAGTTTCTGGACTACTTAGATTTGAACGTAGCGCACTAAATAACTCGCGGCCCATGCCATAACGTGAGCGATGTAAATCCACAATTCCCGCGGCTCTGGTGGCAAGTTCAGCTTCAGATACAAGCAAGCTCAGTTCGCCAGTTAACGCATCGACACGGATCAAGTCGCCATCTTGGACTTTGGCAATTAAACCGCCATCTAATGCTTCTGGCGTTAAATGAATGGCCGCAGGGACTTTACCCGACGCGCCAGACATACGACCGTCGGTCAGCAGCGCGACTTTAAAGCCTTTGTCCTGAAGCGTTCCCAATAATGGGGTTAACTTGTGCAGTTCTGGCATACCGTTAGCTTTCGGGCCTTGACCTTTAACCACCACAACACAATCTCTATCCAAAGCACCGGCTTGGAACAAGGCATCGAGTTTGTTTTGATCGTCAATCACCACAGCGGGCGCTTCAACGACACGATGTTGTTCTTGTACTGCTGACACTTTAATCACAGCGCGGCCTAAATTACCTTTGAGTAATTTCAAGCCACCGTTGCCTTGGAAAGGTGATGCGACTGACGTTAACACTTCAGTATCTAAGCTAGTCGTTGGACCATCGACCCAGCGCAGTTCACCGTCGAGCAACCTTGGCTCTTGGGTATAACGGCGTAAACCAAAGCCCGCAACGGTATTCACATCTTCATGCAATAAACCCGCATCGAGCAATTCTTTGATTAAGTACGCCATGCCACCGGCTGCATGGAAATGATTAATATCGGCGTGACCGTTTGGATACACGCGCGCCACTAATGGTACAGCATCGGATAATTCAGAAAAATCATCCCAGTTCACAATAATACCGGCAGCACGAGCCGCGGCGACTATGTGCATCGTCAAGTTAGTTGAACCGCCTGTCGCTAATAGCGCGACTATGCCGTTAACCACAGATTTTTCGCTGACCACTTCACCTATTGGGGTATATTGGGTGCCCATTTCGGTTAAACGACACACTTGCTTAGCTGCCATCTTATTTAACGCTTCGCGCAGTGGATCATCAGGATTCACAAATGACGAGCCAGGTAACTGCAGGCCCATCACTTCAAGCATCAACTGATTCGAGTTTGCCGTGCCGTAGAAAGTACAGGTTCCCGCACTGTGGTAAGACTGGGCTTCAGCTTCTAACAGTTGCGCGCGATCCACTTTACCTTGGGCAAATTGTTGACGGATACGGGCTTTTTCTTTGTTCGGGATACCTGATTTCATCGGCCCTGCCGGCACGAATAACATAGGTAAGTGACCAAAACTTAAGGCGCCGATAAGTAAACCTGGAACAATTTTATCGCAAATGCCGAGCAGTAAAGCGCCATCAAACATGTTGTGAGACAAACCCACAGCCGTTGCCATCGCAATCACTTCACGACTCAGTAAGCTCAATTCCATACCGGGTTGACCTTGAGTCACACCATCACACATGGCCGGAACACCGCCCGCCACTTGTGCAACACTGCCGACTTCCTGACAGGCTTTTTTAAGCAATTCAGGATATTTTTCATAGGGTTGGTGCGCAGATAACATATCGTTAAATGCCGTCACTATGCCGATGTTCGCTTTATTCAATTGACGCAATGCATTTTTGTCGTCTGGATTACAGGCGGCAAAACCATGGGCTAAGTTGCCACAGCTCAATGAGCTACGGTGTACACCATGGTTACGGGCATCATTCAATGCGGCGAGATAACCTTCACGTGACGCTTTGCTACGGGCAATAATTCTGTCGGTAACAGCTTGAACTACTGAGTGTATTTCTACTGAGTGCATAGTGACTCCTTAAGCGCTCCAGAACACATCAACGGGCGTTTTACGCTGCGCTAATACGGCTCTGATAGGCATAGCATGGACATCATCACTTTCTAACGCTTGACGATATACGGATAATTTCTGTTCCCCGACCAAGTGCAGATAAATTTGTCTGCTGTTCAGAATCGCACTCTTAGAGAGCGTAATTCTACCATGGGGCGCTGTGGTGGGGTTCGTCGCCACACACAGGGCTTGGGTTGTGAGCGCATGTTCAAGCTCAGCACTGCAGGGAAACCAAGAGCAGGTATGACCATCGTTACCCATGCCTAACACCACCACATCAAAAGGACGTGGGAAGTTAGACAAGGACTCGGCGGCCATATCGGCGCCCGCTTCTGCGGTCGAAAACATGTTTTTTAAACCGCGGAATTTGGCATTCGCCGCACGGTTTTGTAATAAATGTTCACGCACGAGACGCTCATTAGAAGCATCGGCGTCGGCTTCAACCCAGCGCTCATCGGCAAGCGTGATATAAACATCACTCCAATCGATGGATTTCATGCTCAATAGTTGAAATAACTTAAGCGGCGTCGAACCACCGGAAACCACTAAGCTGGCTTTTCCGCGGGCATCGACGGCTTCCTGCAACTGGCTCGCAATTCTATTCGCAAGCTGTTGTTCTAACGCACTTGGCGTATCGAAAGATTTGAATACGGTTTCTTTAATCATCAAAGTCTCCTACTCGTCCCACGAACGGCCATCTTTGGTGATCAAAGCAACTGACGCAACTGGACCCCAAGTACCCGCAGGATAAGGTTTTGGTTTTTCGTTGCTTTGTTCCCACGATTGGATAATGCCATCCACCCAAGTCCATGCCTGCTCGACTTCGTCGCGGCGCACGAACAGCGCTTGATTACCGAGCATAGCTTCGAGTAATAGACGCTCATAGGCATCGGCGATGCGTTCATTTTTAAAGGTATCGGAGAAGCTCAAATCGAGTTTAGTGGTTTGTAGACGTTGTTTTTGCTCCAAACCTGGCACTTTGTTCATCATCTGGATTTCAACCCCTTCATGGGGCTGCAGACGGATCGTCAGCTTGTTCGGTGGCAGATTACGGTAGCTTGAGCGATATAAGTTATGCGGTGGGTTTTTGAAATACACCACAATTTCAGAGCTCTTAAACGGCATACGTTTACCGCTACGTAAATAGAAAGGCACGCCCGCCCAACGCCAGTTGTCGATATCCACACGAATAGCCACGAAGGTTTCTGTGTGTGATTGAAGGTTGGCGCCTTCTTCTTCTAAATAACCCGGGACTGGGCTGCCCTTTAAGAAGCCTGCGCTGTACTGACCGCGTACGGTATTTTCATACACATTGTCTGAATTAATCGGACGCAGTGATTTAAGCACTTTAACTTTTTCATCACGGATGCTGTCAGCGTCTAAGTTAACAGGTGGGTCCATGGCAACGAGCGTTAACACTTGCAGCAAATGGTTTTGGATCATATCGCGCATCTGACCCGCTTTGTCGAAGTAACCCCAACGGCCTTCGATACCCACTTCTTCTGCGACTGTGATCTGGACGTGGTCAATCGTACGGTTGTCCCACTTAGAGGCAAATAAAGAGTTCGCAAAACGCAGGGCAATCAAGTTCTGTACGGTTTCTTTACCTAAGTAATGGTCGATACGGTAAACCTGACGTTCTTTGAAGTAAGCGGAAACTTGGTCATTGATGACGCGAGAAGAGTCTAAATCTGAGCCGATGGGCTTTTCGAGCACCACTCGTGAATCTGGGTGGATAAGATCTTGTTCATGCAAACAACGGCAAATGTCGCCGAATATTGCAGGTGGCGTAGCAAAGTAACTGACCATCACGCGCTCTTCTGGTTTGAGCAGATCATGGAAGGCACTGTAGCCCGCTGAATCGGTAAAGTTAGTGCCTATATAGTGGCAGCGGGACAGGAAACGTTGGAGAGTCTCTTCGCACAAAGGCTCTTTCACGAAGGTGTTTAATGCAAGCGTGACTAATTCGATAAACTCATCTTGAGTAAACTCGTCTTTCGCGACACCGATCACTTTCGTATCTTTATCGAGAAGTTCAGCTTTATCTAGCTGGTATAAAGAAGGTAACAACTTGCGTCGTGCCAAATCGCCTTTAGTACCAAAGAGTACGAAGTCACAAGCTTTGGCGCCTGATGTTGTTTTGCCCATTGCGTTACGATCTCCTTTGTATGTCGTGTCCCTTCATGTCGATGAAGAAATCCACACTTTTGTTGTAATATAACAACAGAATTTGTTAAATGCATCTATTTTTATAAATATTAACATTCTAGCTAACTAGTCACTTGCTGCATAAATCTGATATGCTTTTTGTGCTTAAATTACTGAAGGTAGTAAAGTCTTATTTCAAAATTGTACTGAAAAGTTACTACATAGAGTCTATTAGTGGGCCGCCAGTCTTGATCTGCTCCCACGAAATAAAAATAAATAAAATTACATTCTCAATTTAGCGGACATACGCGTATGAATACCCTAGAAAAGGTTCAAAAAAGCCTCACCCATTTTAGTAAATCAGAACGCAAAGTTGCAGAGGTGATCTTAGCATCACCACAGACAGCTATACATTCTAGCATCGCCACACTGGCTAAGATGGCAGATGTCAGTGAACCTACTGTGAATCGTTTCTGCCGCCGCTTAGATACTAAAGGTTTCCCTGATTTTAAGTTACATCTAGCGCAAAGTCTTGCGAACGGTACACCTTATGTGAGCCGCCACGTTGAAGAAGATGATTCAACTGAGTCTTACACGACAAAAATATTCGAATCTTCAATGGCTTCGCTCGATACCGCACGTCAAAGCCTAGACATTTCAGCCATTAATAAAGCCGTTGATATTCTCACTCAAGCTAAGACTATTTCCTTTTTTGGCCTAGGCGCATCCGCTTCAGTTGCCCATGACGCGCAAAATAAATTCTTCCGCTTTAATGTCCCTGTCATCTGTTTTGACGATGTTCTAATGCAACGCATGAGCTGTATCAACAGTAATGAGGGCGATGTGGTGGTATTGATTTCCCACACTGGCCGTACTAAGTCATTGATTGAAATCGCGCGTTTAGCGAGAGAAAATGGTGCAGCTGTGATTGGTATTACCGCCCGCAACTCGCCTTTGTCAATGGAATGTACACTGCCCGTGACAATGGAAGTGCCAGAAGATACTGACATGTATTTACCTATGGCCTCGCGTTTAGCCCAATTAGTCACTATAGATGTATTGGCAACGGGTTTTACCTTACGTAGAGGCCCACGTTTCCGCGATAATTTGAAACGAGTGAAAGAAGTGTTAAAAGAGTCTCGCATCAATAAAGATCCGATACTGTAACTCACTTCCTTTTCTAAAAATGGCTAGTGTTGATCCTTAACCTAGCCATTTATCGTGCAAATATCAGCGATACCTCACAATTTTCATACATAACTTTAGATCAATTTGATTGTAACTTTACTACAAAATTTGGAATTGCATGGTAATATAGTCCCAAGATTTTTTTTAACTTTAACGGAGTATCCTTATGTTCCGCAGAACCAAAATCGTCACCACTCTAGGTCCCGCTACCGATCGTGATGATAACCTACGCCGCATCATCGCGGCAGGTGCAAACGTTGTACGTCTTAATTTCTCCCACGGTTCCCCCGAAGATCATCTAAAACGAGCAACTCAAGCGCGCGAAATCGCTAAAGAGTTAGGCGTTCATGTGGCCATTCTTGGTGACTTACAAGGCCCTAAAATCCGCGTTTCTACTTTCAAAGACAATAAGAAAGTACAACTCGTATTAGGTCAAGCCTATGTACTTGATGCCGAGTTAGCCAAAGGTGAAGGCGACGAGACCCAAGTGGGTATCGATTACAAGCAATTGCCAGACGATGTGACTGTTGGTGATATCCTGATGTTAGATGATGGCCGTGTTCAATTACGCGTTGAGCGTGTTGAAGGCCGTAAAGTGCATACCACAGTGACTGTGGCAGGCCCTTTATCTAACAACAAAGGTATTAACAAACAAGGCGGCGGACTTTCTGCTGCTGCGCTGACCGAAAAAGACAAGGCTGACATTCTCACTGCAGCAATGATCCAAGTGGATTATTTAGCCGTGTCTTTCCCGCGCAGTGGTGCAGACTTGGACTATGCACGCGATCTTGCCCGTCAAGCAGGTTGTAATGCGTTGATCGTTGCTAAAGTTGAACGTGCTGAAGCGGTTGCGACCGATGCCGCGATGGATGATGTTATCTTAGCGTCTGACGTTGTTATGGTTGCCCGTGGTGACTTAGGTGTTGAAATTGGTGATGCTGCACTCGTTGCAGTGCAGAAGAAGTTAATCGCCCGTTCACGCCAACTGAATAAAGTCGTCATCACTGCCACCCAGATGATGGAATCGATGATTTCAAGCCCAATGCCAACCCGCGCCGAAGTGATGGACGTGGCGAACGCTGTGCTTGATGGTACCGATGCTGTGATGTTATCTGCTGAAACTGCTGCCGGTGACTTCCCAGAAGAAACCGTTAAGGCAATGGCAAACGTGTGTGTTGGCGCTGAATCTCACCCAAGTGTGATTGTGTCTAAGCATAGATTAGATGTGCGTTTCACTTCAGTTGAAGAAACCATTGCACTATCAACTATGTATGCAGCAAACCACCTAGAAGGCGTTAAGGCGATTATCGCTCTGACTGAATCGGGTGCAACACCACAGTTGATGTCTCGTATCAGTTCTTCACTGCCAATCCTGGGTTTATCACGTCACGCAACAACCTTAGCCAAAATGGCCTTGTACCGCGGCGTGTTGCCAATTTACTTCGATTCAACTATCCACCCAGCCGATGAGCTAGCGCAAAAAGCGTTAGAAGCATTAACTGCGGCTGGTTATTTGAATAGCGGTGATATGGTATTAATGACCAAAGGCGATGCAATGGAAACGATTGGCGGCACTAACACCTGTAAAGTGTTGATCGTAGCTTAGGTTGCTTAAGCTTCTTCTAACAACTCAAGCGCGTTAGAAAAAAGCCAATAAAAAACCACCTCATGAAGGTGGTTTTTTTATATTGACTGTTTTCTGTAAGTGCAGATTTCTGTTGGTGAAGATTTGTTGGTCTCTCATTTCAGAGGGAAATCCAAACGGCCTAAGCGGCTAGCTATCGAACTTAACACCGCTTAGACCAAACTGCACTAACATTAAACGCTAACATTAAACACTAGCAATCACTATAACGCTTCGAAATCATTCACATTAATTGCCGCTAAGCGCAGCTTATCAGCATGCTGTAACTTTTGTTCTTCGTCGGCAGTGATAACGCCAGTCTCGAGTGCTTTTGCAAACAAGACTAGATTCGGCACTTTTGCTGGCAACTCACCGGCACGCTGCGCTTTCTTCAGTTTTTTATAGATATCTTTACAGGCATATTGCGCGATAAATGCTTGCTCAACTTCAGCAATACCACCCTTATCCCCTTCAAATTCAGGACATAAGAAAGTAATACGTTCACGAGCAGGGCCAGGCTTCAACATACCGCTAACTAAATCGGTCGCCATTTTGTCGCTCGGTGCAGTGAAGTGATTACCCAGTGGAAAAATTAAGCCGCGCAGTAACCAGGCCACAGGACGGCTCGGGAAGTTACGAATCGTGTCTTCCAACGCTTTAGCCGCCAAGTGCAAACGATTGGCCATTACATAACGTACCGCAGGCAAATCGTCCTGTTGACGGCCATTATCTTCAAATAACTTCAAGGTCGCTGAGCCTAAATACAACTGGCTGAGCACATCACCCATACGTGCCGACAGCATTTCTTTACGTTTTAAATCGCCGCCCATGATCAGCATTGATAAATCTGTCATTAAGGCTAATGCAGACGAAATACGCGACATATCTTTATAGTACTGCTTAGTTTCACCGCTCACTGGCGCACTGCCAAAACGGCTACCGCTTAACGCGCTAAACAACGCACTGAAAGCATTACGCGTGGCATAACCCATGTGACCCATTAATAGCGCATCAAAACGCTCTAAGGCTTCATGTTGGTTTTCCATCGCTGCGGCTTCCATTTCGGCAAGTACGTAAGGATGGCAGC
Source organism: Shewanella sp. SM95 (assembly GCF_025653595.1). Classification (NCBI taxonomy): domain Bacteria; kingdom Pseudomonadati; phylum Pseudomonadota; class Gammaproteobacteria; order Alteromonadales; family Shewanellaceae; genus Shewanella; species Shewanella sp. SM95. Next base: position 165,372 of record NZ_JAKKSE010000002.1, read on the forward strand.
GAGTCGCACCTTGACCAAAAATCATCAATGAGCGGGTTAGAATATTCGCGCCTTCCACAGTGATCGAAATTGGATTCGACATATAAGGGTGGCCTAAATAGTTTTTAGGTCCTAATTGAATGCCCTTACCCGATTGAATATCCATGGCATCGTTCATCACAGAACGGCCTAATTCAGTCATGTGGTACTTAGCTATCGCGGTCACGACCGAAGGTTTGACTTTAAGATCGATACCCGTGGTTGTTAAACGGCGTGCGGCTTCTAACTGATAAGTGTTGGCAATAATACGCGCCAGCGCTTCTTGCACCCCTTCAAACTGACCAATTGCCATACCAAACTGGTGACGCACATAGCTGTAAGCCGTTGTCGTCTTCGTCGCCATGTGACCAGAAGCCGTTGCCAATGCTGGCAATGAAATACCGCGGCCCGCTGACAAACACTCAACCAGCATACGCCAGCCTTTACCTGCAAACTCAGGGCCACCGATAATCCAATCGAGCGGGATAAACACTTCTTTACCTTGAGTAGTACCGTTCATAAACGCCATACCCAGCGGATTATGACGACGACCAATCACCACACCAGGATGATCCGTTGGGATCAACGCACAGGTAATGCCTAAGTTTTTCTTATCGCCAAGCAGACCTTCAGGATCGCGCATTTGGAACGCTAACCCCAGAACTGTTGCTACAGGCGCCAGCGTGATATAACGCTTATCCCATGTTAGTTTAAGCCCAAGCATTTCTTCGCCGTTGAAAGTATCACGACACACAATACCGACATCGGGGATAGCGCCGGCATCGCTGCCCGCTTCTGGACCAGTTAACGCAAAACAAGGAATTTCATCGCCTTTAGCCAAAGCAGGTAACCAACGTTCTTTCTGCTCGCTCGTACCATAGTGGGTCAGCAACTCACCAGGACCTAAAGAGTTCGGCACCATCACAGTCACAGCGGCGCTTACGCTACGGCTGGCTAATTTGCTGACAATGGTCGAGTTTGCATAGGCAGAGAAAGCTTTACCACCAAATTTCTTCGGAATGATCAGTGCGAAGAAACCTTCTTTCTTAAAGTATTCCCACAGCTCCGGCGGTAAATCCTTGCGGTTATGCACTATGTCGAAATCATCGATCATCGTCAGTGCTGTCATTACTTGATTATCAATAAAGTCTTTTTCTTCAGCTGTCAGCGTCGGCTTACCGTAGCTGTGCAAGGTATTCCAGTTAGGATTTCCGCGAAATAACTCCCCTTCCCACCAGACATCACCGGCTTCCATCGCTTCGCGCTCGGTATCTGAAAGTGGCGGCAAGACCTTCTTGAAAAAACTAAAAACTGGGCGGGTAATAAACTGCATCCGGATATTTTTCACCGCAAACAACACGACAATGGCTATCAGGGCAAGAATTATAATCGTCAACATTATCAAGACCTTTTAATTAAGAAGAAACTGGGACTGATACGCCAGCCGCCATGTAGGGGATCACTTTACGGATCACGGCTTCGATGTCGTTATGCTCACCAAACTCAGCAGCAGCAATGTCATTTAGGGCATCAGCGGACGCCATAGTGAACACGATAGTGCCTAAGGTAAAGTGTAAGCGCCAAAACATTTCAGCGGGTGGAATATGTGGTGCACTGGCCGAAACGGCTTTAACAAAAGCATCCAGATGCTGGCCGTAATGGGTAGTGATAAACCAACGTAAATGCCCTTGGCTTTCGATATAGCCACGGCCTAAAAGCTGCAGGAAGATCGTGGTGCCTTCTGTACGTAGCGCGTTTAAATCCAATAAAGGATCGACCAAAGAAGACAGGATCTCTTCGAGTGTTGCTTGTGCTGGAGCGGCATTTAAACGGTGAATTTGGCTTGAAGCAGCAGGCATAAATACGTCTAAATAGCGGGCTAACACTGCACGGATCAGCTCTTTTTTAGAACCAAAGTGATAATTGACCGATGCTAAATTCACCTCAGCTTTGCTGGTAATGAGTCGCAAGGAAGTCTCAGAAAAGCCCCGTTCGGCGAACAGTTTTTCTGCGGCATCAAGTATTCTAGTTTTTGTATCGGATCGACTTGCCATTCCGTGACCTTGAATTAATTTAAAACACTCGTTTAAATTAAACATTGGCACCACGGATGTCAAACTAAAATTGGACAAATTCACCGCTTTCTAGTCTGTGATATAAGCGGTATGTCGTACATGTCCGAATAAGTGTTAAAAACAAGTCAATTAACCCTTGTGCAATAACCCTGTGGTTTAGGTAAACTGTGTAACACAAAAACAACAAGGACAACTAGACATGGTTATTTCATTGAATCGTCGCAGTAAAATCGCCCTCACAGTGGCACTCGCGCTGGGATTAACGGCCTGTAATGATGCACAAAGTAAAACAGACAAAACAGCTACAGTAGAAGCAGTTGTCATCAATACCGCCCCAGATAAAGCACAAGCCATTGCTTTTATTAACGATGCTGAAGCCAAGATGGCCGAATTATCGATTGAATCTAATCGCGCCGAGTGGATTTACAGCAACTTTATTACTGATGATACCGCGGCCCTGTCTGCCGCAGTCGGCGAAAAGGTCAGTGCAGCGTCGGTAAAATTTGCAACCGAGGCGGCTAAGTATGCCAATGTGCAACTCGATCCCGTAAATGCCCGCAAGCTCAATATACTGCGCAGTGCATTAGTGTTACCCGCGCCGCTCGATCCTGCGAAGAATACCGAGCTGGCGCAAATTAGTTCAGAATTAAATGGCTTGTACGGCAAAGGTAAATACTGTTTTGCCGACGGCAAGTGTATGACTCAGCCTGAGCTATCGAGCTTAATGGCCGAATCACGAGATCCCGTAAAATTACTGGAAGCATGGAAAGGCTGGCGTGAAATAGCTAAACCCATGCGCCCCTTGTTTCAACGCGAAGTTGAACTGGCCAATGAAGGCGCAAAGGATCTCGGTTATGCCAACCTGTCTGAGCTATGGCGCAGTCAATATGATATGAAACCCGATGATTTTTCACAGGAACTCGACCGTCTTTGGGGCCAAGTAAAACCCCTTTATGAATCTTTGCACTGTTATGTGCGCGGTGAACTCAATAAAGAATACGGCGATAGCGTCGCACCGACCACTGGCCCCATCCCTGCACACTTACTTGGCAACATGTGGGCCCAGCAATGGGGCAATGTGTATGATCTCGTCGCCCCTGACAATGCCGATCCGGGTTACGATGTCACTGAGTTATTGGCAAAGAAAGGCTATGACGAGCATAAAATGGTGAAACAAGCCGAAGGCTTCTTCACATCATTAGGGTTCGCACCATTGCCAGAAAGTTTTTGGGCGCGTTCTCTATTCGTACAACCAAAGGACCGTGATGTGGTTTGTCACGCTTCGGCGTGGGATCTCGATAATCTCGACGATATCCGCATTAAAATGTGTATCCAAAAAACTGCCGAAGATTTTAGCGTTATCCACCACGAACTTGGGCATAACTTCTATCAACGCGCTTATAAGCAACAACCCTTCCTATTTAAAAACAGCGCCAACGATGGTTTCCATGAAGCCATTGGTGACACGATTGCACTGTCGATTACGCCAAGCTATTTAAAGCAAATCGGCTTATTAGAAGAAGTACCTGATGCATCTAAGGATATCGGCCTCTTACTAAAACAAGCCTTAGACAAAATTGCTTTCTTGCCCTTTGGCCTGATGATAGATCAGTGGCGCTGGAAAGTGTTTAGCGGCGAAATCACGCCCGCCCAATATAACCAAGCTTGGTGGGATCTGAGGGAAAAATACCAAGGCGTCAAAGCACCGACTGAACGTAGTGAAGCAGATTTTGATCCGGGTGCTAAATACCATGTACCAGGCAATGTACCCTACACCCGTTACTTCCTAGCGCATATTTTGCAATTCCAATTCCATCAAGCGCTGTGTGAAACTGCAGGCGATAAAGGTCCGGTACACAGATGCAGTATTTATGGTAATCAAGCCGCGGGAGAGAAACTCAATAAGATGCTCGAGTTAGGCTTAAGTAAACCTTGGCCAGAAGCATTGAAAGAAGTCACCGGCAAAGAAACCATGGATGCAAAAGCGGTGCTCGATTACTTCGCCCCACTTAAAACATGGTTAGATGAGCAAAATACCACCGCAAACCGCCAGTGTGGTTGGTAAGGGTTCATAAAATCATCACCCAATAACATAAAACAAAATGCCCAATAAAATTGGGCATTTTTATTCAATCCTTATCTGTTTAATCTAACGCCATCCCATACCTTTACGATTGGCTTCACGGTTTTCAAGCTTGAGCTGTTCTGACTTAGTTAACATCACATAAAGTGCCCCAGCACCGCCCAGCTCGGTTTTCGCCGAATGATAGGCAAGCACCATGTCGAGTTGTGATAACCAATAGCACACAGCGGATTTGAGCAATCCCGCAAAGGGTTGACTCTGATAGCCTTTACCGTGGATCAACATGACACAGCGTTCACCATGTGCCTGCGCTGCCAGTAAATAGTTAAGGACGGCATCACGAGCTTGGTTTAACCGATAAGCATGCACATCAAGCTCCATCTTGATGCTGTATTGCCCCATTCGGAGTCGTTTAAAAACGCCGCCTTGTACCCCCTCACGCTTAAAGCTCACAATGTCATCTGGCGCTTGCTGTGGAAACGCTTTTAAATCCAGTGGCATACACGCTAGGAAGGCTTCCCGTTGTAAAGCATCGCGTCTGTGTATTTGTTCAGCCGTCAACGCTTTCGGTGCTAAATTTACCACTGGCATATCGCCTTTTAGTGGCACGACTCCAGCCATTTCCTCAAAAAACAGTGCTGATTCATCATCCAGCATGGCAAGCTCCTTTACTTCACACTCTTGTACAGAAACACACTTTGTAAACATTCAAGGCTTTAGTTCAGCGGGCGCCTCCATTATAGTGACGCCATGATTGCCAGATTAGAATAAAGTAATGAAATTTTTGCCGCTAGTCCTGATGTGCTTATTGTCACTACCAAGCTTAGCCAATCCAGCTAAAACTCATACAAAATCCACTGATGATCAATTGATCAACGCTAATTACCCTTTGTTTATTAGCGCTTTTAATCAATTGTCCCCTGAGGTGACCCGTGAGATTTACGCTGATGACGCTAGCTACTTATCTGAGAGTCAAAGTAAAGAAATTTACTATGGACGAGACAATATTATCGCCATTTACAAAAAGTTTTTCGATAAAATCCGCGCCAAAAAAGCCACTATTGACGTGGATTTCCGCATTACTAAACGCAAAATTATCGGTAATGGTGCCATAGATACAGGCTATTATTTGGTTCGATTTTACCCAGCACAAGAAACTGGCGAACCTGTGAGTGAATTTGCGGGCAAATTTGCTATTGGTACAGAAAAAGTCTCATCCACCCAATGGAAAGTGAGCTTAGATACCAATAACCGCGCAGAACCTAGCTATTATCTGAATGCGAAACCAGTGCCTAACTTGTATTATGGTCGCCAATTTCCGCCTTTACCTGCGGGTAAAAAATTACCCTAATGTTAATGCCAATTACGTTTAAATGGGCTGTCTAACATCTAACGCATTTAGATAGAAACCGAATAAATTTAAACAAATACAATTAAATTAAAGGTTTAGCCAACATGACTACAACTAAGCAAACCTGTCCCTGTGGCAGTGGGCTAAGCTATCAAGATTGCTGTGGTCCACTGCATACGCATGTAGACTCTGGGCAAGTGATTGCCCGTACACCTGAACAACTTATGCGCTCACGCTACTGCGCATTTGTATTGAAAAATTTTGATTACATTTTAAAAACACATCATCCAGACTATCTAAATGGCCTTACTCTCACGAGCCTCAATGCTGGTCCTCACCCACATTGGTTAGGATTAGATGTACAGAGCAGCACTGAAACACCAATCCACAATGCTCAAGCGGCGATAGCTGAACAACGACATGGCACTGTTACTTTTAAAGCTTGGTATAAGCTCGATGGTGAAATTGATGCTATCTATGAGCGATCAGAATTTATCTACCAAGCAAGTCGCTGGTATTACAGCCAAGGTCAGCAAATGACGGCTAAATTACCCGGTAGAAATGATCTCTGTATTTGCCATAGTGGCAAAAAATTCAAACAATGCTGCTTAAAATCTCGATAGGTATACAGTGCTGAACTGCACTGGAGAATGACGGTGAAGGTTTATAGTGCTGATTGAACAAGCACAGAGATGAATAATAAAGGCAACCTAGATTACAAACCTAGGTTGCCTTTTTTTTTATCGTGAGCAGCACATTTGAAATAATTGTGACTTAGTGGATTATGTGTAACTTTAGTGGGTTATGACTGAAGCGCTTTTAGCCGACAAGATAAATTGTGCAAACTCAGGCTCCCGTAATGCAGGGCTATAGAGATAACCCTGCGCCTGATGACAAAAACTTTTCGCTAAAAATGCTTCTTGCTCAAGGGTTTCAACCCCTTCTGCCGTCAGAGATATATTCAATGCATTCGCCATAGCAATAATGGCTGACACAATTTCGCGACTTTCGCGGCTGACGGTAAGATCTGAAATAAACGAACGATCAATCTTAAGTTTACTGATCGGAAACTGCTTCAAATAACGCATAGAGCAGTAACCCGTCCCAAAATCGTCAATCGCGAGCCCTACGCCTAATTCCGCTAATTCTTGGCATAACAAGGTCGCGTGACGAATATCACCCATCAATTCAGTCTCAGTGATCTCTAAGATTAAAGTCTTAGGTTTCAAGCGATAACGCGTCAACAACTGCCACACTTGCTCAAATAAATTACCACTGAAGAACTGGCGGGCCGACACATTCACATGCATTGTCATATCTGCATTATGATGCTGCCATAGGTTTAACTGTCGACAAGCGGCCTCTAAAACCCAACTGCCGATAGAATTAATCATCCCCGACTGCTCTGCAATATCAATAAAGGAAGCTGGAAATAACACGCCTCTTTTAGGATGGTGCCAACGGATTAAGGCTTCGGCGCCAATATAGGTATTCTGCTCAAGATCCCTCAGTGGCTGATAATAAAGCTCAAACTGACGGCCACGGATCGCACTGTGTAAATCACGTTCTATCTGCGCATCCTCTTTAAATGCACTCAATAACGTGCTGTTAAATACTTGGATTGCAGTGCCTTTTTTCTTTTTAGCATACTGCACTGCAATATCGGCACAGGTTAATGGGGCAAACAAACTCGCCACAGAGGCAATATCAACCACAGCTAAAGCAGGCTTAGGTTCGACTTGCTCGCGGCCGATTAAAATAGGCATAGCAAGATGTTGATACAGGCGAGTACTAAAATAATCGAGATCGTAAACCGCATTATCATCGGTCAACAGCACGGCAAATTCATCGCTGCCGACGCGGGCAATTTCGGTGGCCTTATTAATCTCAGAAAAATGTTTCAAACGGCGGGCAATTTCTATCAACAAGCTATCGCCATTTTCATGGCCATAGGTATCGTTAAAACGCTTAAATCCCACTAAATCAACTAATAACAACAGTCCCTTCGTGGTACGTTCAAGGACTCGATTAAAATGAGTACGGTTATGGAGTCCCGTTAATCCACAACGCCAAGCAAGCCGTTCAAGCTCTGACTTATAGTTATGCTCGTCGGTATTTTCTTCACACGAGACCAAGGCATAATGATTGCCGCGATCGGTAATGAACTGACTCAGCACGTATGTCAGCCAATAACGACTGCCATCGGCACGACTAAACTGCACTTCGCCTTTGGCAATTTCGCCCCTAAAGATTTGCGCTAGGGTTTGCTCGGCTAATTGGGCATGCTGCTTGAAAAAAGCCAACTCACGGATATTCGCGCCGATAATCTGTTCACGGGGCATGCCAGTGATTTCACTGTGCGCCTGATTCACATACTCGACTTTTTCAGTATGCAGATTAATTAACATACTGATTTGTCGCGATTGTTCAGTGGCACAGCGAAATAAACTCAAGCTTTCTTCTTTATCGTAGCTGTGTTTTGTCGCTAAGGTCAGGGCTAATTGGTCGGCCATCTGGCACGCGAGGTGAATTTCACTGTCATGCCAGTGGGGAGTCAATTGTGCCCGCTCGATGCAGAGCACACCTTCGAGATGGCCATTGATACGAATGGCGATGTCAAGACTCGAGTTGATTTGCCGCGGGATAAAATAGCACTCAGCCAATTCACTTAAACGTGGATCGGTCAGGGCATTGCCTGCATCGATATGGCGCAGAGTTTTGAGCTCGTGTACATACCGGGGACAATCTTGTAATAACTTAGGTCTATGAATGTCTTGCAACATCATAGAACCAAATTGTGCGACGAGTGATTGGGTTTGTTGATCAGATGAAAAAGTCCACACTGATACCAAAGAAACCGCTAAATTCTGGCACAACAACTCTGTGGTTAACTCTGCCGTCTTTGTGAAATCGCCCTGCTGTTTTGCAGTTGACTGTACCAAAGACTCCAATAAATGCTGATGCTGACGTCGCTTCACGCTGGTTCCCTACAAAACTTCGTGTTGGGCTAAAGGTCTTTGCTGTTAGCAAACTTACCTCAAAATGTGGAATTAAGCTGATTGAATTATTCTTATTTGGAGGCAGATTACACTAACTGTTGTAAGCACAGCAACATGTGGCACAATTTATTACAATTTGGTTAACAATAGCAGCATTTTTAGGCAATTAGCGCGATTTCCGGATATCCATAACCGACTAAAAACTAAAGTGCTGCTTTAAAAATTACAGGCCGTTTTCCAATTGAAAAATCATTTTTTCCGCGCTGACATTGAAGGTCAGCAGTAAGTCGACGCCTTCAGTCTTAGTCACAAATTCAGTTTGCACTTCAGCAAATCGAGTTTGAGCGCGTGTTGCCATGCTTTCGGCATCCGCTTGAGCGCTATCGCCAACAAAATTTAACGTCAATAACGTATCGTGTTCATCAATAACGGCGCCGATATCGACAAAGCTGCCGCAATCGGTGCAAGTGTCATTCACTGTCGGGCTCTGTGCTTCTATTATGCCTTTCATCTGTATTCCTTAATGTATAGAGCGACTGATTAACGGCATAACTAAAATATGCTCGTTAAATTTTTAACGTGGTAAATTTTAACTCGATAGGTTAATACGAATTATAGGTAATTAAGCTTCAAGATAACTGGCTTTAGCTCACGCTTATTTATCGAAATGGATCAGATTGACTTGATGGGTACTGAAGACCACTTGCGGGAAGACGGCCTTAGGCTGAGGCGAGCAAAGGCACAAGATTACGTTGGATTGCCAATTGATCAGCAAAGTGCATAATCTCGACTTTGGGCGCGGTTAGTTGGCCCCTTTGCCTCAGCTGAGTGACATGGTCACAGTTACTTAACGCTTCTGCCATTGCGACTGACTCGCCGCCACGGATGACTAAGGCTTCCGGTCGCAATGCTTGTTGTAATTGAAACGCACGTGGACCTTGAGCCATAAAAATACTGCTGTTATCAACCACTGGTTCAGCAGACGATAAATCCGCCATTAAACTTTGCTGCGGTGGCAATTCGAACTGACGTTGTAATTTTTGCGCCATATCAAGTTCATTTTGCCATTGGAATTGTGCCATATCCCGAGCGTCAACCGACAGTAACGACAGCAACAGGGCGAATTCGCCCCGTCTGTCGTTTTCTATCGCTGCGTTTAAGCGGGTGCCAATTTGGGCTTCGTTGACTAAAGGAACATCAATTTGCATAAAAAAACATCTTCAAAAAAATTCGTTGTTAGTTAATCGACCATTTGATACATAACTTTAGGAATATTTTTAAATTGGGTATTTACATGGAAAAGGTTTCTGACTACTATGGCGGCCGCAATTGAGGAGGGGTTCCCGAGTGGCCAAAGGGATCAGACTGTAAATCTGACGGCTCAGCCTTCGAAGGTTCGAATCCTTCTCCCTCCACCATTTGCACTGCAAGTTTTATCGTGTTGTTCGAAAATGATGTAGAGTTTTACAAAAGCGTTAAAGGTATTCGTGGAGGGGTTCCCGAGTGGCCAAAGGGATCAGACTGTAAATCTGACGGCTCAGCCTTCGAAGGTTCGAATCCTTCTCCCTCCACCATCTTTATCTCTAACGCAGATAATCATTTTCAAAGACTAAACATGGCCAATGTTTAGTTTTGTCTTGATAAACAAGTCTGTTATTGATGATGTTTTGAAAGACAATTTTAAAAGTCAGTTGTAAAGCTAAAAAGAAAGTTTGTGGAGGGGTTCCCGAGTGGCCAAAGGGATCAGACTGTAAATCTGACGGCTCAGCCTTCGAAGGTTCGAATCCTTCTCCCTCCACCATTTCTTTCACTCTCGCATATCCTTCTTGTTCCACTTCCGCTTAGTCTGTTCCAACTTAATCTGACTGTTCCAGCTTAATCTAATTAAATTCTTGGCATTTCTATATTAAGTAAACCTCTTGGTGAGCGACATTTGTTTTTGATTTCAATTACGTCGTGCTCTACTTTAAGCGAATGACTTCAAGCTCATCCAATAAAACCGCTTTGCCCGTCCCTGTGATATGCTCTGAAAATGATCTCTTTCGATGTGACTACTATGATTTCTAACACGATTCAACCACCAGTGGATTCTCACAGCGCTCACAGACTCTGCCCAACATGGGAAGCCCACGCGATAGGCAAGATTGAAGCGGATTTTCAGCGCAGCGCCGATACCCACTTGATTAAGCTTGAATTACCTATGCTCGATGGCATAGATATTTATCTTAAAGATGAAAGTACCCACCCGACAGGGAGTTTGAAGCATCGCCTCGCCCGCTCACTCTTCCTCTATGCCCTGTGTAACGGCTGGATTAAGCAAGGCACGCCAATTATCGAATCCTCATCGGGCAGTACGGCGATTTCTGAAGCCTACTTTGCCCGCTTACTCGGTTTACCTTTTATTGCCGTAATGCCCAAAAGCACGGCTAAAAAGAAGATTGAGCAGATCACTTTCTATGGCGGTCAATGTCATTTTGTCGATCATTCCAGTGAGATTTACGCAGAATCGGCGCGCCTTGCCGCAGAGCTTGGCGGCCATTATATGGATCAATTCACCTACGCCGAGCGTGCAACCGACTGGCGCGGTAATAACAACATAGCCAACTCTATCTTCAATCAGATGGAGCGCGAGCCACACACTATCCCGCGGTGGATAGTGATGAGCCCAGGCACTGGCGGCACATCGGCGACCATAGGCCGTTACATTCGCTATCAAAGGTTGGCGACACAACTTTGCGTAGTCGACCCGCAAAACTCCGTTTTTTTTGATTTCTATCAGAGCGGCGATGCCAGCTTAACTTGTTGCAATGGCAGTAAGATTGAAGGCATAGGTCGACCGAGAGTCGAGCCATCGTTTATTCCTGGTGTTGTCGATACTATTCTGCAAATTCCCGACGCCGCATCAGTGGCGACAATTCATTGGTTAGAACAATTGATTGGCCGTAAAACCGGCGCATCCACAGGAACCAACCTGTACGGCGCATTGCAACTTGCCGTACAAATGCAAGCGCGTGGAGAGCAAGGCTCAATAGTGACCCTCATTTGTGACTCGGGTGAGCGTTACCTTGATACTTATTACGATACAGATTGGATTGCAGCTAACATCGGCGATATTGCGCCCTATCAGCGCCAACTTGCAGCATTTAATCATTTCGGCCAGTTAAGTGAGCTTGATTAAGCAACTGTATTAAACACCTTATCTTAAGTCGATAGGTTTAGAATCCACAAAACATCCACCATAAAAAACGCCCCACAATTGTGAGGCGTTTTTTATGCTTTGCAGATTAGCATTAATCAATATTTAAATACTTATGGGTCTGGATCGATAAGCGCCAATTACGGGCGATACACACTTTCATCGCCAGTTCTGTCGCTCTAGGCTTTTGACTAATCGGCTGCAGGCAAATCGTTTTCGCTGAAATATCGATGTCATGCAGTAACTCATCAAGTTCATCGATGTGATTTTCAGTAGCGATAGGATGCTTAATCTCATTGGCGCGGTTCAGCGCCTGTGCTAATACCTGATAGCCCCCTTTCATGTTCACCTTGGGTGATACTGTCACCCAAGTGTCATCGGCACAGTTGATTTCGAAGGTGCCACTGGTTTCGATTTGAGTCGCAAAGCCTTGACTGTGCAAGGTCTCGGTTAATTCGCGTAAATCGTACATACAAGGCTCACCGCCGGTGATCACGATATGCCGCGCAGTAAAGCCTTTAGCGTGAAAAGCAGCAATAAGACTTTGCGCCGTATGATCAGCCCAGCGACCAATGGTGCCGTCCACGGTAATCACTTGCTCTGGCGACACCTTATTGGCTTCAAGCACATCCCATGTCTGTTTCGTATCGCACCAAGCACATCCCACGGGACAACCTTGTAGGCGGACAAATATGGCGGGCACTCCGGTAAAGACACCTTCACCTTGAATGGTTTCAAATACTTCGTTGACAGGGTAATTCATACTGACGTTCCACTTTTCTGGGGCGGCATTTATAGTGGATTTTAGCTTGAGCTGCAAGTTTTTGCGCCGAGAAAGCCTATTTCGACCCTATAGTCAGAGTTTGCAAGCCATAAGGCCTGAGTTACACTAACGCCCTATTTATACCTGTTCTACGGTGAAGTGAAATCCTTTATGTCAACGAGCTTAGTGTCAAAAACAGTGGTGTCCAAAGCAGTGGTGGTATTCAGTGGCGGACAAGACTCAACAACTTGCCTTATTCAAGCCCTAACCCAGTACGATGAAGTACATGGGATCACTTTTGACTACGGTCAACGCCACCGCGAAGAAATTGAAGTTGCCAAATCCTTAGCAAAACGTTTGAAGATCACCAGCCATAAAGTCATGGATGTCACCTTACTCAATGAGTTAGCTATTTCAGCCCTCACCCGTGATGCAATACCCGTTTCACACGAGTTGATGGAAAATGGCTTACCCAATACCTTCGTGCCCGGCCGTAATATTCTATTTTTAACGCTTGCAGGCATTTATGCCTATCAATTAGGAGCGCAAGCGATTATCACAGGCGTGTGTGAAACGGATTTTTCTGGCTACCCTGATTGTCGTAACTATTTTGTCAAAGCGATGGAATCCGCCTTAGTTCAAGGCATGGATAAACAACTAAAAATCATCACGCCTTTGATGTGGCTCAATAAGGCACAAACCTGGGCACTGGCGGATAAATATCAGCAACTTGATCTGGTTCGCCACCATACTCTCACCTGTTATAACGGCGTGATTGGCGATGGCTGTGGTGATTGCCCTGCCTGTCATCTTCGCAAACGTGGATTAGATGACTATCTACAGAATAAAGCGGCGGTCATGGCTGAGCTTGACGCCAGCGAGCCAAAAGCATGACACGCAGTCCCTATTGGGTCGCGCTGATGGTGAGTCTGATCTGTGCGGGTTTGTATGCCGCAGGCTTAGCAAGCCCCGCTGTCGATAACCTACTCGCCTATCGCCGCAGTGCAATTAGTGAAGGTGAATGGTGGCGATTAATCAGTGGAAATTTACTGCACACGAATCAATGGCATCTATTGATGAACCTTGCAGGGCTGTGGGTGGTGCTATTTTTGCACCATTTTCATTATCATCTCAAAGGCTTAAGTGCACTATTTTTCGTGTTATGTTTACTTGAAGGTATAGGCTTGTATTTAGGCTATCCGCAATTGCTTGGTTATGTCGGCTTAAGCGGTATGTTGCATGGTTTGTTCGCCTACGGCGCAGTGCAGGATATTGTCCGTAAGCTGCGCTCAGGCTATCTGCTGCTCGTTGGCGTTATCATCAAAGTCGGTTACGAACAGCTTTATGGTGCCAGCAGTGATGTCACCGCCATGATAGGTGCGCGCGTAGCAACCGAGGCGCATTTGGTCGGCTTAATCTGCGGGCTGATTTGCGCTTTAGCGGTGTTTATCAAGCTAAAAATGAGCCCATCAAAAGTCCCTGCTTAATCCAAGTCAAGATATTAAAAAGCCGTCGCAGCATGATTGCTGGACGGCTTTTTTAATGCTGAGCGTAAGAATAAATCTAGGCTTTGATCAACAGGTCCCGCAGGTGCTTGACTTCATCACGCATTGCCGCCGCTTGTTCAAACTCCAAGTTGCGCGCATGTTCATGCATCTTCTTCTCAAGCTGATCGATTTGATGGCTCAACTCTGCCGCATCGGCTTTATGATAATGGGACTTAGGCTCAGCCACTTTGCCATACACAGCTTTACTGTCGCGGCTATCGTCCACATCCATCACATCGGTGATCCGTTTAACGACGCCCTTAGGCGTAATACCGTGTTTTAAGTTGTGCGCCCGCTGACGTTCACGACGTCGGTCAGTTTCACCTATCGCTTTCTCCATCGAATTGGTGATGCGATCGGCATAGAGGATCACTTTACCATTGACGTTACGCGCCGCGCGGCCAATCGTTTGGATGAGCGAGCGTTCAGAGCGCAAGAAGCCCTCTTTATCGGCATCTAAAATACACACCAATGACACTTCAGGCATATCTAAGCCTTCGCGCAATAAGTTGATCCCAACCAACACATCAAACTTACCTAAACGCAGATCGCGGATGATCTCAACCCGTTCGACAGTGTCAATGTCCGAATGCAGATAACGCACTTTTACGCCATGTTCGTCGAGGTATTCGGTCAAATCCTCCGACATACGCTTAGTCAGCGTCGTCACTAACACCCGCTCATTGACGGCCACTCGCTTGGCGATTTCAGACAATAAATCGTCCACTTGGGTCCCAACAGGGCGCACTTCTAATTCAGGATCGAGTAATCCCGTTGGCCGCACGACCTGCTCAGCAATCTCGCCTTCGCTCTTTTCCAGCTCGTAGGCACTCGGTGTTGCCGACACATAGATAGTTTGCGGCATCAATTGCTCAAACTCTTCAAACTTGAGCGGCCGGTTATCCAAGGCGGACGGTAAGCGGAAACCGTATTCCACAAGTGTGGTTTTACGGGAACGGTCACCTTTGTACATAGCGCCGATTTGCGGCACAGTCACATGGGATTCATCGATAATTAATAAGCCGTCGGCAGGCAAATAGTCGAGCAAGGTTGGTGGCCCTTCCCCCGGTGCGCGGCCAGACAAATAGCGCGAGTAGTTTTCGATGCCAGAGCAGTAACCCAACTCCACCATCATTTCCACATCGTATTGCACCCGCTCATGGATACGCTGGGCTTCAATTAACTTGTTGTTATCGAGTAGATATTGTTTACGCTCACGCAGTTCTTCTTTAATAAACTCAGTGGCAGCGATGATCTTTTCCCGCGGCGTGACATAGTGTGTTTTTGGATAAACCGTCGTACGGGCGATACGTTTAATAATATGGCCCGTTAACGGGTCAAACTCACTTAAGCGTTCAATCTCATCGTCGAACAACTCGACTCGAATGGCATTACGCTCAGAATCGGCGGGGAAAATATCAATCACTTCACCGCGCACACGATAAGTACCACGTTGTAGCTCAATATCATTGCGCTTGTACTGCAATTCACTGAGACGAATTAAGATGTCACGCTGCCCCATCACATCGCCTTGGCGTAGATGCAGCAACATTTTTAAATAGGAATCGGGATCGCCCAAGCCATAAATGGCCGACACCGAAGCAATCAGCACCACATCTTTACGCTCTAACAGCGCCTTAGTGGCGGATAAACGCATCTGCTCAATGTGAGCATTAACCGAAGCGTCCTTTTCGATAAAGGTATTTGACGCAGGTACATAGGCTTCGGGCTGGTAGTAATCGTAGTAAGAAACGAAATACTCGACCGCATTATGGGGAAAGAACTCTTTCATCTCGCCATAAAGCTGCGCCGCCAAGGTTTTATTAGGCGCCATGATAATCGTGGGCCGACCTAACTTTTGGATCACATTGGCAATCGTGAAGGTTTTACCTGAGCCCGTCACCCCGAGTAAGGTTTGGCAAGCCAGACCCGCTTCGAGTCCATCGACTAATTTGGCAATCGCTGTAGGTTGGTCGCCTGCGGGGGCGAATTGCGATTCAAGCTGAAAAACAGATTCTGACACGCGCACATATCCTTTTAGTGAGTCGCCCCATTCTAATCAAGTCACCGACTAAGCTCCACAGTTATCCTTCCTGTCGTCATATCAATACGATCTAAAACCGCAAGATGACAATTTAAAGGAAGAAACATGAAACTTTTAAACTAAGGCGTTTTCAGCGTTTTTTGCTCACAAAACACCCGCAAACTAAGCAAAAATGCCAATTTAATACACAAGAAATCAATTTCGTTCGATTACAAAATTGCAACCTTGTTTTCACCCTCAACAAAAACCACTTGCTTTTAGTATGCAGTTGATAATGCTTAAATTTATTTTTGAACCCCAAAATAGTGCATTTTAAGTCCGCCGCCCATACCCCAAGGCTTTGGCGGCCATTTTTCAGGACAACTCACAGGGTTATCCACAGATTTTGTTGATAAGTCGAAATAACCTAGAAACCACGCGGGATTGGAGGCTGTCATGTGTCTTAACAACCGTCTCTCGGCATTTAGTAATTTAATTACATTTGATAAATGTTGCTACTTGTATCAATTTCACTAACTGTAATTAACGCGAGCTGTAGTAGCGCATCTAGTGCCACAACCAATAGTGAAGTGCATCACTTAATTTGAAAAACAGCTCACGCTAATTCGATAAAGCCTCAATTAACACCTCCATCAACAACAGCAAACTTGTTAAAACAGAAAAAAAGACTTTAACGGCGAAAAGATAACCCACGTTTTCTATCGGCATAAAGAACTGAGTAAATTCACATTACCCCACCTGAGATCCTTTTTTGAGCGGTTTGAGCCTTAAGTACTCGACCAAGTACCGAAAACGGTGTCGATTATTTAGCGAATGATTTCAATTTCATAGAATCACCGCTTAAAAACGATGGACTCAATTATGGCTATATTGCGAATTGTTAAGTGGTTTTTCACGAAAAATGTCGAATTCTGCACCACGATGCACATTAGATGAGCACTTAACAGCATAATTACACTTTTTTTAGTAACTCGAGTTGACTCATCCAACAGAGCGTTTTACTATGCGCTCCGTTCTCAACGAGTCGCTACGATTGTGTGAAACGATTCCCCTGTAGTTCAGTCGGTAGAACGGCGGACTGTTAATCCGTATGTCACTGGTTCAAGTCCAGTCAGGGGAGCCACTTTAAGCACATGATAAAAATGAGTTAGAACAAGCAGTAAGATAAGTTGTAAACAATTCCCCTGTAGTTCAGTCGGTAGAACGGCGGACTGTTAATCCGTATGTCACTGGTTCAAGTCCAGTCAGGGGAGCCAATTACATTATCAAGCTGAAGCATTAAAATGATTCCCCTGTAGTTCAGTCGGTAGAACGGCGGACTGTTAATCCGTATGTCACTGGTTCAAGTCCAGTCAGGGGAGCCAATTTAAGCAAGCTAAAAAGTCGATAGTAATATCGCACCTCGATTCCCCTGTAGTTCAGTCGGTAGAACGGCGGACTGTTAATCCGTATGTCACTGGTTCAAGTCCAGTCAGGGGAGCCATTTAAAAAGTGTTATTTCTGTAAAGTCGATAGCAATATCGCACCCTCTACTCCCCTGTAGTTCAGTCGGTAGAACGGCGGACTGTTAATCCGTATGTCACTGGTTCAAGTCCAGTCAGGGGAGCCAATTTATTCTTCGTTTTGTTCCCGTGTCTTTGCCTCTTCTGGCTTCTAGTTACCCTATTCTTTTCCGTTTTGTTTTTAAGCAAATGCAGTTACACTGTTATCAGCTTATTAATAAAAATTTATGAGTGTCATCACACAGATAGCTGCAGTTAAATATTCTTGACTTAAACTTATCCTGTTTGAGCTCACCCAAAAAAATAGAGCGGATTTTTATGGCCATGTCAAAATCATATCCAATTTTTTTACTGCTTATTTTCTTAGGTCTTTTTGCTTGGGTATATCAAAGCGAAAATAGCCAATTACAAGTCCAACAACAGCAAGAACTGGATAGCTTTAAAACCAGTTTAACCCGCTACCAACAATGGCAAGGTGATGGCGCCGAACTCTTCAAAAAGCTTTCTGAAAATTACCCATTCCAATTTTTCCAATATATTGATGATACCGATGGCCAACGGAGTCATACAGAAGGTCGTTTAGACAGCCAACATCCTCATCCCTTAGCCCGTTTATTTTCTATCGAGCTCAGTCATACACAAAAATTGGCAACCGGTCGTTTACAAGTCAAACTCAGTGCAAACCAAGCGATTGAAACTTCGATTAGTCATACTCAAAAGCTCGGTGTCATGTTACTGGTGGCTTACCTTATCTTACTGTTAGTGTTTATTCTGTTAATGTCAAAACATAGGGCGGCGATACGTTATGCTGCTGATTATATTTCAAAAATACCTGAGTTAGGGTTTTCTGCTGTCGCATCATCAAAACTCACAGGTGAGCTCAACCCCATTGGAATATCCCTTGAAGAGTGTCGTCTTCAACTTAAAGCCCAAATCGATAAACTCAATCAAGAGAATGAAAAGCTGCATAAAGCGGCCTATCAAGACACAGTGACAGGTTTTGGTAGTCGCCAGCGCTTTACCCAAAAATTAGAAACCATAAGCAATCCCGATATTCCTCAATTGGGGCTGATGGCAATGGTTAAGGCCACAGAGCTTGCGCAAATTAATCAAAAACAAGGGCGAACTGCGGGGGATGATTATCTTTCAAGGGTGGCAAATTGTATCCGCAAAGCCTGTAGTAAGTATTCAGATGCAGAATGTTTCAGGGTATCGAGCGCTGATTTTGCCATCTTTATTCCTGATGTCATGCTGAAGGATGCGCCAAAATTTTTAGATCAATTAAAAATTTATCTCGATGAATATTTGCAGATGACAAAAGCGGAATCTGTCGCCCATATCGGTTTAGTTCCCTATCATCAAGGTACCGATGCGGTTAATTTACTGACGATTGCGGATACCGCAGTCAGCATAGCGCAGACCCTTGGGCCTAATAGCTATCATATCCAAGAAAAACTCAATGGTGACGAGCAGTTTGGTGATGATCGCTGGAAAATGGCGATCAATGATTTAGTCACTCGCCAAGCATTAAAATTCTACCAACAGCCAATTCAGCCGTGTCGTACCGATGTAGAGGTTTACCGTGAGTTGTTGGCGCGCTTTTACAATAGCGAAGGTAAGTTTTTACCGACCACCACAGTGATCGCTATGGCCGAACGTCACGGTATGAGTTCTGAATTAGATAAACTGGTGGTGATCAGTGCATTAAGAATGCTTAAGGAAAACCCGACCATTTCGGGTAACTTTGGCATCAATATCAGCGCATTTTCTGCGCATCAAGATATGTTTGTCGCTTGCCTAAAGGACATTTTAGGCAAGCAAAAATACATCGCCTCGCGCTTAGTATTTGAGATCAATGAGTCAGGTATGCAGTCTAACTTAGGGGCAAGCTATAAGTTCGTTCGCGAAATACATAGCGTTGGATCACGGGTGTCGATAGAGCGTTTTGGCATGAGCTTTACGTCCTTCAAATTCTTCAGTGAAGTGCGCCCAGACTACATAAAGCTTGATGGCAGCTACACATCGAACATTGATGAAGACAGCAATAATAAGTTCTTCGTCCGTATGATGGTGGATGTTGCAAGACGGATAGGCATTCGGGTTATTGCGACCAGCGTCGAACGCCAAGAAGAAAAACTCACCCTCGAAAAACTCTTAGTTGATGGATTGCAAGGCTATTACATAGCACAGCCCCAAGCCATGGCGATTACAGATCAAATTTAATACTTTAACGGGTTAATTCGTCGCCAAAATTTACAGTAAAGATGGTTAACCCTGCATTCTATATGTTGTTTATGCAAACGGAAAAGTCGATAATACGGCCAAGATCCGTTTAGAAAAGTATTGAGATGACTGAATATCTCCTCTTGTTGATCAGTACAGTACTGGTCAACAATTTCGTTTTAGTGAAATTCTTAGGCTTGTGTCCTTTTATGGGGGTCTCCAGTAAACTGGAGTCCGCTATTGGCATGTCTATGGCGACCACTTTTGTGCTGACGTTAGCCTCGATTCTCAGTTACCTCGTCAACCAGTATCTATTATTACCCTTTGATCTGAGCTACCTGCGAACCATGAGCTTCATTTTAGTGATTGCGGTTGTGGTGCAATTTACTGAAATGGTGGTGCAAAAAACCAGTGCTGCACTGCATCGCGCTTTAGGGATTTACCTGCCGCTGATCACAACTAACTGTGCTGTGTTGGGTGTTGCCCTATTGAACGTTAACGAGAAGCACGATTTTATCCAATCGGCTATCTATGGCTTTGGTGCTGCGTTAGGCTTCTCATTAGTGTTAATTCTCTTCTCGGCGATGCGCGAACGTTTAGCAGCCGCAGATGTCCCCTTACCTTTCAAAGGCGGCGCCATAGCGATGATCACCGCAGGTCTTATGTCCCTCGCCTTTATGGGATTCACAGGATTGGTTAAGTAAGATGTCCGGAATTTTAATTGCAGTCATATTGTTGACCCTATTGGCATTAGTCTTTGGACTATTACTCGGTTTTGCCGCCGTTAAATTTAAGGTTGAAGGCAATCCGATTGTCGATGAACTCGAAGCGATTCTGCCACAAACACAATGTGGTCAATGTGGTTACCCTGGCTGTCGTCCTTATGCTGAAGCGATTGCCAACGGTGATAAAGTCAACAAATGCCCTCCCGGCGGTACTGCCACCATGGAAAAACTGGCGACCCTGATGGGCGTCGAGCCAGAGCCGCTGAATGCCGAAGCACAATCTCAAGTGAAAAAGGTCGCCTACATACGTGAAGACGAATGTATTGGTTGCACTAAGTGTATTCAAGCCTGCCCCGTGGATGCGATTATCGGTGCAGGTAAGCTTATGCATACTGTGCTGACAACCGATTGCACGGGTTGCGATCTCTGTGTTGAGCCTTGTCCCGTCGATTGTATTGATATGATCCCAGTCACCCAGAATCTTAAAAATTGGAACTGGCGCTTAAATGCCATCCCAGTGACTCTCATTCAAGAGATTCAGAACCAAGACCCACAGTTAGAAGAGGAAAAGCGGTGTTAACTTTATTAGATCAATTAGATAAAGGAACCCTTTGGCGCTCACCCGGTGGTATACATCCACCCGAAGTCAAATTCCTCTCGAACGCGGCGCCGATTAGCCAACTGCCCTTAGCCGATACGTACTTAGTGCCCATCCCTCAAGTCGGTGAAAACTGCACACTTGCGGTAAACATCGGCGATAGCGTACAAAAAGGCACACCGTTAACTCAAGGCACCTCTATTTGGCATTTACCTGTGCATGCGCCGACATCAGGCACTATCGTTGCCATTGAGCCAAGGGCTAGCAACCATGCTTCAGCATTGCCAGTTAACACTTGCGTTATCCAAGCCGATGGCAAAGACACTTGGTGTGAGCTGGTGCAAAATGAGCTTGATGACTTAAGCCATCAACAGATGATCGATAAGA
The DNA here is from genome assembly GCF_025653595.1 of Shewanella sp. SM95. Classification (NCBI taxonomy): domain Bacteria; kingdom Pseudomonadati; phylum Pseudomonadota; class Gammaproteobacteria; order Alteromonadales; family Shewanellaceae; genus Shewanella; species Shewanella sp. SM95. Next base: position 186,883 of record NZ_JAKKSE010000002.1, read on the forward strand.
TCCGTGCTGCTGGCATTGCAGGCATGGGCGGGGCGGCGTTTCCAACTCATATTAAGCTTAATCCGGTCAGTGAAATTGATTTAGTCATCATCAACGGCGTCGAATGCGAACCTTATATCAGCGCCGATGACAGATTAATGCGCGAATACAGCCAAGATATCCTCGCCGGTATTGGCATTATTCATCGGTTATTAACGCCAAAACGCATTGTTATCGCCATTGAAGATAATAAGCCAGAAGCGGCCAAAGCCATGCAAGCTGCAGTCGTCCAATGTGGGCTCCCAGCGGATAGTATTCGGGTAACGGTCATTCCGACAAAATATCCTTCTGGTGGTGAAAAGCAGTTAATTCAAATCATTACTGGCCGCGAAGTGCCCTCGGGCGCGATTCCCGCCAAACTTGGTATCGTCGTGCATAACGTCGGCACTGCCTTTGCGATTCATCAAGCGGTTACCCAAGGTAAACCGCTGATTGAGCGTGTTGTGACTGTGACGGGCAAAAATGTCGGTAAACCGGGGAACTACTGGTTACCGATAGGCACACCTGTTGAGCATGTGCTGGCTGCGACGGAGTTCACGCCAGAGCCTGAACAAAAGGTGATTATTGGCGGGCCTATGATGGGCCATGCATTGGCAAATATCCAAGTGCCTATTTTAAAAGGTACTAACTGTATTCTGGTGCCAAGCAGCCAAGAAATAGGAACTACGCCAGAAGAAAAAGCCTGTATCCGCTGCGGCGAATGCGCCAATGCCTGCCCTGCACTCTTATTGCCACAGCAACTCTTTTGGCACGCCAAGGCCGAAGAATATGACAAAGCTGCCAGCTACAATCTAAAGGATTGTATTGAATGCGGTTGTTGTAGTTACGTCTGCCCGAGTGATATTCCCTTAGTCGAGTATTACCGCATTGCCAAATCTGCACTTAAACAAGCCGCCGATGAAAAGCAGCAAGCGGAGCGCGCTAAACAGCGTTTCGATGCCCGTTTAGCGCGTCTTGAAGAAGAAAAGCTTGCCCGTGAAGCTAAAGCCAAAGAAGCCGCAGAGCGCCGACAAGCGACTATGACTGGCACGGATAAAAATGCCGTCGCCGAAGCCATGGCACGGATCGCCGCGAAAAAAGCCGCAGCGGCACAATCAGCAACTGAAGAGTTGTCGACTGAAGAATCATCGAATCATCAATCAAACGTAACAAGCACTGATACGACAGACGCGCCCAAGGGTAAAGCTGCAGTTGCCGCAGCCATCGCCCGCGCTAAGGCGAAGAAAGCCGCCCAAGTGAATGCCAATGGTGCTGATACAAATGGTGCAGATACAAACAATGTGGTGAATGTTGATGCCAGTGATGAATCCTTCTTAGCAACAGATGCAATCGCGCAAGAAGCGCCGTTATCTCAGAAGGACAAAGTCGCCGCGGCCATTGCTCGCGCCAAAGCTAAAAAGGCGGCTCAGCAAGCCGATACCGCGCCGCTTGAAACGGCTGAAACGGCTGACAGTACACCAGAAGCCAGCGCTGCCGATGATAAAAAGGCCAAAGTGGCTGCCGCAGTCGCGCGGGCAAAAGCCAAGAAAGCGGCGCAGCAAGCAGAAACCGCCGCTAGTGATATTGAAGTTAGCAATACTGACGTTAGCGTTAGTGATGTTAGCGTTAGTGACGTTAATGATTCAGAAGCGATTAAGAAAGCCAAAGTAGCCGCCGCGGTTGCCCGTGCTAAAGCGAAAAAAGCCGCGCAGCAAGTTGAGACAAATGCTGACAATGATTTAACTCAGACCGCGACTCCAGCAGTTGATTCCGCAGCTAGCGTTCAAGCAGATGTGAATGATGATACAGAAGCAGCCGCTACTGACGTTAACGACGCTGAAGCGATTAAAAAGGCCAAAGTGGCCGCCGCTGTTGCTCGTGCTAAAGCGAAGAAAATAGCTGCGGCATCAGCAGCTGAGTCTAAAACTGAGTCTGAAATAGAGTCCGTTGACGACATTCAAACTAAAGCTAACGTGGCATCGCCGTCGATAGCAGCACTTGACGCCGTCGCAGCTAAACCCGAAGCCGTTTTACCATCCGCAGAACAAATTACAGAACCCACTGAAACGGCAGCCTTATCAGGCGATGAGCTTAAAAAAGCACGGATTGCTGCGACCATCGCCAAGGCGAAAGCCAAAAAAGCGGCACTCGCTCAACAAACCGAAGCTTCGAGCGATTCAAATGTTGCTAATGATTAAGAACAGAATGATAAAAAGGGAACACAATGGCGTTTAAAATAGCCTCATCACCCCATGTCACACGTAATTTGCATACCTCAACTGTGATGCAAAGGGTGATTTTATGTTTACTGCCGGGCCTTGTGGTGCAATGCGCCTTTTTTGGCTGGGGCACGCTTGTTCAAGTGCTGCTTGCGATTATAGTTGCCCTAAGCTGTGAGGCTGCGGTGATGAAACTTCGCAATCGTAATATCAAAGCCAGCCTTAGCGATAACAGCGCCATGCTGACCGCAATCTTGATTGGTGTCGCCATTCCTCCCCTAGCACCTTGGTGGATGATAGTGATGGGCACCGCCTTTGCGATCGTTATCGTTAAGCACCTTTACGGCGGTTTAGGCCATAACCTGTTTAACCCTGCAATGGCGGCGTATGTATTGCTGTTAATCTCATTCCCAGTGCAAATGACCACTTGGATAGCACCGAGTACCGTTGCGCTGCATTCGCCTAGCCTAGCTGAGAGCTTGCAACTTATCTTCAACATTGGCGCCCACGTTAACTTGGAACAGTTTCGTTTAGGGATAGATGGCATCGCAATGGCGACGCCACTCGATACCCTTAAAACCGATTTATCCCTAGGATTAACCACCACAGAAAGCCTGACTAAAGCCATTTTTGATGGCAGCACAGGCGTAGGTTGGTTCTGGGTGAATTTGGCTTATCTGGCTGGCGGTTTAGTGTTACTTAAACTGAAAGCCATTCGTTGGCACATCAGTACTGGCGTGTTATTGGGGCTCTTTGTTGCATCGAGTATCGGTTTCTTACTGTCGCCCGATACCCAAGGCAGTCCCCTATTACATTTGTTTTCTGGCGCGACCATGTTAGCGGCATTTTTTATCGCAACCGATCCCGTCACAGCAGCAACAAGCCCCCGTGGTCGCATTATCTTCGGCGCGTTAATTGGTGTGTTGGTGTATATCATCCGCATTAAAGGCGGTTACCCTGACGCCTTTGCCTTTGCCGTGTTATTGGCTAACCTCTGCGCCCCCTTTATTGACTACTATGTGCGGCCACGCACCTATGGTCATTCAGCTAGCTAAGGCCATTTGGCGGACTACAGTCATGCTACAAGATAATGTCATTCTGCTGGCAACGAGAGCTTAAGGAAAAAGAGTTGAAAAATCCGATGATTAAAAATGGTTTTTTATTGGCGCTGTTTGCCTTGATTTGCACGGGTCTCGTCGCCGCGGTCAATCAACAAACCTTTGACAAGATTAAGCAGCAAGAACAACAGGAATTGATGCGAGTATTGCAACAATTAATCCCTGATGAAATACATGATAACGAGCTTACCGCTCAGTGTACCTTGCTATTAAACAAAGAAGCATTAGGCACGGATAGTCCAATGCCGGCCTATATTGCTACCCATGCAGGCAAGCCTGTCGCTATCGCCATGGAAGCCATCGCACCCGATGGCTATAGCGGTAATATCAAATTAATTGTTGGGATTAATATCCAAGGTGAAGTCTTAGGCGTACGTACCTTGTCCCACCAAGAAACCCCTGGGCTGGGTGACAAAATTGAACTACGTAAATCGAATTGGGTCACTCAGTTTGTTGGTAAAGTGTTGGGCTCTGCAGATGATAAGCAATGGTTAGTTAAAAAAGATGGCGGCGATTTTGACCAATTTACCGGTGCAACCATTACCCCGCGCGCTTATGTTAAAGCAGTCAAAAACGCGGTATGGTATTTCAGCACTAACCAAGCACAAATTTTCAGCCAGCCGCTAAATTGTGAGGCCAACCATGACTAATTATCGCGAAATTGCGTGGCAAGGACTGTGGAAAAACAACCCAGGCCTAGTGCAACTGTTAGGTTTATGTCCGCTACTTGCGGTTACTGCAACGATCACTAACGCCCTTGGCCTTGGTCTAGCCACTATGCTGGTGCTGATTGGCTCTAACATTTTGGTGTCACTGGTGCGCGACTATGTACCCAAAGAAATTCGTATTCCTGTGTTTGTGATGATCATCGCCGCGCTAGTTACCACAGTGCAACTGCTCATCAATGCCTATGCCTACGGCCTGTATTTATCCCTTGGGATCTTCCTGCCATTAATTGTGACGAATTGCATCATCATCGGCCGCGCCGAAGCCTTTGCCTCGCGCAATAATGCGTTTAGTGCCGCCTTCGATGGCTTAATGATGGGCCTTGGTTTTACTTTAGTGCTTACAGTGCTGGGCGCAACGCGGGAAATCTTAGGTCAAGGCACACTGTTTGATGGAGCGGATCAACTGCTCGGCCCATGGGCTAAATCGTTAACCATGCATCTATGGCAAGTCGATACCCCATTTCTCCTTGCTATGTTGCCACCCGGCGCATTTATCGTGATGGGATTATTGATTGCATTGAAAAATGTAATTGATAAAAAAGTCAAAGAACGCCAACCTCAAGTCGCCGCAGAGCCGAGTGTTACCCGCGCACGGATCACTAAGGTAGGTTAGGCTTTCAAGTAACGACAGGCATTATGGCGCTCGTGTTAACGCGTTTAATGTGTGCCTAGCACATGATTAGCGGCAAAACTCAAAGCATAAGAAAATCAGCGAACGTGGGTTGTAAACTCATCAATCATCATTAACAAGATAGTGATAATGAACGGTTGAGAGTTGACCCCCACCACAGCGCAGGAATCGTACATGAATCAAGAAAAACGTATCCAGATCCTCACTCGTCTTCGCGATAACAATCCCAAACCTGAAACCGAACTCAATTTTTCAAGTCCCTTCGAACTGCTAGTGGCAGTGACGTTATCGGCCCAAGCAACAGATGTGAGCGTCAACAAGGCAACAGACAAGCTCTTTCCTGTGGCAAACACAGCCCACAGCATTTATGCCCTTGGCGTAGAAGGTTTAAAGCAATACATAAAAACCATAGGCTTATATAACAACAAAGCCATCAATGTGATCAAAGCCTGTGAGATCTTGATTGAAAAGTACAATGGCGAAGTACCAGAAAACCGCGAAGCCCTAGAGTCTCTGCCCGGCGTTGGCCGCAAGACGGCTAACGTGGTACTAAACACTGCCTTTGGTTGGCCAACCATCGCCGTCGACACCCATATTTTCCGCCTCGCCAATCGCACTAAATTCGCGCCCGGCAAGAACGTAGTCGAAGTGGAAGAGAAAATGCTAAAAGTCGTGCCGGCAGAATTTAAAGTCGATGTGCACCACTGGTTTATCCTGCATGGCCGCTACACTTGCCTTGCGCGCAAACCCCGCTGTGGCAGCTGTATCATTGAAGACTTGTGTGAATTTAAAGAAAAAATATACCCTGAAGAATAAGCTTCGAATCAACTGAGTGGAGCAATTGACGTTTCAGTGTTGTTTTCACATTGATTAGACTGGATTTCAGACAAACAAAAAGCCGCAATAGCGGCTTTTTTGCTTAACTTGGAACTGGGTTAACTCAAACTTGTATTAGTCGTTAAAACATTGAAACAAAGAACGCACTGAAAAATAAAGCAATAACAACTGTGGTGCCTAAAGCCATTTTAAGTTCGGTGTTCATCATTCACTCTCCTAGTTGGTATGGCTACATTATTATCAACCCAGTGATAAAAACCCATGTTTGTCTCTGTGTTTTGTGAGCGATAGCCAATTTATCGGCAATTTTCTCTTCTAAATCCTGAAAATCCCTCTTACAGACATTCATTTCCCTATCCTAAGCTTTAATCTGGGTCAAGCGCTGTAAAAACAATGGCTGACATTTATCGAGGTCCATCTACGGATTTTTGGTATACTCCACCCCGTAATCTATTTAGAGAGAGGACCTATGTCGCAACTATTACATACTATGATCCGCGTCGGTAACTTAGAACGCAGTATTGCTTTTTATACTGAAGTGCTCGGCATGAAACTACTTCGCACCTCTGAAAATCCAGAGTACAAATATTCTTTAGCTTTCGTGGGTTACGGTGAAGAATCCACAGGCCAAGCCGTGGTTGAACTAACCTATAACTGGGGCACTGACAAATACGATTTAGGCACAGGCTTTGGCCACTTAGCAATTGGTGATGAAGATATCTACGCCCGTTGCGCTGCTATTGCCGCAGCCGGTGGCAAAGTGACTCGCGCCCCAGGTCCTGTCGCTGGTGGTACCACTGAGATTGCATTTGTTGAAGATCCAGACGGTTATAAAATTGAGTTTATTCAAATGAAATCAGCGACCCAAGGTTTAGGTTAAGTCCTGCCTACTGACCCCGAAAAAGTAGCTGAGCAAGACTATTTATTCAGCGAAAAATGCCGAATCTTCATTCGGCATTTTTGTTTTTATACTTTAGATCTCACGTTAGGCACAAAGAAACATAAATCAAGCCAGTGATTTACTGCTCGCGCCATACGTCTAAACCGACTTTATCGAAGCTTTATCTTGTGTCAGCTTACGCTCGGTTTTGTTCGCCACTTTACGGCTGAAATGACGTTTAAACCAAGGCGTGCGCCACAGCAGCAACACACTAAAACCTACGATATACAGACTCGGCTCGATGATTTCCGATTTTACCGACCAGTAAAAATGGATTGGCGCTAATATCGCGACTAAATACACCCCATTATGCAAGGTTTGCCAACGACGTCCCATCTTGCGCATCAAGGCTTTAAACGAAGTTATCGCCAAAGCGGTGACGATAAGATAAGCCACTGCGCCGACTAAAATGTACGGCCGTTTTACCACTTCACTAAACAGTAATTCCCAAGCAAATAACAGATCTAAACTAAAAAACGCCAAGATATGCAAGGTGGCATAGGCAAACACATATAAACCCACTAAACGGCGGGTCTGCATCAACAACCCTTGCTTGGTCAACTTGGCAATCGGTGAGATCAGCAAGGTCGCCGCTAGCGCATTTAATGCGCCTATGCCTGTGTAGTGAATAATGTGCTGCACGGGATCGCCACCCGCACGGCCAAGCACCACAGTGAGCACAAGGTAGACGATGGGCACTAAACCCAACAAATGAAATAACGCCTTTAGCCAAAACAAGTGCTTAGCGGTTAATCTCAACATAGGTTGTCCCCGCTTAATGGCGAATATCCAAACAACAAACCAATCATCAATAGTATTTCCTCAGATCCATGCCGTCATACAGTGAAGCCACAAACTCGCCGTAACCGTTGAACGGCAGGGTATCGATGCGGGTTGCTGAAAACAATCCCCCCTCGCCGATACGACGCTCTGTGGCCTGCGACCAGCGCGGATGATCCACCGCAGGATTAACGTTGGCATAAAATCCATACTCGTGTGAGGCAAGCTGATTCCAGCTGGTCGGCGGTTGTTTATCCAAGACGCGAATTCGCACGATTGATTTAATGCTCTTAAAGCCGTATTTCCACGGCACCACTAAGCGAATGGGCGCGCCGTTCTGCGGTGGCAAGGTTTTACCGTACAAACCGACCGACATTAAGGTTAAATCGTTCATAGCTTCGGCTATCGTGAGGCCTTCAACATAGGGATAATGAATACCACCGCCCATTAATCGACTCTTCTGCCCCGGCATTTGTTCGGGATCGAAGGCGGTTTCAAAGGCGACATACTTGCCCTTACTGGTGACGCCAACTTTTTTCAATAATGCCGCCAGCGGGAACCCCACCCAAGGGATCACCATAGACCAAGCTTCAACGCAGCGCAGGCGATAGTTACGCTCCTCAAACGGGAACATTTTAGTCAGATCATTAAAATCTAAGGTCATGGGCCGTTCAACTTCACCTTCGATACGCAGTTGCCAAGGATCGACTTTAAAGCCTTGGGCATTATTGAAGGGATCTTGCTTATCCGTACCAAATTCGTAGAAATTATTATGCTGCGTCACTTTATCAAATGGGGTTAACACATCGGCGTCACCGTACTGCTTATTGGATTGAAACGTCAGTGGCGTAGTGATAAATGAGGACTTAGGTTGATCGCCAAATAGATCGAATAATCCAGCCTGCACATAACCGGGCACGCTGGCACCGATAGCACCGAGTCCCATGGCTTTTACAATTTGCCGACGCGAGCGAAATACCGCTTCAGGCGTCACTTGATTGTCTTGCATGTGCCACTGCGCTTTTTTAAGAATACCTGGGGTAAAACGGGAATGTTTAGCCAATTGACACCTCTACCATCCAATGATTAAAGCCACCGAGTCGCGATAAAAATCTTCTCTGGCGCTAGTCTGTATCGCTCACTCTTATATAGACAGGTAAAAGTCAGAAAAACTTTCCACCCGTGAATAAATTCACCTTAAACGTATAAGACTTGCTCATTCAAGCATTAAGCGCAGATATAGTTGATTAAAGGGCTTGAAGCCTGTTGGGGGGCATGCGAACCTAAGCGCCAAAGCTAAAGGAGTGCTATTGATCATGCCATTTTCTCAATCTTTTTCTGTCGCCGAAATCATCGGCCTTCTCGCCATTGCCTTCTTAGGCCTGTTGATCGGTGCTCTGCTCAATCAAAGACTCACCCGCCAACGCTGGCAACTACACAAAGACCAACTTGAGCAAGAAATGCGTCAAGTAAATGAAGATGCAGAATTATCCTTAGCACAACAGCAAATTTTGGTCGATGACAAAGAAGCGCAATTACGTCAATACCAGCAACGCCTTGAGCTCAAAATTGAACAACTGGGCAAAGCCGAGGCCTTAGCCGAACGCGTTCCCACCTTAGAGCAGCAATTAAATGATAGCCAGCGCCGTCAGTTAGAGATCCAATTAGCCCTGTCGAAATCCAATGCCATGCAGCAAACCATTCAAGCCAAGGCCGATGCCCAGCAAGAATCGCTGCAGGATAAAATTGCCAGCTTAGAATCGGCCGAAGTGCGTTTACAAACCCAATTTGAAAACCTCGCAAACCGTATTTTTGAAGAACGTAGCGAAAACTTTAAGCACCAAAATGCCAGCCAACTCGAAGGCGTACTTGGGCCATTAAAACAACAGCTTGAAGGATTCAGACAGCAAATTCGTGAATCCTACACCCACGAACAATCCGAGCGCAGCGCCCTCAAACATCAGCTTGAGCACTTAAGGGAGCTCAATCTGAAGATGAGCCAAGATGCTATCAACCTGACCAAAGCGCTCAAGGGCGATAACAAGCAACAAGGTAACTGGGGTGAAGTGATCCTCGATCGCGTACTGCAGGAAAGCGGCCTACGTGAAGGCCATGAGTACCATACTCAGCAAGATCTCAAGGATGATAGTGGTAAACGCTTTAAGCCGGATGTGATTGTGCATCTGCCAGAAAATAAAGATGTGGTCATCGATGCTAAGATGTCGTTGGTCAGTTATGAGCGCTACTTCAACAGTGAAGATCCGGCACTGCGCCAACAGGCGATTAACGAGCATGTCATTTCAATTCGCAGTCACATTAAAGGTTTAAGTCAAAAGGATTATCAACATCTGCATGGGCTTAAGAGTCTCGATTATGTGTTGATGTTTATTCCTATCGAACCAGCATTTTTACTGGCATTGGAGCATGATCCTAGCCTAGTCAATTTTGCCCTTGAGCAGAATATCATGCTCGTTAGTCCAACGAATTTGTTGGTGGCCCTGCGCACAATTAACAATATTTGGCGCTACGAATATCAAAATCAACACGCACAAACCATTGCAAAACAAGCGGGTCGAATTTACGACAAGTTATGTGGTTATATTGAAGACATGGAAAAACTCGGCCGCGCCTTAGATAATGCGGAGAAAACCTATCACAGTGCAATGAACAAGCTGTCATCGGGCAAAGGCAATCTAGTGCGTCAAGCCCATTTAATGCAGCAGCTCGGGGTCGATACCAGCAAACAACTGGATAAAATGCTGCTAGAAAAAGCACTCAATGAAGCCCAAGACGATAACGACACTCAGGATGACGACGCTGAACTTAATCTATCGCATACCCGCGATCCTAAGGACACAGAACTCGAGCCTGTCGAGTGCAATGATAGATAACAAGAATTGAACACCCATTAATTACCTCAAATCGATACGGACATGTCGATTGATACCTTGATGCCCGGAGGCAAACGCTCCATGTGCAAAGCAGTTATAAATGTGGTTATATCCAGTGCAATATTGCTCGCAGGCGCATTGAATGCCCCTGCTGCACTTGCGTTAACATCAACGCAGAAAACCTTTCTTGAGGCCGAAAAAGCCCTGAAGAAGCAAGATTATGCAACCTATAAACCCCTACGGGCAAAACTAGGTAATTATCCGCTCGCGATTTATTTAGATCATGATATCGACATCGGTGCTCTTAATGCCTTACAGGGTTATGCAGCTAAAGCCTTGATTGAAAAATATGAAACCACACCCATGTACAATAGGTTACGGTCTAAATATTTAAACAATGCTGGTAGCCAAAAACGCTGGAATGATTATCTTGCGATCACCCCAGAAGCGCCTACAGACATCCGCCTGCAGTGTTATTACTATGAGGCGAAACTCGCCAAGGGCGATCTAAAAACGGCTTATGCGGCCGCACAATCACTTTGGGTATTTGGGGGGTCGCGCCCAAAGGAATGTGATCCTCTTTTCAACACATGGACCAAAGCCGGTAAACGCACTCAAGATGTCGTATGGGCGCGAATGATGCTGAGTTTCGAGGCTGGCGAAACGAGTTTACTGAGTTTTTTATCCCAAAAAATCACCACCCATAGTAACGAAGCTAAGCGTTTAGTCGCCGTCTATAAAGATCCTAATAGCCTGCGCCATACCGAAAAGTTTAAAGATAAAAATCCCATTGTCGGTGACATTGTTGCCGCAGGATTAAAACGCCTTGCCCGTAAGGATCTCGACCAAGCCATTAATTTGTATGAACGGTATCAAAAGGCTCATCGTTTTACCCCAGAACAAGCGCAGCAACTCGATAAATACCTTGTTCGCCGCATTTTAATTGAACAAGATGATAACTATAAAAACTATGTCGACAATGTGCTCACTGAGCTGAAAAATGACGACCTATTTGAGCGCCGTTTAAGATGGGCTATCCGCGATCACGACATGCGCAGTATTGCCCGTTACTTGAACCTACTCCAACCAGAAACCTTGGCAAAGGAACGTTGGCAATACTGGCTTTATCGCACCAATGCCAAAGAAGCGCCTGAAAGCGCCATAAAAGCGCTCGCGACAATCAGTAATGAACGTAATTTTTACGGTTTTGCTGCTGCGCAGTTCTTAAATAAACCGGTATCACTCAATCAAAGCCCTGAGCCTGTTGTTGATGCCAATAGCCAAAAGTTAACCGATGATATCGGTTTTGTCAGAGTACAAGAGTTAATGGCACTCGACCGTTATTTCGATGCTCGCTATGAATGGATGTCGCTACTAAAACGCAGTGACAATACGATGCGAGCACGCTATGGACGCTATGCCCATGAACAGGGCTGGTACGATTTTGGTGTTGAAGCCAGTATTCAAGGTAAGTTGTGGGATGATATTCCTCTACGCTTCCCTATGGCACACCAAGCCGGTTTTGAGCACGCCAGCAAAAAGCATAGGGTTAACATCGATGAGATCCGTGCGATTAGCCGCCGCGAAAGTGCATTCTATCTTTATGCGACCTCGGGTGTAGGTGCCCGTGGCCTAATGCAAATTATGCCCGCCACGGCCAAAGCTACCGCCAAAAAACACGGGGCCAGATATAGCGATCCAAAGGATCTCTACAGCGCAGAGCTTAACCTCAATCTTGGTAGCGCTTACTATGCCCAGCTGTTGAAAGAGTTTAACCAAAACCGCATCCTCGCCACGGCGGCCTATAACGCAGGTCCCTCTCGCGTGCGTCGCTGGTTATCAAACTCTGATGGCAAACTCGATGCCATGGGTTTTATCGAGGCCATTCCCTTTACTGAAACCCGTGAATATGTTCAAGCCGTCCTCAGCTATCGATTGATTTATGAGGCGCAAAAGCAAAAAGCACAGCCATTATTCAGCGAAGCTGAGCTTAAGTTTGCTTACTAACTCGTGACATGAAAAGGAACTCGATACTCAGCTGCATCGAGTTCCTACTTTTCAGCATACCCTAGGGTAACGCTCATGCTTTAACCACCAAAAATTCTAAATGATATTCTCTAAATTCAAATAATTAGCAAAGCGAATAATTATTCAGCAATCACGCCGTTTTATCAAAAACTTGTTTGCACTGAAGGGCGTTAAATGCGAATAATTAGTATTAAAGCATTAAGAATCCCATTACATCCATGATTAACCTTAGTTCGTTAACGCTTAGCTGCGAATACCAACCCTTTGTCAATCCTCATACTTTAGCCATCGACGGCTATGAAGCCTTAGCACGCTTTTACTTGCCTAATGGTGATGCGGTTGCACCTAATATTGTGTTCGAGCAATTGCATGAATCCACAGAAATACTCGCTGCAGTTGAATATCAAGCCAAGGCATTTCAACTCATCCATGCGCCGAGTCAGCAGCGAATTTTTATCAATGTTGATCCCCACGCCGTCGATGGACCACATACCGCCAAGCTCATTCGTTTGCTGTCCCACTATGAACGCGTCACGGTCGAGATCATCGAAAACACCTGCATTAACGATGCCCAGCTGGCCAGTCAATTATTCACTCAATTTAAACAAGCTAAGATACATGTGGCGCTGGATGATATTGGTGCGCCCCACTCCATGCTCAGTGTCGATCTGATGATGAATGTGGATTATCTTAAGTTTGACCGCCATTGGTTAACACACATAACACACCCCGAGGGAGTCCAATTATTAATTGCATTGGTCAACTTTGCCAAAAAGACCCACAAACAGTGCATTTTAGAAGGCATAGAAACTGAAGCTCACTTAGCCTTTGCGCGAGATATCGGTGTCGACTTTGTCCAAGGCTTTTTGTTTAAATCCTGGTTTATTCGCCCCACCAGCAGCCAAGCACTGTGCCTTACGTAAGATCAGGCTAAAACGGTTTACATTCGCGCCACCAGCCCACTCAAGACCAAACCTAATACTGTCGAGTAATTGATTTAGCACTAGAAATGCTACTGGATATACGGGCGATGATCCGCCATAGTGATAACGCACATCAGCTTGCAAATGCACCTTAAGCACACTTCCAAATGTATTAGGAGTCGCCCGTGGCACAATCTGGGATCAGCGAATTACTACAACAACTCGAACAAATATTGCTGGGCAAACCTAGGCAAATTCGTCTCGCTCTAGCCTGTATTCTCGCCCGTGGGCACCTGTTGATTGAAGACTTACCCGGCATGGGTAAAACCAGTATTTCCCATGGTATAGCCCAAAGCTTAGGTTTGAGCTATCAGCGGATCCAATTCACCAGTGACATGCTGCCTGCCGACATTCTCGGCGTATCGATTTTTGATAAACATCAAGCACAATTTATCTTTCATCCTGGACCGATTTTTAAGCAGATGATTTTGGCAGATGAAATTAATCGCGCCAGCCCTAAGACACAAAGTGCTTTACTCGAAGCGATGGCCGAACAACAAATTTCCGTCGATGGCATCACCCACAGATTGCCCAATCCTTTCTTTGTGATCGCGACTCAAAATCCCACCGATCAATCCGGTACATTTTCGCTACCAGAATCGCAGCTCGACAGGTTTATGATGCGTCTGTCTATTGGTTATCCAAGCCACGATGCTGAACTCGCTATGCTTAAGAGCAATCATAACCACTTAACCTTAGCTCAATTGCCCCAATGCCTGACACCGATGGCCTTAATGCAACTGCAAGAGCAGTGCGACAAAGTCAGCGCTTCCGATGCCTTACTCAATTATATTCTGGCCTTAGTGAGTTTTTCCCGTAGCCAAAGTGACAGCGTGGGGTTATCACCCCGTGCCACCAAAGCGCTATTACAAGCAGCTAAGGCATGGGCCTTTTTAGAAGGTCGACATTATTTAGTCCCTGAAGATGTACAAGCGGTATTTTGCTGCGTGGCTGAGCATAGACTCAGAACCAGTAGCCAATTACAGGGTGAAGCCTTATCCGAGCGAATTCTGGCGAGCGTTAACCCTATTATGTAGCAAGATACTGTAATGAGAAGATATCGCTAAAGTATGCATTTAACGCATTAAACCAAGGAAATGACTCAGAAGTGAAACGACTGATACTCCCGACTTTCATTCCGACGTTAGTCCCGATTTGGCAACGTTGGTTAGCAAGACGCTTGCCACCGAGTCCCGAAATAACCTTAAGCCATCGCAGCATTTTTATTCTGCCGAGTGGTTTTGGGTTAGTTTGGCTCGGTCTGGTTTTACTTTTATATCTATTCGGCACTAACTATCAAAATAACTTAGTCATTGGCCTCAGCATCTTACTCCTAAGCCTCTTTAATACCTGCATTCTCTACAGTTACAAAAATCTGGCTGGCTTACATTTACGGGCCACGACGCCGCCCGAAGTCTATGCGGGCGAAACCTTAACCTTTCCCGTCCTCATCAGCACGCACCATAGTGGCCATAACATCCAGCTTAACTATCCGCATAATCGCACTTATACGGTGCAGAACCTGGGTACAGATGAACAACAAGCGCTCGTGCCCTTCGAATATCATCAGCGGGGTCAAGTGTCACCGGGTCGGCTCAAAATTGAATCCTTCTATCCCTTAGGGCTTTGCCGCGCATGGTCGCATGTGGATTTAGCCATTAGTCACTTAGTCTTTGCCCAGCCGATTGAAGCGCCGCTGCAGCTTGAGTCTGATCATACTCAGTCTGAGCAAGATCCCCTGCTACTGGCGGGTAAACATGTGTCAGGCATCGATGAGTTTAAAGGACTTAAACCCCATGTGCTCGGCGAGTCCCTCAAACAAGTGGCGTGGAAACAGTGGGCGCAGGGTCGCGGCATGCTGACTAAAGAATTCCAGCAGCCCCAAGGTGATCCCGTCTGGTTAAGGCTCAGACCCGATGCTAAACGCCTCGAAACCCAATTGGGTCAGTTAAGCTGGCAAGTCAATAAACTCACACAACTCGAGCAGTATTTTGGCTTACATCTGCAAAACCCAATGGGAGACGATGTTCTGATCGCGCCCGCGATAGGCAATCACCATAGGATCGCCTGTCAAAAAGCCATTGCCTTATATCCACAATTAGCGCCTTCAACGGCGAAGCCCCCATATCAGTCATCAGCCGCTAATCAGCCACAAAAAACGAATCAAGCTCCCCGCAAGCAGCATCATATCCCTACTTCGAGGAAGCAAGTATGAAGTTAGCGGCCAATAGCACGACACCTCAAATCGGCGACAATATTAGCCGCCAGACACTTTTTTGGTTATTGATCACCAATATTGCGGTATTAAGCCCACTATTTGATAAAACCACGCCTTGGACTTTGGGCATTTGCGCTATCTGTTTGCTGTGGCGTGTGGGGATTTATGTCGGCAAAGTGGCAAAACCACCGCGTTTTTTGGTGACCAGTCTTGCGATCGGCGCCGCAACCACACTGGCACTCGTCTCAAAGGAAATAGGCTTACTCAATGCGCTAGTGAATCTGCTGCTGTTAGGTTATGCCTTAAAATACATTGAAATGCGTAATCAAAGGGATGTACGCGTTGTCGTCCTCGCGGGCTATTTTATTATCGCGCTGACCTTTATCGACCATCAATCCCTGCTTAATACCGCGCACTTGCTCGTGGTGACGTTGATCAATACCTGCGTGCTCGTGACTTTGTATCAAGATAAGCAATCCTTAAAACACACGGCTTGGATCGGTGGCAAATTTTTACTCCAGAGCCTTCCCCTCGCGCTGCTGTTATTTTTAGTATTACCGCGTCTTGCACCGCTCTGGTTAGTGCCCAACATGAAAGAAGCCCAAACGGGCTTGTCCGATAGTCTGGCGATTGGTGATATAGGTAAGCTTACCCGTTCGACTGAACTTGCCTTTAGGGCGAGTTTTACCAATGCAAAGCCCATTAATGCCGAGTTATATTGGCGTGCCCTCGTGATGGAGAACTATGATGGTGTCACTTGGCGCCAAGAAGCGGGGATTAAACAGTTGCAAAAAGATGCGCTGCTGTTTCCGCCCTCACGGCCCAGCCCAGCATTGATGGTCAATAATCCTGATCCCATGAGTGATCCCATGAGCAATAGTTCTGCTCCGATAAGCAGTGAAGATCAAGAGATCGCATTAAGTAAGCAAGATAAGCATAGTATTCGTTATCAAGTGATTGCTGAGCCGAGCCACCAGCCGTGGTTATTTGGTCTCGATGTGGCCTATAGCCAAGATGATAACGTGGTCAATATGCCCGACTATCGGCTGTTGGCGCTGCGCAATATCGATCAGCGAATGAGTTATCAAGTAGAGTCTTGGCCTAAGGCTAAGATGGATCTCAGGCTATCTGCGCGGCAAAGGCAGATTAACCTCGAACTACCGAGCCAAAGTAATCCACGCACTTTAACGTTAGCTGAGCAGTTTAAGACTCAGTATCCCGCGCCTAAGCCACGACTATGGGCCATGATGGGCCACTTTAATCGTGAGCCTTTTTTCTACACTCTCACGCCGCCTCCCCTTGGGCCGCAGCAAGTGGATGATTTCTTATTTGAAAACAAAGCCGGTTTTTGCGTGCACTATGCCGCAGCCTTCATTTTTATGGCGCGGGCCACAGGCTTACCCGCGCGTATGGTCACAGGCTATCAGGGCGGTGAATTTAATCCGCAAGCGGGTTACTACAGTGTGTATCAATATATGGCCCACGCATGGGCAGAAGTCTGGCTTGAAGATGAAGGTTGGGTGCGTTTCGACCCCACCGCTATGGTGGCGCCCAATCGTATCGAGCAAGGATTCGACGCCCAGTTTGATCCAGAGCAGAGTTACCTGCAGGAAAGCCCTTTTAGTAGCTTACGATTTAAATCCATGCCTTGGCTCAATGAGTTAAGACAACGTTTTGCCAGCATAGATTATTACTGGAGCGTGTGGGTACTGGGTTTTAACCAAGAGAAACAGAATCAAGTGCTCAGTGGCATTTTAGGCGATGTGACTCACACTAAAATCGCGGTATTTATGGGGCTCTGTATCAGCCTTATCGTGCTCTATATCGCCTACAGTGCGGGCTTATTACATTTTAGAGTTCAAGGCGATCCTATTAGCACTCGTTATCAACAGATCTGTAATCGTCTTGCACACCACGGCATTAAGCGCAAAGACAGTGATGGACCAAATCAATTTGCGCAGCAGATTATTGAGCAATACCAACACAGTACACCAAAGCTTTGCACGCTGTTCCAAACCTTGACACAAAGTTATGTGGCGCTGAAGTACCAAGATTTACCGGCTAAAGACTATCATGCGCATTTAACCGCATTTAAAGCGGCGGCGAAGCAACTCAACTGGTTATTGCTCAGAGCCAAAGTGAAAGATAAGTTCAATCTAGCCTAGCATTCGTCAACTGAGCTGTAACTGACGATACATCATCGGAGCAAGCACCAATAAACACCTAAAATTGCGGGTTAATTCCACAGAAGCTGCAATAGTGTTGAATCTTATAAATCAAACACATAGAATTGTTTTATTGTCACCATGCCGAGTTGCACATGCTAAAGTTAATCCAGTCCAATCAGATGGAAGTGCTCTGCGCCCATTTAGCCGCTTACCTGACCCAACCCCTTGCTTTTGCACGTCTACTGAGTAACGAGCATATTCTGGTACAGAGTCCCGGCATGTCGACTTGGCTACGCCTCGAAATCGCCAAACAGAATGGAATTGCTGCCGCACTGGAATTCCCGCTGCCATCGAGCTTTACCTGGCAGTTGTGCCATGACTTATTGCCCAATGTGCCTAAGGATAACGCCTTCACTAAGGCGGCAATGACGTGGAAGCTGATGCAACTCTTACCGCGCATGCTACAAAATGACGCCTTTGGGCCGTTGAGACACTATCTAAGTCATCAGCAATCCAGCACAAATGCCGCCGACGCGAGTGAACAGCACAACACCCGTGATATGACGGCTGACGATATTAAGCTATACCAACTCTGTGGCCGCATTGCCGATATCTTCGACCAATACTTAGTGTATCGCCCCGATTGGATTTTAGCGTGGGAGCAAAACGAGCAGCCCGACTCACTCACAAAGCCGCTGAATGAAGACCAACGCTGGCAACCCATTTTATGGCGCGCACTGATTGCCTTTAATCGTGATGAGCTTAATCAAAGCCATTACCACAGGGCCAACCTGCACAGTGACTTAATTGCAGCGCTGAATCATCCCGACACGTCACTCGCCAAATTGCCACAACGCTTATTTGTGTTTGGCATTTCCTCAATGGCGCCGCAAACCCTTGAAGTGCTTTACCATCTAGCAAGTCGTATCGATGTGATCGTACTAGGCTTAAGCCCGTGTCAGCACTATTGGGGCGACATTGTTGATCCCCGTAATCGGGCTCGCATGGCGGTGCAATATGCGGGTAAACGCCAATTAGCCGAGCTGTGGGAAGATAAACTCGAAGTAGGCAATCCGCTGCTTGCCAATAACGGCAAGATGGGCCGTGATTTACTCGATATGCTGCTTGAGCTCCCCGCCGAACACTGCGACTTTGGCGACGATGTGTATTGTGAACCCTGTGACGATCCCAACTCGCCACACAGTCATGCCAGCATGCTCCACGGCGTGCAATACGATATTTTAGAGATGCAAACCTTAGACAGAGTACTAGGGCCTGATGCCGAGCTGTACCAAAATGTCGAGAACAGACGCCTGCTTAAGCGCGACGATGAATCCATTCGAGTCAAGAGTTGTCACAGCCCACTGCGGGAAGTCGAAACACTGCACGATCACTTGCTTGAGTTACTCAGCAATAATGTCGACCTGACACCCAAAGACATAGTGGTCATGATGCCCGATGTCGCCGCCTACGCACCCTATATCGATGCCGTCTTCTCGGCGAAGCAAGGCCTGCATTACATTCCCTACGCCATTGCCGATCGCGGCGCAGCGCAGGAATCACCGCTCATCAATAGCTTTTTAAATTTACTTGGAATTAATCAGAGTCGTTTTGGTCTGACCGACATTTTGAGCATACTCGAAGTGCCCGCCATTTTGCGCCGTTTCCAGCTCGATGACGATGAATTGCAACTGATCCGCCGCTGGTTAGATGAAGCGGGCGTGCGCTGGGGCCGCGATGAACAAAGCCGCCTTAAACAAGGTGTGCCAGCGTTTGAGCAAAACTCGTGGGCCTTTGGTATTAAAAGGCTGATTTTAGGTTACGCCTTGAGTGACGATGCGCCGCTCTACCAAGACCATCTTGTCGTCACTGGCATCGAAGGCCAATCGGCGCAGGCGTTAGGTAAGCTACTCAATTTTATTGAAGTACTCGATGAAACGGCGCAAATACTCGCCCTGCCGCAAGTGGGCGCCCTGCGTTTAGCGGAATTAACTGAGCTACTAGATGCCTTCTACGACACCGATGAAGACGAACGCGAACAATTACAGGAAATCCGCGATGCCATTGCCGCCCTAGAGCAAGAGTTACTATCGGCGGGCAGGCCATTAGATACCTCACCGTTAGCTTTTTCTTTAGATATAAGCCCGTTAGCGCCGCTAGCCCAAGAGAACATAAGCGGACTTAGCCTCAGTATCGAAGTGCTGCAGCAGTGGTTTAATCAACGCTTAACCGAATCTCGGGTCGGCCAGCGTTATCTTGCGGGAAGCGTGAACTTTTGCACCTTGATGCCGATGCGCTCGATTCCTTTTAAGGTTGTGTGTTTACTCGGCATGAACGATGGGGTTTATCCTAGGGTTCAACATCCCGTCGGCTTTGATTTAATGGCGCATTTCGGTGCCCGTAAAGGCGATCGCTCCCGCCGCCTCGATGACAGATATTTGTTTTTAGAAGCCTTATTGTCGGCGCGGGAACAACTGTATATCAGCTATATTGGCCGCAGCGAACGGGATAACTCTGAGCGTATCGCCTCTATGCTCGTCTCTGAACTGATTGAATATTGTCAGCTGTGCTATCTGCCTGAAACGCTATTGTCTCAATCGCAAAAAACTTCAAGCCCCATAGACCCAGAGGATGCCGAAAAAGCCCTCTATAACGCGATTGTCAGCCACCAGCCACTGCAACCCTTCGATCCTAAGTTGTATCAAGCCTCAGTAAAAAATGATGGCGAAGATAGCTCAAACATAGATGGATCAAGCAGAACCCAAAATAACTCGGGCATAGGCCAAAGTTACAGCCTGCAATGGTGTCCGCCCAATACGGACACTGCGGGCACACATGCGGGCCGCTTTATCGGCGCGCAAACTCGCATCATGCTCGAAGCGGAGGAACAAGACTCAGTGCCAGATACAGAGGCACAGCCCGCTTCTGTGCACGAACAACAGCAAAGCAAGCAAGTGGATGTGTCTGCCCTGATCCGTTTCTTTCGAAATCCGGCGCAGTACTTCTTCAACCGAACGCTTAAAGTCGATCTCAGCCTTAATATTCAGGCCGATGATAATGACGAGCCCTTTAGCTTGAATGCCCTAGAGCGCTATATGTTACAGGCCAAGTTACTCGACGATGCCATAGGCCAAGGCCTAACTGAGCCCGATATTGAACTGATTAAACGCCTCAAAGCCAGTGGCACTTTGCCCATGCAGCCCTTCGATGATTTGCTACTGCGCCAATATCAGCATGATATTAAACCTTTGATTGGCAGAACCTTGTTCCTCAAGGGAGAACAAGCCAGCAGTCACGCCGATATTAAACTCGTGTTTGACTTGCCCATCACGGCGGGTAACTCCCAGCAAGTGTTACTGCAAGGCCGTATTGATGACATAAGTCCTAAGGGATTAGTCAATTACCGCCCTGGTAGCGCCCACGGCCGCGATGTGCTGAGGTTGTACCTTCGCCACCTGTGTTTAATGGCAATGGGCCACACACATGCAAGCTATCTACTCGACATGGGGCACTTCCACGCCTTGGCTCCAATCACTGCTGAGCGCGCCCATGTGTTACTGGCCGATTTGTTGGTGTTGTTTTACCAAGGCCAACAACACCCACTATGTTTTATGCCGCGCACGTCACTGGCCTACGTCAGCTGCGAGGGTGAGCACGATGAGCGTTTGCAGCAAGCGTTACCCGAATGGTTAGATGAGCAGAGTCAATTGGGTGAAGCTGCTTTTGGAGAAGGAAATGAGCCCCATTACCAGCGATTATTCAGCTTCCCGCGGGATTTCTCTGAGGATAGCTTTGGCGCATTAGCCGAGCGTATCTATCGCCCTATGGTGAGTTTATATCTCAAAGACACGCTGGCTCAGCTTGAGGAATTTGCGCTAAACGATGGCATGAGCCAAGGCCCTGCTAATGAACACGCGACTGACACACAAGCTCTCGCACCACATTTGAACCGCAATAGCGCACAGGGAGAGCAAGCATGAGTGAACAAATGCCGTTGAACACGCAAGCCTTACAGTCTGCACCACAAGCGCTTGATCCTCTCACTCTGCCCTTTGGCGGTAGTCGTCTTATTGAGGCCAGCGCTGGCACAGGTAAAACCTACACGATTTCAGGTCTTTACTTACGCTTATTGCTTGGTGATGGCATTCCTGCGCCGCTCACCTGCGAACAAATTCTCGTAGTCACCTTCACCAATGCGGCCACCGAAGAGTTAAGAGATCGTATTCGCCGGCGTATTCAAGTCGCCTTTAAGTGCTTCTTAGGGCTAACGATTGCCGATCCCTTTGTACAGGCGTTGTATGACAACACCCCAGAGAGTGAACGCGCCATTGCCTTGAGACGGTTCGATCTCGCCCTTAAATCCCTCGATGAAGCGGCGATTTTTACCATTCACGGTTTCTGTCAGCGAATTTTATCGGATCTCGCCTTTGAGTCTTCCTTACTGTTCGAATCGGACTTTACCTTGGACGACAGCGAATTTTTGCACCATGCCGTGCGGGATTTTTGGCGTGAGGCCTGTTATCCGCTGCCCGATTACTTAGCGCAAATCATTGCCAAAGAATTTGGCGAGCCCGATGGTTTAGTCAAACAGTTGCGACCGCTCCTTGGCGCCAGTCAAGCAAAGCCTCTGAAACCCGCGCTTAAGTTTGATGCCTTAGCCCTGTCACTACGCCAAAGTTTAGAGCGCTTTAAATTAGCTTGGCCAAGGGGACGCGATGGCTTATTGGCATTGCTACACAGTTTGCCACTCAACGGCACCCGCTTTGGCAAAGCAACGGATAAGTACCCCAAGCTCGCCGCCATGTTCGATGCATTAGATAACTGGCTCGCCTTCGGTCATGGGTTGCCGCCGCTGAAAGAGTTAGAAGCCTTATCGCTGTCTGAGTTAAAACTCAACAAGGGCGGCGTCATCCCAAGTGTGAGCGAAGCACCGCTGATGGATCATATGGAGCAACTCGCCACATTGATTGCCGCCATTAAACCAGCATTTTTATATAGCGCGAAACTCGGCATAAGCGAGCGATTTGCCCAGCAAAAACAACAAAAAAATGTGCTGACCCCAGATGACTTACTCACGACATTAGCGAGCGCGTTAAACGCCAATAATGAAACCTTGCCCAAAGCCGTGGCAACACGTTTTCCCGTCGCACTTATTGATGAATTCCAAGATACCGATCCGCTGCAATTTGCGATCTTCTCTGGCATCTACCAAGACCGTTACTCGTTTGAACAAAGCAAAAACGATACAGAAAATAAGCTTAGCCTGTTGATGATTGGCGATCCTAAGCAAGCCATTTATGCCTTTCGCGGTGCCGATATCCATACCTATATTGAGGCCCGTCATCATACGCAGGCCCACTATCATCTGGATACCAACTACCGCTCAAGCGCAAACATGGTCGCTGGGGTTAATCATCTGTTTAGCCAGCATCACGATCCGTTTATCAGTCAATCGATCCCCTTTGATAGCGTGAAAACGCCCAGCAGTGCTAAAGGGAAAATCCTCACTGAAAAAACCGCCAATCCTACCGCCTTAAGATTAAGACTCTTAAGCGAAAGCGCAGAAAACGGCCTCAACAAAACCACGGCAAGACACTTGCTCGCAGAAGACGCGGCGGCACAAATTACCCATTTACTGACAGATGCGGCCAATGGCGAATGCCACAGCCCTAAAGGGCCGTTGATCGCTAAAGACATCGCTATCCTAGTGCGGGATCGCAACGAAGCGGCAGTGATGAAAACCGCATTAAGTAAACGCCACATAGGCGCGGTGTTTTTAAGTCGCGACAGTGTGCTCGATACCCTTGAAGCGCGGGAAATGGCGTTAATTTTGCGATCTCTGGCGAACCCTAAAGATGAACGGGCACTGCGCAGCGCCCTAGCCACGGCATTATTAGGTTATAGCGCCGAGCAAATCCATGCCTTTAACCAAGATGAAGAGCACAGACAGCTATTATTAGAGCAGTTTTTTAACTTGCACCAAGTGTGGCAGAAACGCGGCATCATGCCCGCGCTACTCAGCCTTGCCAATAGCACTAAACTAATTGACCGTTTACTGCACACCGCCAGTGCAGAGGTAGATGCTCAAGAGCAAGATGCCACGAATGGCGAGCGCCGTTTAACGGATTTTCGCCACCTTGCCGAACTATTACAGCAAAAGGCCACCGAACTTGATGGTATGAGTGCCCTACTCAATTGGTATGAACAGCAACTGATTGATAACACGGGAACCGATGAACAGCAGCTGCGCCTCGAGAGCGAGCAGAATCTGGTGCAGATCGTTACTATCCATAAGAGTAAGGGCCTTGAGTATCCCGTGTGTTTTGTGCCCTTTGTCAGCCTAGCCCGTGATAATCGCCGCCGCCCGACGCCTATGCTGTACCACAGAACTAACGATGCAGGTGAGCAAGAGCTAGTATGGGATATCGAAGGCACGGATGAGGGTTGGGATCGCGCCAAACAAGAAACCTTGGCCGAAGACTTGCGCCTTTTGTATGTGGCGCTCACTCGCCCTGTGTATTTGTGTTACTTGTATATCGCCAATCACAGTCGTCAGCTTAAAAATGGCCTTAAAAGTCAGCTGCATGAAACCGCTATCGGCTATCTGCTCGGCATAGGCGACTCAGAATGTGACTTTGCCCGTATCTGCAATGCTGCGCAGCAGCTCGCTCAAGATGTGGAAGCCATAAGTCTTGATAAGGTGCCCGATGACATAGACGAGCGCCCATTGCCCTCAAGCCAAGACATAGCACAAATACTGAGCGCGAAAACCTTAACCCGCCAATACAGCACGCCGTGGCGAGTCGGCAGTTATTCAGGTCTCGTTAAAAATACCAGCCATGGTAAAGCCGCTCCGGGTGCCGACGATGAAATATTAGGTACGCTTGAATATACGGCTGCGCAAACACTCTCTATTCCTGATGAGGCAAGTCATGATCTGCAGGATGACATGCTCAATCGCTTTAACTTTGAGCGCGGCGCCAATGCCGGTAGCTTTATGCATTTAGTGTTAGAAGAGATTGATTTTACGCAGGCAGAAATCGACTTACCGCTGCAATTGCCTAAAGCCATGCTGCAATATGGTATCGCGCCCGAGTGGCAAACAGTATTACATACTTGGTATTTGGATGTGCTGCATACACCGCTCTGCGCGATACCGCACGCCTTAGAGTCGCAAGTCACGGGGCATGTAAGCGCCGTCAAACCTGCTCATCCAGATCTGTGCTTAGCCAAGTTATCGCCGCAGAATACCTTAGTCGAAATGGAGTTTTATTTACCCTTAAGCGAACTTAAAGATACTGAGCTCAATGCGCTACTGCAGCAGTTTGGCTATGAGTCGACACTTAAGTTTGATGATCTCAAGGGCATGCTCAAAGGCTTTATCGATTTAACCTTTGAATACCAAGGTCAATATTATATCGCCGACTATAAGTCGAATCATTTAGGCGACAACATCAATGCCTATCATCAGAGCGCGCTGCAAAGCGCAATAACCGATCACAGGTACGATTTGCAGTACATTCTCTATTCATTGGCGCTACACAGGTATTTGAGTTTACGCCTGCCAAGTTATGACTACGACAGCCACATAGGCGGTTGTTATTACTTGTTCTTACGGGGAATGTCGGCTCAATATCCCGGCTATGGTATTTATTACGACAAACCGCCGAAGGCACTTATTCTCGCGCTAGATTCACTTTTTAATGACAATTTATTTCACAGCAGATTGGCTCGTGCAATAGATACAGGAGTCACGGCATGATGCGCTCAACCCAAGGGCTAAATGCACATTCACTCACAGCAGCGAAATGGATAGATCATGGCGCAATTCAGCTTACAGCGCCGCTGCCAGAGCTGTTAAAACAGTGGGAGCAAGAACGACTGCTCACACCGCTCGATCGGCATTTCGCACTCGAAATGAGTCTCTTACATCCAAGCGACAGCCAACATCCCTTGTTTATTTTGCTGTGTGCGCTATTAAGCCAGCAATTATCTTCACAGCACAGCTGTCTAGTGCTCGCCCATATTGTGCCACTTAATCCCATGGCCGAACAAAATAGCTATTGTAAAATCACCTTAAGCCTCGAAGCACTCACTGAGACCTTACAAACCTTTGATGCCGTCGGCCAAGCGGGCAGTAACAAACCGCTTATTTTTGATAATGGCAGACTCTATTTACAACGTTATCATCAATTTGAAACCTCAGTGGCCGCTGCTTTAATTCGCTTGTCCGGAAGCGTATCTAAGCACTTATCTGAAGAAGCAAGCCACCAAGAGCAAACTCAAACTGCTAAGTTGAGGTCACTGCTAGATCAACTGTTCCCTGCCAATGTGCTCGCGCCCCATGCACTCACTACCAATGTACTAACTAACAGTGAAGACACAGCACCCATTGATTGGCAAAAGGTCGCCACGGCCACAGCGCTGGGTAAAAAACTGTCGGTGATCACTGGCGGCCCAGGGACGGGCAAAACCACTACTGTGACTAAGCTTTTGTTATTGCTACAAATGGAATCACAGCAGGAAATCCGTTTAGTCGCGCCAACGGGAAAAGCTGCGGCTCGCTTAAGCGAATCAATCAAAGCCTCAAAAGCGCGTCTGGCGAAGGAACTCAGCGCCCATGCTAATGTTATTGATGAAGCTCGCAATAGAAATAGCCAAGACTTTTTAACGGCTCTGAGACGTATTCCAGAGGAAGCTTCAACCTTACACAGACTGCTTGGGGTGATCCCCAATTCGCCGCACTTTCGCCACCATCAAGGTAATCCGCTTAGGCTCGACTTATTGATTGTCGACGAAGCCTCTATGGTCGATTTGCCCATGATGTATAAATTGCTGAGCGCATTGCCTGAGCACGCCAGTTTGATTTTACTCGGCGATCAAGACCAACTCGCTTCGGTTGAGGCTGGCGCTGTGCTCGCCGATATTTGTGCGGGCCTTAAAATACCAGTAGATCCCAATAACCTTGCTCAGAACAACATAGCGTCAAACAGCCCTGCTCTGTGGCAAATGCGCTATTCCAAGGAACAAGCCGAGCGTCTGAGTGCTTTAACGGGTTTTGAGTTAACGCCCTATATCAGCAATGCCCCTAAACTTGGCGATAGCTTATGTATGCTAATGCACAGCCACAGATTTAAAGGCGATGCAGGGATTGGACTGCTCGCCAGTGCCGTCAATCGTGCTGATCTTCAAGGTATTTTGCAGGTATGGCAACAGGGACCTGCAGAATTGAGCTGGTTAGAACACAGTATGATCGTAAGCCAAACCCAAGCCAAAGTAAGCGAGCCTGCTAATAATGTGGGACTCAATTTACTGCTGGAGCAAGCCTGCCAGCAATATGGCACTTATCTCAGTGCCTTGAATAGCGATACGAGTAATAGTGATTTAAGCAAGCGTCCAAGCACAACTGACATCATTGAACGCTTTAACCAGTACCGTATTCTATGTGCTATGCGCTCGGGCGATTATGGGGTTGAAGGCATTAATCAGTATGTGACTCAAGCACTGACCAATGCCAAGCTGATTAAACCGCTACAGGAGTTTTATCTGGGTCGGCCCATTATCATCCAAAGCAATGACTATAACTTAGGCCTGTTTAACGGTGATATCGGATTGATTTTGCAGGATGAAGATAAACCCGAACGTTTAATGGCGCACTTTATCAAGGCCGATGGCAGCCTGTTAAAAGTCTTGCCAGCCCGTTTGCCCAGCCATGAAACCTGTTATGCCATGACAGTACACAAAAGCCAAGGCAGCGAATTTAGCCGTGTGGCCTTAGTATTGCCGCCGAGCCCCAGCCTAGCCCAATGGCAACTGCTGACCAAAGAATTGGTCTACACCGCCATCACCCGCGCTAAAGTCCACTTTACCTGCTTAGGCACCCAGCACGTATTCGAGCGGGCCAGTAGCCAAGCAACCCAACGCGCATCGGGTCTTGCCGACCGCCTTTGGGGGTGAATGAAGCTTTGTGGTCAATGGGGAACACTTTAGGAACTACATTTTAAGATATGATTTTTAGATTTACTCTAACCATGAAACTAAGGATTTAAACATTGATTAAAAAGGACATTATTACACTTAAGGATCTACAAGCCGTTATTGCCTTGTTTGACGCCATAGCACCAGATGCCGCTTTACCTAAGCGTTATTATGAAAAAACCCGCTATATCAAGTGGTCAGAATTTAAAGACATGCAGATATACGCACTCGACTTTGAGCCCTATTTAACGATTAGCCAGCGTTGTAATATGACGTATTTTGGCATACATCAAAGTACGCGACGTTTATACCTAGCACACTGTAATGATGCTGGCCACGCACCGCGCTGGGAAGCGAGACCAGTGGCCTTAGCACAACTGATGGATGTAGAGTTAATGGTGAATTTACATAAAAATCATGCCTATAACTTAGGGCTAAACATCTGTTTTGATCTGAACTATTTACTCTGAGCTTTGGTATTAATGTACAAATTCGGATGACTGAATATCGGTTATAGGCCAGACATTATCAGTTGCTAAAATCAATTTGAAATTATCAATGTCACCTGCAACGTTTTTCCGGTACCCGAAGGCACAAGGACAACGGATCTGTTTATGCTCGCTCGAGCCAAGAATTAGCCGTTTGGTTCGCTCAAAACTAAGCTGTAGCGAAAGGATGTTTTGGTAAACCCGATACTTTCATAGTATTGCTGTGTGGCAATGCGCTGCATCGATGTAGTGAGTTCGAGTAACTGGCAATTCTCTTGCTTTCCCCTCTCTTTCGCAAAGGCAATCAACTGAGAGCCAACGCCCTGACCCCGCATGTCGGCATCCACCACAATTGCGGTTATACGACAGATACGACTCAAGGCGGGGAAATAATCAAAGAACATTAAGGCCATCACAGCGACAACTTGCAGGTCACCCTGCGCATTATGTTGCTCATACACCAGTAATTCATCACTGCGGCGCAGAGAATCATGCTGATATTGGCTTAACGTCTGGGCTAAAGCGGCATGGGACAAAGAATAACCGAGTTGCTCAAGTAATACCTGCACACTATCTGTATCCTGTAAGCGGGCTAACCGAATGTTTTTATTCACCATGAGATACCATGCTGTAATCTGCCTAAAGTCAATGTCACTCGTACTGGGTTGCACAGTTTAGATGACGGTGACGAAGCAATAGTCCAACGACATTGCCATCTCACGCCACAAAAATCAAAATAAACCCGACAAAGGCACAACCCCATATTTGCAATGCGATGTAATGCGTTAAAATTCACCACTTAATAGCCATCAGTCAGCAAAACCTTGCACTCATAGGGGCAAGAAAACTAAGATGACAGCGGCTGTACTATAGGATGATATTCGTATTGCCACAGGCCGATGTCATCCGATTTTGCTCACTTTGAGGAATCACTCACAATGTCTAAGATCAACCTGCTTTTGCTGTGCGGCGGCGGAAGTGCCGAACACGATATTTCACTCATGTCGGCCAATTATTTTGAAACCTCATTGGCAAAATCCGAACAGTTTTGTGTATTGCGTGTCGAACTGGATAAATTTGGTCAATACCGCACCGCTGCGGGTGATGATTGTGAACTGACCAATAGCCGCGAAATTCGCTTCCGCGATGAGAGCAAAGCCCCATGGCCGGTCGATTACGTCATTCCCTGCATTCATGGCTATCCCGGCGAAACAGGTGACATTCAATCCTATTTTAACCTGATCCAACTGCCCTATTTCGGCTGTGAATCCGAAGCGAGCAGTAACTGCTTTAATAAGATCACCGCTAAAATGTGGTTCTCGGCCTTAGGTATTCCGAATACTCCGTATATTTTCCTAAACCAATTCGACGATGCAGCAATAGAGCAAACCCAAGCCGCATTAGCACTATGGGGATCCATCTTCGTCAAAGCGGCCTCCCAGGGTTCCTCTGTTGGTTGTTATAAAGTCGATGACAGCGATAAAGTCGCTGGCGTGCTTAAAGATGCTTTCGGCTATGCGCCCTATGTTATCGTTGAAAAAACCATTAAAGCCCGTGAGTTAGAAGTCGCAGTATACGAATACAACGGTGAAGTGGTGGCGACAGTACCAGGTGAAATCATCTGTGATACCAACACCTTCTACACCTTCGATGAGAAATACGCCAAAAACAGTAAAGCACGCACCGATGTGGTGGCACAGCATGTGTCAGCTGAGATCAGTGAACAAATCCGCGCCTATGCAATCAAAGCATTTAAAGGTATGAAATTGCGTCACCTGTCGCGCATCGACTTTTTCTTAACCGCGAATAATGAAATTTTACTAAATGAAATCAATACCTTCCCAGGTTCTACGCCGATTTCTATGTTCCCCAAAATGCTGCAAAATCACGGTCATGATTTTACTGAATACTTGAGTCTAGTGATTAACAGCCAGATAACCGCTAAATCTTAGCGCTCGCCACCTGACTCAATGTGAACGCAGAGACTCAGTGCAGCACCTGTTTTCAGTAATAAAAAGAGCGCCTCGGCGCTCTTTTTATTTATTATGTTTCAATGTGTTATATTTAAAACTTGAATTATTACCTTACATCTAAACCCAATATTAAAATCAGACTGTCACTGATTAAGCCGCCCTCACATCTAGGTCAAACGTCAAAACCCTTATGCAGCTAAGCTTGCTTTGCCAACAGGGCAAAGAATGCAGCTTTGGGCATAGGCTTATAAAATAAATAGCCTTGAATTTCTTGAATATGATTCGCCATTACAAATTTAAGCTGGGACTCTGTTTCTACCCCTTCTGCCGTCACAGTTAACTCTAACGCATGGCTTAAACGCACTATGGCCTCCACCAACGCTTCGTGACGTTTGCCTTCATCTAATCTGTCGATAAAGCTCTTATCGATTTTAATTTGATCGATAGGAAAATTAGCTAAATAAGATAGAGATGAGTAACCCGTCCCGAAATCATCTAAGGAAATTTTAATCCCTTTAACTCGCAAACCATTAAGTACATCAATAAGATACGTATGCTGCTTCATCAGCAAAGATTCAGTGATCTCAAGGGTTAATCTGTCATAGGGGAAATCAGTCACCTCAAGTTGCTCGGTAATCGCAGCAAAGGATTCCACAAAGGCATCTTGTAGTTCATGGGACCAAAACTCAAAAGTCGAGACATTCACCGATAACTTAATGGGCCAATTTCGCTCCTGCATCTCTAAAATAGTCTGCATAGCACCAAGGCGAACATCTCGACCAATATCAACGATTAAACCACTGTTCTCAGCGATAGGAATAAATTCATCGGGTGGAATAAACGTTCCCTCATGCTGCCAGCGCAGCAGCACTTCAGCACGGACAATCAGGCCAGTGGTCGCATTGACTATAGGTTGGTAATAAAGCTCGAAGGTATGCTGATCTAATGCCTGCTTAAGCTGATTATGAAGGCTAGCAACACGCTCGGCATTTAGCTGCATTTGTTCAGTAAAAAAATGATATCGATTGCGACCATTTGCCTTAGAAATATACATGGCCTGATCGGCACAATTTAACAACTGTTCAAGATCGAGGGCATCTTCAGGAAAACGTGCAATCCCTATACTTACCGAGCTATAAACGCCTTTTCCATCGGCTAGCACATAATGTTTTGCCACATTTTTGTTAATTGTATCTGCAATTTGTACCAATTCTTTCTGGTTAACAACCCCAGGTAATAGCAAGGCAAACTCATCCCCTCCTAAGCGTGCAAACACCATAGTGTCATCGACACACTCGCTGATCTGTTTAACCACTTGCACTAACAGTGCATCACCTTTGTCATGGCCATGGGTGTCGTTGACTTGCTTAAAGTTATCTAAATCCATCAACATAAAACTAAAGCCGGGTGTCAAACTATCGGAGGTAATTAACGCTTGGATCTGCTTAAATAACGCATTGCGGTTAGCAAGTCCGGTAAGAGAGTCATTATTGGCCTGATACTTAATCAGCTGCGCCGCTTTCTTACGTTCACTAATGTCTGAAAATAGCCATGCAAAACAGGGTTGCTGACCATTGGACTCTCGGAAGGTCGTGACGATAAGGTCAAGATAAAACTCCTCGCCATTTCCCCTAAGCCCCACCAACTCACCCTGCCACATTCTGTCCTGAGCTAAATGCTCAAATAACCCCACTAATTCATTAGATTGGGATGATGCTAAAAAAATCTTAGGGTGAAAGTTAGCGATATCAGTATCTTGAGGAATAACTATATGTCTGAAAGCGGGATTAGCATAGAGAACTGCATCGTCAGAATTGGAAATAACCAGAGCAAGGGGTAACCGGTCAAAAATTTTCACAGCTAAATGTTGAAATTCCATTGCACGACTGCGTTCAATGGCTAAACTCGCCAGTCTTGCCGCCTCTGAAATGAGTTCTAAATCCTGCTCTGTTGGGGACTTTGTCGTATCATAATACATGGCAAATGTGCCTAGCACTTTACCATGAGTATCTTTGATAGGTTCTGACCAGCAAGATTTAAGACCTGCACGTAATGGTAGTTCTTTATAATTAACCCAGTAAGGATGTTGAGCGATATCTTCAACGATAACACGCTGCGCATAATAGGCCGCCGTGCCACAAGAACCCACATTGGGGCCAATTTCGACACCATTAATGGCTTGATTGTAACTGTCGGGTAAATTGGGGGCGGCACCTAATAACAGACGTTTACCGTCAGCACTGAGCAGTAACACAGACCCTCTAGTTCCTACTTTTTGAGCTTCGATTTTTAAGACTAAGGCGTGTAAGATTTCATGTAGCGGTGCGCCATTGAGCAGCATAGAAAGAATACTGCTATAACAAGCTATGCTGACATTGTGGGCGAGTTTAACGTCTGCATGATCGAGCAGATCTGGAAGGTTAACGCCGTACGCCATAATTTCCTTAAGAGCAAAGTTGCAATATAAATACTGATTAACAATGTTAAATATTTATAACTTATAAGAAATTCTAGGCACTAATGTTAATTAAGTAAACCCTTTACCTGCGCGGTAAAAGGTTTACTTTAGTCTAAAAAGCAATGCTTTATTCTTGAATACGTTCAAGTTTGGCAAGGTAAAAGCCATCAAAGCCGCTATCGGCTGGGCTGATACTTTCATCCTCAATCAGGCGAAAGTTGGGGTTCTCGGCTAAAAACGCATCCACTTGACCGCGGTTCTCGCAAGGGAAGATAGAACAAGTCGCATAGACGACTATGCCACCGACTTTGACCATGCGGCTGTAACTGCTCAAAATGTGTTTTTGCAGTTCCATTAACACGGGTAAACGCTCTACGGTATCACGCCATTTTGCATCGGGATTACGCTTTAATACACCCAAACCAGAGCAAGGCACATCAAGCAATACCCTATCGGCACTGAGCTTTAAGCGTTTAATGGTTTTACTGCTGGCGATAACACGGGTTTCGACATTGTGTGCCCCATTACGACGGGCACGCTCTTTGAGTTTGTCAAGTTTCCATTGCTCCACATCCATGGCCAACAAGCGTCCTTTACCCTGCATTTGCGCAGCTATGTGTAAGGTTTTACCGCCCGCACCCGCGCAAGCATCAATCACTTTCATGCCTGGCTTGGCATCAAGCGCCGCAGCTACGCGCTGAGAGCCCGCATCCTGCTGCTCGAATAAGCCATCTTTAAAGCTTTGTGTACGGAACAAGGCTGAATCGGAGGTCACTTCAAGGGCGGAATCAACCCCATCAACACAGAGCGTGCTCACAAACTCGGCAGCAAGCTTAGCGGCCAGTTCATCACGAGTCACCTTAAGGCCGTTAGCGCGTAAAAAACGTTTCGGCGCAGTACTTAACGCGGCGCGCTCTTTTTCCCAAGACTCACCTAGTTGCTCACGGCCCATAACATCGAGCCACTCAGGGCAACCGTCCCACAACACAGGCTTAGTTTTCGCTTGCTCGATACGCTCAGCTAAACGCACCTCATCAACTTGCAGCGAATATTGCATTTTAGGCAGTTCAAGCCCATGAAATAAATGCCAGGCATTAAGCAATTTAGAGCCAAAACGCTCCATCTCATCTGGACTAATTTCCGCCAGATAACAATATAAATTTAAACGACGTAGGATATCACCCGTCGTTAATGCGATACGCGCCTGCTCGGCGGGTACCAATTGCAACCCAGAAAAATGCTGAGAATAGGCCCGATCTAAGGGTTTTCCTTGGCTCAGCACCATAGTTAAGATACTGATCACTAATTCGTTCGAGCTGGCAGAAAGCGGAGAATTCAACATTTAAAAGGTCACCATGAATGATAAAACCGGAGGATCATAGGAGGTCAGGCCTTAATACGCAAGCGCGCTGGCGCCGAGTTAAGGTTAAAGCCATAAAAAAAAGCGATCCTAAGATCGCTTTTTTGCCACAGTCAGTTTAACCCATTACATTTTTGAGCCTTTAGCCCCGTAGAACAGGATAAAACCATAACAAATCACGGGCAGAATAAAGGCGAGCTGAACGCCAAGATTATCCGCTAACATGCCTTGGAATAAAGGCAAAATCGCGCCGCCCACAATCGCCAAACACAGAATGCCACTGCCCTGTGAAGTGTGTGGACCTAAATCACGAAGCGCTAAGCTGAAGATCGTTGGGAACATAATCGAGTTAAATAATCCCACCCCAAGGATTGCCCACATGGCAATGCTGCCACTGGTTGTCATCGCTGCAACCACAAGTAGCGCCGCCATAAAAGCATTAAATGCAAGCACTGAGCCTGCTGGTACTTTTTGCATCACCACAGAGCCAATGAAACGTCCCACCATAGCGCCACCCCAATAATAGGCGATGTAATGGGCGGCTTCAGCTTCTGGCATACCCGCTATATGGCTTTCACCTAAGAAGCTAACTAAAAAGCTACCGATAGACACTTCTGCGCCGACATACACGAAAATACCCACAGCGCCGAGCACTAAGTGCTTGCTTTGTAAGGCACTGGTTTTACCTAGATGGGTCTGAACTTCACCTTGAACACTTTCATCATGCTCACGGATCACAGGTAAATCTAACTTCGCAAAAATCAGCGCTAAAATTGCCAAGGCGCCAGAAAGTAACAGGTATGGCAGTTTAACCACTTCTGCTTCAGCGCTCGCTTGGGCTAAATCGCCTGATACTGAACTGGCAACAGAAAGAATTAACATAGCACCAAAAAACGGTGCAACCGTTGTGCCTAAGGCGTTGAACGCTTGCGTTAAGTTCAAACGACTCGACGCAGTTTCGCGACTGCCTAAGGCATTGACATAAGGATTGGCTGCCACTTGCAGGATTGTGATGCCTGATGCCAAAACAAATAATGCACCGAGGAACAAGTTGTAAGTAGCGAGGGCCGCCGCAGGATAAAACAGCGCACAACCAATACTTGCAATCACGAGACCAGTAACAATTCCCTTTTGATAACCCAGCTTTTTCACTAAGTTACCCGCAGGGATTGAGACTAGAAAATAAGCACCGAAGAAACAAAACTGGATCAACATAGCTTGAGTATAATTCAGTGAAAACACCGCTTTAAGATGCGGGATCAGAATATCGTTCAAGCAAGTGATGAAACCCCACATAAAAAACAGTGAAGTCAATGAGATCAAGGCAAAACGATAACTGCCCGACCCATTTTCGCCAGTGCTGCTCGTGTAGCTACCGGTATTAATTGATGACGCCATAGTTATTCTCTCTGTATGTTTTTATTATCAGGAACTAATTAAGGTTACATTCCCCATGGTGCCCGTGGGCGGGTTTATATCAAACTGTGGGCTTGGGATCCCGTATCTATAACACTTCAACCGAATAAAAATGAATCATTTTCACTTTAACACTGCATAAAAGCTGGTAAATGCCGAAAACTTCAGCTGATTGTGTTCTATTTGTGCGGTTTTAAGGCCATGTCCCGTCAGCGACTCACTGAGTTCAAATGCAGAGAAATCAAACTCGACCTCGGTATCACCTAAATTGAATCCCACAAACACTTTGATATCGCCTAAGGTGCGAACAAAGGCCAAAATGGGCTCCTTTGTATCAACAAATTTAATATCACCTTCAACTAACACTGGGTGTAACTTACGCCAAGCCAGAAAACGTCGATAACCATTGAGCATAGAATCAGCATCAGATTCTTGTACATCCACAGCTAACGCTTGGTGCGCAGGTGGAATTGGCAGCCAAGGAGAAACATCACTAAAACCACTAAAGTCAGCGCCTTGCTGCCACGGCATTGGCGTACGGCAACCATCACGCCCCTTAAACATAGGCCAAAATGTTTTGCCAAAAGGATCTTGCAGCTCATGGTATTCAATTGGCGCCTCAGTTAGACCGAGTTCTTCACCTTGATAACTACATATACTGCCGCGCAGCGAACTTAGCATGGCATTGAGCATTTTGACCATGTCTGAATTCTGCTTACCTTGCCCCCAACGACTCGCTACGCGCTGCACATCATGATTACCGATAGCCCAACATGGCCAGCCATCACCTATGCTCGCTTCCAAAGCCTCTACGGTTTGGCGAATATAAGCGGCGCTGTAATCGTCGGTTAATAGCTCAAAACTATAGGCCATATGTAGGCGATCTTCGCCCTTAGTGTAGGCAGCCATTACAGCCAAAGAATCTTCGGCCGAGACTTCGCCTAAGGTCACCGCTCCTGGATAGCGATTGATGAGCTTTCGTAAATCTTCAATAAAAGCGATGGTTTGCGGACGGTCATTATTGTAGTAATGGTATTGATAAGCGTAAGGGTTATCTTCACTGAAACCACGGCCCTGACGTTTATCCTTAGGCTTTGGCGGATTATCCCTGAGCAGTTCATCGTGATAACAGAAGGTAATGGCATCTAAGCGGAAGCCATCTACCCCCTTTTTAAGCCAAAATTCAACGTTATCCAGCACAGCTTGGCGCACTTCGGGATGATGGAAATTAATATCGGGCTGACTACGCAGGAAGTTATGTAAATAGTATTGCTGTCTGCGCGGTTCCCACTCCCAAGCACAACCGCCAAAAATCGCGAGCCAGTTGTTAGGCGCTGTACCGTCTTCCTTAGGATCGGCCCACACATACCAATCCGCCTTGGGATTCGAACGGTTCTCGCGGCTCTCAATAAACCACGCATGTTGGTCCGAGGTATGACTTAATACTTGATCAATAATGACCTTAATACCTAAACCGTGGGCTTTTTCAATCAATTCATCGAAATCATGCATAGTGCCAAAAAGAGGGTCAACTTCGCGGTAATC
This sequence comes from Shewanella sp. SM95, assembly GCF_025653595.1. NCBI lineage: Bacteria > Pseudomonadati > Pseudomonadota > Gammaproteobacteria > Alteromonadales > Shewanellaceae > Shewanella > Shewanella sp. SM95. Next base: position 223,660 of record NZ_JAKKSE010000002.1, read on the forward strand.
ACTGATGTCGTAGCCAAAATCTGCCATAGGAGATTTAAAGAAAGGTGAAATCCAGATGGCATCGACATTGAGACTCGCAATGTAATCCAGCTTTATGATAATGCCGCGTAAATCCCCGACGCCGTCACCATTAGTATCTAAAAGGCTACGCGGATAAATTTGGTAAATCACTGCACCACGCCACCACGTTAACTCACTCATTGTTGCCCCTTTTATCATTATTCTACAGCGAACTTTCCCTGACACACTCAAGCAAACAGTTATCGTTTTGTTACTGCAGAGTAAAGTCATCGCGGCTTCTTTTGTGTTACCGAGCATACGTGAAGAGGGAAATAAGGTTCAATACACCTGCATACGTATGCAGAAGATGCAGCCAATAGTCACATGGCATCACAATGAAATTTACTTTTTAGTAACAGTCACTTGATTACAAAATAAAATCATTTTATTCCCTGAGTTCACCCTCTATCACAGTCTATTCTTAACTCTGCTAGGTATTGAATACGTATGCACTCTGTTGTTCAGCTAAGAAACTCGGGAGTAGTATCTTCACCGTTGCATAACAATTTGGTCATAAACGCAGCACTTATGCAGTCAATTAAGCGCCCATATACCAAAAAAAGGCCGCAAAAATAACGCGGTGATAACGATAAAACGCTCTACAAAGCGATAAAGCGACTCCAAGGGGAAGAGAGATATGATGCGATTTAAACCCAGTTTGCTAACCTTAGCGCTCATCGCCGCAGGTGCCAGTATGCACTCCTATGCGGCAGATGAAGTGACTACAGATAAGGAAGCAAAAGAAGCTGCTATTGAGGTTATTGAAGTTAAAGGCTTTAGAACCAGTGTCATCAAATCACTAAATGATAAACGCTTTGGAGATACCGTCTCTGAATCGATTTCAGCAGATGATCTTGGCGCCCTTCCCGATCAGTCAATCGCTGATGCACTGACTCGCTTACCAGGCGTGACCGCTGTGCGCACTGGTGGACAAGCAAGCGGCCTCAATATTCGAGGTCTTGATGGTGATTTCGTCTTTGCAACGCTTAATGGACACGAACAAGTGACAACGGGCGGTAAACGCGCGATTGAGTTTGACCAATATCCATCCGAATTAATTAGTCAAGCCGCCGTCTATAAAACACCAAAAGCCTCGCTGATTGAAGGAGGCGTCGCCGGTACGGTAGAATTAAAAACCGCAGATCCCTTAAAAAGCGACAAAGACCAATCATTTAATATCAATGCTCGCGGCAGTTTTAATGACAGAGCGGATGAGATTTCCGATGCCGATCAATATGGCAACCGTCTTAGCTTTGCATATCAAGGCAAATTCCTTGAAGATACACTCGGTGTGGCGCTAGGCTATGCCCATTTGTACCAACCTTATGTTGCCAGTCAATTCATTGGTTTACGTTTCAACGACGATAAAAAAGATGTCAATGGCGACGGTGCTGCCGAATCAATCAGTGAAGGTTTTGAGTTACAGCAAAAAGGCGGTGATGATACACGTGATGGTTATATGGCTGCTATCCATTGGCAACCAACAGACAATCTCAGTGTAAAAAGTGATTTATTCCATTCAAAATTCACTTCCGAAAACTTTGCCCGAGGCTTTCGCGTTAAGTCATTAAAAAACGGTACTATTAGTGATGCGGTTGTCGAAAATGGTTCTATGACAGGCGGAACGGTATCAACTGATGGTACTGATAACTTTGCCGTTTTTGTTATCAATGATAACGACTCAAAATATTCAGAACTGACATCAGGCTCAGTCAATATTGAGTGGAATAATGGCGGCGCATTAACTGTCGCAGGTGATGTGAGCTATTCAAAAGCCGATGGTGAGTTCGTCAACGGCGGCACTCGTGCCGTTTTATATGATGATATAGGTAATGAAGTACGCTCAGCCGAATCAATTAATTATCAACTACATGGTTTAAGCCCTGCCGATGTCAGCTTTTCAAACGACTATACCAATACCGCGACCTTGGGTTTAAAAGAAGTGGGTATGTGGCCATACGATCAACAAAATGATCTTGTCGCCTACAAGTTAGACTTTAACTATGTGCTGGACTCATCCTTCCTGAGTTCTGTCGATTTCGGCGCACGCTACTCAAAACGTGAATTCAACGCCCAGCGCTCTCAAGCAGGCTACGGCTTCGAATTTGACACTAACCCCGCCAATCAACCAGTGTTGGTGTTAAATGATGACATGACAAATATAGTCAATTTCGGTGGTGAACTTTCAGGCTACCCCAGCTTCCTATCGATCGATTTCGACAAGGCTGTGGAGCTGGTCAACAATCAATTGGCAGCGACGGGTCAAGGCCCATTTAATCCGACGGCTAACTGGTCGGATAACTGGACCATGATCCAAAGCGGTGCCGTTAATGAAGATATACTGGCAGGATATGTACAGGGCAATCTAGAGTTTGATCTGGGTGATGTCAAAGTAACAGGTAACCTAGGGCTGCGAGTGGTTCACACGGATCAGAACAGCACAGGTCTGCAACAAATCGGCTTCGGTTTGGGCGAGCCTATCGCGGACGAAAAGGGTGTTATCAGCACTGACTATATCCGCAATGAAATCGGTCAGACCTACACAGACTACTTACCATCACTCAACCTCAACTTCCACTTGACGTCAAATGATCAACTGCGTTTCGCCGCAGCCTCTGTGATGGCTCGTCCTCCGATCAATAAGCTGAAATCAGGACGAGGCAACTGGTATTCCGACGAAAACAAAGGCTATAAGACATACAATGCCTGGGGTAACACCAGCCCTTTGCTTGATCCTTTCTATGCCGATCAATTCGATCTGTCTTACGAGCATTATTTCGAAGACAGTGAAGGCGCCGTGGTGATAGCTCTGTTCTATAAAGACATCAAGTCTTTCATCAACGATTTCACTATCACTGAATTTGATTTTGAATCTGAAGGTTTTATTGTCCCAGATACAGTAGTTGATAATGGCGTCACTTATCCTGTTAATAAAAATTTGGGTCAATATCAAACTGCAATCAACAACGACAATGGCGGCTACATTCGTGGTGTTGAGTTAGGTTATACCCAAATATTTGATTTCTTGCCCTCGCCACTCAGCGGTCTTGGCTTCACTGGCAGCTACTCGTATTCAGACAGTGAAGTGGAATTTACCACAGATTTAAGTGGTTCAAACTTAACCATTCCATTACCAGGTTTATCAGAAAGCGTACTCAACACCACCTTGTTCTATACTCTGGATGGTTTCGATACTCGCGTAAGCATGAGATATCGTAGCAGCTATGTTTCAGAACAAGTGGCAGTTGAATCACAACTCGCCTTCTTCGATGCCGAAACGATTGTGGATTATCAAGCTTCATACGCTCTGGAAAATGGACTTAAGTTCTTATTCCAAATTAATAACTTAACTGATGAACCGAACAAAACCTATTTTGGTGAGGAACATCAGACAGGAACAATCCAATACTTCGGTAGACAGTACTTCCTAGGGTTAAGTTACTCTTTATAAGCTACCCAGAATAAAGCCTGCTTCAATTAAGAAGCAGGCTTTTGCTTATGCAGATTTCAGTATTTCTAACATTCATCATGCCAGCACGTTTTACTTATTTCTCTTTAAAAGGCTTACATTATGATCCGTCAAAACCTAATGATAGCGCTTTATTTATGCTTGGTTTGCTCTTCATCTAATACGGCCTATGCAAACACCTTTAAGCAAGATATATCGACGGACGTTAAGCTTGAACCCGCGTTTTGGTGGGCGGGGATGCAGAACCCTGAGTTACAGCTGATGCTGTATAGCCGCGAACTTCCAAGCTTACCGCAGCAGATTAAGCTTGATATCCAAGGAAAAGGCATCACACTTAAAAGCCTTGAGCACACTGATAACCCTCACTATTTGTTTATCAATTTAGATCTGAGTCAAGCTGCGCCGCAAACCTTTGAACTAGTGATTTCCAGCACTGACTCTGCTTCAAAAGCCAATAAACCTCTTTATCGCCTGCCCTATACGTTGCAAGGGCGCGCTAAAGGTAGCCGTGAACGCCAAGGATTTAGCAATAAGGATGTGATTTACCTTATCACGCCGGACCGATTCGCCAATGGCGACACCAGTAATGACAGTCAGGCCGATATGTTAGAGCAAGTTGCGGCTAACTATCCAAGTAATCCTAGCAACCCCAACTATCCCGATGCTCGCCATGGCGGCGATATAGCAGGGATCAGCCAGCACTTAGCGTATCTGGCAAAGCTCGGGGTGACTCAGTTATGGATCAATCCGCTGCTTGAGAATAATCAAGCCCAGTATTCATACCACGGTTACTCAATTACCAATTTATACCGCGTCGATCCCCGCTTTGGCAGCAACGAAGATTATAAAGCCTTAGTCGCTAAGGCTAACAAGCTTGGCCTTGGGGTGATTAAAGATGTTGTGGTGAATCATATCGGCTCTAACCATTGGTGGCTCAACGATTTACCTAGCCAAGACTGGCTGAACGATGCCACAAAAACGCAGCTACATAATCGCAAATCCAAGCCTGACTTGATGCAGTCTGCCGATACTAAATCCAGTGCTATTAAATCCAGCGTTACCAGCCCCCGTTTCACCAGCCATAGGCGCACGACAGTGCAAGATCCCTACGCGGCAGCGCAAGATCATATTGATTTTGTCGACGGCTGGTTTACCGACACTATGCCAGATCTAAATCAAAGCAATCCAAAACTGGCAACCTATCTTATCCAAAACAGTATTTGGTGGGTCGAGTACGCAGGACTTTCGGGGATACGTGAAGATACTTACTCCTACGCCGACAAAGGGTTTCTCGCTAAATGGTCTAAGGCCGTAATGGCTGAGTACCCAAATTTTAATATTGTTGGCGAAGAATGGACCGCAAACCCCATCACAGTGTCCTATTGGCAAAAGGGCAAAATCAATGCCGATGGCTATACCTCAGATTTACCCAGTTTGATGGACTTCCCGCTATATGAAAAATTGATTGCCAGCCTTAATGAGCCAGAGGCGTGGGACACAGGCTTTATCACACTTTACGAGATGTTAGCCAACGATGTTGTGTATGCCTCACCCAGTCAGCTAGTGTTATTTGAAGGCAATCACGACACCAATCGGATTTTCAGTTTAGTGAAAGAAAATATAGACTTATACAAGATGGCCCTCACCTATGTGCTGACCGCCAAACGCATTCCACAGCTGTTCTACGGCACTGAAGTCTTGATGACCAGCCCAACCGAAGGTCGTCACGATGGTGTTGTGCGCAGTGATTTCCCCGGCGGCTTTGCCAACAGTGCCATTAACGCCTTTACGGGCAAAGGACTGAGTGAACCTCAACAACAAGCGCAGCAATTTGTCCGTACGCTACTGAATTACCGTAAACAATCCCTTGCGCTGCAATCGGGCGATCTACTGCACTTTGTGCCGCAGGATGGCATCTATGTGCAATTTCGTTGCTTATTGAATGACCCATTATCAGCTGACCTAAATGCTAAAGAGCTTAAGTCACTAACTCAACACGATTCTCAAACCCAACACAACGCCTGTACTCAGCCCTCGGCCGACAAAGTCATGGTGATTTACAATAAAAATGACAAAGCAGTCACGCTAGATGTAAACCGCTTTGCCAGTGTACTTGGCGATAACCGCGCCGCTACAGATATCATCAGTGGCAACACAGTTTCACTCAATCAAGCGCTAGCATTACCCCATGCAGGTGTCACTATCCTTGAGCTTAAAGCAAGACCGCAGCTAAATACTGGCTTATCTAGCCGTCAAACCTCTAATCATATGAGTTACTCAGCTAGCGATTTAACTCAGGCTCAAACAACTCACCCAATCAAAAACTCAACCCTAAAAGGAATTCAGTCTTGAGCTTTTTATCGCCTATCTATTCCCGAGTGATTCAGTGCCCCCAAGAGGCTAAATTTCCCATAGTGGCTTTACTTATAACCAAAGCAGCAAAAACCCAGCAGCGCCGACAGTCATCACTCAGCTTATGTTTAAACGCTCTATTCAGCGCCTCTTTATTAACTGCCTCGCTTTTTAGCTTCTCGATCAATGCAAATACATCAACGCAGACGCTTGATAATGAGTTACTACCAAAGTCTGAGAGTGAGGTTATGACGCTTAAACCTGTGGTGTATCAAATCTTTACTCGCCTTTATGGCAATAAAAATCCAACCAACAAACCTTGGGGCACGATTGCCGACAATGGCGTCGGCAAATTTAATGATATCGACGATGTTGCACTCAATAGCATCAAGGACCTAGGCGTTACCCATGTGTGGTACACGGGCGTTCCCCACCATGCATTGATTGGTGATTACAGCGCGATTGGCGTGAGTACTGATGATCCCGATGTGGTCAAAGGACGCGCGGGCTCACCCTACGCAGTCAAAGATTACTACAACGTCAACCCAGATCTGGCGGTCAATCCCGCCAACCGTTTAGTCGAGTTCGAAGCGCTCATTGCCCGTACCCATCACCACGGCTTAAAAGTGATTATCGATATCGTGCCAAACCATGTGGCGCGCCATTATCAATCCGTGAGTAAACCCCAAGGCGTGCGCGATTTTGGCGAAGATGATGATACCAGTCTGGTGTACGCCAAAAACAACAACTTCTATTACGTTGTTGATAAAGTTGATGTTTATAATGGCTCGGAGGGGGCAAAGGGACAAGCGCATGCGTTTGAGGTACCAAGCTTACCCGCAGAGCTTAAACCGCTGGGCGGAGAAACTCACCCCTTAAGTGACGGCAAATTCAACGAATTTCCCGCAAAATGGACTGGCAATGGCTCACGCTTAGCCAAGCCCGATGCCAATGATTGGTACGAGACCGTTAAAATCAATTACGGCGTACGCCCCGATGGCACCTATGACTTCCCTCGCCTGCCAGCCAATTTCGCCACTTTAACGCAGGCACAGCATTACGCTTTTTGGCAACAACACTTAGCCGAGCTCCCAAGCTCTTGGATTAAATTCAATCAGATTGCCCAGTATTGGCTAGCGAAAGGTGTCGATGGGTTTCGCTATGATATGGCCGAAATGGTGCCAGTGGAGTTTTGGAGTTATCTCAATAGTCAGATAAAACACACAAATCCCGATGCCTTTATCTTGGCCGAGGTCTATAACCCTAACTTGTACCGAGATTATATCCAACTTGGCAAAATGGATTATCTGTACGATAAGGTTGACCTTTACGACACGCTCAAAGCCGTGATGGCGGGTAAAATCAGCACAGCTAATATCGCGGCAGAACAGGAAAAAGTGCAGGATATTGAATCTCACATGCTGCACTTTTTAGAAAACCACGACGAGCAACGTATTGGTAATGCAGCATTTTTAGCATCGCCACATACAAATAAGCCCACGGCAACCCAAGCCGTGAATCCACACTATGCCCTACCCGCTATGGTAGTGTCGGCAACGATAGGCACTTCACCGACGTTAGTGTATTTTGGCCAAGAAGTGGGAGAAGCCGCCATCGACAACCCAGGATTTGGTCATGCATCACGCACCAGTATTTTTGACTATGTTGGCGTCCCAGCCCATCAGCGCTGGATGAACAATGGCAAGTTTGATGGTGGACAATCAACCCTAAAGGAAGTCACTTTGCGGACTTATTATCAAAAATTACTGAACCTAAGCACAGGTAAAAATGTACCTGCGCTCTTAGGAGAGTATTACTCGCTCGATGCCGCCAACCGCAGCGCACAAACCGCCACAATGGATACTCATGGCAGTGCAACGGGTTATGATGACAGCACTTTTGCCTTTGTGCGCTTTGAGGAAGATACGACCAATAAAACGAGCCAAAAACTGATTATTGTGAATAACTTTAATCAAACTCAAGCAAAGCCATTATCCCTTAAGCTACCAAAGCCACTTATCGACCAATGGCAATTAACGGATGGTACCTATTCACTTAAGGATTTGCTGGAAGACAATAAAGCACAGTTGGTTGTCAAACTAGGTGAAGGACAAGTTCAGATGCAACTTGCACCGCTGTCTTCAGCCATATTCGAGCTGGAAGATTAAACGAGCAAAAAGCCTAGGTGAGCTAAAAAGTGAAATCGACCGATAGCGTCACGCTAAACTGTGACGCTATCTTTTTTTAACCGTTATACTCTCAAACCTTTCTATCTTATTTGATCAACCATTAAAAATCACAAAGGAAAGCAATGTTACTCGGCATTCACCATGCAGCGATTATTTGCAGCGACTATCAAAAGTCCAAACACTTTTATGTAACCATTCTTGGCCTTACCGTGCTTGCAGAGCATTTCCGAGAGGCACGTAAGTCCTATAAACTTGATTTACAACTGGCCGATAAGAGTCAAATTGAGTTATTTTCATTCGATAATCCACCCAAACGACCAAGCTATCCCGAAGCCTGTGGACTTAGGCATCTCGCCTTTCGCGTAGCATCAATTGAAACCGCCATCGAACATCTTCATAGCCATCACATTACCGTTGAACCCGTCCGCATTGACGAATACACAGGCAGAAAATTCACCTTCTTTAGCGATCCCGACGGCTTACCCTTAGAGTTATATGAGCTATAGCACGAGTAAAATAAGGCAACATCGCAGCAATAAGATGAATAAAGCTTAATTACGCTACGGGATAGTCAGCATTAGACTCAATAAAACGACGCAGCCGTTTAACCAATAGTTTAAGTAATCGATTGACCAGTTTGACGCTGTGATAAGGTCAAAGCCTACCTAGGCTAACCATTTAGGAACTCAAGATGTTTGATAATCCAGCATTATTACTATGGAGTTTAGTCTTTAGCCTCTTTGGTCTTGGCTTTTTCACCTATGGCAAACGCCAAGTTGCACCCATCCCTTTAGTCGTTGGCCTCACCCTGATGATTTATCCCTATTTTGTCACCTATCTCGCGTTACTTATCGCTATCGGCATCGCCCTGATCGCACTGCCCTATTTTGTAAGGATATGATTTGGGGTTTATAGAAATGTTTACGGACAGAAGCTACAAAATAAATGGTGAGGCTAATACAACTTCGTATACCTCTACACTCATACCACAATAGGTTGATACAAAATCTCAGGCACCCCACGCTTCTTAAGAAAATATTGCGCCGTCTTTGTTATTTTTTCAGTATGAGAAACTGTTTTCACCTGATAATAACCGCTTAAAATTCGCTTAGTCAGCATGACCGCGAAATCATAATGTTCCTGTTGATAAGGTTCTATTACCTCATTTGTTGGAATTAATTCATTTAGCTCATTCATTTCTAACCAATCCATCGCTTCAGCAAGCCAAAATAGCTTTATGGCAATGGCTAACTCGCATAATGGATGATCCGCAATTGCAATAGGAATCTCATTACCATCATCCCAATTATAATGGTCCAATAAGGCATACAATTCATGTGCTGACGAGATAGTTTTTACAAGGTTTACCGCCTCTTCAACATCCTCGATTTCATAAACAATTCTATCAATAATGTCTGTCATTATATTTAAGTCCTTAATGTTTCAATCAGCCCATTTAACATAGGGTAAAGGAGTGATAAGAACTTAATACAAAGCCCGAAATAGGAATGGCCAAAAGATGAAACTCCTTTTCGTTCACCTCACCCCTGATAAATGAGTTCAACTATTCTCGGCAGATGGTAAAACGGCCGAGTGACAAAATTCCCAATAGTGAAAGGATTAATAGGGATAAACTGCCACCGCCGCTGTAACCTTGTTTATGTTCAATGGTGGCAACGTGCTCTTCCTTAACCCGAGTTTTAAAACGGGCAAGCTCGTCATCTAAATTGACTATCATGTCGTTCACCGCAAGATCAAAACCCTCGTAGGATTTCTCTCTTAGGGTTGTCGTCACGCCAACAGCGGTTGAACTTTCAGTTAACTGATTAATACCTGGCGCCCTAAATAACATCTTCTGGCTACGCATATCGAAAACGGCTGTATCAACAAAGGTTTGAATCGCATTTTCATTGCCGGGGATTAAATACATGCCCACGATAGTCCAATAAAGGATGGCGGATTTGTTCTCGTGGCTTTGCATCAATTGATCGTAAGAAACCAATGCCATAACATCAACATCATGCAGGCGAGCAACCTGCTGCAAGGTTTCAAAACCTTTACCATTTTTAAGATAGGTACTTGGGATCACTTCGATACGATCAATATAGTCATATTTGACAAAGGATTTTTTAACCTTATCAAGTAAGGCCATCTGAGTTCGGCTATCAATTGCATCGGCTTGCCAATGGGACGAAGGCAAGAAAGCGATGCCGACGGTAATAGGTAAACGCAGCACAGGTAAGGATGGCTGCTGGGCTTGGCGACTCTTCTCATCAGGGTATAAATATTCGACTAAGCTACTCGATACCGCATTTTTCTCCGTGGTATTACCGTTAAAAAATGCACTACAACCGCTCAGTGAAAGCATTGCGAATGAGGCTATGCCACAGGCTATTACCTTATGTTTCATTTGTTTCCCTACCGTATCCATACACTTGCTGTTAATGATGAAAACTGAACCTACAATAATACCAATCACATTAAATATCTAATCAGTTCAGAGCCTCACAGGCATCTCAATCCAAGGCGCATTGACGAAGAAATGGTCATTCCCTTTTAAGCCAATGCAACACCGGAGTGGGATGCCTGTGTGGCTCCCGAAGGGCGGGTTTCAACGTGCTTTATACTGCGTTTAAGGCTTTCGACAGAGCACCACTATGCCTTCAAGCCTTCGCCTTGTCTAAAGCGCGTTGAACTCCCGCTGAATGAACAGATATTTAATACGATTGGTATAATGCAGATTTTGGGTTACCTTATCCATTCATCAGAGTAAAAACAAGCTGTTATGTTCACATATCACAGCATTAATCTTCCTTGATTAGATTTTAAATACAAAAAAGCCGCACTATAAATGCGGCTAATCAATAGGTACAACCATTCTCTAAAATACAACTTAAGTCAAAAGTTAAGCGTATTTACGCACTTTTTTAAGGGCGATTTGTTGTTTTAGCATGGATAAATGTTCGATAAATACTTTGCCATGCAAATGGTCGATTTCGTGCTGCAACACTATGGCTAAAAACTCATCGGTCTCGATTTCGATAGCCTTGCCCGTTCTGTCTAAGGCTGTCACTTTAACCTTTTCAAAACGTGACACTTTAGCGCGATAACCTGGGATAGACAGACAACCTTCTTCACCGACGAATTCACCTGACTTTTCAACAATCTCAGGGTTAATCAGCACTAAAGGCTGGTCGCGACCGTCAGATAAATCGATCACGATAATTGCATCTGTACTGCCGACTTGAGTTGCCGCTAAACCGATACCATCGTCCGTGTGATACATGGTTTCGATTAAATCATCGATAAATCCCTGAACAGCTTCAATATCTTTTACAGGTTGCGCTTTACGTTTAAGGCGCTCATCGGGAATAGTTAGAATATCGAGTACAGCCATGCCAGTTATCTTCTCTCATCGAGTCAAAAAAATTGGCGCTATTATGGACTATTTGACCATTTACACAATATTTAAGCTAAAAACAGTTTAAATATTTTGTTAGTAATCGAGCTAGCCGATAAAAATATCGAGAAGTGCTTAATCCTTTAAATACCAAATACCCTCACATCTTCCGCTAAGCCACGCTTTACCGTTACACTAGCGTGAACTCATCAAGCAAAAGTTTTTGAGCGTGATTCTTTGTGAGTCATACCAATCGTATTAAATATCTGTTCATTCAGCGGGAATTCAACGCGCTTTAGACAAGGCGAAGGCTTGAAGGCATAGTGGTGCTCTGTCGAAAGCCTTAAACGCAGTATAAGCGTTTTGAAACCCGCCCTTTGGGAGCCTCACAGGTATCCCCACTCCGGTGTTGCATTGACTTAAAAGAGAATAACCATTTCTGCGTCAATGCGCCTGGGATTTAAATACCTGTGAGGCTTTGAACTGATTAGATATTTAATGTGATTGGTATCAATACCATTAAGCTGAGGGTTAACAATTCAATGGCATCGTTTCCTAAAGAAAAATCACCACTGTATCAATATCTTGAACAAGATAAACAGAGTGTAGCGAGAAAACAGCCCCAAGCAGTGGATATGTCTCCTATGGCGAAAATCTGGCATATCGTCGCTATGATCCCGCAGGGTAAAGTCAGCAGCTATGGCAAAATAGCCGATTATGCAGGATTACCGGGACGAGCGCGTTATGTGTCAAAAGCGCTGAAAGCAGCTCCCGAACATTTGTCACTCCCTTGGCATAGGGTACTCAATAGTCAAGGCAAAATATCCTTCGAGAAAAATTCAACCTTCTTTCAAGAACAGATGGAATTATTAAGAATTGAAGGGATAACAGTGAACTGCGGCAAAATTAGTTTGTCTGAATACGAGTGGCGCCCGGATCTGGTGACTTTAGTCATGGCAATGCCATTTTAGTTTAATATATTGATCCATAAACTATTTACATCTCTATTTACAGAAACGTCGTCCTCGGCTATAACCTGCTTACAGTCGATCCGATAATTGATTTATGCTCAACTGATTGACCCAGAACTGTGTAAGTAAGCATGCTACTCGACACTTTTTTATCAACCACTACCGACCGTTCTGTAGTGATACAAGGTGAAAACCTGCGACCCAAGGAGCATTCTTTGCGTACCATTCCCACATTATTAGTGAGTTTTACCGTCCTCACTCAAAGTATGTTTGCCATGGCAGCGCCAACGCCGCTAACACCGCAGACGGCCGAATACCAAGTCAACTATGGAGACATTGAATTAGGAAAAGCCAAATACACGCTACCCAATGCCGAAGATGGCGTGTTTAAGTATCGTTTTGATAGCGATCTCAGCCTGTTATTGTTAACCGATGTGCGTCACATCTTGAGTGAATTTACTCAAAATGACGCGCAGCTCAGTCCTTTGCGTTACTTACAACAACGCCAAGGTGTCGGGCCTAATTACACGGAGCAAACCGCATTCGCCAAAGCTCAAGGCTTTATTCATACACGTTACAAAGATGAAAAAGGCAAGTTTCCCTATGATGATAAAATCTTTGATCCTCTTATGGTGCAGTTGCAATTTAGGCTAGATATGATGGCGGGCAAAGAAGTGCTCGACTATAAGATGGTCAAGGACAACGAAGTCGATGAATACAAGTTTCATGTGATCGGTAAAGAACGAATGAACATCGACAGCGGCAGTTACGACACAGTCAAAATTGAAGTCGTGCGTGACAATAAAAAGCGTCAAACCTTCTTCTGGATGGCGCCTGACTTAGCATATTTGCCCGTGCGGTTAACACATTTTGAAAAAGGCAGTAAGCAGCTCGATATTAAGTTGCTGAAGTATCACTTCGATGAAGTGCCGAACCAAGAAACCATACCTGCAGACATTGCAGAGAAACCGCTAGTGCCTAAACTGCTCGGCACGACTGAAGGTTAATCGGTAAGGCATTGAGTTAAGATGTAAGGCATTGAGTTAAGATGTAAGGCATTGAGTTAAGATGTAAGGCATTGAGTTAAGATGTAAGGCATTGAGTTAAGATGTAAGGCATTGAGTTAAGATGTAAGGCATTGAGTTAAGATGTATGAACTTAACCTAATGATACAAAGCCTTAGTATAAAAGTACTGGACTAAAGCCAAACTAATATCGAATAAAACCCAACCGAACTATACCTAACTGAACTATATCTAAATCTAACTGAACTTAGGGCCTACCTCTAAGTTCGGTTTCGGTTAATGTTCATCGCTAATGGTTCATCACTCATCACTGATTGCTAGAAGATGTGTCAGATACTGACTCGAACTTTTTAATAAAGTGACCTGAACAAAACAAAATCAACCGTAAATCCGCTCGCCCTCATTATTTCGCTCAACGGCATAGCATCAGAGATCGATTAACAGCTCACCCAATCTAAACAGCTTCCAGTTACCCGGCTGCATAACGCGCCACTGTTCATTCTCGGTCAATGGGCGAGTCGCAATCACAGTCACCACATCATGGGCGGTAGTTTCCTTATCAAAATCAATCACCACATCGGTATCGATAAGTTTCGCTTTACCAAACGGCGCGCGGCGAGTGATGTAACATAAGTTATTACTGCAATAGCTCATTAAATGCTCGCCATCGCTCAATATCATGTTGAACACACCTAACGCACGGATTTGCTCGGCCAATGTTGCGACGTAATGGAACACAGCCAACATATCTTCAGGTTTAGTACCGCCAAACTTCTGGGCGACTTGTTCCAAAATCCAGCAGAAAGCAAGTTCGCTATCGGTATCGCCTACGGGTTGATAGCGCGAGACATGAAACTTGGGCAGATAATCCGTCAATTGACCATTATGGGCATAGGTCCAATAACGTCCCCATAATTCGCGGGTAAAAGGATGAGTATTCTCTAAAGACACACAGCCGCGATTCGCTTGGCGAATATGGCTTATCACCACTTCACTTTTAATCGGGTAGGATTTGATCAATTTTGCAATATGCGATTCGCTACTCGGGCAAGCATCTTTAAAAGTACGGCTACCTTTCCCCTCGTAAAAAGTAATACCCCAGCCGTCCACGTGGGGACCAGTTACACCACCACGTTGTGCTAATCCCGTAAAACTAAACACAATATCGGTTGGCACATTGGCGCTCATCGCCAGTAACTCGCACATATTTCTCGCCTATCATCAATCAAAAAAACTACTTGTTGGCATTGTAACTAGTTGATGACATTTGTGGAATGATCAAAGCTGACAAATAATTTAAACAATTGTTTGAAAAATACTTGTATTAAAATTCTCTTAGGTTTAACTTTTATGCGACACAGGTCTGACCACAAACTATAATTGTGATCGCAATCAATAAAACACTCTATGACCTGTGGTTGGCACTCGGTCATATTTAAGGAGAATTACAGTGACTACCCTACTTTGGATCATCGCCATGATCTTAGTGCTAGGAGCCCTAGCTTACCTTCGGGTATCTTTGCTCACTGCCACTATTACAGCCGCTGTTGTGATGACAGCAGGATGGACACTCGATGTTGTCGGCCCTATCTCTTGGATCGTTTTCCTCGTGATCGCGCTGCCGTTTAATATCAGTGCATTTAGACAAAATGTGATCAGTCGTCCACTGATGAAGGTATATCGCGGCATCATGCCGGAAATGTCTTCAACAGAGAAAGAAGCGATTGAAGCCGGCACCACTTGGTGGGAAGCGGATCTGTTTGCGGGTAACCCGAACTGGAAAAAACTCCATAACTACCCAGTTGCGCGTTTAAGTGCAGACGAACAGGCCTTCCTCGATGGCCCTGTTGAAGAAGTGTGCCGCATGGTGAATCAACACCAAGTGTCACATCAACTTGCCGATCTGCCTGCCGACGTATGGCAATATCTGAAAGATCACGGTTTCTTCGCCATGATCATTAAGAAAAAATACGGCGGTTTAGAATATTCAGCTTATGCCCAATCTCGCGTGTTACAAAAACTGGCGGGCTTAAGTAGTGAATTGGCTTCAACTGTTGGCGTACCTAACTCTTTAGGCCCTGGGGAGCTGCTGCAACATTACGGTACGCCAGAGCAACAAAACCATTATTTACCGCGTTTAGCCAAAGGGTTAGAAGTCCCTTGTTTCGCACTGACCAGCCCAGAAGCCGGTAGCGATGCAGGCTCGATTCCTGACTTTGGTATTGTGTGTAAAGGCCAATGGGAAGGTGAAGAAGTTCTGGGTATGAAACTGACCTGGAACAAGCGTTACATCACTTTAGCGCCTGTCGCGACAGTATTAGGCTTAGCCTTCAAACTGCGCGATCCAGAACATCTACTTGGTGATAAAGAAGAACTCGGCATCACCTGTGCTTTGATCCCTACCGATGTGGAAGGAGTAGAAACGGGTCGTCGTCACTTCCCGCTCAACTGCATGTTCCAAAACGGTCCGACTCGCGGCAACGAAGTATTCGTGCCATTAAGCTTCATCATTGGCGGCCCGAAAATGGCTGGTCAAGGCTGGCGCATGCTGGTGGAATGTTTGTCAGTGGGCCGTGGTATCACACTGCCATCAAACTCAGCTGGCGGCGTGAAAACCGCAGCGCTGGCAACAGGGGCTTATGCTCGCATTCGTCGTCAGTTCAAATTGCCTATCGGTAAGCTTGAAGGTATCGAAGAGCCAATGGCACGCATCGGCGGTAACGCTTATCTGATGGATGCGGTAACCACGTTGACCACTACAGGTATCGACTTAGGTGAAAAACCGTCGGTTATCTCTGCGATTGTAAAATATCACCTGACAGACAGAATGCAGAAATGCGTTATCGATGCCATGGATATTCACGGCGGTAAAGGCGTGTGTCTTGGCCCCAATAACTATTTAGGCCGTGGCTACCAAGCTGCGCCTATCGCAATTACTGTTGAAGGTGCAAACATCCTTACCCGTTCTATGATCATCTACGGCCAAGGCGCAATTCGTTGCCATCCGTATGTACTCGCAGAAATGGAGTCAGCGTTTGATACTGAATCGGGTCAAGGTTTAGCTAACTTCGATGCAGCTATTTTTGGTCACATTGGTTTCGCGACCAGTAACTTCATCCGTAGCTTCTGGTTAGGTCTGACATCAAGCCGTTTCTCTAACGCGCCTTATTCAGATAAAACCAAGCGTTATTATCAACAGATGAACCGTTTCAGTGCCAACCTTGCCCTGCTCTCTGACTTAGCCATGGCAACCTTGGGCGGCAACCTTAAACGTAAAGAACGTATCTCTGCCCGTTTAGGTGACTTACTGAGCCAACTGTATCTGGCATCAGCCACGCTGAAACGCTATGAAGATGAAGGCCGTCAAACCGACGACTTGCCATTAGTACAATGGGCAGTTGAAGATGCGCTATACAAGCTACAAGCTTCTTTAGACGATTTACTGGATAACTTCCCTATGGGCCTTGGCGGCGCATTACGTGTGGTGATGTTCCCATTCGGTCGTCCACTGAAACGCCCAAGCGATGTGTTAGATCATAAAGTCGCTAAGATCATGCAAACACCGTGTGAAAGCCGTAACCGTTTAGGTAAAGGCCAGTTCTGGACTAATTCTGAGCACAATGCTGTGGGGATCCAAGAACAAACACTACTCGACATCATCGCGTCTGAACCGCTGCACGACAAAGTCTGTAAAGCGAGCGGTAAACGTCTACCATTTATGTGGTTAGATAAAGTTGCCGCAGAAGGTAAAGCCTTAGGTGTGTTAAGCGATGCCGAAGTGCAATTACTGGAAAGAGCGGAAATTGGTCGTATGAAATCAATCAACGTTGATGACTTTGACCCAGCAGAACTGCGCCCAGAAGTGGTTTCAAACACTTCACAGGAACGTGCTGCGTAATCCACTCAGTAAGATTTAAACCACAAAAAGGAGGCTAATTAGCCTCCTTTTTTAATGCCTATAACCAATCACACGACTCAAGTCATTAGGCAGCATTAAACGCAATAGCAGCCTAGGTTAATTCTTTACTAAGGTCTCATCTACAGCTTGTAGTGCATCAGCGGTATTATCTTCAGTAGCAACATCAGCTTGAGCCGTTTCAAGCTTTAATCGCTCGGCCTCCTCTTCCGCTTTTACCTTTGCTAAAGCAGATTCTGCTGCTTTTTCTTGGGCTTCCCGCTCTGCAATCGCTTGCTGCACTTTGGCTTCTTCTAAAGCTTCAATTGGCAATAGACTGATTAGCTCAATACAATTCGGAAATACGGTATCATTACCCGAAACAACGACGACCTTACCTTCTTTCGTCAGGTAAACCAGTGGTATTGCCGTCTCACCGTAACGTTTACGAAAATGTTCAAAGCTGAAGTTTTCGGTTAAATTCGTTACTTTAAGTTGAGCGCCTTTCGCCATTAGGCTGGCTATCTTGGCATACGACACTGCATCACCAAACAAACATAAACGTTGCTTATAACTTTCAGAGAGCTGGTGGCGTGCACTGCCTACTTCGGTATTATTAAGACCAAAAACTTTTTTAGCACCAAAAAAGTCTTGGAAATGAAAGCTCACTAACGGGTTTAACTGTCGGTAAGGTGAAATAATCAACACACGGCCAATTCCAGTTAAATCCATATAATTTTCAGCATGTTCCGAAACAGGATTACCAAAATACACTGGAATATTATCCATACGCGCAAGCCTAATATTGTCCCAGTTATTATCAGCCAGTAGCACTTTGACATCTTTGGCTTTTAAAATTTTCGCTAACTCTCTGGAAAATTTAGAGGCACCAAAGATCAATAAACCTTGGGCAGAATCGGCTTTAACCCCAAGAAATCGTGCCCAACGTCCCGCCGTTAAACTTTGGACCACCACAGTGCCGATAATAATTAAGAACACTAAGGGCACAATTGCATCTGCGCCCTGCACATTGTTGGCTTCTAACTTGATTGCAAATAAAGAAGATACCGCCGCGGCCACAATACCTCGAGGGGCAATCCAGCATAAAAACCACTTATCCGCTTTCGACAGAGATGTGCCGATACCAGAAACCCAAATACTCAGCGGTCGTGCCAATAACATGGTCACCGCTAAAACACCCAGTCCACCCCAACCTAAGCCGAGCATGGCGTTAGAATCTAATCGCGCCGCCAGTAAAATAAACAGTGCAGAAATCAACAGTACGGTTAATGTTTCTTTAAATTCAAGGATTTCAGCAATATCCACACCACGCATATTCGCAAGCCAAATGCCCATAACCGTCACAGTCAATAAGCCCGATTCTTCTTGTAATAGGTTCGAGCCGACAAAGATACCCAGCATTAAGGTCAAAACGGCGGTATTACGCAGATAGTGTGGCAATAGGTTGTGTCTTAAGATTTGTCCCGTTAGATAACCCGCTACTGCGCCAAGTCCTAATCCGAGGGACAACATAGAGCCTAAGGCATAGAGCACATGCGTCGTTTGATCGCTGGCAACAGTTATGTATTCAAAGACTAACACTGCGAGCAGCGCGCCTATTGGGTCAATCACTATACCTTCCCAACGCAAAATACTCGCCAGCTGGGATTTAGGACGCACACTTCTGAGCATTGGCACGATAACCGTAGGCCCAGTCACTACCACTAGCGCCCCAAAGAGCAATGCAATTTCCCAACTAAAATCCAATAAATAAAAGGTGGCCGTACTGATACAGGCCCAAGTGATCACGGTACCGATAGTCACAAGATGCGTCACCATACGACCATGATCTTTGATTTCTTTGAAGTTAAGAGTCAAAGCCCCTTCAAATAAAATCACGGCGACCCCGAGGGAAATAATCGGAAAAAGCAAATCACCAAAAATCGCATCAGGATTGAGGAATCCAAGCCCAGGGCCTAAAGTGAGCCCACATAGCAACAAGGGTAAAATCGCTGGTAACCGAAGTTTCCAGCCAAGCCATTGACAAAATAACGATAGCACTCCAATTAGCGCTAGCATGCCAGTAATGTGTTCAACCATATAAATCCTTTAGATAACTGAGCTAAATACTAATGAGCTTAGCTTTAATGACGCAGATGACAACAGCATGAACAGTAAGCTGAAATTATCTATTCGATATATCCACTGTTAAATATGATTCTTCCCTCATCACCTATGGAGAAAAAATCAAGAAAACGGAGCAATCTAGCGACATCAAGTAAAATAAGCTGTAGTACAAATCCGAAAACATCAGATTTACCTTAAATAGGGATTTAAACTTAAAATAGAAAAACAAAAAAGCCTTATCTTTCGACAAGGCTTTAATCATTTGATGAAGCGAAGACATTGATCAGCGATACACGCTAGTGACTTTCGATAATACACTAGCTCAAAATTTTATCGTTATTAGGTTGCAAATAAGCAAATTCCTAACAACTAAAATGCGTGTGGGCTCTACTCACTTGATAGACACAACCACACTTATACATATTTACCGAATCCAAATAATAACGCAGGGGATAAATCCCCTGCTTAACACCATTAATCACTACGGCTACCGTAGTAATCGTGCAGTTCGTTTTCCCATTCAACATCTTTCATATTGGGCCAATGGCCTTTGTCAAAGCCCGGCGCCGTTTTGAGTCGCTCTAATGATATGTCCATGACAAAACATTTTTGCTCATGATTAAGTGTCAGCATCTTCCAAGGCACTGCAAACAGCTTTTCTCCAAAACCAAAATAAGTACTGAACGACAGTACCGCATACCCGACGTGGCCCGTTTCCACTTCAAGCATAATTTCTTTGATATCCCCTAAGGTTTCACCAGAATTATTAACAACATTATTGCCGATCAGTGTTTCAGCGCCCATCAGATATGGGCAGGGTCCTTGTGCCAATGATGGAGAAGCGAACTGTGGATTGTTGTAAATACCGTAAACATCGCGATCATGATAATTCATTTTGTTGACCTCTTTATTAGCGCAGCCCATGAAACTGGACAACGGAATAAGTGAAATACCAAACGTTGGTTTCGAATTGAACATGTCCGTCATCGGACATAAGTTAGAGTATGCATCTCTACAATCACTCGCTCTGTTCGGCATACCGCTTATCAGTTAATGCGAATATAAACACATCGACTCGTCAGAACCCTGTAAGTGCGCCACCGTACCGACATCCCATTTACTACGGCACAGACTCATGTTACCCAGTGCAAAATTGCCCCGGTATCAGGAAGATTAGCCATGTCAATTGCGACTATTTTATTGATTATTTTAATTTTGTTATTTCTCGGCATGCTCCCCACTTGGCCCCATAGCCGAAACTGGGGTTATCGTCCTGGTGGACTTATAGGCATAGTGCTACTGGTGCTGATTATATTGCTGTTAACGGGACGCGTTAGCTAATGCCCCCATTTTTACTCTTTATCAAAAAGGATAATCTGATGAGAACAATTAAAATGTTAAGTATCTTCCTGCTGGCTCTAGGCTTAGTCGCCGTGGCCAGTTGCAGTTCTGCATACAACAAAGAAGGTACTGGCGAGTATTTAGACGACAGTGTGGTCACCACCAAAGTGAAAGCTGCCATTTTAGGTGATAAAAACTTAAGTGTGGCCGAGATTAATGTTGAAACCTTTAAAGGCGTGGTCCAGCTCAGCGGGTTTGTTAAATCGCGTGAAGATATCAATACTGCGGTAAAACTAACAAGCAAAGTCCCCGGCGTTATTTCAGTCAAAAACGATATGCAACTAAAATCTGGCGCACCTTCACCGCAACTAAAAAACTAGTCATTTAATCTCCATCATTCCGCAGCCCCGTTCTGATGCTGCGGCCCTTCTTTTTGCAGCAGATTTTCTGGTGCCAAGTCAATGCCACCACAGGTTGAACCGCTATGCCCACTCAACACCAAGACACATTAGCCCCACAAATTCAGAACCGATTAATCCGTCATCTGCCAGTGGTGGAACAAGCGGATTTATTATCGCAAGCTGAGTTAGTCCAACTTAACTTTGCCGACTTACTGTGCAAGCCTGGCGAGTCATATCAATATGTCTATTTTCCCTTAACGGCTTTTATTTCTTTGATTGCTAAACTCCCCAAACATCCGGCATTGGAAATGGGTTTGATTGGTTACGAAGGTATGCTTGGAGCGACGACTTTGCTGGGCACTCGGCAAGTGCCTTCCGAGGCGATCATCCAAGGTTCTGGTCAAGCTTGGCGGCTCCCCATTGAAACCTTTGAAGGCTTACTCGCTCAAAATACCAATCTGAAGCAAATAGTAGAGACTTATCTATACACCTTGTTATGCCAATTATCACAAAATGCAGTCTGTGCCCATTTTCACTCCATTGAGTCTCGGCTAGCACGTTGGTTGCTAATGAGTCACGACCGAATTCAGACTGATGAGTTATATCTAACCCATCAATTTTTAGCCGACATGCAGGGTGTTAGGCGAAGCAGTATTACCGAGGCCGCAGGCAATTTACAGACCCGCGGCAGCATTTCATATAATCGTGGGCGATTACATATTCTTGATCGACAAGTTCTACTTGCCCGTTGCTGCAGTTGCTATCACTCAATGCGCACTTAAGTGCATATTGTCCACTCAACGATTCAAAAAACCTGCCATTATGTTCGCTACCGTACATAGCATAGGTGTTTCTCGCTGTAACCTGAGTTAGCGACATCACCAAACAAGGACACGCTATCATAATGGACACACTAAAACTGAAATCTGTATCAGAGCGACCGCCACCGGAAACTCACTTCCCGCCAGAATCCAATCGGTTGTTATGTGAATTGCCAGAAGAAGTCAAACAACGTATTTTCCCGCATCTGGAACTGGTTCCATTAGAACTCGGACAAGTAGTCTGTGAAGCAGGCTCAAAGCAGCGTTATGTGTATTTCCCGCTGGACTCGATTATTTCGTTGCTATATGTGATGGAAAATGGGGCATCCGCTGAAATTGCCGTCGTTGGAAATGATGGTATGGTCGGCGTTGCCCTGTTTATGGGAGGAGAAAGCACCACGAGTCGCGCTGTAGTGCAAAGTGCTGGCGTTGCCTATCGCTTGTTTGGTCAGCGGCTTAAAGACGAATTTAACCGTCATGGCGCCCTGCTCCACCTGTTACTGCGTTACAGTCAGGTGCGACTGACCCAAATGGCCCAGACCGCGGTTTGCAATCGCCACCATAGTATTGAACAGCAACTGTGTCGTTGGTTACTGCTTTCGATAGATAGGCTGCCCGATGATCGCGTGTTAATGACACAAGAATTGATTGCCAATATGCTCGGCGTACGCCGTGAAGGTGTCACCGATGCGGCAGGCAAACTGCAGCGCATGGGAATTATCAATTACAGTCGTGGGAATATTGAAGTGGTCGATCGCGCGTTACTAGAACAAACCTGTTGTGAATGTTACACGGTCGTTAGACAGGAATCAGAACGGCTGATGCCACCTCAACAAGCGCAGCAAACATAAACGTACTGTGCACATAACGGATGGCTAGACCACTCGTACAACAGCCATTCTATCGTTATCCCATATGCCACTTCAGTACTAAACCCACACTGGTACTGCAGAGCATAAACAAAACAGGCAGTCATCAACCCTACACGCCAACATGGCGCAAACTGATGCTGCCTAATATCCGAAATATTACCTTTATAATCAATGCATTATTACTGATTGCATCGACCCGCCCAGCAAACAAAAAACGTGCCGAGCGGCCAATATTGCCATCACTAATCCCATGCGCGCTAACGCACAGACGTTCAATATTTTGCAGGTCATGCTGAATGTACGGTTCATGCACTCTTGCACTACACCGGGTTACTTGAGGTTTATATGAAAAAATTCACAGAACAACATAAATCCGTCGATAACGATGCACAGAATTCCGACACCAACAAAGCCAATCCTCCCGTCGTAGCCCGCAACCGTCAGATGATCAAAACCACAGTTGCGGATAAAGCTAAACAAGACGTGGATACCAGTAAAAGCACACAAAATAAGCGAGGTTGAAGAACTTAAATCAAACAACAAGGAAGGTAACTGGACTGAAAAAGAGCCAAATCATCACTCGTTAGACTAGGACGTGACGAACAAACAGGGAAAAGTTTCATTGATTAAGTGCAAAAACTAAACCTTGCAGTAACACACTGCGTTTAGCTCAAGCCGATGCAATCCTTACTGTGTCGGCCCTCTTTAACTCAGAGGAGTAGATCATGAATTTCCGTGGCGTCAAATTACTCACTCATACCAACTGGCTCAAAAATGGGGCTATTCACCAGCATATTGACTGTGCATGGTGGAATAACAAACCTAAAGACCACACTCGGGGCACTGTTTCCGAGAAAGGAATTTCAAATGAACATCAATAAAAATCAACAACCACAGCAATATTCAATCGGTCTGCAGCGAGCCAAACACTTCTTATTAGCAGGTTGTATTGCAACAGCGCTCGTGGGCTGCAGTTCAACGCCATTGACTAAGACCGCAGAAATGGAACGGGCTGAACACACCATTGCCCGCGCAGAGCAAGCAAGAGTCGGCCAATATGCCTCAAATGAACTGGCACAGGCCAGACTTAAACTTCAATCTGCAAGCAGCGCATTACTCAATATGGACACTGTCAGCGCCGATCGTTACGCCATAGAGGCGAGCCTTGAGGCCGAATTGGCCCAAGCTCGCGCTGAGGTTGGCACAAGCCAATAGCGTCAATAATGAAATGAAAAACAATATCAGCATTCTGCAGCAAGAAATGTTGCGCCGTTCAGGAGGAATTCAGTAATGAAAAAACCTATCGTTTCATCGGGTCTGCCTTTACGTTTTAGCCGTCATCTACTGGCATATAGCCTACTCCTAACCACTGTAGCAGCTTGTAGCAGTACGCCCCAAATAGCTGAAGGCATCGGTGATATCCGTACAGAACTTAATAAACTGCAAGCGAATAATGAACTGGCAATTTTAGCCCCTGCTGCCATTAAACAAGCTGAAGAAGCCGTTCGCGCTGCTGAACAACCGGTAAAAGATGAGCAACAATCACAGCACCTAGTGTTTGTTGCTGATAAGAAAGTCAATATTGCCTTAGCTCAAGCGCAGAGCCGCTTTGCCGAAGATCAACACAAAGTCCTCGCTAAAAACGCGATGACGCCAGATTGGATGCTCGCACCACAGAGGCCAATCAAGCTCATCAAGATGCGCGCCTAGCCCGTGCTGATGCTGCAGATGCGCGTCAGGAAACGACCGAACTGCAAGCCCAGCTCACATTGCTGAATGCCCGTCAGTCAGAACGTGGTTGGGTCGTAACCTTAGGTGATGTTTTATTTGATACTGCCAAAGCGGATCTTAAGTCATCGACCAGTCAACATCTAACCAACCTAGCGAACTTTCTGAACAAGTATCCCGCGCGTGGTGCCATGATTGAAGGGTATACAGATAGTGTAGGCAGTGAACAATACAATCTGGGTTTATCGCAGCAAAGAGCTGATAGTGTTAGCCATTTTTTACAAGGAAAAGGGATCCAATCCAATCGGCTCAGTAGCCTAGGTAAAGGTGAAAGCTCACCTGTTGCCAATAATGAGTCCGCCAGTGGCCGCCAGCAAAACCGTCGGGTTGAAGTCATCCTCACCGACACCGCACAGGCTCCACAGTAGCGATCACTTAATCATATTAAGATTTCAGCGTGATCCTTGCTGACATTTGAATCGAGTCTCATCGCTAATAAGATGAACAGCGCAGAAATTAAGGAGATCAGTAAAAAGCAAAAAGCCCCATCTTTCGATGGGGCTTTTGCAATTTGGCGGAGCGGACGGGACTCGAACCCGCGACCCCCGGCGTGACAGGCCGGTATTCTAACCAACTGAACTACCGCTCCAAATTCTTCCTTATCCAAGTATCTTACGGGCATCAAACCCGCTAACTCCAGCGTGACAGGCCGCCGATGTTAAAACAGAACGATAATTCAACACACTTATCAATGCTCTGCTTAAGATGCGAAGAATAATACGGTTGAGCCCTGCAGGCGTCAACCGTTTTTTACTTCGATTTATCATTTGATTAAAAAAAAGCCAAATCAATTGCAGACCTTGATTTATATCCCAAATATCGCTGCAACGTTCCAGTTCAAAGTCATAAATCAAACATATTAAGCAACGCTTGGCTAACGGTCTTTATCTGCCTCATCTGGCATAGTGAGATCGATTTCATCTAATGAAGGCGCTGCGGGTGAATTTGCAGATGCTTCATTCAATAAACGTAACTCCGCGGCAGCTAAGGCCTGCGCCAAACTTTGGCGCTTACGCCACACAATTAATCCCACCACGCCTAAGACTAACAAGATAGCGTTGACTGTAATGATCCAGAACATTGCATCTTTCTTCGCAAGCTCTTCTTCCTCTGCCGCTTTTTGTGCAGCAACAGCAGCCAACTCTTCGGCACTTGGTGGTGGTTCTGGTGGTTCAATTAAGTTAAAGAAAAGCTCAGGTAAATCCAGCACGATTTCACGACCAGTGACAGTCGTCGTCGCCACAAAACCTTTAATTCGATAACTACCAAACTCTGTCACTGTGGGTAAATCTAATTCAGAGTCAGGCTCAATGAGACCATTAACAACCAAAGGCAGTTGCAAGCCAGCAGGGCCGACTAACTCAAAGGAAAAATGTGTCTCAGCCAGCTGC
The DNA here is from genome assembly GCF_025653595.1 of Shewanella sp. SM95. Classification (NCBI taxonomy): domain Bacteria; kingdom Pseudomonadati; phylum Pseudomonadota; class Gammaproteobacteria; order Alteromonadales; family Shewanellaceae; genus Shewanella; species Shewanella sp. SM95. The sequence goes on from NZ_JAKKSE010000002.1 coordinate 249,762, forward strand.
AACACTGTCTTATCCACGTGTAACATGACTTTCCATTGCCCTGTTAGCGGATCGTCAGGGGTAATAACTTCTAGATTAATTGGCCGAGGTGACAATTTAAACGGGAATGAAACCTGCCGTTCAAACACATTATTACGTGCCTGCACGACAAACTCATAATCACCCCAAGGCTGCTTTATATTGATATTGCTGGTAAATACACCATCGTCGGGTTTTTCATCGTAATCTTCACCATTGTCTTTATAGGAACCAACAATAATGTCACCCGCGGCAAAGTTTTCATCGCCCGCCTTATGTTTACTCACAAAATGTGCCGTCCATTCGACTAAATAATCTAACCCAGGCATACGCACACGCTGCTCGTCACCCATTAGCTGCGCGACAATTTTAACTTGTTCACCTTGGAAGATTGGCTGCGGTAAAGGCTGGACTTCGATTTCGAGTTTAGAGAGCTTCTTAAGGGTTGAACCTGAGACAACCTTGCCCACCAACTGCCAAGGTCCGGGCTGTGGTGACTCAATGTAAATAATATCGCCCGTTATACCATCAACCCACTTAACGGTTGCTGGATGACGATTGGCATACCATTTACTGCCATCGGGTAACACTATGACCACGGGCGCAGAGCCATATTCACGCTCCACTAATAAGGTCATGTTATCGACCATATGATCAATACGAAAACGGTTTTTAAGCTCGGAAGCCGTCTCCAATCCTACAATCGGTGCTGCCTTAGGTGGCTTGACGACTTTTTTAGCGGGATCTAGGTCAGCGGCCAATACACTCGCCACACTAAATAACAGCATAGTGGCAAGCAGGCAAAAAGCTAAAATGGGTTTATGGCGCGACATCGGCATAGTAATTCTTCTATCCTCTCCAGAGGCATTTACCTGATTTTGCGACTAAATCAAGGCGTTGTTCATGCATTGTCAGTTCATCGGCCGATGCGCCAATCACTTTAAGATTAAGTGATTGTGGATCAAAACGTTGAATCCCCCCCGCTTCCTGCCCCGCTTCTTCGTTAGACAAATTAAACTTTGTCTGTCCGCCAGTCATGATCAGATAAACATCAGCGAGGATCTCGGCATCGAGTAATGCGCCGTGGTACTCGCGGCGAGAAGTATCGACGCCGTAACGCTTACAGAGCGCGTCGAGATTGTTTTTCTGACCGGGATGTAAAAACTTAGCAATCTCTAAGGTATCGAGGATCTGACAAATATCAGCGGTTTTCGGACCACGCGGCTGCAGCAGTGAAAACTCATGATCCATGAAGTTCACGTCGAAGTTCGCGTTATGTGCGACGATTTCAGCGCCGTCGATAAAGTTGATAAACTCTTGAGCAATTTGATGGAAACGCGGCTCTTTGGAAACGCGTTCATCGGTAATACCGTGAACAGCGATAGCTTCGAGATCAATTGCTTGACCAGGATTGATATATTGGTGGTAATAACGCCCCGTCAAACGACGGTTTACCACTTCCACACAACCAATCTCGATGATCCGATGGCCTAAATAGATGGCGCCGCTGCCTTGGTTCATACCTGTGGTTTCGGTATCTAAAATAACCTGACGGCTAGCATTAGAGATAATATTCATGTTTTTATGCGCTTCTTATGACAATTTTTAGTTATACTCGGCCGAAATTCCCGGCTATGGTAACAATTTGATGACTGAACTAAAACTGATCCACATCTTCACTGACGGCTCTTGCTTAGGCAATCCCGGTCCTGGCGGCTATGGCATTGTAATGAATTATAAAGGCCATACAAAGGAGATGTCCGACGGTTTTGCGCTCACGACCAATAATCGCATGGAATTGTTAGCCCCAATCATAGCGTTAGAAAGCTTGAAAGAGCCTTGCCAAGTCGTGCTCACCAGCGACAGCCAATATATGCGCCAAGGCATAATGACATGGATACATGGCTGGAAGAAAAAAGGTTGGATGACATCAAACCGTACCCCAGTCAAAAACGTTGACCTATGGAAACGATTAGATAAAGCCTCACAGATGCACACTATCGACTGGCAATGGGTTAAAGGTCACGCGGGCCACGCCGAAAACGAACGTTGCGATGTGTTAGCTCGCACCGCAGCAGAATCTAAACCAACCCAACCCGATTTAGGTTATCAGCCTTAACCCTGTGGCCCTTAGCTTAAACGAGCAAAATTCGTATAGCCAAAGTTGATATAAGCTAAATTCGAAAAAGTAAGTTCGATGCCATCACGCCTAAGCTAAACACTTAGGCGTGATGATTTATTTCACTACTCATCTCACTGTCAGTCCACCGTTAACATTTATGCTCACTATTTATGAGCCATTGCTATCAAACGGTTTATTTCAATTCCACACCTGCAATATTGAAAAAATTCTCACAAAACAGCACAAAAGCTTGACCTAGGGATGTCGCCTGACGGCTCTTATGGGTGATGCGATAAAACTGCCGCTCGAGTACGAGTCCCTCAATCGTGACTAACGCCAACTCTTTACGACTGATTTCTTTCTCCAGCGCCAACTCAGATAACACCCCAAGCCCAGCACCTTGTTTCACAGCCAATTTAATCGCATCCGGCGTAGTAAAGCAGAATTTAGCCTCTGGCTGCATATCCAACTCATTGGCGGCATTTACAAAATATTCGCGAGTGCCCGATCCTTCCTCACGTAGCACCCAAGATAGGCCTTTAACCGCCGCAGGTTTAACCACTTTCCCCGCCAGAGGATGCGCCGGATGACAAAACACCAGCAACCTATCCTTATGCCATGCCTCGACACTCAAACGATTGTCAGTGCAATGGCCTTCAATAAAACCCATTTCAGAGCGGAACTGCGCAACCGCTTGGATCACATCTTGAGTATTAGTAATTGCCACATCCACATGGGTTTGAGTATGTTGCTGACAAAATGCCACTGCGGCTTTCGCCATCAGATAATTGCCGATTGTCGAACTGGCACTGATGCTTAAACGCCCAACCAGATCACCACCATGATAAGTAAATGCCTGCTCAATTTGTTCAACACGGTGTAATAGATCCGTTGCCAATGGCAGCAGTAAATTACCCTGGGAGTTAAGCTGTAATCGATTGCCAATACGTTCAAATAGGCGGGCATTTAGCTGCTTTTCTAATTCAGCCAAGGCCATAGATGTCGCCGGTGGTGATAAATTCACTTGTTCAGCCGCCTTTGCGACTTGGCCGCTACGTGCCACAGCCTCAAATACTGCCAGTTGTCTTAAGGTGATCCGCATATAAAAACCTGTACTTAAAATGGAAATGCCTTATCAGTTTTCCGAATGCTCTGATAAATGTCCCGAACGACCCGCAGTCGGTGCCGTGGTCCAATTTGTCTGCCGCACCTTACGTTTATCGCGAATAGGTGTGAGTGGCGACTCGAGTTTACGTGCCACAATTAAATACAAACTGCCCGCGCTAGGAAGCCATGACGCTAAACTCTGTTGCAAAAATTTGCCTTGGGTAAACTCGCCCATTAATGGGTGATAGACCAAACGCTCATCCCCCACCACTTGATAACCTAATAAACCTAACCAATCTCGCACCCTCGAAGGCATAAAAAAACGGCCATTCCAAGGAAGACAATCCTGATATTTAGGCCATAACTTACCCAAAAATACCGGACTCAAGGGATTAAAACCGACGATAAAAAGATAGCCTCCGGCGATGAGTACCCTATCGGTTTCGCGAAGAATACGGTAAGGATCGGGTTCAAATTCGAGCAATAGACTCATTACCACCGCATCTATCGCCGCATTCTGCAGGGGTAGATGGCAAAAATCGCCTTCAATAGAGGCGCCTTTAGATGGCGAGAGTGAAAAATGATGGGCGACTGGCGATGCCATGCTCGACAATTCGGCACTCAAAGGCCCTAACTTTAATAAATGATAACCAAAGACTCTTGGCCACCACTCTTCAAGCTGTTTAGCGACGGCTTGCTGTAGTGCCTCACCATTGGGTAGGTCACTCCATTGTTCGGGCTTGAGCTCAGTACTAAAATGCGACACAGAGTTCCTCCGTTAGTTGGGTAGACAAGTATCCAATGGGGTCAAAGATGACCACATTCTGCCACAGGGCAAAAGCGGCAAAGGTCGCCAAGGGCCGTTCACTCATGGATAATATCTTTATCTTCAAATTGAAATACGGACATAGGCAGTTCTATGCTCACTATAACAGCGATCAAAGCCTTTAATGACAATTATATCTGGGTGTTACAACAACAGCCCCATACTCAGGTTTATGTTGTCGATCCCGGCGATGCAAGTGTGGTCATTGACTATCTGCAAGCCAATCAACTCACGCTAGCGGGTATTTTACTGACCCACCACCACAATGACCATACGGGTGGCGTAGCAGCGCTTCAAACCTATAGTCATAATAGACTCAGGGTTTATGGCCCAGATAATGAGAAGATCGAAGGCATCACACATCCACTGCACGCAAAAGCCAAGCCCAGATTCACACTGGAGTATCTCAGCGCTGAGCTGCAAGTCTTAGATGTACCAGGCCACACAGCAGGACATATAGCCTACGTTGTTGAAGATGCCTTATTTTGCGGTGACACCCTGTTTAGCGGCGGCTGCGGACGCTTATTTGAAGGCACGCCAGCGCAAATGCTCAACTCACTACAGCAACTTGCCCAGCTTCCCGCCGACACTCGGGTGTATTGTGCCCATGAATACACACTTTCAAACCTCAAATTTGCCCTCGCGGTCAATCCCAACAATCGCGAGCTCCAAGACTATAACGAACGCGCGATGCAGTTACGTCGCCAAGACAAGGCGACTGTTCCCTCCACCATCGCTTTAGAGCGTGCCATCAATCCCTTTTTACGCCCTAGCGACACTGAAATTGTTGATAACATAAAACAGCATTTTAGCAGTCTAAATCACGCAAATTTAGACGAACTCAGCGGTTTTACCTTACTCAGACAGTGGAAAGATAATTTTTGATCACAAAAGCAATATTATAGATTGAAATTCAAACAGTTTTTCTCATTTTTGATGATGTAAGTCAAAAATGGCCTTACATTATGTACGATAATTAAGGGACAAGATCGAAAAGATCCCATAGAATGGCTCGTTTTGCGTGAAAACTTTGCGCGCTGCGTCGTCTTTATCTTCATATAAAACATACTGTTACTATAAAGAAAAGCGATGCACTAACAGAGGACTACCGTTTTCAATGAGAGTATCACTTTATGTTGTTGTAGGGGGATTTGCCCTACTCACAGGCTGTCAAACATTAGACAACCATGGCGTTAACCAAACAGAAGTTGAAGCCGTCACAACCGAAAATACAGTCCCAGAATATTACCTCGCAACCGAGGCTCCATCGGCGCAAATTACCGATGTGTGGGAGCGAATTCGTCAGGGCATGCAGTTACCGGTTCCAGATCAAAAATTGGTGAATCAATACCGTGATTGGTACATCAAAAATCCACAGCATCTGGCGATCATCTCGGAACGTGCTGCTCCTTATATGTACATGATTGTAGAAGAACTTGAAAAGCGTCATCTTCCTATTGAGATAGCTTTGTTACCCATAATTGAAAGCGCCTTTGATCCTTCCGCATCATCGACTGGCGCGGCATCGGGTCTGTGGCAATTTACCACACCTATGGCCAGTCATTTCGGTTTAGAAATGAACTGGTGGTATGACGGTCGTCGTGATGTCCCCGCATCAACGACTGCGGCGCTCGATATGCTGGAATACCTCTACGATAAAACCAATAACAATTGGCTTTATGCTATTGCTGCCTATAACTCGGGTGAATCACGGGTGCTCAATGCAATCAAACGTAACGAGAAAAAAGGCTTAAAAACGGATTTTTGGTCATTGGATTTGCCCAGAGAGACGGAGCGCTATGTGCCGCAACTGCTCGCACTGGCAGAAGTCATTAAACACGCTGATGAATATGGTATTTCTTTAGCGCCAATTGACAACAATCCGACAATTGAAGTGGTTGATATTGATAGCCAAATTGATTTAGCCATGGCGGCAGGTTTTGCCAATATGACCACGCTTGAGTTACAAAAACTCAACCCAGGTTATAACCGCTGGGCTACATCGCCACTTGGTCCGCACACCTTAGTGCTACCAATTGATAAATCGGAAGAATTTAAAAAAGCGCTCGCTGAAACAGAAACCGAAGATAGGATCAGCTGGTTACGTTACACGATCAAATCTGGCGATAGCATTGGCAAGATTGCTACGCAGCACCATACGACCGTTGCCGCTATTCGCGCCGCCAACGGCATGAAAAGCAACACGATCGTCGCAGGCAAGCATTTGATTATTCCTGTCGATGCGCAAGACAAACAGCTTTATGCCCTGTCAACTAAGCAGCAATTGCCGAAAAAATCACATGCTGCAGTTGAATCAACAAAAATTGCTTATCAGGTTAAGTCAGGAGACACACTCTCAGAAATAGCCCAAGCCCATAAAGTGACGGTGAAACAACTCAGCACTTGGAACAAATTGGCTAAGAATAGCAAGCTACAAAACGGTCAGCAGTTAGTGATCTTAGCACCAAAGGAGCTTGAGCAAACCGCACAAATTCGTACTGTTAGTTACAAGGTAAAATCCGGTGATTCACTTGCCCGTATCGCCAATAAATTTAACGTAACTGTTGCCGAGCTACTCGAGTGGAATAGCCTAGCGCAATCACAGTATTTACAACCAGGCCAAGTGATCAAATTAGTGGTTGATGAAACTAAGTTGAGTGCGTAAGGACTAAACTGGCACATAGTTCGAACGGATTAGTGCTATAAATCTGAGCCATAGATAACAAAAAGGCAGCAACCCTATCGGATTGCTGCCTTTTTCTATTACGGGCTTTTCTATTATGAGAGGCGGCGTTATTCCATCGTCAGTAATAAGACAACGGGCGCCATAACAACGGCATCAGACTCTAATGCTTTAGCGGCAAAATGCGCTTCTAAGCGAGCACCATCTGCAGGTATTCCTGCAAATGCTTTGGGCGGAATACTAAATGAAGTCGTGATCACTTTCCCTGCCGCCAATTGGCTATCACGTAATGCTTGGGTAAACATCATATCATCCGACCAAGCCCACAGACGTTTGCCCTCTTGCGTTACCAACCACAAATCCGCCGTCATCCCAGAGTTATAACGTAGGCCGACAGCATAGGTTTGTGGATTTGTCACAGTCAATGTCGCCTTAACCGACTGCTTAAAATCGATAAAAGGTTCTAGAGTTAATTCGCCGCGAAGCAAGCCTTGTGCCTTTTCTGCCATCACAGGTTCAGCCTTTAATGTCGGAGTGCTTTTAAGCCCAGAAACATCGAGCGCCAGATCGGCAGCGCGAATAATCTCAGGCTGAACGGCCGCAGCTGTTGTAGTCTCACCCTTGGTTGACTGACTCGTGTCAGCGGCTTCGGGCGCCGAGCACCCAACAAGTTGCCCGCCGACAAAAGCACTCGCGCAAACAAGTAATGCGTAACGCGTTGAAGCAACCATTAAAAACCGCCTAGTTTTTTCAATAAGGAGTCTTTTAATTTTTCCTTAGCTTTGTCGGTTTCTTCCTTTAGCTGATTATTCAGTAAGGCTTTAGTATCCAAAGCATATTCAGGTTTTTGGAAAGTGCCTGTAATCGCCAACGGAATGTCAACTCCAGCCAGCGCATCTTTGTCGCTACCACCCTGACCCTTCAATGAATTCACTAGGCTAGCGGTTAGTCTGTAGTCCAAGGCTTCAGTCAATAAATTCGCAGTGCCTTTACCATCCAAACGCAGTAAAGGCGAAGACAAGGCAAGATCTGGATTCGTGGCAACGCCATTATCCAACGAGAAACTGCCCGTCAGACTCGAGAAGTCAGTTTTGCGCTCCGCCTTCGTTTCTGGCGATAAGTCGCCCTTTAACTTAGCTTGGGCGCTGCGGATCATCTGTGGAATATTTACCCCGTACAGAGCACCGTCATTAATATCAAAATGACCATTCGCTAACAGGTTTTTCTTTAACTGCTCAGGGATCAAACTCTTACCTTTCCCCTTCACATCAAAGTTGGCTGTACCCGCCAGTAAATCCACATCCGCTGCATCTTTCAGCAAAGGACGAATTTGTACGCCCGTCACTTTTTTATCGAATTGATAACTTGCCACCGCTTGACGAGCATCAACCTGAGCGCTCACCAGCAACTGACCTTGATATAAATCCGCATTCAGTTTCGTCAAATCTAACACGCCATTTTTAATGCCCACATCCATTAACCAATTTTGAGTCGACAGATTCGCGACCTTAATAGACTTAACAGTCAACTTGAGTTTTACATCAAGCTGCTTAAGGGCTGAGAGATCAGGCTCAACTTCCTGAGTGTTTGCTGCTGGCGCTTGTTCAGCGGTGGCCGCAGCCTCTGTTTTTGGTAGCAGTGTATCTAAATCAATATCACCAACTTGAAAATCAGCATTAATTTGTGGGATTTTCGTACCATAATTAACACCCACTTTACCCGCAGCGGTAATGCTCGCCGCGGTAAGCTGCGCAATATCGACGGACAATTGCTGTTTATCAAGGGCGATTTGAGTTGCTAAGCTGACAGATGTTTCGAGTTTCTTGTTCGGAATACTCTCACCTTCCACCACAGTATCAATTTTCAGCCCATTGATAACGAGTTGTTTAAAGTCTCGACTGAGTTTTAGTTCACCTTTAGCTTCGCTACTTATCGTCATATCCGGCATAGTTGCACTGAATTCAAAGGCGATAGGCGCAAATTTATCTAAAGAGAACTCACCTAGGGTGAAGCTACTTAAGGTAAAGACTTGAGTCTGCTTATTAGCTTCGTCAATCATATTAATTTGGGTATTGGTGATAGAAATGCCACCAATATTAATGTCGTTAAGTTTGGCATTCGATGAGGATTCGGCGGCAGTTGGAGACGCAGTTTTTGGGCTATTATCGCCACTCAACCCATCGAAACTGCTAGTGCCATTTTTACGGGTGACTAAATTGATCGTTGCGCCATCGAGACTCAATTCTGCAATTTCAATTTTCTGACTAAACAACGGCATTAGCGCCACTTCAGCAACGGCTTTTTTGACTTCTAACATAGCCTTAGGCGTAAAGCCTTCAGGGTTAGATAAAGACACCCCTCCTAAATTAATACCTATAACAGGGAAAAATGTCCAAGATAAATCGTCAGAAATGACTAATTCACGACCCGTTTGTTTTTTTACGGCATCGACTATTTCAGGTTTAAAATCATTAGGGTCGAAAAAGACGGTGAGATAAACGGTGACTAAAAGAATGAGCGTCACCATTAAGGCTAAGAGCCACTTAATGAATTTCATATAAATATCCTTATCAAAAACAACTTGAATTTATAGCAACTAATGCATTTAGAAATGTTAATTTAAAAATGCAAAGTTCAACATTTCATCACTTACTGCAATACCATTTTCATCCGCATAGAGCATCATACCGGGCTTAACCGTCACGCCCCCCATATCGACAGCCACATTAATTTGGCCTTGACCTAACTTTTCGGTTTTTATCGGCATAGCCCCTAAGGCAAAGACACCTAAGCTGAAAGTATTTAATCTTGCCACATCGCGAACACAACCATTAATCACTATCCCTTGCCAACCATTATCTAAGGCGCTCTGCGCTATGAGATCCCCTAACAATGCGCGGCGCAGAGAACCGCCGCCATCGACAACGAGCACTTTTCCATGCCCATCCTGTGCAAGTATCTCTTTTACCTTTGAATTATCCTCAAAGCACTTTACTGTGACTATCTCACCCCAGAAGAGCCGTTTACCACCAAAGGGTTTAAATGCAAGGGGAAGTAACTGTAATTTAGACGGATAGTGGTCGAATAAATCTGGTAGTAGATCAAGCATTTGAATCTCCATGATAGTCTATAACTTTAGACTACTCATAATTGTAGACCCCGACAAGGTCAAAGCAAAAATCAGCGGAATTTTTTATTTCATTTTAACGTGCAAAGGCTTGGTGTATATTGGCATAAGCATTATAATCTGCGATAGTTAACGTCCTATGACACTCTTTAAAGTTTCATACATTTGTTCCCACACCTCTTTGTTATAAAGCGAAAACCAAATGACAACTGATCTTGATTTACAGAGCGCAATCGCAGCTCTTGATGAGTATGGATATGATAAGAAAGTCTCAACGGATCTTGAGCAAGCACGTAACAAGCAACAAATGGGTAAATATATTAAATCTCTCGACTATAGTTTACGTCGACTATTGATATTACAAGAAACCGTTAATGAGTTAGTTGAAGAAAAGAAACATCAATTAGCTCAGCAAGAGAATATTCAAACCTACAAAACAAAAATCATTAACTTGTCGAGAGAATTTAACATTTCTTACGATGAAGTATTAGCGCTGATGGCATCATCTAAATCTAAGAAGTAAATTTATCGCCATTGTGCTCTATCACCTCGCAGTTAAATTGTTTGATTAACATCTGCATATGCCATATAACGAAATATATACTTTTTCGGTTATATGGCAGAATTTTCGGCTTTTCATTATTCGCACAGTGTTAACGATTTCATTTCATAAGTAACAATGCCAACTTATGTTAAGCTCACACTATACCTGTCTAGCGATTTGGTATAAAAAAGCAGAGCCTAAGCTCTGCTGATTTATATCAATATGCGAACTTATTTGCTCTGCATTAATTGGCGAATATATTTCACTGGTGCACTACCATAACTCAAGAATGTTTCGTGGAAGGTTTTAAGGTCAAAATCTTTACCTTGCGATTTTTTGTATTCTTCACGGAAATCATAGATTTCTCGATAACCGGAATAGTAACTCGTCAGTTGCACTTGACTAAGTGTCGCACGGCGCCACTTGCCTTCGGCTTCAGCTTGCTGTTGGAAGGCTTCATTCATCATCAGGGCAATAGCTTGGTCTTCGGTCATGCCTTTCACATGAATGCTATAATCCAAAATAGTGTTACAGATAACACGTAAATTCCACTTGTAGTACATCAACCACATTTCAGGCTCAAAATTACCATAGCCTTCTTCTAACATCATACGCTCGGTATAAACCGCCCAACCTTCAACCATAGCGCCATTGCCAAATAAACTTTTCACTAAACTCGGAGATTGATTAGAGTAAACGAGTTGAGTGTAGTGCCCTGGGATGGCTTCATGAATATTGAGGATTTGCAGGATCCAGTGATTATATTCACGTAAGTAACTCTCGGCAGACTCATCACTCATGCCATCGAGTGGCGTCACGTTATAATAAGTATTACCTGACTTCTCATAGGGTCCAGGCGCACTAATTGATGCACCGGCATAACCACGCATATATTCGGGCGTTTCACGAACAACGAGTGGCTTTTTAGGATCCAATGTGACTAGTTTTTTCATATTTACAAATTCAATCAGCTCTGGAATTTGCTTACGCACTTCATTCACGAATTCATCGCGCTGAACATGCTGAGTCGATAATTTATCGATTAATTGGCGAATGGCGAGCTTACTGTCAGCAGGTTTTGGCGTAGTAAAATATTTAGGCCATAACTTATCGGTAATTTTGGCCATTTCTCCTTGAACACGCTCTTTATCGGCTACGGCTTTTTGATATAGCTGTTTCGCCGTCATCCCCGCTTGAATATCAAAGGCAAATTTTTGCTCATATAACACCTCGCCAATTCTAAAACTACGTGCTCCATCTTTTTTAAGTTGAACCACTAATTTGTCTAACCAAGCGATATGGCCGTTAATCGCGGCAGTTGCTGCATCGAAACGCGTTTTAAATAACGCTTTTTCCGCATCAGTCAGACCAGAGTCGGCGACCTGTTTTAATAAGTCATCGGAAAAAACCGAAAATGCACCTTGATTCTGCAGCACAGCTAACTCAGTGTGCTCCAATGTTGGTTTGCTAATGTTCGCCTGCGCGGCAGCATAATAAGCTGGCACATTTTCTAAACGCGCTAATACCGAACGTAATCTGTCATCTAATGGAGCGAAATTTTCATTGATGATTTGGGCAAAACCGCCCGATACGTTGTAGCTTGAAGGATCCCACTGCCAGGATTTAAAACTGTCAATTTCCCATGCCATGCTACCGAGTAAATTGTCGATCAGATGGTAATCAATCAGCTCATTCGGCGTTAGCGACTTTTGCTCGAACTGAGTCAATTGCGCTTGCTGAGCTTTCACAAACGCTAAGGTCTTTGCTCGACCTGCTGCATCGGGGATTTCAAGGTAACCATCGTTAACATGCTTGCCACTGTATAAGGCCCAAGTCGGTGATAATTCCCACAATGAATCAATAAAGGATGCTGAAAATTGCTCAAATGAGTGGGCTTTAACTTCAGGTGCGACTACGGGCGCGGTTTGACTCGTATGGGATTGACAACCAGCAAGGCTGGCCAGCGATAGCACTATCGCAAGGGAAATAGCGTTTTTTTTCATTATTATGGGTCCTTTGTTAAGATTTATCAGGCATACAAAAATTACCTCAGTTAATCATATTGCCCCAATAATTGCAGCTATGTTAGCCATGAATACATGCGCGGTTACAAAATTGTAAGTTCTCAATATTTTACCGCCTATCATTCGCCTATTCGACGTATAAGCCCCTCTTTACCAAACACACACACAAATAATGATAATCGCCTATTCTGTTTCACCTCCTGCTATAATATCGCCCTGCTTCACTGTTCATGCTTTAGCGTAACAGTTTGCTTATACATTATTGACCTGACCCTTTACCTGAGACATTCAATGCCATTTTCCAAACTTGGATTAAGCGATCCGATTTTAAGAGCCATCACTGAGCTCGGCTATTCACAACCTACTCCGATCCAAGAAAAAGCCATTCCGGTGATCTTGAAAGGCAAAAACCTGCTTGCTGGCGCGCAAACAGGTACAGGTAAAACCGCCAGTTTTGTGTTGCCAATACTGCAAATGTTCGCCGACATGCCGAAAATCCGTGCTAAACGCGTTCGTGCATTAATCTTAACGCCAACCCGCGAATTGGCCGTTCAGGTAGAAGACAATATTGCCAAGTACGCCAAATACCTGCCGCTGACGTCTATGGCCATGTATGGTGGCGTGGATGCCACACCGCAGAAACAGCGTCTTATTGAAGGCGTCGATATTCTGGTGGCAACACCCGGTAGATTGCTCGATATGTACACCCAAAGAGCGATTCATTTCGATGAAATCTCGGTATTAGTCCTAGATGAAGCCGATAGAATGCTCGATATGGGATTTATCGAAGACATCAATAAGATCATCGAACGTCTGCCAACAGAACGCCAAAATCTGTTGTTTTCGGCAACCTTATCTAAGCAAGTGCGCTTTTTAGCGAAAACAGCGGTTGAAAACCCTGTCGAAATTGAAATTGCCCGCGACAGCGCAAATGCACCGCAAATCGACCAATGGTTGATCACTGTCGATAAAGATAAAAAGTCGGCCCTGTTAAGCAAACTCATCACTGAACAAGCGTGGGAACAGGCACTGATCTTTATCCAGACGAAACAAGGCGCCGCCAAACTGGTTAGCCAACTCGAAAAACGTGGCATTGCCGCCGAAGCCATTCACAGCGGTCGCAGCCAAGCGGTACGCGAGCAACTATTAGTGGATTTCAAATCTGGCAAACTACGCTTTTTAGTCGCGACTGGCGTTGCTTCCCGCGGTATCGATATCGACGCCCTCACCCGTGTGGTCAATTATGATTTGCCCGATGAAGCCGATGATTATATTCACCGTATTGGCCGAACCGGTCGTGCAGGCGCCTGCGGCGAAGCCATCTCCTTTGTTTCTAAAGATGATTTTAGGAATCTATGTGCTATCGAGCGGCGTCTAGGTCACCTCATAGTGCGTAAAGAAATTGAAGGCTTTGTGCCGAACAAAGAAGTGCCTGTGTCTATTCTCGATTTTGTGCCCAAAAATACTACGCCAAAAACCTTTAAAGCCCGGGCACCTGAGGCCAGATCCTCGCGCCCCGCGAAAGAAGGCTCCTTTGAAACCGCCCATGCGAAAAAGCATCGCAGCGCGAAATCAAAGCCAGAGGTTAAAGCCAATGTAACACGGCCGCAATCTATTCAGACTGACAATGGTAACGAGACAACAGGTCGCAGCGCGCCCTTTAATCCGTGGAATAGCGGCCCTAAAACTAAGTAATAACTCAGTACAAGTCGTGACTTATTAGATATAAAAACTCATTAAGATAGAAGATATTAGCATGATTACATTTAGCACCAATCTAGGCGACATCACTATAGAACTCGATTTTGAACATGCGCCTGTCAGTTCAAAAAACTTTGTCCGCTATTGTGAAGAAGGCTTCTTTGAACACACGATTTTTCACCGAGTGATCAAAGGCTTTATGATCCAAGGCGGCGGGTTTACCGCAAAAATGAAGGAAAAACCAACCCACGAGCCTATCGTTAACGAAGCCAACAAAGGCCTAAGTAACACCATAGGCACAATCGCTATGGCTCGCACCGATGCGCCTCACTCGGCCACCGCGCAATTCTTCATCAACACAGCCAATAATGACTTTTTAGACCATACTGCCACCACCAATAACGGTTGGGGCTACGCGGTATTTGGTAAGGTTACTGCGGGAATGGACATTATCCAGCAAATTGAGAAAGTCAAAACCTCCACGGTCGCTGGCCACGAAGACGTGCCCCGTGAACCTATCGTCATCGAGAAAGTAACGATTAATATCCAAAGTTAATTTTTAAAACAATAAGACTTTTTCGTTAATATGATTAATCGCTCAGTTTTAGTTAAGCGATTAATCATTTCCCCAAAGTTATTTAGTTAACTTTTCAGTACCATTCAACGCAATTTCATTTTATATAAACCTAAAAACACTAAATCCCCAATACAAAATCACTTAGTATAAAATCAACTGATGGATTATTTAAGCGTTGCCATTATTGACTTAAGACTACTACATATAAAATTAACCTCACAATATAGACCTCTTTCAAACAATGTTATTCATCATAAAAGCTGAAAAACAGCAGCACATACCTGACATCAATATCTTATACTAGCCGCACAAGTTGATAATATTAAAACAATACACCAACCATAATCCTTATGGTAAAAAGAGGCTTAACTTGCCATCTGATATAGATAAAAAAACCATATCTGTATCTATTATCATTTCTTGCTAATGCTTATTATCCCTATTTATTTTTAAGCCAGAATCATTACTACCTTAAGCAGCGAATCCTATTCAGATAAGCAGAGAAAGCTTGCTATAGTGATCAGAAAATGATGTTTCTATTGGATTCTAATAAGCTATATCGTAACTTCTGTGTCTTTGTTGATTAAACCAGAACTCTCATGACAAAACTTTTTGACTAGAGATAGCGTCTAAGCATTTAGGGAATTTATTTTGAATAATAGAAAAGGTAGTCTGTTTATGGTTGCTGCGATGGCAGCATTTTCTATTGAAGACATGCTGATCAAATCCGCAGCAGAAACCACCTCTATCGGCCTCATTTTAGCGTTATTTGGCCTAGGTGGAATGTTGATTTTTATACTGTTAACCTGGCGAAAGGGTGAAACTGTGCTTCATCCTGCAGTCTTGTCTACCCCCATATTAGTACGTGCACTATGTGAAATCGTCGGCCGATTCTGTTTTGCTTAAGCCATCACGTTAACACCACTCTCAAGTGCATCCGCTATTTTGCAAGCCACACCTTTAATCGCCATGCTTGGCGCGGCATTGTTGTTCGGTGAACAAGTGAATCACAAGAGATGGCTTGCAGTATTGATTGGTTTTATGGGCGTGCTGATGATCATTCGTCCAGGACTTGATGGTTTTGAGGCCACATCTTTATTCGCCGTTATCGCTACCTTAGGTTTTGCAGGACGCGATTTAGCAACACGCGCAGCCTCTCCCGTATTATCTAATATGCAGCTTGGAGTGTATGGTTTTTTTGTGTTGATTCCTACAGGCTTAGCGATACTGATTTACCAAAATGAAGCAATACAGTTTAGTGCTACCGCAGCAATACAAATAATTGGAGCAATCGTCTTTGGTGTAGTTGCCTATAATGCGCTGACAATCGCTATGCGCACTGGAGATGTATCGGTAGTAAGCCCCTTTCGTTATACACGTTTACTCTTTGCCTTAGCTTTAGGAATATTTATATTTGGAGAATCCCCAGATTTGCTGACTATTCTGGGAAGCCTACTCATAGTATTAAGTGGCGGCTATACCTTAGTTCAAGCGCGTAAAAGAATGACAACGAATAACATAGCTAATGTGGCAAAAACCTAAGGACTCACTAAGAATGGCTAATCGTATCTCTGAAATGATGGGTTTTAGTGAGGATAATAACGGACTAGAACACCCTGAAATGGTCCCAAATAGGTCCCAGAGCAACAAAGGGAACCAGTAAGATACTGATTCCCTTTGCTTTAATTTGGCGGTGAGAGAGGGAGTCTACTTCATGATATAACGTATTGAAAAATAAAATTAATATAAGCAGAAGGCAGGGCTGCATTACTTTTTGCATTACTTCTGATTTTTGATGTTTTTTTCAATTAGACCAATGACTTACCCTGGGAATCCGGCTCCTCGACTTCAGCTCAAAATAACAGCATAACTAATTGAATTCATTTATTTTTACAAGCTTACCGGGAAGTCAATAAAAATTTAACTATAACTAGCACTAGTCGCCATATTTAACTGCTATTCGTACATCTGTGATTTATTTTGATGGCTTCAATGCGTAGATCAGACGTTGTTTGAGCAACGGCTTCATCGCTAACTGGCAAACGTGAGATAACGCTTGCATGGTGTTTAAGTTTAAGTGTGCCACAACAAGCATGCCATATAACTAACCATCATTCTCATTCGCTTTGGCTATCACCTCTTTTTGTTTTTGGGTCGCCTCTTCGATAATTTTTGTAAAAAACTTTCTTTTCTCCCTAAATGATGCGTTGCGCACAAAATCAGAGAATGCTGTGGATTTGACTTTGCGACGCTTGGTAATCATTAATACCTCCCAAACCTGCAGCAAGCAGAACAACCCATATAAGATGAAAAATCAAACATTAACTTTTTGTAATAATTGCATAATTTTAAATATATCGTTTATCAGCACAGTTTAAATCACTGTTTCTCACCGATAGTCACTTTGTACATTTATATCAATGATGACTTCAGGATGCGGTCTCTAGGTTTTAATAATTGTTTATAATCCTTCACAAGCCAGCCACCGGTATCTGAGCGCCCTGGCTTTTAATATAATCCAAGTCTGCTTGGTCTAAATCGAACCACTCACCTTCCCGTCTCTTATGTGCAAATCGGACGTGTAACTCCCGTTCCGCTTTGGAGTAACTATCAAACCAGCTGTAATTGATAAGCTTAATCGGAAACGGCAACTTCACTTCGAATAGCCGGGTACGAGATTTTATATTTACAGTCTTGCCTATTTTGTAACCGTATTCCGATTCGATCAAGTACACGTAACCGGGTACATCGAGATACTGACCACTATTACCCGGCGATTTAAGGCCAAGGATTTTACCAAACTCCATGTCATCCAGTTCGGGGAAGTGTTCGGCGAATAAATCTGCAAGCATATAGCGCACGCATACATCGTCAGCGAATTTAAAAAATGGCTTGTTTCGCCAAAACTGCCTGCCGCTTGGATTCGGTTTAAGGGTGATGTCTGCTCGAGCCCAACAGACTTTGGCACTGCCGTCTTGAACATTAACTGATAGCACTACGCCTAAAGCAACGACATCCCCGACAGTTTCAGCTTCGTTCCACTGTGCTAACACCACACAGTGCCGTGGACGCAGTTTTGAATAAAGTTCCGCTGGCGCCAACAGACAGCTTTCAAGAATCATAGTGTCTGCTTCTGACTCAGAATTGACGGCTAATCTCCAACAATGGTTCATAAAAGTATCCCTATCAATTGTAAGTAAACTGGCCAGAACGAATATCTAGAGACTGCAAACGCAAGATTGAATGCAATGTACTACTATTTCTCTATAGACAGAAAACCCTCATGACCCGGCGCGATATCTAAAGCGCCAAGCCATCACGATTAAGTGCTGTTACCTTTTCTTTGCTAGCACTGAAATTAGACCGCAGTCATTTGGCTTATCAAACGAAGCGCTTCCACTAATATATTCAGCTATTAGTTTTCCGATTTTGGCAACGGTAGCGGGATCAGTTGAGATAAATCCCAAAGGCATGGTTACAGGTAAAGATTTTGGTTGAGTGAAATGATAAATAACCGCTACCAATTCATCTTCAAGGTGAAGGATCTCGACATTGCCATCCAAGAAACCTTCAACAAGCCCTTTTGTCTCACCATGGAACTGCCCAATTTCTGTCTCCCATTGTCTAGCAGCTCGGTAATTCCCCTCATCGGATATTGGTAAATACAGGGTCGGCTTATAAAGGTTTTTGTGTTTTGTACTCGACTTATTGCCAAAATCACTTAAGCAAGAAGTGAAACTTTCACTCTTTGCCCAGTATGGATCTGAAGGCGCAATCCAACGAAATCGAGTACCGCCGGTATCTACTTTTGCCTTGATTCGTTTTGCAAGGACCGGTGCTAGTGTCTTCTGGAACGTATCCCAGTTGCTTGTCGAATAAATAGGACCTAGCAAGGTTACTCTTGCTGATTTGGTATGCTCCTCCAACATCTTCAAATCCTCAACAAAGTTAGGATTGACAAGGTTTGTCTTGCTATCAAATACCTTCAAGGTGTCTTCATCACCGAGTGTGACCATTGCCTTAAAAAGGCTCATCATGTTATCAGGTCTTGATAAACGAGATAACTCTATAGTCACCAACTCATGAACATACTCAGAGCTATTTAGCTCTTCAAAGTCTTCACGTTCGACAGCTTTGCCATCGTTGTCCATCTGAAATTTTGTTTTCAAACGCAACGGTAGCTGGCGCAGCTTATTGACCGAGTTGACAGTGTATACAGAAGGGCGTTGATTGCCCGCCAGCGTCAATAGGTTAGGTAGATAGTCCTTATCAAGGATCTGGTTAAACTGATGCTGAAAGTGCTTTTCCACCAGCTTTTCGCTTTGAGATACCGTACTATCGTCAATTTTCAGAAATATACCTGCTTTCCACTTGTCCTGAATATTCTGATTACTAAAGCAGCTGAACGTCGCTAAATCAAATGATAACGAGGCGCCACTATCCTGTATGGTAGAAAGCAATGGGATCTCACCGACATCAGAAAAGTAACCTTTTGATTTTTCTGTTAAAGTAAGCCTACCATCCGGCGACAGTTCCAACTCTCCACGCTGAACAAGATCAGAAATCGCTTCTTCAGTCTCAAGCCGACTTAGTCCAAAATAGTTTGCTACATGTGACTTACTCATTGGAGCAACATGTATAAGCCTCAGCACAAACTCTCTTATAAAAGGCAACCCTTTTTGCGAAATATATGAGAACTGAATATTAAACCTTTGAGCTGGCAGTAAAAAGTCAACCTCATGATAAGTAAAAGCATTTTCCGGACTCATTTCAGTTACCTCCCTGCTTAGCTGCAATAAACTTGTACCCAGCTTGCTGACCACCCTCATTCATATAGCGAATAACGGAACCTAACGGAAGTTCCTTGTTAACACCCTTCCAAAGGTCCGCATTACCAACAATTAACAAACGGTCCATGGCTCGAGACATGGCAACGTTAATTCGATTTGGTGCTCGCAGGAAGCCTGGAGAATGTCGCTTATCAGACCGTGTCAATGACAAGACAATTATTCTGTTTTCCTTTCCTTGGTAGCTATCAACTGTGTCAATTTTGACAAGATCCTTAAAGCCATCACTCCAAATTTCTTGATTGAATTTCTGACGAATTAGCCTTTTTTGTTCGGCATACATGCAAATTACACCGATTGCTGCTTCATCTTTATGTATTAGCTTTAAGAGTTCAGCGACGAGCTCAGTATTCTCTGATACCTGTTTGAGCACATTAATAATTTGATCAGCTTCGCAGCGGTTGTAGATACTCATCCCACGGTCTTCTGAATGATGCGACCTCTGCCCTAAGCTAGATGTGTCAAGCCAGGTCACGACACTGCGAATGGCTTGTGGCGCATTCTTATAGACATCTGGTACAACTCGCTCCCCATTTCGCAGTTTTCCGTCGTAAAAGGTCTTGGATACCAAATCACCAATTGGTGGGGCCATACGGTACTGCGTCAGCAACGCTGCGCTGGCCTGCCTACCATAAACAGAGTTAAACGCACGAGCAAAATCACTTTGTAATACTTCATCAATATCTGTTCGCGAATTGTTTATCCCTAATTTCCTTGCCAACGCAGCTTTATGCGCATCGGAATATAACGGAGGAAGCTGTAGGTGATCTCCCACCAATAGAATGCGTCTAGCAGACTGCATCGCAATGGCTAATTCACTCGCAATTGAACGCGCAGCTTCATCAATGATAACCCAGTCATAAATTTTGTCCTGTATACCAATGTGCCCCTGCCCAATACCAACACATGTGCCAACCACCAGCTGTCTGGAGCGTGCATAAAACTCATCAATGTTAACTCGCTCTCCCGACAAGGCATCCTGCATATCCCTTGATATTTTTGCTATCGCTTTGACACGACGAGCCTCATCAGGCCTTACCCCATAATTGGTACACAGCTTGGAAATCAGTAAGTCTTTGGCATCAGAGACCTTAGCTTCAGAATCTAAGCTAATGCCATACGCTGAACTCAGTTTGGAGCGGATAGAAGAGTCGAGTTCTATTGCAACATCCTTCAACTTTCTTCTGTCCGTCTCATCAACCAAGTCATTGACTTGGTATAGCAATGACTCGAGATGGTCAATTTGCTTAAAAAGCTTAAGCTCTGCTAACACAACACTCGAGATAAACTCTGGTTCCAGACCAATCGCATCGCTCAAGGCTTCAACTCGGTACTTACTTTCAGCATTGAACAGTTCACGCTTCTCCGTTGTAATCGCATTTGAGTAAACGTCTTTCAGGCCTGGCGATACAGCGCCTTCGCGGTTACTAAATCTAACAACTTCCAAAGGTGTATTCAGACGAGCACAATGCTTTCTGATCCGCTCTGCCGCAGTATTCACGGCTTCATGTGACTGGCTAACAAGCAAAATTCTTTGGGTGTTCTGCTTTTCTACCAAATAGTGCACAAAAGCGGCAATAAATTCTGTTTTACCAGTCCCTGGTGGTCCCTGTAATAAAGAGAGTGGGCCATTATTGACCAACTTGGCAAAAGCGTCCCGTTGCTGCTCATTCAAACTAATCCTATTTCCGTATTGGTCCTCTCGGTCATACCTGGAGAAATCTGAATCGCTTAAGGTGATACCGTAATTTTGAGCAGTAGTTTTGCAAGAGGGATCGAAAAGATCGATTAAGTCAGGCATTACGCCTTCACGGTCGAGTAGTCGCTCCAAAGCTCGTTTGCGCTTCTGGTACGATGCGCGATCCTGCTTGGTACGAAAGAACACAATATCTGAGTCAGTCAACGAGTAGGCTGCTTGACGGGTTTTGACCAGACGGATCTCCTTTAACGCAGATTTCTTAAGTGACACTTCGCCAATGAATCGCTCTGCCCCATCTTGATCAACCACTAATGCTTCGACTTCATCGCTACTGCTGAATCCACCAAGAGGGTCTATATCCGTTGAGTAAGGGAGCAACAATTCACCTTTGGCTTCTGCAACAGGAACAATTTCACCGCTGACTTCAATATTGGGATAAGATTCTGTCTCAGTATCCAAAATTGATCGCCAGAGTTTCGTTGTCGAAATTTGTAGCCTTTTTGCCGAAGAAGGTTCCAAAGCTTGTTCGTCTAGCCTTGCGAAAGCTTCCTTTAGCTGAGTAGTAAGGTCGTCTTGTTGTTCTTGCTCGTCTTCAGGTTCTAACTTATCTTCCGGTGCAGTAGCCAGTTCAATCGCACGAGCAAACGACTCTTGATCATTAAGTAGCTTAGTTAAAGCAGACATATCTTGCGGCCGACCGGGAATAATCCTTATTCCCGTATCAATTTCAAACTGACTTTCATCTATATCCTGCTTTCGAATCGATGTACGTGGCCATGGCTTTAACCCAACTTGCAGTACTCTCTGCTTTTTACAGTAAAATGCGGAAAAACTACCACCGATCCCAGAAAAGGTTACTTTGACTTCATTTGACGCCTTCTGATTTGGCTCAACTTTGACGTAAAGGTGTCCATTATCAGGTAAGAGAGTAATAGCTTCATCGGTGCGGCTTACTATAATCTCAATTAGTGGTTGCTCTGACAAACCGATGCCACTGGATATCGCCTTCTTAAAGCGACCCAATCCCCTGAAACCAAATTGAAAGTCCTCCAATTCAGCCCTAATTGCCGTCGCCAAGGCTGGGTAAGTTTCAGACTCGTGCCCCCATTGCAGGCCTAACAACTCACAAGACATCTTCATCACGGCAAAATTATCACGCTCAAAAGAAGTGCATCCATCAATATATTCGGGGCTGTAGAGGTGATTTTTTTGATCCTCGCCTGACGGTGAGAAATCAGGAATATCGACTAAGTAAAGAGAGCGGCTTTCAGTCTCAAGCATCACATTGCCAGGATGGATATCGCCATGAGATATTCCAAGGTCGTGTAAATGCTCAACTGCCGCAACAAACTTACTAATTAGCTCGATTTTTTCATCGTCAGCAATTAGCGCTTTATCCCAAGTTTCTCCTTGAATGTGATCTGTAACCAAATACAGACTTGAGGACTTAGAAGCAATACCATACTCACGGATTTGCGGCAGATACGTCGGTTTTACTGAGGATAACTTATCCAAAAACTTAAGAAACTTCAAAACCAGGAAATTTGTTGTAGGGTGTTCTCCCTGCCCACCAACATTCAACCATGCCTTTACAAGTCTTCCTTCAGATACATAGACTTCCTTTTCGCCGGTTTCGACTAAAAAATCATCATCTTCGCGATACTGACGCGAGTGATTGATGGGATGCCGATAGGGGTCAAGCTCTGCGTCATCAAACGTTGGAAAAGCTTCGCTTGCTGGTTCTGCTTGCTTCAACGCATCGAAGAACTCTGTTGCAGACGTGAATCTTGCAGCAACAGCATCCAGCAAGACTTCAGAGTACCATTTATCACTCTTTAGCATGTCCTCCTGAACAGTTTCTAAGCTCTTGGGAGACATTCGCTTTGCACTTAACAAGTGCCATGCAACAAGCCCCAAGGTATGAACATCCTGCTGAAAGGGCGTCAAATCCGTCTCGTCGAGCATGTCTAGTGCTTCAACAGCGCCAACAGAAAGACTTTTACGATAATCGCCAACGGTGTCAATAGGTTGGTGGTACGCCGAAATAAAGCTTGAAAGTGCGACTTCTTTAGAAGGAGAGAGCCAAAGACTATGATCCGCAATATCTCTGTGAGCGATTTTTATCTCATGCAGATCACCAAACTTGGCAATCAAAAGCTTAGTGATGTTTAAGCGGTCCAAGTCAGAAAATGCATTACCATATTTTCCGATGAACTCGTTAAAGCGGACATGGCCAGGTGGAAGTTCGTATACTTCACAGTATTCTGCGGTAACTGCATCTTTTTGGACGCTCGTCAGTGAACGCAAGCAGTGGTTGTAAAGGTCCCGGTTCTGGTGATTGATATAGTGCAATACTTCACGCTCGCGTGAAACAATCTCAACTCTTCCTTCTGGTGTGTAGCCTTTACTTCCAGGGGCATTCTTGAAGTTCCAGACACGCAGTAATACTTCTGAGCCAGAGGATATCTCAGACTTTGCAAGGTACTCCCGATAAACATTTTTCGGATGATCGAAAATCTTTTCCTTGGCTTCATAGCCATCTACTCTGAGCGCTTTGGGTGCAGTTTGAACACCTAAGAATAACGTATCGAAGATAGGGAAATCTTTATTCAAATTCTGTGCGTTAGGGTGTGGCCTGAATTGGTTATTAAAAATATTTCGATCAGCAAATTTAAGGAAATCGTTCAATGAGACAGTATGAAGGAGCTGATCCGCTGGCAACTGACTAAAATCGGCATTCCCAGTCATCACAACGAAGAAATGCACTTGAGGAGGGTAACCTTTGTTTGTAAATTGATTAGCAAGGCGCTTCAACTTTTTGTCGAGCATGAACTTTTTGCCACGGGTCACACTGACCGGCGAGCGTCCCATATTTTGCTCACCTTTGTACCAATTATCACCTCGTTGCGTCACAGGCTGATGGTTCCAGTTTTTCAACTCAACGATGATGGCATTGCAGTGGGTGACAATAACTAAATCGAATTCACCTTCTTTTTTTGCCTCAACAAAACGAAATCCTGCATAGCCCTTCCAAGGGAGCATTCCATTGCTGCCATTTCTTTTACGTTGGTCCTTTCCAAACCCAAGGTTTTGCAGTTGATCGCCAAGTGAGCCCCCGGCACGTTCCTTTGCCACCTGAGAATCATTGCCCGAAAAGACGTTTTTTATTTTTTCAATGGCTTCAACTTCGTGTTCTTGAAGACCGCCGTCCCAAATTTCTACTTCCAACGTAAATTCCTTTTAATATTAACCAAATCGCATATAGTCAGGCCGCTACAACGAGGCCCCCGCGACTAAAACAAATAAAACAACGTCTCTTGGCTGAATTACCCTGTGCATTTGGCACCTCAAAGAAGCAATTATGGCCATTGGCATGAGTTTCGTTCTGGTGGCCTAAAGGTGAGAGTTAACTCCTTTTAAATTGACCAAAGGTTCGAAACCTTGATCAAACCGGTAACTCTCACCTTTCCCAAATGATGCGTCAGATGACGTCGCACCTAATCTTTGTCAGCGCACTAAGTCCATCAAGCTTTTGAAATTGTCCACAACGTTGTAAGTGACATTCTTCGAGGCAAGCTCAGCATTGAGCTTGTTGAAAAAACGCTGAGCACATTCAATTTTTGCCTCTTCCATTCCTTTCAGTTGGAGCGAAGCCATTGAGCCTTTCGTCTCCGCGACAAAATAGACGTGCTTGACAGCCCCCTCTTCAAAAGCGATGGCCCAATCGGGGTTATAGTTACCAACCGGGGTCGGAATAAAGAAACCTTTAGGTAACTTAGCGTAGACACTGACCTCTTTAGCTAGCTCCAATCCACCTTGCTCATCTGATTTGGTATCACCAAACACAAACTTCCGCTCAACCTCTGAATCAGTCACCAGGTAATCATAGATATGCTTTTTCAGTGGATTACCTGCATTTGTGAAGTCTTGCTTGACCTGACCAGCGGTAAAGATTGAGGTATCAAACCTTTCTTCCAACAGATCATAGGTTAAATGCTCAACGACCATAGTCGCCTTTTGCTCATTAATGAGCAGCGCCGCCTTACTGATAAAATCTTCCGGATTGTGCCTGAATTGGGCAAAAATCGTGGGATCTATTTTTTGCAGAATGGCAGCAACCGTACTGCGTTTAAGTTTAGTCAGCTCACTTATCTTACCCAGCAGATCATATTTCACTGACGAGTGGACCGAGTGTTGGTACTCCTCACGCTCAGTCTCTGAAACCATAAAACCCTGTCCTGCTTTCAACTGTTCGGCGGTCGCCCCGTCAACTTGTTCACCGCGAACAATGTTGAAGTGCAATTTTTCCACCCGTAGCTTGGCATCCAGTGCACGACTCGCTTTATTAACGAGTTCACTTGAATCAAACTCAACCTGATAGATAGCTTTGTGGTTAATCCGCGACCAGAGCTCCTGAAATTCCTTTTTATCGAAATTACTGTTGAGCGGGTTTATCTTTCCTTTACGGTCATCACCCACATCAGGCAAGCGCTTATCACTATAGACGGCATCCAACATAGTAACTATCTGATCGGCAAACGGCTGCAGCTCCTCTGGCAATCGTGCCAAGGTACCTTCTTCTTTTGCCTTCAAGTAGGTATCGGTAATTCGGTCCTGCTCATCGGTGTAATCATTCTTAACCAGATAACGTTCTATCTTTCTGGCCATCTCTTCGGAGATCTTGATATCGCCTTGCTCTGTATGCAGTACCAAACCCGTAAAATACTTAGCATCCGCTTTTTGCGGTCTGGCAGAGAGCGAGTCACTAATGTCTCTTTGTAAGGCTGCAACGAAATCCTTATAGCTCTCACTCGCCACAACCGTTAAGCGATTAATATCATGAACTCGCAGAGGGTCATCCATGCGGTCACCAAACTGGTTCACCGCCAAACGTAAACCTCGGCCCACTTCCTGGCGGCGTGAAATGGTGTTATCACTGTGCTTAAGGGTACAGATCACAAACACGTTCGGGTTATCCCAGCCTTCACGCAACGCTGAATGGGAGAAGATAAAACGGGTTGGTTCAGAAAAACTCAGCAGTTTCTCTTTGTCTTTAAGGATCAGGTCATAGGCATCGACGTCGTCTGTTTCTGTCGCCTTTTTGCCGACCACCGGGTCAACCAAGCGTTTTGACTTTTTGTCGATAGAGAAATAGCCATTATGGGTTTTCTCAACCGCAATGTCCTTAAGGTAGGTCTGATATTCGCCATCAAATAACCCAAGGTGATTGTCTCGCTCTTGCAGGTACTCTTCTTCGAACATCCGAGCGTATTCACCCTTCTCATCCGCCGCTGAATAATCGCGGTACTTGGCCACTTCATCGATAAAGAATAAGCTCAACACCTTAATGCCTTGCCCAAACAACTGACGCTCTTTTTCAAAGTGTGCTTTAACCGCCTCGCGGATCTGCATCCGGCGCAGCGCTGACTCACTGACATCTCCACAGGCATCGCCAGCGGTCAGCTCAACACCATTGGTAAAGCTGATGGTATCGGTATTCGCGTTAATGTCTGAGACAACGAATCCCTGATACTGGTCAAGTCCGTTGGACTGCTCAAACAAGTTGTAACCCTTGTTAACCTTGCGGACCTCACGTTTTATCCCACCACTGGTCAGGCGAACTTCAAACTCGAGGCGTGCGACCGGTGCTTTTTTCGCTGAAACCTCTATCTGCTCCAAATAGAGGTAGGCATTGGTACCAGCAAGCCCTTTGGTTGTAATACCACGCACAGCGATTTTCTTTACCAGCTTTTGGTTGTAGGCATCCAGCGCGTCGAGTCGAAATACCTTGTTATGCTCAGTCTTATGCGTAGCTGAATAGCGCAGCATAAACAGTGGGTTAAACTCGGCAAAAGAGTCGAGGGTCTTCGCGCCCTCCATCTTCTGCGGCTCATCGAGGATCATAATAGGGCGATTAGCCTTGATGATATCGATGGGCTTTCGCGATTGAAAACTGTCCAGCCCTTCGAGCACCTTAGTACCATCGGCAAGTGTGCGCTCCTGACCATAGATCCGACGTGCATCGGCTCCCCGGGCGTTGAAGGCCTGTACGTTGATGACCATGACATTGATGCCGCCATCAGATGAGAAGGTTTCAAGCTCATGCAATTGCTTGGAGTTGTAAATAAAGAAGCGAGCTTTTTTGTGGTAATCCTCAAGGAAATGCTCAGCGGTAATTTGCAGCGATTTATAGACGCCTTCGCGGATCGCAATGCTAGGCACAACAATAATGAACTTGCTCCAGCCGTATTGCTTGTTGAGCTCGAAAATGGTTTTCACATAGCAGTAGGTTTTACCCGTACCGGTTTCCATTTCGATATCCAGATTCAGCGGGCTTGCTTTACTCGCCACCAGTTTAGTGGATTGTGGTAAATACTGCCGGGCCTGCACCGCCTGAATATTGGCCAACAGCTGCTCACTGGTTAATTGTAAATCCGCATTTTTAAAACCCTCGTCAACCACTACCGTTGAACCAATATGACCTTTGGTATCCGAGCCTGGATCTATTCTGTACCGGCGCGCCGCGTCATCATGCCGTTGGCTTTTAAAACAATCGACGATCGCTTGAACCGAGTTTGCCTGATAGGCCTGGTGTTTAAACTTTAGTTTCATCACCTCACCCCGTTAGATAGTCTTGACATCGGTGGTGGGGCTTAACTGCTTAAGCAACTGCTCCACATTGATTTTTGCCGCATCGGAGGCAAAGCCCGCATCGCGGAACACCAGTCGCAGCGGTGAAAAAGCCGCTAACGTTTTGATGAAAGCTTCATTCACCGCCCCGGTTTTATCAAAACAGGCTACCAGGGCACCCTGGCAGTTATTCGCGTCGGCATCGACAAAGAACACTGTCTTACCGGCAATGGTTTCACGGCGAATTGGCAAGGCAAGATCCACTCCCCAATCCAACATGACCTGGAACAGCAAATCTTCTTCTGTGCGATCTTCTTTGACATTTTCGACTTGAGCAAACAGATCAGCTTGGGTAATCGCATCAGGATTGTAATAAACATCAGACATGTTCGATGAGTCTATTTTCAGAACACGAAAACCTACATCCTTGTTCCAGTTCTCATTGGGACAATTCTCTAGAATCTCCTTACCTGCTCTACGAAGGCGTTCCTTCGTCAATTCGGCAATATTTGTCTTAACACCAATTTTCTTACAAAATATAGCCGCACTTTTTTGAGTATTATTGTCTTCTAACAGCGGCTCAGGAAGTTGAATTGCAATGTATTGGCGACAGCCGCCATCTTGTGCATTAGCTTTCAAGGTTGCGTGTGCAGTTGAACCAGAGCCTGCGAAAAAGTCCAGAATGATTCCATCCTTTGCACCTGCAATAGTAATCATTCTCTCGATCAGCCGAATCGGCTTCGGTGTAGAGAACACTTTTTGGCCAAGTAGCGCTGCTGTTTCTTTTTGCGCTTCATCGTTGTGCCCACACTCCGCAAACGTCCACCAAGTCGGAGGGACAATTCCCTGTTTAACCTCGTTTAGGAAACGCTTAAGCCTCGGTTTCTTGTAAGACTGATTAGGCCCCCAAAATAGCCTACCTTCGCGTTCAATTTCCAAGTGTTTTTCCTTGGAGTATCGCCAGACCGCATGTTCTTCTGGCCAAACCGCCTCGCCTGTTCGAGGATGCGTAATTGAATACCAGAGAGTGGGTCGCTCATCTTTGGATTTGTTACTAACGTAATTATCTGAAGCCCATTCGCCCCTAGGGTCATTATCTGGATTTTTGTAGCGCTCGTTTTGCTCTGCTTTGCGTGGTAGCAAGCCTCTGACGAAAGCCTGCGATTTTCTATAGACAAGAACGTGGTCGTGCATTACACCGATTCCAGGATCATCATTTGCCACTGCATATTTTTTTTGCCATACAACGTTTGCCACAAAGTTGCCATCACCGAAAATTTCATCACCTATGCGTCGCATATTTGCAACTTCGGTGTCATCCAGCGTGAGAAAAAGCACTCCGTCATCGGAGAGGAGATTTTTAGCCAACTTAATTCTTGGATATATCATTGACAACCAATCTGAATGAAAACGGCCATTCGAATCTTTATTGGTGACAAGGCGATTTCCTTTTTCATCGACTTGGTTTGATCTCCTTAAGAATTCTTCACTGCTTTCGGCGAAGTCATCTTCATAAATGAAGTCATTTCCCGTGTTGTATGGCGGATCGATATAGATCATCTTGACCTTGCCCAGATAGGTCTCTTGCAGCAATTTCAGCGCATCGAGATTATCGCCTTCGATAAACAGGTTCTTGGTGGTATCGAAATCCACGCTTTCTTCCTGGCAAGGTCGCAGGGTCTTGGCAATCGGTGCATTGCCCGTTAGCAGCGCTTTGCGCTTACCCGGCCAGTTGAGCTCATAACGCTCCTGTGGCCCCTCGACGATATGGGTCGAGAGCTCTTGTTTAAGCAAATCGAAATCGATGGCCTGTTTAAGTTTGCCATCTTTGCCGCGTGATTCGGTGACGCAGCTTGGAAACAACGCCGCCAATTGCTCAATATTCTGAGCCACCAGATTGGGGCTATGCATTTTCAGTTTTTCCATTATTGGTTCCATTTATTCTTCTAATGTTTAGGCAGTACAGCACCTAAGCGCTACGGCTTCAGCTAAAAAGTTGGCTTATTCCGTCTCAGCTGCAGTGTCATGCTTGAGTTCGGCAAACTTTGCCGCCATGGTTGGGTTGTCCCGCGTCAACTTTTTGATCGTCACATCTTGTGCTTTATCGTTGGCCAGCCGTAGGTTGCGGTCTGCTCCCAGCAGGGCGTCTTTGGTTTTTTGCAGGTGGTCAATCGACTTGTCAATCTCATCAATGGCCGTTTTAAATCGACGTGCTGCCAAGTCATAGTTTTTGCCAAACGCATCCTTGAAACTATCCAGCTGATTTTCAAAGTTGGTGATATCAATGTTCTGCGACCTCACCAAGGCCAGCTCGGTTTTGTATTGTAGCGATTTCATCGCAGCGTTGCGCAGCAGCGTGATGATCGGAATAAAGAACTGCGGGCGAACGACGTACATTTTCGGGTAGCGGTGAAATACGTCAACGATACCGGCGTTATAGAGCTCATTATCAGGCTCCAGCAGCGACACTAACACCGCATATTCGCAGCCTTTTTCGTTACGGTCTTTATCGAGCTCCTTGAGGAAGTCTTCATTCTTCTTTTTGGTCGCTGTTTCATCGTTTTCGTTTTTCATCTCGAACATGATAGAGACAATTTCCGTGCCTGCTTCATCCAGGTCACGGAAGATATAATCGCCCTTACTGCCAGTGCGCGCGTCGTTGTCTTTCTCGAAGTAAGCCAACGGAAAAGCTGTGGCTCTGAGACGGTTAAACTCAATCTCGCAATGTTGCTCCAGGGTTTCACCGACCATTTTGGTTGATAATTTCGCTTTCAGATCCTTCAGACGCTCGATGGCATCGTCACGATCCTTAAGTTGGGTCTCGTACTTATCTTTAAGTGCCTTCTCGGCAAGCTGCTTTTCAAGAGCCGCTCTATCAAGACCACTCTTCAAGTCATCACGCTCCTTTTCAACCACACTGAGCGCTTGAGTGAGAGCAAGCTGCTGCGCAACTTCACTTGCATCGAGCTTGGCTTGCAAACTCTGGATCTCTGCATCTTTGATGGCTGCAGCATTCTGCAATTCGCTCAGGCGTTTCGCTTCGGCCAGCTGAGCGGCGGAGGCCTGTTCGTGCTTGAGCTTCTCCAACATGCTCGCCAGTGCGTCACGATCCTTTTCTACAACACTCAGTACTTCGCTAACGGCAAGTTTCTGGGCTACCTCGCTAGCATCAAGCTTGGCCTTCAGCTCTTGGAGTTCAGTATCCTTGGCTGCGGCCGCTTTTTGAAGCTCGTTCAGGAGTTTTGCCTCCGCCAGTTGAGCGGCAGATTCCTTTTCTTGCTTAATCTTCTCCAAGGCATTTGCCAGCGTATCGCGATCCTTTTCCACGGCACTCAGCGCCTCACTAACCGCAAGTTTCTTGGTAACGTCACTGGCATCGAGCTTTGCCTTGAGTTCCTGGATTTCAGAATCCTTAACAGATGCAGCTTTTTGCAATTCACCAGCAATCTTGGCCTCTGCAAGCTCAACAGCATTGCGTTTATCTTGCTCTGCCAGTTCGAGCCGCTCATGCAACTGCTGTTCAAAGTCGCTATCACGAACTTGTTTTAGGATGTCTGCGTATCCAGCTTCATCTATCTTGAATGCTTTTTTGCAGTGTGGGCAAATGATCTCGTGCATGGCTAAACTCCTTTTACTTTGGCAAGAATTTGTTTAAGCATCTCAGGAACGGTTCCTTCGGCCCTAAGTGTTGCAGTCCGGTATGCGAGTTGATTCTTCACAAGACTAACGCCTGTGGCTGCCTCTAATTCATTGCAGGCGGTTAGCCACTCAGGCCAGTTAGCTATGAGAAACGATTCCAGATGGTCTTCAAAAATGGCGACTGTGGCACTAACGGTAGCTCCCGGAAAATCCTCTTCTGCAATACCGAAGTATTTCAGTATTGTCCGGTTCTCTTTGGCATTCTTTGCCAGTTCTTCATCGATCTTGTTTTGCTGCTTTCCTTTAGCTTTCGCTCGTGCCTCACACCCTCTGTCGGCATCGAAGAGCGCATAAACAGGGATACCGATCGCGGACAGGATTGCATGGACAAGAGGGATCGACGTCTTACCTCCAACAGGGACGATGGAAATGCCAGTGGCTTCAAGCGCACCAAGAGATATCTTGTCGCCAATACCGTGGAATATCGATGACTCGGTGGTGCCCTCCACAAGAAAAGCGCGATGAGCAAAGAGCGCTACGGCCAGTTGATCCGAAACAACGCCGTCTAACTGACGTTCTACCACATCAGCATTCACTATCTGGTACAGTCGAGCCTTCACATCATCAACAGTGGCAAAGTGGATTGTCACAGTCGGAGTATCTCCTGATGATCGCGTCAATCGCCTGACTTGATCAAAATGGCGAGCCTCAAGGAAGTAGGGGCTATGCGTCGCATAAGCCACCTGGATGCGTTTGCTCGAATCCTCCGCAAGAGCCCGGAGAACCTTCGCGAAGGCCTGAGCTTGGATCGGATGCTGAAAGAGCTCAGGCTCTTCAATCGCCAAGCAAATAACCCCATCTGTTGACGCTGCTCCTGACTGCGCTAAAAGCTGGAGCGCCGAGATTAGAATCGTCCGTTGGAAGCCATGCCCCTGTCGGTCCACTGCCGTCTCGGTTGAACCATCAAGTACAGCCACTTCGAAGGTTGTCTTGGGGGCTTTAAGTTCAACCTCGGCAGGAGAAACAGTAACGGTTCGCCCTGGCGAATAAGACGCAACAACCTCGTTAAGCTGCGATGTTATTGCTTCGAGCTGCCCCTTAAACTTCTCTTCATACACTTTTTGCTGTTGTGCTCGTGATTCCTCGACAATCTTCGCAATTTCCTCATCAGCAGCAGCGCGGTCTACAGAACGCTCAAGGATACGCCCAATAATACTTGACTTGCCATCAAGCGATTCTTCACTGGCCCTAAGGTCGGCAGTTACTAAGACAAAGTCAAAGAGCCCGCTCATCTTTCCGCCGCTGTTAAAACCGAAGAAATTGGTTTGCAGTGATTCAGGCGCATCGACAAGTTGGTCCATGTGAGATGCTTCCCACGTTATCATGGCCTCGTCAACTAAAGGACCTGTTTTCGCCTCTGGCAATGCAAGTTCAGGACTGCTAACGCGGAGAGTTTTGTACAGTTCCTTTTTTGCAGTCGCGCTGTTTGCCGCTTTGATTGCATTGAAGGCAGCAAATCCTTTTGCGTTGGCAGAGAGGACTTCGACGCCATCTGGTGAACGGCATTTCCATGCTGTGAAGGTGACTGCACCTTCAGGCGCATACTTGCCAAGCGCCTCACGGTCTTTTTCAGTGAGGTCGTAGAATGTGACTTGAACTTCAATGTCTTGCTCTATCGCCCCAAAAGAACAGTCTTTTTCCGTCAACGAACCAGGTTTGCCGTTGAAGAACCAGTCGAGTGCCCGAAGCACCGTAGATTTTCCGGCACCGTTCGGCCCAATGAAGGTTGTCACTGAGTCGAAAGGAATAGTAACATCTTTTAATGCTCTGAAATTCTTGATACGAACGGATTGAATCTTCATTTTTGTTGTCTTCCCTTGACTCTGTTTTTATCAATCAACACGAGAGTTCTACCAGTTCAGCTTTTAACTTCCGCAATAACGCATTCATCTCCACCCTGCGGTTGAATTGCTTTTCTTTGGCAAGCTTACAAGCAACCTTTTCAATCTCACGCTGCTTTGCCTTTACCTGAACACCCCGTTCAAACAGTTCAGCGAGGGGTTCATGCGGTCTTGCGGTTACCGGGAGTAGTCGCATCATGAGCTGTTCGTACAGCAATGCTAAATTGAGTGTTGTCGGCATAGGGTCCCTGACACTGTCGCTTTGTAACCAGGCTGTGGCGAAGTAATCCGACACTACCCAGCGATTGGCGTCTGCCTCATGTGGGCGTTTGTACGCGGCAACTACTTGTGTTCTGCCAGCAAAACACAGCTCAAAGATAATAGGATACGGTACTGCGCCATCGATACAGCGCAACACATCCCAATCTAGCTCAGGCGTTTTAAGTCGAATGCTAAAAATCTGCAGTTCAGGCACCTCTGGCTTGGCCGGCAGGTTAATAGTTTCCGGCGCAAGCTTGTACTGCCAAACTATCTGCTCAACCTGTTCAATAAACAGCTCTTTTTGCTTGGTATTTGCGCTGCTGTGTTCATAAATTTTATTTTTTGGCACCACACGCCCAAACTCCGCTTGTTTGGGATAACTAATCAAGGCCGTCTTGGCGGCGGCTGCCAGCGAATTACTCATTCAGTCTCCTGAATAACCAAAAAGGTAATAAGCTCAAAGTCATCCAATCCAGCGATTGTGTTAGTCAGCGCAGAGGTTTTACCTGAGCTGAAAAGGCTATCGAGGTCTTTTTCTGCTTTGACTTCGATCATCGAGCGGATTGTCATACCAAGGAGCTCTGAGTAACGCTGCATGTTTCTGCCGTCATTGGTTTCTTTGTTGAATGACTGACAGGCAATAGCAATGGGTAATGCCTGCCCTTTGCAGCCACTGCGTACCAAGTCAAGCAAACGCTTTACCTCTGTATGGTCATTAATAACCTTACCGCTTTGCGCAATGTAGACAAGATAATAAGGGTGTAACCTGTTATGTTGATTCACATTCACATCAGGATTACGATTTCTCAGGGTAAAAATAACCCCGGGCTCTAGATCTAACATCGGGTTTGCTGACACGACAGCATGCATTCCGTTGGGTATGTGCCTAGGTTCACCATGTGCTTTCACATAGTTGAGCAAATCCATCCTAAAGTCGTTGAGCCCAAGGTCAGTTATAGATACACCGGTTTTAAGATCTTCGAGCTCAATGACCTCTTCCTGAAGACGCCGCAGTTGTTCTTTGCGGTAAGTAACATCATTTGCCTGCGCCGAGAGCACATTATCATCACCAGTTGCCGTGACGTCGGCGATCATCATCCGGCTTTCAACCCGTTCTTTCAAGTTGATATACTCGTCAAGTGTGATATCCGGCCAATAGTTCACCAGTTGAATACTGGTGTTTAACGAACCAATACGATCTACGCGCCCAAACCGCTGGATAATACGAACGGGATTCCAGTGGATGTCATAGTTAATCAGGTAATCACAATCCTGAAGGTTCTGACCTTCTGAAATGCAGTCGGTACCGATAAGCAGGTCGATTTCGGCGGGTTCGTTAGGCAATACAACGGCCTTTTCTTTGGAGCGCGGTGAAAAAAGCGTCAGCAATTCCTGGAAATCATAACTTTTCTTCAACTGACTGTTCTTTAGCGTTGATTGTGGCGCTCCTTTCCCTGTGACTTTGGCGCTGTGCAACC
The DNA here is from genome assembly GCF_025653595.1 of Shewanella sp. SM95. NCBI lineage: Bacteria > Pseudomonadati > Pseudomonadota > Gammaproteobacteria > Alteromonadales > Shewanellaceae > Shewanella > Shewanella sp. SM95. Next base: position 284,946 of record NZ_JAKKSE010000002.1, read on the forward strand.
CCTGAGTTTCCAACAACTCGGGCGCCAAATTGGCATAGAGATAATCAGCGGTGTCTGCAAACGCTGTGAAAATCAATATCTTCTTATTTCCAGGATTCAAAGGAGCGTTGATTTTACTAAACACCAAGGCCTTTAGGTGTTGTAGCTTGGCGTCATCGGCTGGGGTAATTTTGTTCATCGATGTCAACAGGGCATCAATGATTTCCAAATCAACTTTCAGCTCATGTTCCCACGAAGGCAAGTCCATGTCTGCAAGACTGATTTTAATCTTTCCGCCAATCTCGGCATCCCCTATCAAAGGGAGGTCGTCATCGTCGGCGTCCAGATTTTCCAACTGCTCTGTCAAATCTCCCACGCTATAGCCAGTGCCAGTAGCTCCTGTGCTCTGATTAAAAGCACAGATCTTATCCAAGGTATTCACATGGTTTGATCGCAAGGACTTGAGCGTTAACCTGAATGACTCAATGGAGCTCTCCAAGCGCTTTAATAGGTTGGTGGTCATCAACGCCTGCAAACTCTTTTCGCGATCCGCTTGCCTGAGTTTCCCCCTTCCCCCACCCACCTGAGTATCGTACATCTCTTCGTATTTTCTGAGTCGACTTGGCAGGATGTAACTAATCGGTGCATACACTGCGAGTTTGAGCTGGGATAATTGCCCAAAAATTTCATTAAAACTCATCACATCAGTTCGATTTGTGAGTGGGCTGTGAAATGATAATGGTTTGCGGCGCTCAGGGAATTGCCCTATGTCCTTGGTATCGTAAAAAGTCTGGATGTGCTTTCGTGATCGTGCAATCGTGACGCTATCGAGCAACTCAAAGAAATCAAAGTCCAACGAGTCAAGAATCGCCCTAGCTGTACGCTCTTCAGGTTGTAATTTTACCCAAGCATTAAAACTCGCTTGAGCACCACGAAATATCTCTTCCACCGTCTTTTCGGTACGTAACTTCTTGGTGAGATTTTCGGACTCTCCCTCGTAAGCCAGCGCCAATTGATTGCGCAAATCATTAAAGCGGTTATTCACGGGTGTAGCTGAAAGCATCAGCACCTTGGTTTTAACCCCCTCCCTGATAACCTTGTTCATCAACTTCTGGTAACGGGTTTCTTTATCCTTATAGGCGTCGTTATTACGAAAGTTATGCGACTCATCTATCACCACCAGGTCATAGTTACCCCAGTTGATACGATTCAGCGGCGTACCAAACGACTCTCCGCTAGTGCGGCTTAAGTCGGTATGACAAAGAACATCATAGTTGAAGCGGTCACGCGCAAAGATATTGGTCTTGAGGTTACGATTGTAATTCAGCCAGTTGTCTGCAAGCTTCTTTGGGCATAAAACCAACACAGACTTGTTGCGCAATTCGTAATACTTGACGACGGCCAAGGCGGTAAAGGTTTTGCCCAATCCGACGCTATCGGCCAGGATACAACCACTGTAGGTCTCAAGTTTGTTAATGATTCCAGTTGCAGCGTCTCTCTGATAGTTAAAGAGCTTCTTCCAAATGAGCGTTTCTTGGTAACCGGTACGATCATTGGGTAACACATCTTCGTTAATATCATCTAAAAACTCATTGAAGATGTTGTACAGCATCAGAAAGTAGATGCTCTCTGGCGAGTTTTCCTGATACACAGACTCTATCTGTTCGCATATCTGCGAGGTCACATCCTCCAGTTTCTCTGGATCCTGCCATATCTGGTTAAATAGATTGACGTAGGTAGCTGTAAACGTTGGTTCGTCCATTTTATTGACGAAGTTTGAAACCGCATTGCCAGGCTGATAGCCAAGGTCGACTGCAGTAAATCCATGTAATGGCATGTAAGCCGTCAATTTATCGCTGGTTTGAACACTGGCAAACTGCTGCATCGGGGCTTTACTGCGATTAGACCTGAACGAAGCCTTACGCCTCATCCAGTCAGCACACTCTTTGGCAATTGCTCGTTGGGTGAGTTTATTACGAAGTTGGATCTCGAATTCGCTCCCATATAAGCTGCGTTCCCGATCAGCTTTGGGAATGTGAAATTCTCGGCGCTCCTTACGGAGCTTATCGGTCACCTCATTGGCGGTAAACGTCGGAGAGGTAAAGATAAATTGAAGCTCATCAATTTTCTCAAGTTCAGCCTTCAATGCTTCAAACGCATACATAGAGAAACAAGAAGCAGCGATTTTCAGCCGAGCACCTGGTTTAAGTGTCTGCCTTAGGTCATCACCAAGTAGCCGATTAATGTTATCTATCAGTTCCATTCAGACCTTGCCTCTATTATTCGACTATTTGTTGACCGCCACTCGAGGGGGAACTTTTAAGGTTCAGATTTACTAAGCAATAAAATGTGCCCATAACAAGGCTCCATCACTCTTCCAAAAAATAATCTGAATCGATTGCCTTAACGGCGTAAAGCTCACGGGTAGAAACCCCAACATTGTGCTCTATCATGAGCGCCGCGAGTTCACGGCCATCGATGAGCACGATGCGCTTTTCAATTAATGAGACGAACTTGCGGGCGTCTTTACTGAAGCTGGAGGTGGTAATAAATACCCCTTTGCGGGCACGGTGCATATCAAGCGCCCCGGCAAATGCTTGGATGTCCGCCCTACCGACGGTGTTGTCACGATAGCGCTTGGCTTGCAGGTAGATGGAATCGAGTCCGAGTTTATCCTCTTTGATGATGCCATCGATACCACCATCGTTACTGTATTGGGTTGCTTGACCAGCATCCTTTTGACTGCCGCCGTACCCCATGGCTAACATTAAATCAACCACCAGCTGCTCGAAAAACTTAGGCGATAGAGTGTGGATTTGTTCAATTAATTCATCGGAAAGGGCTGAGTTTAAGGCGGCAAAGGCTTGCGACATTAACTCTGTTGGGGTTTGAGTATTATCGTTATGACTGATACTGGCATAACGCTCTACTTTGCCTTGTTCTGTTGATTGCTCTTGGTGGGCACTTCTAAAGTCATTAAAGGTATCAAACAGAGATAAGTAATCGTTATTAATGAGCTGACCACTCGCCAGAGCTTCCCTTCCCCTGCTAGTTATCTCGCAGATACCACGCTTAGGTTGATGGATAAGTCCCGCTTTAACCAGGTAGGTTTTAGCCCAACCAACCCTGCTACGAATGTAGGTTTGTTTACCACTGGGCAAGGTGAGCGCAAGCTGCTCTTCAGAAAAGCCATAGAGGGCTGCAACGTCATCATAAACCTGCTTCAGTGGTTTTTGTTGCCCGTCAGCTAGCACCTTAAGCACCGCTGGCATCATCTCTTCGTAGCTTGGAATTGTATCGACCATCCCTGTGCCTCACCTTTTATTATTCTTGTGGCAAAAACTGCAATCGTAATCGCCTAATAGCTATTCAATATCATGCACAACAGAGATCAATTAAACCTATTAGATTGATATACATAATTGTAAGATTTTGTCAGAAAAGTTCTATCAAATCCAGAGAGATAGCACACAGTCTTTGTAAAAACACTATTAACGTTAAATTCAGTGAAATGCTGGTCACCTGAGAAGCGATAAGGCAAAAATTACAATACATATATCAAATGTCATTTAGTTCCGCCTTCAATTCATTTTCACGCTGTATCAAAACATCGATGTAGGACATTGCACCTCGGCTAAGTACAAGTCGAAAGTCTGAAACCTTGAAGGCAAACCCCCTTTTTCGAAGGAACTCAACTGCGTCTGTCGGTGACTTCAATTTTAATGAGGAAAGAATGGCACTACATTTTTCATCGTTCGCCATTGAGTCCAAGTCCTGCGAAGTTAGTCCAACAACTGGATTTTCAAGCAGCTCTAATCGTTGACCGCGGGTGACGATTTCCTTGGATATCAGTGTTAGGATTGCGACAATTTTGATTGATGTTTCGTCAATCTGATCTTCATCACTATCAAAGTCCTTCAGTGGTCGTAACGAATAAAACTCACCGTTGTTATCGTGCAAAAGCTCATATCCTAGATGACGATAGAGTAGCTTGTAATGGTCAAATCTAGACAGCAGTTCTAGGTAAAAAGGTGATTCAGTAATTCTTCCCGTATTCATCATGTATTGGCATTTGTTTATTACTGAACCAGTAGTAAACAACCGGAAAATCTCCTGTGAATACTCTTCCTTTACCTCATAAAACGTGTTGCTCATTTCCATCTTCATGGTCTCTTAATTCACGAGTGACAATTGCCTTACTCGGTAGTTAATTTTGTATTCGTTGTCGGAAACGGTCTTGAACTCGTTGGTAACGAGAATTTTGAACCTAGGATCAGATTGGAGGCTTGAAAGCACTTCAAGCAGATCCGGCATTTTGAAATCTGGAACATGCTTTGAAACTTCATTCAGAGCAATCTGAAGGCAATCTTCCTCTAGTGGCCAGTGATGGTTCTTTGACCATTTATGTACCGCCAGTGAATGCTGTATCTCCAAAACATTCTTTCTATCGATTAACTCGGACAATAGGATCTCGCCATCTAAAAATTCATTGCTTCGATGTGCTCTTTGCTCAATCTCAATGAATACGTTGTTAAGGTAAGATGGTTCCTTATCGATGCGTAAAGACATTGGCTTGTTTATTGCAGGCAAACGGGTAGGCATTGAAAGTTGTTTAAGTTTGCGCAAATCGATGTACTTGTTTCGCATATCCGTGGAAAGCGTTTGTTGATATGCAGCTTCAATATCAGCAAATGCCTTCTCAATACCTGACTGTTCAATTAACGCCTCACGGCTCTTCTTGAGGAAAACGCTTATTTCATCAGCGATTTGCTTAATCGGAGTATGCATATCGCAAAACTGAACATGGTAGGTCAGCATCATATCCGCGAGCACACTATCGTCGATTGATTTGAATATCGACGCAAACAACTCTAGGCACTTTGTTATCCCGCTCCCCTGGTCATAATTTGCGTGCCGGCCAAGAAAGGTCACAAGAGGTTTTATCTCACGACGATATATCGAAGATGCGCGTTTAAATATTTCTTTCTTAAGTTCAAATTGTCGCGTTATCTCAGTAGATGAACAAGCCTGTTGTTCAATCAACATGCTCATGTTTTGAAGCTTGTCGATGTTAGATTTGATCCTGCCGATAAGGTCACTTAGATGGTTAATTAGCTCATCTGTCCATTCTTTATAGTCTTCACTGCCCTTCACTAAGGATAACTTTCCTTCAGTATGAGACTTCATCATTGCCCAAATCGGACTCATCGCGTTGTTAAGCGCTTGTACATTCAGAGAACGGATTAAGCTGGTTTCACAGAGACGAAATAGGCCAATCACATGAGGGTTAAACATAATCACGGAATGACCATCGAGCATTTTCTGATCGGTTAATATTCTTGATTGCTTTAGGTTCTCGATGTCGAACACAGCTAAGAGTTCCTTTGCTACTTCTTTTATGCTCGACGCGGGCATCCGAAGTACATACTTTTGGAACTCGAACTCGGGTATAGATGATGTTCGATTGACATCCATGTACCTGATTACATCAAACAATACGTCTCGATATACTAATAATTTTTGGATTGTCTCTACGCAGCCAAATTGCTTTTTAACTTCGGACATACTAGAACCCCAATTCATCTTGTGTCGTATGGATCACTCGCCTCAAGTATTCTTGGACTCGGGGGAAACTGACCTTAGCTCTACTTGGATGATATGGTTTGCCGGATGTCATCTCATCTAAAATTTGGAAGTTACCGAATTCAGCAATCATGCCGCCACTTTTACCATGAGTGGTAATCCCAATTATGCTTTGATCATCTTCGTACAGAAGGTCGATAATCGGTCTGAATTGCTCTGAAGACACCTGACCACATTCATCCATGATAAGTGGCAATGCTAACGTATAAGCTGATGGCGTGAGTCTATTGAGAAATATCTTGCAGAAATGGATTGACGTCAGAAGCTGTGTGGAGGTTGACTGGGTTTTCTTTTCCCACAGATTTCCAAGCTTTTTACTCTCATAACCTGCAGACATGATCAGGTTATCTATCAGAAGTTTTCCGTCTAGGGTTACAGCTTCAGATGACATAAACTCCTGCAATCGATTGTACCAAGATGTTGGCAAAGAGTTATTTGGGTCCAAGTCGTCAAACTCAATCCAAGATTTAACTAGGTCCTCAAATGGGCCGTTGAGCACAACACTTAGTCTTACACCCTCTAAATCATTGATTGATGCTTCGGCCAGCTCCTGATTAATCCCGTCGACAGTGGACTGAATAGTTTCCTTGGCAAGTTTCATTCTATCTAATCGATTGCGGATATATTTATTGTGGATCTCCGTATCGCGCCGTAATTGGTCTTCGTTGTCTTCCAACAGATTAAATAAGGTTTCTAGCTCAGTGAAAGTGTTGTGAATTGCTGAGGTCGTTGTTTCTTGTTCTCCTTTCAAAATGCCTTGAGTATCTTCAATTACTCTCTGGGCGCACATGTTCACCAGCGCTTTTATAACAAAATCCCTTGCTTCTTTGGCTTTCTCAATAGCAGTTCTCATGCTTTCAATTTGACTGATTTCTGCTGGCTCAATGGCAGCGATGTCGGGGTCAATTTCTGGTGAGGATAGCTCAATGATTTTTTCAACTCTTGGGTACCGAGGTAGAAACGCATTGATCATCTCAAGCGCACGTTCAAATTTTGCACAAGAGGCTTCCACCTTCTCCTTAGCAACTTGATGTTTTGCTAATTCACTTTTTTGATGCTCAATACTTTTTATCACTTCAGATAATTGGGTAGTCAGCTTTTCATTTTTCTGCATGTAGTTAGAAATTTTCTCATTGGTTTCAGTTAGAGCCTCCCGGTCTGAATCTAGGCGTTTGACTGATTTAAGCTCTCGCTCAGCACTTTCAATGTTTTGTTCCAAGCGCTTAATCTGAGATAGATCATGTAATGTCTGTTTGTCGTTCTGGCGGCAGAGGTCATAGAGCTTGTCTTTGAGTTCTTCAATCTGTTGGCTCTCGTTATCAATACGGTCCTGAAGGCTATCTTGCTCTGACAGAAATAAGGCAGAGTGAAGCAGATCGACGTTGAAGAACTTAAAGCCGTTATCCAGAGGGGTAAACAACCCATACATCGAATCGAAAGCTTTCAACTCCGATTCTGAGAGAGTTCTGAGAGGGTTAGCATCAAATAACTTCGGATTAAGGGTCATTAGTAGTTCAAGCTGCTCATCGGGCAGTTGCGACACTAAGCTAAACCCGAAGTTATCTCGCTTCTCAATCAGTATTTTTAACGATGATTCTCTTGCTTCAATTTTCTCTTTAATATCTCTGACTTTTCTATTTCGAGTGTCGACATCGATGATGATTTGAAGATCCTCCCGGTGTTGCAGAAGTTCCTCTTCAATTATCACTTTAACGGTATCCGCATCTAAACTTGGATAGCGAAGTAGATAGTCTTCAGCGTGTTTTATTCGCTTTTTTATTTTTTCTAAATCCGTATTTGCACCATCAATAAGGGCATCATTAATCCTGATTTCACCTTCTCGCTGAGATTTCATCTCCACATACTCTCGGAGGTGGCTTTGGCGCGGAGTCATTTCACTTATTACCGATGATAGAGAACGGTTGCTTAGCTCAGCCCCTGCACGCTGCTCAATGATCAGCCTTGCCAAAGATATGTCCAGCTCATGCTCTGTTCTCAGTTCTTGGTACTTGGATTTTAGCGCTTCGAACTCCGGTTTAAGGCTTTTGAGATGCCTGATATGTTGCTTTTTATTTTCGATGTCAGTGTGCTCGTGAATTAACTTCTGTACATCAACCATGAATTTATTATCGTTGTTTTGATTGCGCTGATTGACCGCGGCACCCGTCATCATAGTTATCGAGTGGCTATCTTGGTTGAAGATAAGTTTAACCAGCGAACGTACAGACTCAACGGCTGTATCGGAGAGGTCTTTCAAAGGAAATATGACGTAACACGGTTCATGCTTGTTCATGAAGTTCCCAGCGTCATATAGGTGGCGGTTCAGGCTTTCTGTTTGTTTAACTTGGATTGCTGAACGGTCCACTTCTTTTAGTGCTGAAAGTAGGTTTCTGCCTGAGATGTTTTTCGGCCGTTCGCCTGCCCCTTCGTCCGTTTTATCCCAAAACAGATGCTGAATATCATCATACGGCTGATTGATGAAATAACGATTGATTTGGTAGTCATTACCACCAGCAATTATCTGACAATGTCGGCGACGGGTGCCATCACTCAACCGATGTTCAACTTCAAGAATTAATCTGCTATGTTCAGATGGGAAGTAATGATCCCGAACTTCATCTTTGCTGTAGTAAGCACCCTTCTGGCTAGTGTCCTTTGAAGAGAGAAACGCAAACTTAGTAGCGCAGTTGGCCAACGTCGTTTCGGGGAGCAAGAAAAAGCGCATTGCATTAATCAAGCTGCTTTTGCCCCAGTTGCCAGTGCCAAGAAGAATAATCGTTTCGTCGATAGGGACTTCGATATAAGCGATGGATGCAGAGTCTACGGCAATGAGTTTAGTGGGTTTGACTACAAACAAGTTATTCATGCTTTTACCATCCCGTTTAAGAAAACTTCTTGCTCGACGAAACTAAGGTTTTTTGTGAAAAAATTGGCCATATCATCTAAACCGGCTTCAACGCATAAGCTGTGAGCAGTGAAAAGATCTTCTTGAGATTTCGGCGGAGATGTTCCAATGGTCGATGCACCTGGCAGGTATCTTTGTGGGTGCGATAAAAGCTCATCTGGCAGTACAAATTTTACTTTGTTACCAAGGGCGGATTTGAGCGTTAGAAATATCCTGATCCCCTCAAGGTCGTAATCAGGACAGTAGTAAACAGATTCAAAGTTATTGGCCAAGAATCTCAAAGTTTCGGAGTGGGTAACGCCCTTGCCTTGAGGCCAAATAACCACTGCAGGCTTGGTGTTGTCTAACCCCATAGCCCGTAGGAAGTCGTCAGCGTAAGTAAAACACTCACTGTTTTCGATAAGGACCGCATCGGTACAGTCACTAAATTGGTGATTTTGACTATAATCAGAATCGGGCGCACACGCTATGGCAACTAATTCACGATTAGGGCGCTTTGCAAACAAATACGACGTCGTTGTACCGACTCTATGTGAATTACCTTTTACGGCCGCTTCTACGCGGTTTACTGGTGGCTTAAATTGAAGCAGCAGTATATTGAACAGGGAACCGTTTATTACATCTACTTTATAGGTGTCGCCCTTTATGTGACGTAATTTACCAAGGGCCTCTAAACTAACACCCTGAGCTTCGAGCATATGCTTAAAACGAGGGCCATTAACGGGCTTGTTTCTAGCGATGGCATCCAAATAACCATACAAGTTCATAATTTATTCATCCTTGAATAGGTACAGTTCAATTTCATGGTAATTTTGCACTATCAATGGGTTTTCCAGCGGTGATGTCTTCGCTTGGTCTTTCCCTATCCGATAATACTGCAATGTGTAGTCGAGCATGGCCCCACGAACTTTAAATGTAAATGTACCAGATTGGCCATAATCACTTAGCACCAATTCACGAACTGCCGGGTCTAGCTTTGGGTGCGCCTCAACTGTGACTTCAACTTCAGTATGCCAAGCACTATCGTCTGTGGTATCTATCTCGGCCCGCTCACCTAATGTGATGGATTCGATACGACACAGATTGAAGTCCGAAAATCGATATCTCAAATGGCAATACGCTCGGCAATGCCATCGGATGCCATCCGAGGCAATAGCATGCGGGGTAATCCGCCTTGTTTGACCTTTAGGTTCAGAACGGCTTCTGTAAAATATCTTTACGTCGCGATGAGTGCGGATTGCTTTGAGCAATATGGATGTCGTTTCATGTGATACTTGCGTAACGGCTGGTGGAGCAACGAAGAATGCATTCGAAGAATAAGTCTGTGAAGTGTGCTCTGTACTAACTAGGAGTATTTCCTTTACGTATTCCTCCCAACTTCCCGAAATATACTGCGGCACAAACTCAGAGGTAATGACAAAGAGCTTTTCTGGATCTTTCCCGTTATAAGCCAGATTAAATGGATGTAGCTTTCGGTACCTGACAAGTGCAGCGTTAATTACATTCGACCCAATGGAAAAAATTCGAGATAGTCGAGTCGCATTTACGCCACCTTCCCAAAAGGAAAGTAGCTCTATACATTTGAATCGTTGTAATAGTTGAGGTGTTAAGTCCAATCTGTCCCCATTATTATCGTGTATACGTTTTTAGACTATAGATTAATGCTTACTTATTAGACATGTAAAGATGTTTTTTTAAACAGTGGTTTTACAGTCAAAAAACGAACGCTCCAATAGAACAGGGATATATGCCAAATCACCACAGATTTCCTAGACACATTTAATTAGCGAGATTTCCAAAAGTGTCGAATCCGACAATGAATCTTCAAACCAAATTGCATAGACACCGAAGCTCGCGGAACTGAGTCACCTATTCGTCATCACGTTCATTCATTAGTTCTAATTCCTCTCTTCAATCTCATGATGTACCTAAGCTACTGCGCATCAAGTAATATCCCGCAGTACTCCAATCTCGAAATCATTTCAGATATATATCACTCCTGTGCATAAGCCCATTAACGCTTTAAAGGAGCCTGATATGTCAACAAAAGCGATACCCACCAAAGCTGAACCTAACGACTCGATAGACCAGCCGATCAACCAGTGGCCGCAAACTGCCGAAGAGGTCCTCGCTTCTGCCGCCAATATTATTGCCGAACGCTATGTGAAGAAGGACGCCTATACCAATCCACAAGCCACTAAGGATTTTTTAACTTACAAACTCGGTGGTTATGAGCGGGAGGTGTTTGCGGTGATGCTGCTCGATAATCAGCATCAATTATTGGAGTTTAAAGAGCTGTTCTTTGGCACTTTAGATGCTGCCAGTGTTTATCCACGGGAGGTGGTTAAGGTGGTATTGGCCGTCAATGCGGCGGCAGTGATTTTTGCCCATAACCATCCCTCCGGCGAGTCTGAACCTTCGGCTGCAGATAAGAACATCACTCAACGGTTAATCGACGCACTAGCCCTTATCGATGTGCGCGTGCTTGACCATATCGTGGTGGGCCGCACGCCAGTGTCCTTTGCTGAGCGCGGCTTACTCTAGCCAGCGTTTAAACCTGCCACGCCAAATCAAGGAGTCCATCATGATTGAATTTACCGATAGTTTTTCACAGGCCTGTGTTGCCGAAGCCTGCGCTGCTTTTCCTGAACTGCGTAACCGCTTAGCGGTTGAGCTAATTTTGCCGATGTTTGTACGCCCGCTAAATGCCATGGGCCAAGTGATTGGCAAGCCAGTCGTTGCACCACACCGCGAGCTACATAAAACCGTATTATTTGTTTTTCACCGTGATGTGGTTGAGCACTTGCCCAGGGAGATCAGCTTTTGCCGCTATGTTTGCCCCTGTGATAGTTATGGTGTGCCAACAGGTGAATGGCAGCGTGTGATCAACGGTGTGTACTTCAACCATGGCAGCAACGAGCAACCGAATTGGAGCGTACACACCTAAAGAACGTTACCTGTCATCACCCACTCCACTAGTCGGCTGTATTAACCGCTCTTATTAGCACTGGTATTTATCACTGATCTCGCTAGTCAGCTAACGAGCACCCTACTCCCTAAAGTTCTTTTCAACCATTGAGGTCACTATGACAACTCTTAAACTTTTTGATATCGAGCACGCCTGGGGCTTACCTCGTAAAGTGTCTCCCCGCTTTGGTGCAAGACTGATTTTACGTGGTCTGCACTTGGATTATCTCCATGACCGCGCAAGCTTTGTCGGTGAATTTCCACCAGCAATTAAACAACAATTTGTCGAGGCCTTTCCGACCATGGTTAAACAGCTTGAACGGCTGGTGGCCACCGGCGATATTGATGCCACTGAGCAGCACTGCGTCAACATTGAGCACGCCGGCTTTACCTGTGAGGCCGACACATTAGGCAGCCATGGCTATTTGTATATTGCGATTTATCAAACCGAAACTAAACCAAAGCTAAGCCACTGACCACCAGCAACCTCGCCCTCACTCGATAACCCGTTCATTATCGTAAGCCAGTACCAATCTCGTTAAACATAACTACCAAACTTTAATCTCCCAGCTCAAAAGCCTTAGCAAGCAGCCCTTAGCGACTCACATTAAACCGCTCGACCAACAACTCTTTTATTAACCAAACCCCATAGACAGCAAAAGCCAAGGCGTGACTGCGCCTTGGCTTTTGCATATGCACGTAAATCAAAGAAGGAATATCCCATGACATTAACCATCAAACGTAATCAACTGCCAACGATGCCTGATCGTTTTTACCAAGTGATCGAAAAGGAACTGGCTGAAGTCACACCAAAAGACGCCAACGCCATCACCCTTAATTTTCGCGATCCAGATTACAGCGCCGAAGCCGGTGGCTTTCATCCCGTCGAAGTGCGGCTTGAGAAACAGCAAGATCACTGGCGTTTCGTCTACGTCACCGACTTTGCTTTTCGTGGCCATCCCTTCCCTGAACTGGTTAAAGACATCGATATCTGCTTTAACAGCAAGCAGGTCTATAGCCTGTTTAGTGGCTGGATTACTGAGCGGGAATCACAGGGGCTGATTAAGTTGTTTAGCGATAACTTTGTCAGTTACTACCAGATGGAAGCCTACCAGGTGCAGGTGAGTATGGATTAACCTGCCTCGCCCTCATTTCGCGCAAGCATCCTAACCATATCGACCTGTTTCTGCCCTATCGCAATCAACGGGCCAAGCACATCACACCCGCGCCCTTGTTACCCTAAGTGATTACGTCAAGCCTCTGTCGTTAACAACAACCTACCCCGCCTGCAACGCCCGTCGTTAGCGGGCTTTTTGTTTTGGAGTCCACCATGAAAATACATCGCGAAACCATCCTGCCACTGCCAGAGCCTTTTTATGAGTTGTTAGAACGGCAACTGGCCGCACTCAATAACCCGAGTTTCAACATCGTCACCCTAAACTACCGCGATCCCGACTACAGTGCACAGAGAGGTGGTTATCACCCAGTGGAGATCAACCTCTACCGTCAGGGGGATTGCTGGTATCTCAATTACTTCACCGACTTTGCTTACTGCGGCGGGCCCTTCCCTGAGCTTGAGAAAGAAATGGAAGTGCTGTTTCAGGAGAAGCAGGTCTACAACAGCTTCTTTGGCCGTTGCTACCTGGAACACGCCGACAGCCTAGTACGACTGTTACTGGAGAACTTCTGTAACTACATCGAGATGGAGGTGTACCTGGTTCAAGTCAGCGCCGACTGAACTTGGTGCCCACAAAGGTATTTTGGGAACCAAGCAACGCAGGCCCGATGCGGGTTTGCGATGTGCTGGTGCCCACATTCATCACATAGCCAATTGAGGGAACCAAGCATGAACGAAGTCGAGGCGGTCAAGAACCGCGACACCATCAAGCTTATCAGTTACCTGCTCGAACGTCACTTTGGTCAGCAGATGGCGGATGTCTGGAATATAGGCCTTAACCTGGCCCTTAGGATCTCTGACTTACTGGCGATCAAGTTCAGCGATATCGACGGCGACCGCTTAAATATCATTGAGCAAAAGACCGGTAAACGCGCCAGCATCAAACTCAACCCGAAGACACTGGCGTTGATTGAGGAGATCCACCAGCGTCATCCCGAGCATATTTACCTATTTCAATCCCACCGCTCGAGCCAGGCCAAAGACCGGCAGGCCCCCGCGAAACCGCTGACACGGCGTGCAGTCGCCAAAGCGTTTGCCTTTGTCGGTGACGATATCAAGTTAGCCCTGGGCACCCATTCGATGCGTAAAACCCGGGGGTATCACCTGTATCAAGCATGCAAAGACATTGGCCGGGTGATGCGCATGCTGCGGCATCAATCGGAAGCGGTCACCCTGCGTTATATCGGCATCACTCAACAGCAAATCGATAAAGACTTTGTCGAGTTGGAGATCTGAGGTCAATCAGCACGCCCTATTCAACCCATTAGCAGATGCGACCTAAAGTTATCTGCGTTGTTTTTCTTGGAGTACATACCATGTATACATTTCAACCCGGTGATCATCTGGTCACCAATATTGATCCGCTTGGCTTAACCGAACACCATGGCCTTTATGTTGGCCATGGCAATGTTATTCACTTATCTAAACAGGGCATCATCGAAGAAATCGATCTGCAACAATTTGCTGGTGGCCACAGTATCAGAGTGAAAAAGTCCACGCTGTTTCCCTATCAGGCCATTGAGCTAGCGCGCAGTCAACTGGGTCACAGCCCATACGGCGTTGCTACCAATAATTGCGAGCACTTCGTCAATGAATGCTTAGCGGGAAGTAGCACCTCCAATCAAGTCAGTAATCTCACCCACATTGCGCTGCAAGGCTCCGCCAGAGCAGGCTTACTGGGGAGGAGCGTGTCAAAGCTTGCCACGGGGACTGTCGCAAACGTCGTGTTAGCCTCTACTGCCATCAAAATGACCGGTGAATACCTAGGGCTACCCGACAACGTCAACACACTACTAGGGACACCTGGAGATCTTGTCGCTAAACCTGCCGAATGCCTACTAAAAGGCACCAGCCAAACTCTAGGTGAAAGTTATGCTTGCTTACGTCAAGGAGAAATAACTGATGCTGGGATCAAGCTCGTCACGGGCAGTGTAGAAACCGGCTTAAACACCGTGCTGACGACAGCAGAAGTGGGCATCAATGGCGTAAAAGCCGGTGCTGAGCTGATAGCCGATGCATGGCATTGGTTAAGGTCATGATGCTTCACCTGCAATATTGAGAGTACTCAGTCACCCATTAGCCAACCCCTCTAAACGAAGCGGCATCACTTACCGCTATCGTTTTCACTCCTATTGCGATTACGCTCAGTGCGTTAACGCTAAAGATTAGCCTTATACTGAAGCACCATTTATGCCCAGTTAAGCGATACAAACTATCTTCTATCATCCTTGAGCTTTATTGCGTTGCTCGAGCTGACGAGTAAACCGTGTAATCATTATTTTTTTGTACCACGTTATGCTAAGGTATTACCTAGTAGTACTAAGCATTACCTATAGAGTAACAGATGAGCACAATCAAACCCGTGTCGGTTAAATTAGATGCCGATATTAAAGCCAGAGTCGAGCATTTAGCTGAAACGCGTAAACGTTCATCACACTGGATGATGCGTGAAGCGATCCGTGAATACGTTGAGAGAGAAGAGAAACGCGAGGCACTGCAGCAAGAAGCGTTACGCACATGGGAAGAACACCAGACATCAGGCTTGCATGTCACCGGTGACGAAGTGTTGAGTTGGCTGGAGTCCTGGGGAAGTGAAAATGAAAAGGCTACCCCTACCTGCCACAAATAGTCTTCACTGCCACTGCGTTAGCTGATTTAGAACGCTGACCTTTAGCTCTTCGTATTTAAGCCTGACGCTCGATGAATTAACTGACCGCTTTACCTTTTAAATTTAGACTGTATCACTGATGATAAAAAAGGCCTGTCCAATACTAAAATAATCGCCATAATATATCTGCAGCTCACTCCACTATCAATTAGGAGATAGATAGACTTCCGAGTTAAATACACTAGTCTCAAAAACCCTAATTTCACCTGCAGTCAATGAATGTGCTAAATTCGATAATTTCATGTAATTTTTATCATCCCAATGTTCCTCCGGTACCCATGTTTTCATTATTGGAATGCCTGAGTTTTCTTGACGAACAAAAGGTATATAGCAATTTCTTGTAACCACAACAAAATCTTCAAATTTCACATCGGCATCTGAGTAAATCATTCTAATTGTATTCTCATTAAATATACCTGCTACCGTATCAACAACGACTTTAATGCTCTGTTTACTATTACGAGTAATCATTCTTGCCATTGCATGCTCAGATATATACACTAATGCTCTGATACAATATCCATCATTTCGCATAGGCCGTTTTTTATCCACTACGTGGGAGCAAAGTGGATAAAAATGTTCATCTTTTGTATATTTATAACCTTCTATGTCAATAGCCGTGGCGCCAACATATATATATTCTGTTAGCTCTGCGGTTTTTCCCTTGTTAAAAGTTTTATGTTCAATCAATAACTCAGACAAAGATTCTCGATTGATATCAAGTTGTAGTTGATAAAAATTTTTCAATGTTTTATTTTTTCTTTCAAACGCTAAATTATGCTTATCATTCACCGAATTAAAAAGCTCCCTGAGCCGTCTAAACTCTCCTCGTATAAAAGCCTTTGCAGCACTTTCGTTAGATATTTTGATTAGTTTACTGTTATCCATATACACTCCTTTGCTAACTAAATAACATATAAGTAACGTCACATAAATTTTGTAAATTCTGGACTCGAAAAATACCTATCAATATCTACCTGACTACAGCTACTCGTTTGTTCATGGGCCAACAATTTATCTATTGGAATTATCACACCTTCAACATCTGTCGTTGACGTAGCTTTCAGCCTAAATGCATACCCCGAATCTTCACCAGATTCCCACACAAAGACGCATGACACGGAACCATAATCATCCCATTTTTTCCGACACGCCCTTTTCTTCTCAACAAGTTTAAGGCTCCATCAGGGCCTTTAATAGCCATTTCTACCGATGAATGTCGTGCTTTTCGCCATGGACTGCGAGTATGAATAGCTCGATAGTTTATCGTCATTGCTTTACTCCCTGCCTCTATCGGTTGTTTCGTTTAAACCATCTATTATTTTAGCAGGCTTCATATCAAGGCATGTCAAAAAATTCACAACAAGTGACCGTCTTCGTTAGCTAGTTTATTGTAATTCCGAAAGTGGTCGTCCTATCTATGGCAATGACTATTGTTTTAGGGAACTGCTTATCGACTTTGGTGACACCGGTTATCTGGCAATGTACCAGTATGATGGCGGCGAACGATTGACCGTATTGTGTATCCGCCACCAAAAAGAAGCCGGATATTGATCTGGCTGCGCTACGGAGTGTTCTAGTGGACTATGTCTCAAGTCTGCCAGGGTGAAAATGCCATTGCTCTATATGAACGCTAAAGCAAGGGAGCTTAATCCCTTGCTCATCACTCCTTTATTTTTACTCACTCCACCAGCAACCTCATTTAGTAAGCGAATCACTCGGTAATCATGCTGATAAGCGACTACAACCAAAGTTGTGATTACCATTCCCATAAATTTTCGTGTCTGTTTTAGCAAAATAACTTAATCTTTTAAACAAGTCTTGGTAAATGTAAGTGAAATCAGCTTGGTTACGACACAGTAAATATTGAGCATTTTCTGGGAAATGGATCAACCCTTGAGCATTGAAAATATCTAACCTTAGTGCACTCGCCCAAGCTTTGTGTATTCTGTTATACATATTAGCCCGACCCAATTCAAATTTCCCTAAACTTTTATACGCATGGCCATTGAAGAACAAACAGACATGGTAATGACACTTATCCCTTCCACTCATCTCTTTAACCCAAATGTAAAATAACTCACTAGCATGAACCTGACCGTCAGTTGTGTTTCGTAGTTTCGCCTGATAATCCGCTTTTAACTGGGCTTTTAATGATTCGAAGAAACGGGTGATCACTGCTGTATCACTCGATTCAAACGTATCAGGAAATCGTAGATCAACTCTTATCGCAAACACCTTTGAATACTCCATAACCACGCCATTTATAACCTTTGAAATTTTATTCAGATATTCTTCAATAGCACCATTCTTAAAATAAAGTGTTTGCAATCCATCATATCGAGGTGTTGTTAGCACCGTTAAATTCCTATTGATAATACTATCCATAACTCACTCTCCCATCATTATTTAAAGGGTGTAGTTAACCACTCAAAATTAACACACTAATTTTGATGAATACAAAACAACCAAGTAATACACCAGACAACCAAATTAAAAATATTAAGCAAGAAACATATAAAACACAGATATAATACTATTAAAACCCTAAATTAAAACTACCGAAAACCAACCAAACTCAAGCGATATTTTAAATTTAGATAATAAAGTTCACTGCAAAAATATTTATCACCACTCTGAATTAATATGCATACTATGAGAAAAAATAAATCTTGAGAAACAAACCATAAACGTTAAGCACTTATGTCGATTAAAAAGTAACACTCATAAATAGCGCGCCAGATTTTCAGCTAGTTGAGCATTGTCAGGTTCTTGATTGCAAAATAAGTCCATTACTCTAGTCTTACCTATAAAAACTTCAGCCATTGGGTTGCTTTGCTTTAAATAATCTAATGCAGATTGTAAGTCGGCTTTTTTACGAATACAGTTTGGACCATATTGTAAAATATAATTCTTTCTTATATATCTTATTCCCGAAGCGGTAAATGGCTGAAACCATGCGATCAGCTCCTGTGAATCCAGTACATATTTAGGCGGAGGGCAAAAGACTCGCATAAAATCTCTTGAGAAATAACTTAACAACTCAACGGCTAACCACAAAGATTGTGAAGATATTTCAAAATCGTCTGGATGTTCAAAACAATGGATCAAGGCGGCAACTCTGGCAATGTTCTCTGATAACTTGGATGCATGGTCTCTTGCACATGCATACATGCCCCCGGGAGCCATTTTAGTTTCGATGTCATTATAAATATTCCACCAGATTTTTTCAGCTGCCGAAGAAAAAACCACCTTTTTCCGATGCCAATAATCAACTAATCCCAAAGACTGCTCGAGTAGTTGTCTAATCCTGCAATTAAACTCTTCGATACCCTCACGGGAATGCCGATGACCATTAGCTTGGCGAAAACCACAGGTAGAAAGTGGCTCGCAGATCAACATCCGAGATAGAAATCCATTATCACGGACATTAACGTTAGACTTATTCAAAAAGTTCTGTAACGTATCTGGTTGCACCATGATATGCATCGATAGTCGAATATCGTTTAATTTAAATGATGGTGAGGTTTTTCGATTTACCGTCATATCATCACCACTCCACATCGGGTTAAAATTAGCAGCGTTGCTCATAACCCTACTTTTAAATATTAGATCTCCTTCACTGGAGCCGAAAAAAACATTAGGCAGATCATTTTTTAAACCATCAAGTAACGCTTCACTGGTGGTATCCTCATATATCACTCTAGGGGCTCGAGGTTTTGTAGGTTCTTGTTCAGATAATGCTACCAATTGCTGGGTCGTCTCTTCATTTTCAGCATTATCCAGCGTAATAGTCTTTTTTAATTTTGCTTTTTTTGCCTTATGTATATCCATCTGAATGTTGTACTCTTTTAAAATTTTCTGATAAACAGCCTCTTGTTCTTTTTCAATACTTTTAATCTCTCCCATGAACAAGTTATCAACGGTCGATTTACGTTCACCCGATTGTGCTATGGTCATTACCATGAGTGATACGGGAGCGATTTTCCGAGTAGGTATTTCAACATTGAACACCCCTTGCATGGCTGTTGCCATCGACGTTAACTGACAAGCCAAGATCATACCATCGGGTGCTTGCAGCAATGCTCTTACTTCTTCAAACGCTTTCTCCATCTTAGGAGCGACGGTTAGATTTGGAACATAACCGTAGGAGATTGGAAATAATTTCTGGTAATAATAACTATTCATAATCCACCTTTATTTAATAAGTTAATCACTCTTAAGGTCAGTAAAATCTTCTACCTTGTAGCCACTGTTCGACTTCTTGCATGTACCAGCCAACGGCACGAGCGCCAAGGCAAACTTTTCGAGGAAAAAGTGGATCAAACCTGGGGGATTTGGGATTGAGTTTATCGTAGATAGTTGAACGCGAAAGCCCTGTAAGCTGAACCAAGGTCTTCAGTCTAATAATGGAATTGCTTGTGAGAGTTGTGTTCATAATCGTCCTCAGAGTTGTGAATAAACGTCTACAACCCTGAGATTAGATGGTTATCAAGCATGAATAAACGGGGTAAAAACGGTCCCCCTAGCTCACCTAAAATGCATTATTAATTGTATTATATGCGTTTTTTTGGTGCCCTAAGAAATTCTCTCGGTCTTAAAATTAATTCAGCATATTTAGCATTATCACTCGAAAAGCCTTCTCCCTCTGATCCCTCTAAAAACTTTTGTATTTCAGATGTTATATTTTTATCGTAAGCCTGCTTATGATGCCAAAAATGCTCGAGGCAGTGAGTTAAGTATGGAAACTGGCAACCATCTGCAATCGATTTAGTTTTACCGCATCGACCATCAGGATTAGGGTTGAGAAAAAAAGCCGCCGCTTCTGCCTTTTTTTGAGCATAACCGAGTTGATTCATAATCAACTCTACCAATCCTTTAGCTTTAGGTAGCTTAGCTGTTTTCCCCCAATAATAACGGAAACCTAAGATAGATAATTCGTCAAGGTCTGATTGTTTACGTAACATGTCATCAATATAGTAAGGACTATCTATTGGTATATCGCTTATAGATGTTTTTTTATCTACATCTTCGACAATAAATTTAACAACATCCATTTCATACACATATACTGAATCAACAGATGCCTTTAAATCTTTAAACTCATTTTCAATGCAATTATTTTCCTTCCATTCATTTACTGATTTAGCTGAAAAAACAAATTCTACTTCAATAGAATTTCTAGCAAAAAACATATCAAACTCAGTCATCGAACCTTGTTTTTGGCGTAAATATTCTGTTTGACATCCCTTTCCATCAAGAATTTCAATATCACCATTTGAATCAAAAAACAAGATAGTGAGAGGATTTCTTACGCTGCATCGCCTTTGTTTTAAAAGCACATTTAAATCTTCTTTTTTCAACTGAACATATGAAGCATGTTTAATTAAGTGAGCATCAAATACTGGTTTAACGACATTAGGTTTACCCTTAAACCTAGTATGAGCATTTAAGCCACGGGTTGTGCGCAAATTTCTTCTGAATAAACTTTTATCACCTTTGTAGGTAACCCAGACATTTATGTTAGCGGGAACTTCAATTAAAACAGGTTTATTTTGTTCAAATAGATAAACCAAAACACTGGTAAAATCTGTGTTTAACTTTATTTTCGATAACTCTATAATTCGACCCATTGAAGCTACCACTCCACATTAACCTGCTATTTTTACTACTAATAGCAGAAATAGCACCAAAATCCCATTTCATTCTAAAATTTGAGACAAATCTTTTGCTTAGATAAAATAAGGATAAAATCACAGTAAAGCCACGAGGATGACCGGAGTGTTGGCCTAACCTAAATCCTCTCTAAACCACTTTCAGATCTCTTAAGCCAGTTACTGACAAAGAGCCAACTGCTGCAGTGGCAATATGGTTGCTCCACCACTCCATTAACTTGGTCCGTCGCTCTAGGTAGGTCGTGCGATTATAGGCACTGCGGATTTGGTTTTTATCAACATGGGCTAACGCTGCCTCAATAACATCACCATCAAAGCCTTGCTCGTTTAAGGTAGTACTCGCCAGTGAGCGTAAACCATGCCCCGTTGTTCTTCCCTTTAATCCCATTCGCCCTAATGCTTTGTTGATGGTTTCAGGATCTGTGTGCTTTTTAGGATCTTTAGATGATGGAAAGACAAATTGGCTCTGTTCACTAATCGGCTTAACAGTTTCGAGTATCGCGAGAGCATGCTCTGTAAGCGGGATAATATGCTCACGATTCATTTTCATGCGTGATTCAGGAATAGTCCAAAGCTTGGCATCAAAATCGATTTCTTCCCAACGGGCTCCGGCCGCTTCATTTGGCCTGGTCATTGTGTGCAATTGCCATTCAATCAAACACCGGGTCGTTAACAATAAATTGGCGTTTGCAATGGTCTGCAACAACTCAGCTAGCTCTGCTGGTTTTAATGCCTTCAGATGCTCCACTTTGCTTTTTCTAAAAACTTCTCGAATACCTGACAACGGATTGGCATGAATGTAACCAGAGTTAACCGAATAGTTCATGATTTCATTCAGTAACTGAGCGGTACGTTTAACCGTTTCAAGATGCCCCTTCTGTTCAAGGGGCTTGAGCGCGGCAATGGCTATAGGAGCCGTGAGTCTGCTAATCGCAATACTCCCCAGCTTAGGGAAGGCATACAGCTCAAGCTTGCGCCAATTACCTTCAATGGTTTTAGCCTTAATACTTCCCTGTTTTGAGTCCATCCACATTTGTGCAATATGCTTGAGAGTTTGAGCGTTCTCTGTTGCCGCTTTTAATTTGTTTTCAACTTTAAGTAATTGGGGGTCGATGCCTTCGGCCAAATGTTTTCGCGCTTCTAGTGCTTTATCTCTCGCCTCAGCTAAGGATACGTCAGGGTATGAGCCTAAACCAAAATAGGTGGGTTTGCTGGTGGAGGGGCGTATGTATCGAAATTCCCATGTTTTCCCTGCTGTGCGCACATAGAGATAGAGATTGCCACCATCTGACAATCTATAGGGCTTTGCTTCCGCTTTAGCATTGAGCACCGCTTTTGCAGTCAGCTTATTTGTACTTCTTCCCATACCGTTCTCCTCCCTCAAATTAAGCCCCAAAGTAATGCTTGATTTTGGCATTATTTCGCACTCTAAAATCAAGCATTACTTATCACTGAATAAATTCAGATAAATCAGGATATTGCCAAGTTAAATCTGGGCTATAAAATCGAGAAAATCAAGTAAAAAAACGACATAAAAAATGGGTATTTTTTGAAGTGAAAAGTAATGCATAAATTTGCCAAATTTCCTTGGCATTACTTTTGGCATTACTAAAGATTTCGGATGCTGTAGGATGGTATTAAACAATATAGGATGGTAAGCTATTGATTTTTATAAAATACAGATAAGAAAAAAGACGCCCTAGGACGTCTTCAAACTTGAATTTGGCGGTGAGAGAGGGAGTCGAACCCTCGATACGTTACCGTATACACACTTTCCAGGCGTGCTCCTTCGGCCACTCGGACACCTCACCATATGTCGATTTATGTTAGCGTGGTTAATCTTTCACGTTCAAGAATCATTAACGATTTTATATAGCCCTGCCGAGAGGCTTTCATCGTTAACGGAGCGGTACTGTACGCAAAAGCCTAAAGGGGGTCAAGTAAAAAAGACTCAGTTTCAGGCGGTTGCACAATTGCTAAACAAACCGACGTGATTTCTTGAATCTTTTCACCGTTTTATACCGTTAATTGACGGTAAATTTGTGCACTTCTTTTGACATTGAATTCGCGTCAAACGTCAGGGCTTTGGTCAGCTCCCTAAGCTCATCGGAGATCCTTTGAGTATTAAGGTAAATCTCACTGATCTTCAGTGCATTACGATTTACGTCTTCGGATACCGCCGATTGCTCATGAGTTGCTGTAGCAATTTGCTCGTTCATGCGGTCAATAATGTCTACTTGCTCCACAATACGTTTCAATTCGATACCTGCCTGTTCAGCTTCATGGACACTGCTATTAGCCTGAGCTAATCCTCTGTCCATGGCTTTTACTGCAATGCTCGCTCCCGCCTTCAATCTATCTGTCATATTTTTAATGTCAGAGGTCGAGGTTTGTGAGCGCTGCGCTAAACTTCGGACTTCGTCTGCAACTACAGCAAAACCGCGGCCCATTTCCCCTGCGCGGGCAGCTTCAATGGCGGCATTAAGCGCGAGTAAATTAGTTTGCTCAGCAATACTGCTGATCACTTCAAGCACTACCACTATGCCGTGAATTTCACGGTCTAAATCGTTAATGGCTTTAGAAGCTCCACTAATATCGTCGGCTAACGCTTTGATCGCTTTGCTGGTTCGGCCGACTTCGAGGTTGCCTTCTTTAGCCTCTATATTGGCAGCGGAAGACGCTTCGGATGCCTGCACTGCATTGCTGGCAATCTCGGCCACTGTTGCGCTCATTTCTGTCATAGCGGAGGCCACTTGTTCTGCCTCACTGTGGCCCGCCATCACATCTTGCTCCATGGCATGGGTACAGAGATCCATTTGCGCCACAGCTTGTTGCAATCTAGCGCCACTGGAACGTACATGTAGGATCACTTTTTCAAAATCACTCATCATGTCGTTAAAGGCGATGGCGAGTTCACCGAATTCATCGGAGCTAGAGTGAGTCAGACGCACACTTAAGTCGTAATGTTTACGGGCTTGCGTGATGGTCGAATATAAGTGATGCACACTGTCATGCAAATAACGGATAACAGATAGACTCAATATCAATACTATCGCCAATACTGAGATTAAGGTCGCGAGCACTAAGAACATTTTCTCATTCGCTAAGGTTAATCTTTCATGGGTGGTATTAAGTAAATCTGCCGAGACTTGCTGTTCAAACTCACGTAATAGCTCAATCCGCGCCGTCGATTTACTGAACCACTCTTCGGGACTTTGTTGCAGGATTTTTTGATTATCTTGCTCGAATGCGATTTGACGTAACAGCTCAACGTCATGCATTGCAGCTGAACTCTGTAAACGGTTAAACGAGGATAATAAATCAGAATTTGCTAGCGCTAAAAAACGCTCTTGATATGTATTTTGCTCCGAAACCAAAGTGATAAATTTGGCATAAACCTTAGGCTTAAATCCAGCTTGGCCAAAGGTTGAGCTGAGTACCGCCCTTTCAATCCCCGCCCTTTCCTTTAATTGCAAAAAAGCACTAAAAGCCGTCGCTTTAATGGCGATTTCTTGATTCGCACCCGTTTTTGCGGTTTCATCGACTATTGTCAGTAATAACTTATTTAACTCAGTGTAATAGGCAACTTCATCGGCGACACTGATACTTAAACTATCCACCTGCGAGCGGATTGCATTTAAACGCCCGAGTTGAGCGTTTAGCTCTCTAAGTTTTGGGGCAAATATCTCCGGCAGATGATTCTCAGTGATAAAACGCTGATAGAGGCCGAGCTGCGTATCCGTTAATTGTCTTTGATCAGGTATTTTACCCGCAAACGCTTTTCCTGCTGAGCCAATAAATCCAGCACTCATGCCGCGCTCTTTTTGTAACTCATGCACTAAATTACTGTTGGTGACGGCTAGCTCGCTTAATTGCACCACTAAGGTTAAATCTTTTCTATATTCATATTTTTCAATGAGGTAAAGCGTGCCACATAAAAAACAGGCTAACAGTGGAGGCAAGACAACCATTAATAATTTTTGTTTTAGACTGAGATTACCAATCCATTGCCATTTCATAGAAATATCCTTTTAAACTGAGTTTTAGATCCAAACACCGAACACTAGGTATAGCATAATATCAACCGTAGGACGACTAAGGTTTATGGAAATTGCGCAAGCTAATAGCCTGATAAACGAGGATTTCCCCCATATTCCATCAATTGTTTAGATTTTGCTAATCGCAGAGCAAACTTGAGAAACGTCAAACAAGGATCAGATAGAAATAAAAAACGCATTGAAAATTCCAATGCGTTTTTCTAGAGAAAGGAACACTTAATACTGTGACTGAAGATGACTCTAACTGAAAAGCTGTGGGAATAATCCCTTCACACCAGCCGCAATGACTTCGATACCAATAGATAACATCAAGAGTCCCATAAGACGGGTAATCACGTTAATACCCGTTTTGCCGAGGATCTTATAAATGATAGATGCCATTCTAAACAGGCCAAAACTCACTAAACCAAACACTATCACAGTAATGAACATCGCAATAATGTTCGACAATGAATTATGCTCAGCGGCAAAGACAATCACCGAACTGATAGCGCCAGGTCCCGCCATCAGTGGCAAAGCCAAAGGCACAACCGCCACAGATTCCATCGCCGAGGATTCGCGGTCTTCCTCTTGGTTACGCTTCACTTCACCTAACTTACCTTGCAACATTGACATCGCAATAATGGCAATCAGGCTGCCACCAGCAATTCTAAAGGCAGATAACGAAATGCTGAACATATTCAGAATGTGCTGCCCCGCCACAATCGTGACTAAGAGAATCACCACAACCGCAAAGTTCGCTACTTTACCCGTGTGATTCCGCTCAGCCTCCGTTTGATGGCTGGTTAAGCTCACAAACACAGGCAACAAGCCAACCGGATTAATGATGGCAACGAGGCCAAGAAAAAATTTAACGTAAAGAGTTAACTCCAAGGGACTATCCTTATGTGCGTGTCACGCCGTCTTCATCAAAATAAGCTTGAGGGCAAGTATAGTATCTCAAGCGCTATTGACTGAAAAATGAGATTTTTGAGGTTAAATCACAACTTCGAATAATATTTAGTTATCGAAGCCGATGCATTTTCAGCGCAATTTTAAACAAACAAGTCACCCTAAGTGTAGTTTTATTACATAAAAGCACGATATTGTCGTTGATATCACACTTTCAACGCGGCTTTAGGTGTAATTTTCTACCATAAAGAGGATTTAGTGAATGCCTTGATTCACTAAATCTTTTTAGGAGTATTAATCATGACAGTGACCAATGCACAAGAACTGGATCTCATGGTCGAGCGAGTGGCCAAAGCACAAGCCGAGTATGCAACATTCAGCCAAGCGCAAGTCGATAAAATTTTCCGTGCAGCGGCCCTTGCCGCTGCCGATGCGCGTATCTCGCTGGCCAAAATGGCCGCTGCAGAAACCCGCATGGGTGTAGTTGAAGACAAAGTAATTAAAAACCACTTTGCCTCCGAATACATTTATAACAAATATAAAGATGAAAAAACCTGCGGAATTTTATCTGAAGATGTCACCTTCGGTACTATTACCATTGCTGAACCCGTAGGCATTATCTGTGGCATAGTCCCCACCACGAACCCCACATCGACCGCGATATTTAAAGCCTTAATCAGCCTTAAAACCCGTAACGCAATCATCTTCTCGCCCCATCCTAGGGCCAAAATATCGACCACAACTGCAGCAAAATTAGTGCTTGATGCTGCCATAGCCGCGGGCGCGCCCAAAGACATTATTGGTTGGATTGATGAACCCAGCGTTGCACTATCGAATCAATTAATGACTCACCCTAAGGTGAATTTAATCCTCGCAACGGGTGGCCCTGGCATGGTGAAAGCCGCCTACTCTTCCGGTAAACCTGCTATTGGCGTAGGTGCGGGTAACACGCCTATTGTTATCGATGAAACCGCCGACATCAAACGCGCAGTCAGTTCGATTCTCATGTCAAAAACCTTCGATAACGGTGTGGTTTGTGCGTCAGAGCAAGCGGTAATTGTGGTCGACAGTATTTATGAGCAGGTTAAAGAGCGTTTCGCAACCCACGGTGGCTATATGCTGTCGAAGGATGAAGCCGCGGCGATGCAGCAGGTCATTTTAAAAAATGGTGGCTTAAATGCCGATATCGTTGGCCAAAGCGCCGCCAGTATCGCGCAAATGGCGGGCTTTGAAGTGCCGCACTGGACCAAAGTGTTGATCGGTGAAGTCACCGATATTTGCGACAGCGAAGCCTTCGCCCATGAAAAATTATCACCACTGCTTGGTATGTACCGCGCCATCGACTTTAACGATGCCATGGATAAAGCTGAAGCTTTAGTCGCACTCGGCGGCATTGGCCACACATCAGGGCTTTATACCGACCAAGATACCCAAACCGAACGTGTACATGCCTTTGGTTTTAGAATGAAAACGGCGCGTATCTTGATCAACACCCCAGCTTCACAGGGCGGTATTGGCGATCTGTACAACTTCAAACTGGCACCTTCGCTCACTTTAGGCTGTGGTTCTTGGGGCGGCAACTCGATTTCAGAAAACGTTGGCCCGAGTCATCTAATCAATAAAAAAACCGTCGCTAAGAGGGCCGAAAACATGTTGTGGCATAAGCTTCCTGCATCTATCTATTTCCGCCGCGGTAGTTTGCCCATCGCGCTCGAAGAACTGAGCGATAAAAAACGCGCCTTAATCATCACAGACAGATTTTTGTTCAATCACGGTTATTGCGATGAAACCATGCGGATTTTAAAAGCCCAAGGCCTTGAAACCGAAATTTTTTACGATGTTGAAGCCGACCCCACCTTAGCCATAGTCCGTCAAGGCGCTAAGGTCGCTCAAAGCTTTAAACCCGATGTGATAATTGCGCTCGGCGGCGGCTCACCAATGGATGCGGCTAAGATTATTTGGGTGATGTACGAGCATCCAGATGTGGATTTTGCCGATTTGGCGCTGCGTTTTATGGACATTCGTAAACGTATCTACAAATTCCCTAAAATGGGCACCAAAGCCATGATGGTAGCAATTCCTACCACCTCAGGTACTGGCTCAGAAGTCACTCCTTTTGCGGTAGTGACAGACGAAATTACAGGTAAAAAATACCCGATTGCCGACTATCAACTCACGCCCAATATGGCGATTGTTGATCCAAATCTTGTGATGGACATGCCTAAATCCCTCACCGCCTTTGGTGGCATAGATGCGGTGACCCATGCATTGGAAGCCTATGTTAGCGTGATGGCTAATGAGTACAGTGATGGCCAAGCGCTGCAAGCCCTCGATTTACTGTGCAAATATTTACCCGATGCCTACAACTTGGGCTCACAATCACCTGTCGCCCGTGAAAAGGTCCACAATGGCGCCACTATTGCGGGTATCGCCTTTGCTAACGCTTTCCTTGGGATTTGCCACTCAATGGCACACAAACTGGGCGCCGAGTTCCATCTCGCCCATGGCCTAGCCAATGCGCTGCTGATCAACAACGTAATACGCTTTAACGCAACGGATCTGCCCACTAAGCAAGCGGCCTTTAGCCAATACGACAGGCCAAAAGCCCTGTGCCGTTATGCTGCCATCGCAGATCACTTGAAACTAGGCGGAAAGACGGATGAAGAAAAAGTCGAAAAATTGCTTGAGAAAATCACACACCTCAAGAAGACGATTGGCATTCCTGCTTCTATCCAAGAAGCCGGTGTCAACGAAGCCGACTTCCTCGCCAAGTTAGATGAATTAGCCGAAGATGCGTTCGATGATCAATGTACCGGTGCCAACCCACGTTACCCATTGATTAACGAGCTGAAACAACTGTTCCTCGATAGCTATTATGGCCGTGACTATAGCGACAACAACTAGGTTATCGCCTGCCAATGCTAGGCTCGTGCTTAATAAAAGCCGCGCGACATAAATGAAGAAGCCCTCGAATGAGGGCTTTTTATTGCGTGATGTTCCGTGGATGACCTAATTAAGGAGTCGATGCGTTAATCGATCGCACGCAAAATGACTTCACTAGCAGCTAACTCAACTGGGCATCACTCACTTACGATCACTAAGCTGAACATCACAACAAACTGTGACTAACGCTGTGCCAGTACATAATCAATGGCGCTGGTGATGGCTGCAACCTGCGCCAGATTACATTCGGCAGGCGTGGCCGTTGGGCTATCTGGGTACACTTCTGTCGTTGTGTTATAGATACAGCCAGTGACACTGCTGCAAAGCCCTAATGACTTAAGCGGATAGTTAATCACCCCGTGCTGCACCACAGTCGAGCCAATGATCTCGCCTTTCTCATCGGCAGGAGCAATGTGCGTCACTTTGCTCACGCCATCAATAATGGCTTTTTGGAAAGCATCCATTGAATGTTCGGTATCACCCACAGCATAAAAACCATCTGGGATAGTTCCTTTGACGTACTCTTTACCATCACGGGCGCAAAGCGCTGGACGAAATTCTAATTCATCTGAATCAGTGGTTTCATGTAAATCCACATGCACATCAAAATCTTGCTCTACGGATGCGACTAAGGCCATCAAGGCCGCCGATTCTTCCGCTGGACTATTGGCATAAAATGAGCGATTAGGATCGATAGCCTTAGGGTTCCAACGGTTGATGGTTTCGTAACCCCAAGGACTCACGCACACGGCGATGACAAGATTGACGCGATCAACATAATGAGCCGCCTTATCCGCTAAAAATGCCAAGGCACCATGAACACCGCTGGTTTCGTAACCGTGCACGCCACCAGTCACGAGCACGGTTGGCTTTTGTGGATCAAACTGCTGGCTTTTTACCGCAAATAATGGGTAACGATCGGCATTAATCGATAAGGCGCCATATTGCACAATGCCAAACCCAAGCGTAGATAGCTTTGCTTCCATCGCCTTGAGTGGCGTCACGACATCGTCCTGATACGAACGCTTGATTTTGGCGCTTGCAAGCCATGCAGCTTTTTCAGCCTCGCCCCATTTTTCGCCTACGGTGCCGATGGGATAAAATGTTAAATTTGCCATAATTCCTCTATTTTTAGTTCTATTCGGTAAAGTTCTTTTTATTCAAGTTCTTTGCACTCTAGTGCTTTCGTTCAAGCTCTTTTCGCTCAAGCTTTTTCGTTGAATTACTATTCAGTCGAATGATAGTGCTCGTGTTCGGATGATAAATGAATACAGTCAACCTAAAGCAATAGCTGCATGGGAATATCACGGATCCCGCCGCGTTCTCGCTCGGGTCCAAGAGGCACAAAGCCAAAGCCTAAGTACACAGCCTGCGCATTCAGCGCCGAGTTCACGGTAAACACCCCCGGATTGCCTTGGGCTAAACATTGAGCTTTGGCATGTTCCCACAGCATTCTCGCCACGCCTTGCCCCTGTGCATGGGAGGCGACAAAAAGATGGTACAAGTGGCTATTCGCCTTCATCCCCACTACGCCTGCGAGTTGGCCTGAGTCCGTTATGGCGACATGGTACTGATAACCCATAGCAAAGTAGCTACCAATCGCCTCTATCGACATGGCATTGACTAAGATTGCAGTGCCCTCAGCAGTGCAAGTTGGGGCGATAAATTCTTGGGTTAATTGAGTGAGTAATACGCTTATTTCAGGGATATCAGTTAAGGTTGCGGCTCGAATTTTCATCTTAACTCCTTGATTAAAAACATTTCATGACACAATAAAAAGCCAGAACAAAGTCTGGCTTTTTAAGATACTGAATCAAAAGGCACTTAATCAAAATACATTTGGTCAGAAAACGCTTAGTTTAAATACAGACTAAAAATACTGTGATTGTCAGTTGAGCATTAAATGACTCGCCGATGATAATCCTATCAGGGCGAGCCTTGCTTCTATGGGCTTTCGTCGCTGCAAAGCCCATAAACGCACTGGTCGTTATTGCTTAGTCCAGCGATCCATCCAACCGAAGACATTAGCATACCATTGCTCTAAGTTTTCAGGTTTTAAGATCCAATGGTTTTCATCAGGGAAAATCAATAACTCAGATGGGATCCCTTTGCGCTGCATAAAACTGAATGCCGCTAAACCTTGACCATAAGGGACGCGGAAGTCCTTCTCACCGTGGATAACCAGCATGGGTGTTTTCCAGTTTTCAACATAATTCACTGGGTTAAACTTCTCATATAACGCTTTGTTATCTGAATAAGTGCCACCAAACTCATGCTCTGCGAACCACACTTCTTCGGTCACGTAATACATAGAACGCATATCGAACAGACCCGCGTGGTTAACTAAGCACTTGAAACCGTCGTTCCAGTTACCTTGGATCCAGTTCATCATGTAGCCGCCGTAAGAACCTCCGAGCGCACAGGTGTTTTGCGGATCGAGCCATTTTTGTTGCTGGCTCACCGCTGCTAGGCCTTTTTGCAGATCTTCTAATGGCTTACCACCCCAATCTTGGCTGATTGAATCAGTAAAGGCTTGGCCGTAACCGGTAGAGCCGTGGAAATCCACCATGACGACGCCATAACCCGCACCCGCCCATAATTGGGCATTCCAACGACCACTGAAGGCATTACCAAATGAACCTTGCGGCCCACCGTGAACGAGATAGGCAATTGGGTATTTTTTCCCTTCTTGGAAATTCGCCGGTTTGATCCAGTAACCGTAAACGTCTTCGTTATTCCAACCTTTAAAGCTGAACTGTTCAAACTTACCAAACTTGATCTCGGCCAATTTGTCTTTATTCACTTCGGTTAGACGTTTAAGCCCTTCACCTTCAGTCGTAATGCTATAGAGATCGCCCGGTTCAACTAAGGTTTTGCTATCGAAAATCAGTTGTTCGTTAGTGACCGCAATTAAACTGTTCGTACCATCACTGTAGACAGAACGCACATCGCCAAATTGGGTATTCACTTGGAAAATAGAGACTTGACCTAAGTCTTGTGCCGTCACATACAAGGTACGATTGTCAGGAGCAAACATCAGTGAGCTTGGGCTGCGATCCCATAATGGCGCCACTTCTTTGGTTTGGCCTGTGCTAGTATCGCGCAGCATAATGCCGTAGCGATCTGCTTCAAAACCCGGTTTTTTCATCGCTAAATAGGCCATGTAACGACCATCGCTCGAAAATGTTGGTTGCGCATCCCATGCAAGATTGTCTTTAGTTAAGTTAGTTGCGGTGCCGCCAGTGACGGGCACTTGCCACAAATCATAGTTAGTGGTCCAAGCTTGATCTTTGCTGGGGGCTTTCGCGCTATAAACCACAAACTTACCGTCTGGGGTGAAGGTCACTTCTTCCATACCCGAGAAAGGTTTTGGCGGCGTTTCAGTATCTAAACCTTGAGTCACATCCACTACTTTAGTGAGTTTCTCACCGTTTACCGCACCAACAAATAAATGGTTACGGGCGTGGTCTTCCCACGTATCCCAATGGCGAACCATTAACTGCTTGTATTCACGGCCAGTCGATTTACGCTCAGCTTCGGCGGTAAATTTATCCTTTGAGCAAGCTAAGTCCTTACACTCGGGGAATACCCGCATGCTGAGTACAACTTGTTTACCGTCGTTTGATAATTTATAGCCATCAATATCCAAAGGTAAATCAGAAACTTGTACCGCTTCACCGCCCGTTAATGGCAGTTGAAATAACTGGCTTGAACCACTGCGACTAGCAAGGAAATAAATCGACTTGTCGTCATTGGCGAAGCTCACATCGTGCTCTGTGCCCGTGGCAGAGGTCAATTGCAGTGGTTTCGCCTTCGTGTCTATCAAATCTAATAGATACAGATCCGAGCTGGCCTCTCCTTTATCGTTTACCGTTTTAAGACCATAAACTAATTTAGTGCCATCGTGGGACACAGTCGCAGAGTGCATCTTATTGAGTTTAATGAGTTGTTGCACAGTAAAAGGCGTTGGATCGGCCGCTTGGGCTGATAACGCCAGTCCTGCAGCGCCGAGCGCCAATAGGAGAGGAGCTATTTTCATTGTTATGTCCGTTTTTGGTTAAACTGGTTCGATAGTTGCGCCAATCATTGCAAGGGTTCTACTGAAATTGCAATAGTTCTACTGAGTTGCAACCGCACGAATGTTAAAAAACGATCTGAGATCGTATCTTTCGAAGATAAGCTTGCCACACTATCGAAACAAAAACGCTCAGGCAAGCCAAATGGCGAACCTGAGCGTATTTTTTTGTGACAAAATGTCAGTGGCGCAACGTTTTACCTCAAGAACAGATATCAGAACTCAAACTTAAGCTGTTTTGCTTAAAAAGCCATCAAGTTCAATCCGCTGCATCCCAACCTTTACGCTTTCGCGTTAGCAATATTCACTTTCCAAATTGCTGGGCCAGTTTCATGGGCGTTCACACCATGTGAATCCACAGCCACAGTCACTGGCATATCTTGCACATCAAACTCGTAAATCGCTTCCATGCCCAAATCAGCAAAGGCCACGACGCGAGAATGTTTAATCGCTTTAGACACTAAATACGCAGCGCCGCCAACGGCCATCAGATATACCGCTTTGTGTTTTTTGATCGATTCAACTGTCGCAGGGCCGCGCTCAGCTTTACCTATCATGCCCATCAAGCCAGTTTTCTCTAACATTAAGTCAGTGAATTTATCCATACGAGTTGCTGTGGTTGGGCCCGCAGGGCCGACAACTTCAGTACCCACTGGATCAACTGGGCCAACGTAGTAAATAAACTTACCGGTAAAGTCCACGCCTTCTGGCAGACCTTCACCGCTTTCAATCAGGCTTTGAATGCGCTTATGGGCAGCATCGCGACCTGTGAGCATTTTACCGCTCAGCAGAATGGTTTCACCGCTCTGCCACTGCTCGATATCCGCTTGAGTGACAGTATCTAAGTTAACGCGGCGCA
This sequence comes from Shewanella sp. SM95, assembly GCF_025653595.1. Classification (NCBI taxonomy): domain Bacteria; kingdom Pseudomonadati; phylum Pseudomonadota; class Gammaproteobacteria; order Alteromonadales; family Shewanellaceae; genus Shewanella; species Shewanella sp. SM95. Next base: position 318,786 of record NZ_JAKKSE010000002.1, read on the forward strand.
CATCATCACCCACTTCACGGGTAATTTCTGGCCAATCGGCCAATGATGGCGGCGTTAATTCCGCAGGACCTGAACCGTCTAAATGGAAATGTACGTGGCGTGTGGCCGCGCAGTTCGGGATCATCACCACAGGCTTTGACGCCGCGTGGGTAGGCGCCGATTTGATTTTAACGTCTAATACTGTGGTTAAACCGCCAAGACCTTGTGCACCTATACCTAAGTTGTTCGCGCGCTCAAAAATGTCTAAACGCAGCTTTTCTTCGGTCGTTTGCGCGCCACGGGCCATCAACTCATGGATATCTACACTTTCCATCAGTGCTTCTTTGGCTAATACGGCCGCTTTTTCCGCCGTGCCGCCGATGCCTATACCCAGCATACCCGGTGGACACCAGCCCGCCCCCATAGTCGGTAGCGTTTTTTCTACCCATGCAGCGATATCGTCAGATGGGTTTAACATCACCATCTTAGCTTTGTTTTCACTGCCGCCGCCTTTGGCTGCAATCGCCACTTCGATGTGGTTGCCAGGCACCATGTCGATATGCACCACAGATGGGGTGTTATCTTTGGTATTTTTACGGCTGCCCGCAGGATCTGACACTATTGATGCGCGCAGTGGGTTATCAGGATTGGTATAGGCACGACGAACACCTTCGTCGACCATTTCCTGAATCGTCATATCGGTTTTGTCCCATTGGACACCCATACCCACTTTCACGAAAGTGGTCACAATCCCAGTGTCTTGACACAGAGGACGCTTACCTTCGGCCGACATACGCGAGTTAATTAAGATCTGGGCAATCGCATCCTTCGCCGCCGCACTTTGTTCACGCTCATAAGCTTGGCTCATGGCATCAACAAAATCCTTCGGGTGGTAATAAGAAATGTATTGCAAAGCATCCGCCACACTTTCAATAAAGTCGGCTTGTTTAATCACAGAAGTTTCAGACATTTTATGGTGAGATGACATAGTAGGAGCGCTCCAGCAGCCTTTGCGGCCTAACTTGTTTTTGTTTAATTCTTTCTGGGCCAATATGATACTCTTTCACATCTTTTTGGGCTACATCACATTTTGAATAGGGTTAATCGATGGCAATTAGGGCGTCAAAACAGCTTGCATCACGCCAACTTGACTGGACATTAAGTACCGCAGCACTGTTCGAACACTTTGCAAATGACACTTGGGCAATTCTGTTAGATTCGGCGAACGCGCCGCATCAAGACGCCAGATTCGACATCATTTGCGCCAATCCTATCGCAACGTTAGTGACTCAGGGCGAGCGTAGCTATATAAAGCTCATCGATACGAGCTTGAGCTTACCCGAGGCAATAGACCCAAACCGTGATCCCTTCGAGTTACTCAACACTTTATTAACCCATTGGTATTCAAAATCTTTTGATTGTGATTTGCCCTTTAGTGGTGGCGCAATGGGCAGTTTTAGCTACGATTTAGGCCGCAGAATTGAATCACTGCCGATAACGGCCAAGCAAGATATACAACTGCCAGAGATGAACATCGGCTTTTACGACTGGGCGTTAGTTTTTGATTACCAAGCCCAGTGTTGGTATTTATTGCACTATTTAGGTGAAGCGGCACTCGACATTGAGTTGAATAAAATTCAAGATAAAATCACTAAAAAGCCAAATTCCGCCGCATTCATGCTCACTAGCCCATGGGCAGCACAAATAGACAAAGCTCAATACACGGCCAAATTTGCAGCAGTTCAAGCCTATTTGCACAGCGGTGATTGCTATCAAATAAATTTAACCCAAAGATTCGAAGCCCATTATCAAGGCGATGAGTGGTCGGCCTATAGCCAACTGCGCAATGCCAATAAAGCGCCCTTCTCGGCCTTTATGCGTCTGCCGCAAAACACGATTTTGTCGATTTCACCCGAGCGCTTTATTCAGCTTCGCGGTGACGATATTCAAACCAAACCTATCAAAGGCACACTGCCGCGTCATACCGATCCCGCATTGGATGTGAAAGCCGCCAATACACTGGCAAACTCACCAAAGGATCGCGCCGAAAATGTCATGATTGTCGATTTACTGCGTAATGATATCGGCAAAGTGGCGGCAGCAGGCTCAGTACGTGTACCGCATCTATTTGAGATTGAAAGTTTTCCTGCGGTGCATCACCTTGTCAGTACAGTAACGGCCAAGCTCGATGCTAAGTACAGCGCCAGCGATTTACTGCGCGCAGCGTTTCCCGGCGGCTCAATTACCGGCGCACCGAAAATTCGTGCCATGGAAATTATCGAAGAGCTCGAACCTTCACGGCGCAGCCTTTATTGTGGTTCTATGGGTTATATCAGCCAAGACGGCCAAATGGATACCAGTATCACCATTCGCACTATTGTGGCCGAACAGGGCAAACTCTATTGCTGGGCGGGTGGAGGCATAGTGGCGGATTCAGAAGTGGATGCCGAGTACCAAGAAACCTTTGATAAGATCAGCCGTATTTTACCTTTGCTTGGCGCTGCGTCACAAAAGCCGTAAGCTTTAATACTAAACAGTCACGAGAACGTCGATGGATCAAGCGGAATTTAGACTCAGATTTAATCTGCACCCGTTAGCGCGGCCAGATCCGGCGGCCTTCCCACACCTTGGACTGCGCAAAGCTGCGGTGTTGATCCCACTGCTGGAGATTAACGGTGAGCTGAATCTAATTTTGACCCAAAGACCTATGCATCTGCGCGCCCATCCGGGGCAGATCAGTTTCCCCGGCGGTAAAATTGAGCCCTATGATATTGATGCGATTGCGGCCGCGTTAAGGGAAGCAGAAGAGGAAATTGGACTCTCAAGGCATAACGTCGACGTGGTGGGCAAGTTTCCAGCCCACAATACCTTCACAGGGTTTGAAATCACTCCTGTGATAGGCATTATCAAGCAGGCATTTGATTTAAAACTCGATCCCGGTGAGGTAGCCGATTGCTTTACCGTGCCATTAAGCTTTTTTATTGAACCGAATAATCGCCACCAAAAACGCTTTTTACGCCAAGGGCGCTATTACAGCGTGCATTTTATTCCCTATCAACAACGGTTTATCTGGGGTGCGACTGCCGCGATTATCGACCATCTGTGCCGCCAATTAAGCATTCCTGCCGATATCCTCTGACTTCACTTGCCATTACTAAACCGCCACAAGCCAACAGGCTAGCTTAAACCACCAAATGGATATACAAACCGGCGACAATAGAGGTTAACAGCAACATGGGAATATTAAACCAATAACCCATACGACTGTGGTGGGCGACATAATAGTTAAACGCTAAACTGACCAAACTAATACCGCCACAAACCCAAATCAAATACTGCAATAATTGGGTTTCATGTGGATCCCAATGGACTCTAAATGTCGCACCACGGGTTAAATAATCGCCAACTTCGCGATCGGGTCTCGCGTCACCAAACACTAATAGCGCATAGACGGCAATTGCCCAGCCTAAAATGGATAAGGCCGCAAGGATAATTTGAAATATTCTAGTCTTGCTCATACCGCCTCCCGCCGTTTAACTCACTATATCGCTCAATATCGATATTATTAACCTCAGGATACCTTTTTCAGCTTGAGAAAAGCCACCAGCAAGGTAATATAAACCTCCAAAATTTTCATATAAAACGTTTCGTTGGAGAATTAAGCAACAATGAGCATTGCATCTGTCGCATCTGTATTTAAAGGTGAGCACGCCGTCGGTTCTAAAGTCACAGTGCGTGGCTGGGTCAGAACCCGTCGTGACTCTAAAGCCGGCATCTCTTTTTTAGCTGTTTACGACGGCTCTTGCTTTAATCCTATCCAAGGTGTCGTGCCCAATAGCTTAGATAATTACGACAACGAAGTGTTAAAGCTGACTGCGGGTTGTTCTGTTGTGATGACAGGCGACGTGGTGGAATCTCCTGGTGCAGGCCAAGCATTTGAGCTGCAAGTGACTGAACTTGAAGTCGCTGGCTGGGTTGATGATCCAGACACTTACCCAATGGCCGCTAAGCGTCATTCAATTGAACATTTACGCGAATTAGCGCACTTACGCCCACGTACTAACATTATTGGTGCCGTTGCTCGCGTACGTAACTGTCTATCCCAAGCGATTCACCGCTTCTACCACGAAGAAGGCTTTATTTGGGTATCGACCCCACTTATCACAGCATCAGATTGCGAAGGCGCCGGTGAGATGTTCCGCGTATCGACCTTAGATATGGAAAACCTGCCGCGTACTGAAGCAGGTAAAGTCGATTACGATAAAGATTTCTTCGGTAAAGAAGCTTTCCTGACCGTATCAGGTCAGTTGAATGCTGAAACCTACGCCTGTGCACTGTCAAAAGTGTATACCTTTGGCCCGACTTTCCGTGCTGAAAACTCAAACACTAGCCGCCACTTAGCGGAATTCTGGATGGTTGAGCCTGAAGTCGCCTTCGCTAACTTAAACGACATCGCAGGCCTTGCCGAAGCTATGTTGAAATACGCATTCAATGCCGTATTGACTGAGCGTATGGACGATTTAACCTTCTTCGCCCAACACGTTGATAAGACTGTGATCGACCGTCTGCAATCTTTCGTTTCAAGCGATTTTGCTCAAGTGGATTACACTGATGCGGTTGAAATTCTGCAAAACTGTGGCAGAACCTTCGAGTTCCCTGTGTCTTGGGGTATCGATTTATCTTCTGAGCATGAGCGTTACTTAGCCGAAGAACACTTCAAAGCCCCTGTGGTAGTGAAGAACTATCCAAAAGATATCAAGGCCTTCTACATGCGCTTAAACGATGACGGTAAAACCGTTGCCGCGATGGACGTGTTAGCCCCAGGTATTGGTGAGATCATCGGTGGCTCTCAACGTGAAGAGCGTTTAGACGTGCTAGATATGCGTCTAGACGAAATGGAACTGAACCAAGAAGATTACTGGTGGTACCGTGATATGCGCCGTTATGGCACAGTGCCACATGCAGGTTTTGGTCTAGGGTTTGAGCGTTTAGTGTCTTACGTGACAGGCGTAAACAACATTCGTGATGTTATTCCTTTCCCACGTGCACCGCGCACTGCGAACTTCTAATCTCCCTTAACTTGGGACTGCATAGCTAAGACATCTCTATTAAGCCTTAGCAAAACGAAAGGAGCTGAATATTCGGCTCCTTTTTTGTTCGTCCGTTTTAGTCACATCATGCGGCAAAAAACCATTAATCCGCCAGACTCAACGCCTGCGCAATATATTCCGCGACTCGCTTGGCAGCAATATCATCGATTGACACCAACTTAATATGACGACGAAATTTGCCACTGCCTTCAAGTACCTGATGTGGATCGCTAAGATTCGCGCCTAAGCTAAACTCCAATGAAACATGCTGTTTATAGGCAAACACACCACCAAAACTGGCTTTGGTGCTAAAGAGTATACCGCCGTACTTAACGGCTTCAGTAATGGCCCGCGACGATGTGGTAGCGGCGGTTTTGACCTCCTGCCTCACCCCCTGCACTATTTCAAACAGACTCGGGCTGATACATAAAATATCTTCTAACAGTTTTTCAAGTTGCGGCTGATCTTCCATCATGATCTCTTTACCTCTCATACAAGCAAGACTATCCCAGCGCGATTGTAGCGCGCTAATCGGACTGAATAACACCCTATTGAAGCATCCCCAAGAAATAGAATAGTGACGTGCAAATAAAAAGGCCAAGCGTGGAGTACGCTTGGCCTTTTGCTGGAGTTGTCCAACTTAGCAAGGCTAAGTCACACGGATTAACACTGTGCCCTAGATTAAAACCCCTTCACACCGGCCATATCAGGGAGATGATGAGCAATCCCCTTGTGGCAGTCGATACAGGTCTTTTCGCCGCTTGCCAGTGATGTTGAGTGCATCTGCGCCGCTCTGGGTGATTGGCGAGTAAAGTCCATGTAAGTGAAGTTATGGCAGTTACGACACTCGAGCGAATCATTGGCCTTTAACCTTGCCCACTCATGTTCTGCCAGTTCACGACGCTTATCTTCAAACTTCTCACGGGTATTAATCGTCCCAAAAACCTTACCCCACACTTCCTTAGATGCCTGCATCTTACGGGCAATTTTATCGGTCCAGTTATGCGGTACGTGGCAATCAGGACACGTCGCCCGCACGCCACTGCGGTTAGTGAAATGAATCGTCGTCTGTAGCTCTTGATAGACGTTATTTTCCATCTCATGGCAACCAATACAGAAAGCTTCTTGGTTGGTCACTTCTAGGGCAGTGTTAAACCCGCCCCAGAAAATCACCCCAGCCACAAAACCACCTAAGGTCAAAAAACCTAAACTGTAATGCACACTCGGACGATTGAGTACCTGCCAGATTTTTTTCAGTTTATCTAACATGCTAACTCCTAGTGTTTTTTCTGCTCAGTGTTGGCTTTGATCAGATGTTCCATATCCACAAAGTCGTTTTCGACCAGTAACTTGGCATCTAACTGCGGCACATGACACTGAGTGCAGAAATAGCGGCGCGGCGATAACTCGGCTAAGAAGTTATTGTCCCTGTCCATAAAATGCGTGACGCTGACCATAGGCGCTTGCGAATCCCCAATGCGGCTACGAGCATGGCAAGCCATACACTTGTTCACTTTAAGATCAAGCTGATAGCCGTCGATCTTGTGTGGGATCACCGGTGGTTGCATGGGATAGCTGCGCACTTCCTTCACATCGGTATTACGCACACTTTGCATCGCAGGTGGCGTAGGCTCGACATTGATAGGCGCTTGGCGCAGGGTATCAATTTTATCTTCGGGTATACTGGCGGCAGACACACTTGTCATGATGAATGAGCCAAATACCAATAAACCGATCGCTGAGACTAATTTTAGGGTTTTCATCGTGTTCTCCTTAAACCTTGACGATCTTCACCGCACACTTTTTAAAGTCAGTTTGTTTTGACAAGGGATCTGTCGCATCTAAAGTGACTTTATTAATGAGCTGGCTAGCATCAAACCAAGGCACGAACACTAAACCCACGGGCGGTTTATTGCGGCCACGGGTTTCGACTCGGGTCTTAATTTCACCGCGACGGGACACCACGCGAATTTCATCGCCACGGCGCAGACCGCGTTTCTTCGCATCTTCGGGGTGCATAAAACATACGGCATCGGGGAAAGCACGATATAACTCAGGCACACGTTGGGTCATAGAACCCGAATGCCAGTGTTCCAACACTCGACCCGTCGACAACCAGATATCATATTCTTCATCGGGCGCTTCTGCGGCAGGTTCATAGGGCAGCGCGAAAATCACCGCACGACCATCGGGATGACCGTAAAACTCAAAGCCCTTACCCGCCTTAACATAAGGATCTGTGCCTTCACGGAAGCGCCACTTAGTTTCTTTACCATCGACCACAGGCCAACGTAGACCATGAGCCTCATGGTAAACATCAAATGGGGCGAGATCGTGGCCATGGCCGCGGCCAAAGGTCGCATATTCCTCGAATAAGCCTTTTTGGACATAGAAGCCAAAATGTTTAGCCTCATCGTTCAAATACTTAGGATCGGCATCCGCAAGCGGAAACTTATCGACATGGCCATTTTGATATAGGACTTCGAAAAGCGTTTTGCCTTTGAACTCTGGATTGGCGGCTAATACGTCCTTTGGCCACACTTCATCTGTGGTGAAACGTTTTGCAAATTCCATCAACTGCCACAGATCCGAATGGGACTCACCCGGTGCCTGTACCATTTGATGCCAGAACTGAGTGCGACGCTCGGCGTTACCGTAGGCGCCCTCTTTTTCCACCCACATAGCAGTGGGCAAAATCAAATCGGCAGCTTGAGTCGTCACCGTCGGATAGGCATCGGACACCACGATAAAGTTGGCAGGGTTACGGTAACCCGGTAAACCTTCTTCATTGATGTTTGGGCCCGCCTGCATATTGTTGTTCACTTGCACCCAGTAACAATTCAAGTCGCCATCTTTTAGACGACGGTTTTGCTCAACGGCGTGATAACCGGGTTTAGGTGGAATAATGCCGCTTGGGATCTTCCAAATGTCTTCGGCATGCTTTCTGTGTTCAGGATTGGTCACGACCATATCGGCGGGTAAGCGATGGGAAAACGTCCCTACTTCACGGGCCGTGCCACAGGCTGATGGTTGACCCGTCAAAGAGAATGGACTGTTACCTGGGGTTGAAATTTTACCCATCAAGAGATGAATGTTATAAATCAGGTTGTTACACCACACACCTCGGGTATGTTGGTTAAAACCCATGGTCCAAAATGAGGTCACTTTGATATCGGGATCGGCATACAGCTTGGCCAGCGCAATCAGTTTATCCTCGGGCACGCCCGACAACTTACTGACTTTTTCGACGCTATAATCCGCCACGAAGGCTTTAAAGGTCTCAAAATCAATTGGGGTTGAATCCCCCGCCGTTTTAACATTTTTCGCTTTTTTCTCAAGGGGATGTGTCGGACGTAAACCATAACCAATATCTGTTGTGCCCTGACGGAAGTTAACGTGTTTCTTCACGAAGTCCCAGTTCACTTTATCATTCTGAATGATGTAGTTAGCTATGTAGTTCAAAATGGCTAAATCGGTTTGCGGGGTGAACACGATCGGCAAGTCGGCCAAATCGAAGGATCTGTGTTCAAAAGTCGACAACACGGCCACTTTTACATGGCTGGCACTGAGACGTCTGTCTGTCACTCGACTCCAGAGGATCGGGTGCATCTCCGCCATATTCGAGCCCCAAAGGACAAAGGCATCGGCGGCTTCCATATCGTCATAGCAACCCATAGGTTCGTCGATACCGAAGGTGCGCATAAACCCGACCACAGCTGACGCCATACAGTGACGCGCATTCGGATCGATATTATTCGAGCCAAAACCCGCTTTCATCAGCTTAACGGCAGCATAACCTTCCCACACTGTCCATTGGCCCGAGCCAAACATGCCCACAGCGGTTGGGCCCTTGGCTTTAATGGTCTCTTTCCATTTTTGCGCCATGATGTCAAAGGCACTGTCCCAACTGATGGGCGAAAACTCACCGTGCTTGTCGTATTTGCCATCTGTCATCCGCAGCATAGGCGTGGTTAAGCGATCGCTGCCATACATGATTTTCGACAGGAAATAGCCCTTGATACAGTTGAGCCCACGGTTCACTTCACTGTTGGCATCGCCATGGGTGGCAACCACTTTGCCGTCGCGAGTTGCGACAATCACGGAGCAGCCCGTGCCGCAAAAACGGCAAGGGGCTTTATTCCACTCTAATTTGGTTTGTTCTGAGCTGGTAATTAAGTTGCTTGCGCCAGCGGGCAAGGCTAAACCAGCGGCGCCTGCCGCGGCAATCACCGCATTGGCCTTAATAAAGTCACGTCTGTTCATATTCATTCTTCACCCTCTTCGAGCACTTCACTCTGGTGGTAAACCATAGTGGCTGATAACACGCCCGGAATGGCATTGATCGCTTCGATACTGTCCATCAAGGCGCGTTGCGTCTCGCCTTCGATCACGACGACCAATTTCACTTCGTTGTTGACGGAAAGTTCGGCATTTTCAATGGTCATTATCTGTTGTCTAACATCTGCCATTTTCTGCGGTAAGACCTGCACCACTAAACTGGTGATATGGAGTTCTTTGCTCATCCGACATTCCACTCTTATTTTTAACTATTTGATGATGTTACGTTTAACCAGCGCCCGGTGGACCCGTCAAAATTTGGCTGAACCAAATAGCAAAGCCCAGACCACTGACCAGTAGTACGGACAATAACGGTGCGAGAAACACGGTTAAAAAGATAAAGATTTTCAGTTCTAAGGATTTTTCTTCTGCGGTGCTAGCACTCATGCATCCTCCAAGAGGTGTGTTCCTGCCACTTTGAATGCGCTGCAAAAAATCGCCAGCGGCAGGTTTAATGTATATCTATTGCATCTTTGGATCACGAAGCGATCATACCTTTTAGTTGTTAACAAAATGTATACCTCCAAATTGGTAAAGCGGATGATGCTTGATCCAGATCATCAATTTGATGTGAGTATTCGTCAGATCTCAGTTTTTAAACGTTTTTTGCAATTACAAGCTAGATGATTGAATTGATTTTATGATTAATAAGCGACTGAAATAGATAAATCACTGCAAGAAAACAACAGAAAAACCGCCAAAAAAACCTGAGTATTCATAAAGGAGTAGGCAATAGAAAGGTGTTAAAACATGCGAGATAACGACTTGATCCCAAAAGAAAGATATTCGGCATAAAAGCATCGCTGCCACCCAGAAAAAGCGCTCATTTCATGGCGCATCACTGGAGGTATATCGCGTGAGCAGAGTAAGCATAGGGAAAATAAAAAACCGAGAAAATAGTTAGTTTTCTCGGTTTATTTAGTCATTTTTTGATCGCGTTATTGTTACATTAATCGGACAAAGGCGCTCAGTTCAACCTTTACATCAGTCCATTAAACCTGTTGGATATGATTCAAAATGCGTTTTTCCGATATCGGATAAGCCGTGCCTAACACCTGCGCAAAACAGGAAACACGATACTCTTCAATCATCCAGCGCGCTTCAATTAACGCGGGCGGTGTCGGCTGCGATCGTGGCACTTTCGCCAATTGTGCATTCAATGCTTCCTGCACCTTGTTAATGCTCTGCATATGCAAACGGTCACGAGTCGGATCGACAGGCAACTTCTCGACACGGATTTCAATCGCTTTTAAGTAACGCGCCACATCGACTAAACGATTCCAACCGCAGGATTCAACAAACCCTTTAAAAACTAATTTGTCTAATTGGCTTTGAATATCACTCATAGCAAAAGCGATATCTAAGCTAATTTTGCCCTTGAGACGCTTTTTAATGCTCTGGTATAAGGTCAAAATCTGCTCAACCTTCAGGGCAATTTGCTCTGCGGTCGGGTTGAGTTCTTGGCGAACCCAGTCCTTTGCCTGCTCAAATTGGGTTTGATTACGCACATCGAGGGCTTTTTCATCCAACAATTGCTGCACAGCGGCGGCAATAATGTCATCAATCAAGATTTGCACTTGACCGAAGGGATTGAAATACATCGCCAATTTCGCCTTATTCGGCAAAGCTTGCTGTAAGTGTTTCACCGGTGATGGAATGTTTAGCAGCAATAAGCGTCGCAGACCTTGGCGATGGGCATCTAAGGCTTCAAATTCGTCATCAAATAATTTGATCGCAACACTGTCTTTTTTATCGATCAGCGCCGGAAACGCCCGCACTTGATAATTGCCTTTTTGCTGCTGATATTGCTTGGGTAAATCGCCGAAGGACCACTCAGTTAACGCTTCTTGCTCTATACCTTTATCCGCCACCTGACGAATGGCTTTCGCCACCACGCCCTGCAACTCGGCTTTTAAGGTATCGAGCACCCGACCTTCGGCGACTAAGTTGTGTTTATCGTCTTCGATTTTAAAGTTCATCTGCAAATGCGCGGGCAGTTGCGTTAAATCAAAATCTTCCGGCGATATACGCGTGCCACTCATGCGCAATAATTGCTTGCACATGGCCTCAAGCAAACTGGCACTAAAAGGCACCATGGCCTGCACACAAGCGCGGGCATAGTCAGGCGCGGGCACAAAGTTACGTCGTAAACTCTTAGGCAAAGATTTGATCAGAGCGATGCACTTTTCTTCCCTTAGCCCTGCCACTAGCCAATCAAAATCGCTATCGTCGATTTGATTAAGCAGCGCCACCGGAATGTGAACCGACACGCCGTCATCCGCCGCCGCGGGTTCAAAGTGATAACTTAGCTGTAGGCGCAAATTGCCCTTGTGCCACGTATCGGGGAAATCCAAGGTCGAGATATGGTCGGCATTGCGCTGCATTAACAGTGCTTTGCTGAAATCGAGTAAATCCGGTTGCTCGCGCTTGGCCTTCTTCCACCAGCCAAAAAACAGCTGCGCGTTGTAAATCCCTTCAGGGATCCGCGGCTCGTAAAAATCCACTAACACTTGCTCGTCCACCAAAATATCGCGGCGACGGGATTTATGTTCGAGTGATTCAATGTCTTCGAGCAGCTTTTGGTTAGCGACAAAAAACGCTTCTTGGGTCTGTAACTGCCCTTCTGCCAAAGCGCTGCGGATAAAAATCTCACGCGCTTCAACAGGATCGATGGGGCCGTATTGCACTTTACGACGGTGCACAACCGTCAAACCGTAGAGCACTTGATTCTCAAGGGCGATAACGCTGCCAGGTTTTGCCTCAAAATGGGGCTCCACATAGCTTTTCTTGATCAAATGCGCCGCTAAGGGCTCTAGCCATTCGGGTTCGATTTTGGCGCAGCAGCGAGCAAATAAGCGTGAGGTTTCGGTAAGCTCAGCGGCCATGATCCACTTAGGGCCTTTTTTGGCCAGTGGCGAACCAGGGAATACAAAAAACTTACGATTACGGGCACCTAAGTACTCGTTATTGTTATCTTTAAAACCCACATGGCTCAATAAGCCCGATAAGAGCGCGCGGTGCAAGCTGTCGTAATTGGCTGGTGTATCGTTTAAGCGCCACTTTAAATCGTGCACGGCTTGCTTAAGCTGGGCGTATAAATCCTGCCACTCGCGCACGCGCAAATAGGCTAAATATTCATCGCGGCACTTTTTACGAAACTGACTAGCAGATAACTCTTTTTGTTGATCTTTTAAGTGCTGCCACAGGTTTATCCAACTGACGAAATCGGAACTGGGATCGGCAAAACGGCGATGGGCTTCATCACTGGCTTGCTTCTTCTCCATCGGACGCTCGCGGGGATCTTGAATCGACAAGCCCGCGGCAATCACTAGCACTTCGTTTAAACAACCTAACTGCTGACTCTCGACCACCATACGCGCCAAACGCGGATCCACAGGAATTTGCGCCAAGTTGCGCCCAAGTGGCGTCAGCACTAGCTTGCCGTGTTTGCTCTCAACCGCTTGTAATTCTTCGAGCAACAGGAAACCATCGCGGATATGGCGTGGATCGGGTGGCTCGATAAAGGGGAAACCGGCGATATCACCTAGGCCGATGGCCAGCATTTGCAAAATGACCGAAGCCAAGTTAGTGCGCAAGATTTCAGGATCGGTAAAGGCCGGACGATTATTAAAATCCGCCTCATCGTACAAACGAATACAGATACCCGGCCCTACACGTCCACAACGGCCTTGACGCTGATTGGCGCTCGCCTGCGAGATAGGTTCAATCGGTAAGCGTTGCACCTTAGTCCGATAGCTATAGCGGCTGATACGCGCCGTACCTGGGTCGATAACGTAGCGAATGCCCGGCACAGTCAGCGAGGTTTCCGCCACGTTGGTCGCTAATACAATCCGCCGACCTCTGTGACTACTGAAGACTTTAGACTGCTCACCGTAAGATAAACGCGCGTACAGCGGCAAAATTTCGGTATCGCGGTAATTACGCCGACTTAATTGTTCGGCCGTATCGCGAATTTCCCGCTCGCCGTTCATAAAGATCAGAATGTCACCCAGCCCTTCGGCCACCAGCTCATCGACGGCGGCAAAAATGCCTTCGATTTGATCTAAATCGGCATCGCTATCTTGCACTAAGGGTCGGTAACGGGTTTCGACCGGAAAGGTACGGCCCGACACTTCGATAATAGGCGCATTATTAAAATGCTTAGAAAAACGCTCAACGTCTATGGTCGCCGACGTGATAATAACTTTGAGATCGGGGCGTCTTTTGAGAATTTGTTTGAGGTAGCCCAGAATAAAATCGATGTTGAGGCTGCGCTCGTGGGCCTCATCTATGATGATGGTATCGTATTGATCGAGATTGCGATCGGAGGTTAATTCCGCCAGTAAAATACCGTCGGTCATCAACTTGATATAAGAGTCACTCTTAAGCGCATCGGCAAAACGCACTTTAAAGCCAACCACTTCACCGAGCGGACTTTGTAATTCTTCGGCGACTCGGCTCGCCACACTGCGGGCTGCTAAACGTCGTGGCTGGGTGTGGCCTATCATGCCACGGCAACCTAGGCCTAATTCCAAACATATTTTAGGTAACTGGGTCGTTTTACCCGAGCCCGTTTCACCAGCGATGATCACCACTTGATTGCCCGCAATCGCGCGTGCAATATCATCGCGCATCAAGGAAACGGGCAGGTTTTCAGGATAGTGGATTTTAGGCCGAGCGTTACGGCGCTGCTCAACCTTCTCAAACGCCGCCTGCGCTTGCTCGCTCAGCTGAGCTAAGACTTGGGTCTTTTTATCTGAGTCGGCTTCTTTATTGAGCTTAAATAAACGACGACGGATCCGCGACGCGTCGCTCTGATAACAAAGATTAAGAAAGGCGTTCGATAGCGGATGTTTGTCTGAGTTCAAATCCAAATTCCATTGCTAGCATCAAAAACGGCGATCCTAGCAAGGAAAGTGGCGTAATGGTATTGCTAATTTACTCTGCACTCAGTATATGGCGTGTCAGTTTCGCACTGGCTCGACTTAGATTAAACCGGTGACAGATAACATTGTTGCATATAGATATTCATGGCTTTGAGCACATTGGTGCGATTAATCGTGCCAATTACTTTGCCATGTTCAACCACTGGATACACTTTAGGTTTAGGCCCTAGCATTTGTTCGGCGAGCTGCAAAATACTGTCATCTGGCCCAACGAACAGCACTTCAGTTCGCATGCAATCCTTCACCACTGAGGTCATATCACAGTGATAGCTACTTTTGATCATCACAGCCAAACAATCCTGCTGGGATAAAAAGCCCACCAAATCGCCCGCATCATCAACCACTGCTGCGCCCATTTTATTATTATCTAACAGCTTTTCGACCGCAGTCGCGAGCGACATATTAGCGCGCAGCAACACGGGCTGGCGATCCATATGGTCGCGGATTTTAATTAAGTCCATAGTCTTTCCCTCGAATTAACCCTACGTTTGTAGTCTAGTCAAAATATCGGCAAGAATGTGCGATTTATATCGATTGGGCTTATCTAGTGCATAATACCAATCACATTAAATATCTAATCAGTTCAGAGCCTCACAGGCATCTCAATCCAAGGCGCATTGACGCAGAAATGGTTATTCCCTTTTAAGTCTATGCAACACGGGAGTGGGATGCCTGTGTGGCTCCCGAAGGGCGGGTTTCAACGCGCTTTATACTGCGTTTAAGGCTGTCGACAGAGCACCACTATGCCTTCATGCCTTCGCCTTGTCTAAAGCGCGTTGAACTCCCGCTGAATGAACAGATATTTAATACGATTGGTATAATCCAATGTCAACAAGAGCTAACAGGACAAAAATAGCGTCAACAAAGGCTGCCAGAAATAGCGACTTAGAGTTAACTGAAGCGAACACTACAAACTGAAATCAGGCAAGTATCCGATTGAGCTTCAATGGCGGCAGATAATACCATCAGTCTTCGGTGATCATGTTACTTGTCATTCCAACGCGTTTTAATTCGCTATTGATACAAGCTATAAGTCGATATAAAAGCGATAACCCACACCGGGCTCAGTCCGCACATACTGAGGTTCACTCGGGGAGTCGCCTAATTTTTGCCTTAAGTGACTGACCACAATTCGTAGATAATGTGTGTCTTCTGTATGAGCGGGCCCCCAAATTTCTTTGAGCAACTGAGTCTGAGTGACAACGCAGTTAGGTGACGACGCCAATTTAGACAATACTGCGTATTCCTTGGGTGTAAGTTCGACAATTTGATGATCAACTTTAACCAGCCTGCGACTTAAATCAATCTGCAACTTGCCATCATCTAATATGGGTAATTTTTCAGGTTTGATATGGTCCCTTAAAATCGCCCGCACCCTTGCCAGTAACTCTTCCACACTAAAGGGTTTGGTCACATAATCCTGCGCGCCTGCATCTAATGCTGCGACTTTTTCTTTATCTTGATTGCGAACCGACAATACAATCACAGCAACATCGGACCATCCCCGTAACTCCTGTAGCACTTGATGACCTTCCATATCCGGCAAGCCTAAATCCAAAATAACTAATTCAGGTTGCTGTCGAGCGACAGTTGCGAGCCCTTGCTGACCATTTTCAGCTTCGGTAACGTCATAGCCCTCACTGGTGAGTGCAATCCGCAGCATGCGGCGTATTTGGGTCTCATCATCGATAACCACGATTTTTATTGCCACGTCTCTAGTCCATTCTGTGGTTTATTAAGGATATTTTGGCTAAAAATGATTAGCCAGGAACGGGATAGTCTAACGGCAATTCAACTTCAAAACGAGTGCCTTGCCCCTGTAGGCAATCGGTAACGCGAACACTACCGCCGTGTGCAGCTATCATGCCTTTACAAATAGCCAGCCCCATACCTGTATTCTGTTTTTTCTGATCGCCATCGGCAACCACATAAAACATATCGAAAATTTGATCCCTATGACTTGCAGGGATCCCCGGCCCTCTGTCTTCTATTGCAATACAACAGCGATGATTTGAGATGGATAATTCAATACTAATAGGCTCTTCTGGTGGTGAAAATCGAACAGCATTTTCAAGAATGTTAAATAGTCCTTGTTCGATCAGCGCCGCATGCACAAAGAGGAGTGGGGGTTCTTTTTCTCTGTGATATTCAACGATTGCATTAGGGAAATAGCGTTTAAGCCTGCCAAGTACGCTGCCAATAATGTCATCTGCCGAAACCCAATCACGCTCTATGCTCAAAGTGCCATGACCCAGGCGTGTCATATCGAGTAGATTTTGGATATAGCTGTCCAAGCGACGGCTTTCTTGCAAAATAGTATCAAGTAGCTCGTTACGGTCGGCCTCTAGCAATTGTTTGTTCAATAGTTTTAAGCTCTCCGCCGCCCCCATCATGGCTGAGAGTGGTGATTTTAGATCGTGAGACACTGACGATAATAATGCGGAACGTAACTGCTCAATTTCTGTTTTCACCCGTGCTGATTCAAGATCTGACACTAACTGAATACGCCGCCATGTATTAGCGCCTTGCTGTAACATGGCCAGAATAAGCTCTCTATCAAACGGACTGAGTTCGTTGACTGTGGGTTGCCAATCTAAAATCGCCGCGCCAATTGTCGTACCTTCAAGTTCAATGGGGAACACACTCACACCCGATGCGCTCAAGGTATCGCTCAAACGCCCCGCAGCTTGCCCATGGCGCAAGGTCCAATCGATTGCGGCTAAATCAAGGTCGTTAAATGGCGTATTCAGCAGCGGTAAATAGGATCGCTGACCGTCTTTACGCTGCAAAACAATATAACAATCGGCATTCACTGAACCAGCAATCTTGCGCCCTATCGTTTGCCAAAGGGCTTTTTCATCATCGGCGACCGATAATTCTTGGGCAACATCTTTTAAGGTTTCAGCATAACGATTTGACTCACGCAGTAAAATAAACTGATTTCGGATCCGAGATGCCGCAGGGCCACTGATAAGCCCTATACACATCAAAAAGATTAAAGTGGCAATATCATCCTGACTATTTACATTCATAGTAAATTTGGGATCAGTAAGAAAAAAATTAAAGCTGAAAAAAGACCACACCGCAGTTGCCATGGCAGGCCTAGCGCCATAGGTTAAACCAATGCTGACAATCAAGAAAACATATAACAACACCAGATTGCCATTACTGAGCCAAGTATCTAAAAATGCCACCAGCGGAAAAATAACCACCACGCCAATCAACCCAAGAATATGGCCTCGAAGATCACCAAAACTGGCTTTAGGCGTAATGGGATCTCGTACTTGCATTTGGTTTTCGGGTGCGTGATAGACACTCACCTCAACAGGTAAACCAGACTCAATCAAGCGCTGATACAGCCTTTTACGCCACCAAGGATAGGTGCGTTTCACACCCGCGCCGACTAATACTGTGTTAATTCGATGCAGGGCTATGTAAGGTAAAATGGCCTGATAACTGCTTGTGTCGCGTAATACTTCAGTCTGCGCGCCAAGTTCCTTCGCTAAGGCAAAGGCCTCATTTAGCCTTTTCCGCTGATAAAGGCCCAGCGCTTTGCCGGTATCGACCCAAAGCACTAACCAAGGAATTTGCCGCCGCTCGGCAATCTGCCGACCTATACGGATCAAATACTGATGATCACTGCTGTTACTCACTAAAACCAACAATCTGTCTTTGAGAACAAAATCTGTTCCCTGTGCTTTGGCATCGAGTTCACAAATCAGTTTTGCATCGACTCGCTCTATGACTTTTTTCATTGCTAATTCGCGCAGTGCAGTCAAATTCGAGACCGAAAAAAAAGCATCTAAAGCCGAGCGAGCATACTCTGGCAGATAAACTTTGCCTTGCTGTAAGCGTTCGATGAGTGTTGATGGCGGTAAATCGACAAATATAATTTCATGGGCTTCATCAAGGAAGCGATCGGGGACGGTTTCCCGTACCCGCACTTGAGTAATTTGCAAAACCAGATCATTCAAACTGACCAAATGTTGGATATTGACTGTGGTATAGACATCAATGCCCGCAGCCAATAATTCTGCGACGTCTTGATAGCGCCGTTTATGACGACTACCGGGGACATTCGTGTGGGCCAACTCATCGACTAAGATAAGCTTAGGCCGACGAAGCAGCGCCGCATCCAGATCGAATTCCGTTAAACGATTATGATGATAATCAATGGGTTTACGTGCCAATACCTCAAAACCCGCTACCATGGCCTCGGTATCGGCACGCCCATGGGTTTCCACCAGTCCAACCAGCAAATCGATACCTTGCTGGGCCATTTCCCTTGCCGCACTTAGCATTGCATAGGTCTTGCCCACGCCTGGTGCCGCCCCAAGAAAAACCGTCAGTTTACCTTTATCATTTTGCTGTATCTGACTTAAGAGCGCATTGGCTTGCTGTGTTTGACTGATTGGTACCACGATTAGAAACTCCTTGAAAGACTCACTATCCAGCGCGCATCACACAGGGACTGGCACTGACTCTGCGATAAATCCGTATCGACATAACCGACACTCAACACATCCTGCTCAGTCATATTGAGGTTCAGCCCAACTCGCCAATCTAAATAGTGGCTATTGCTTGCGGCCATAGAACCTAAAAACAGTGCCATATCTTGCTGAGAAGCAAAAAAATTGCTCCCAAGATGCAGTACTAGACTTACATTAGAGAACAGTTGCGGCTCATAACTCGCATAAACATACTGAAAATCGTCCACATTCTCGCCAAAATAATCAGGAGAATAAACCAGCCCTAACTTAGCATCGGCGTAGCTTACCACAGCATAAATTTCGTTATAACTCAGGTCGGTATCGTCCTGAGAGTATTGGTAACGTATCACGCCTAGGTCCGTTGTTAAGCCATTATCCCAATCTTTAGCCCAGCCAGCGGACAAGTCGAGTTCTAAACTTCCATCCCCAAATTCGATGTTACTGCCCCAAAGCGAGCCATACCAGCCAGAATCATGGCTTAGGGTATACCCTGCTTGAACTGCAGGTCCTTCATCAGTTTGAGAAATACCGCGAAACGCATAATCACTGATGAGCATCACACTCCCTTGGCTCTGCCAAGAGGCATTGCCCCCATGAGTCTCAGTGCTGGCAAGCGCGCCCATAGAGAGTGAAGATAATGCCATCATCACACCCGCACAGAGGCGTGAACAAGGAGCAGACTTAATCGGTAACATAAAAATTTATCCTTAAATTCAGTAGAATATTGTTTTATTGAGCGTGTTTAGCAATCTGGTCGAGAGCGAGGTTGAGCTTGAGCTTGAGCACATTGACGCGCGCTTGCCCAAAAATGCCCCACTGCGGTGGTTCGATAAATTGCGCCACTAAGGTCAACACTTGTGGTTCGGCTAACTGTCGAGCCTGAGCCACGCGCGCGACTTGCAGTTTGGCTGCTGCGGGTGAAATATGAGGATCCAGTCCCGCCCCCGATGTGGCGAGTAAATCCACTGGAATATCAGCGGCCTGAACAGATTCTCTGGCTTGGATTTCTTGGCTTGTTGCCATCACACGTTCACGTAACGCCGGGTTACTCGGCGCAAGATTACTACCACCTGTCGCCATAGGATCGTAACCGACAGCGCTCGGCCGACTAAAAAAATAGGCCGGATTAACAAAGGGCTGAGCGATGAACTCAGACCCCATAGCGACATTATCCCTGTGGATCACACTGCCCTTAGCTTGTACGGGAAATAAAGCGCCACCGAGCTGAGTCACAGTGCCGGTATAGACAACGCCACACACAAATAACAGGGCGAGACTGGCTCTCAATCCCATAACGGCATGCTGGGTTTTAGTGGTATATACGATTGAATTCATTACTGTCTCCTAGAGCATAAGTGCAATGATTGAGTCGAGTGCTTTAATGCCGACAAAGGGTAAAATCACCCCACCTAAGCCATAAATCAGCATGTTATTTCGCAGTAATTTTTCGGCACTTATGGGTCTGAGCTTGATGCCTTTTAATGCCAATGGAATTAAGGCGGGAATGATAAGAGCGTTAAATACGAGTGCTGCGAGTACGGCTGAGGTTGGGCTGTGAAGCTGCATCAGATCCAGTGCACCAATCGCAGGCAAAGCCCCCGCAAATACCGCTGGAATAATGGCAAAATATTTAGCCACATCATTAGAGAGGGAAAATGTAGTCAAGGCGCCGCGGGTGATCAGCAATTGTTTTCCGACTTCAACGATAGCCAGTAATTTAGTGGGATCTGAATCCAAGTCCACCATATTGCCAGCTTCTTTAGCGGCTTGGGTACCTGAGTTCATCGCAAGACCTACATCGGCCTGCGCTAATGCCGGCGCATCGTTAGTACCATCCCCCACCATAGCCACTAATCGACCTTTGGCCTGCTCTGCGCGAATAAGGGCAAGTTTATCCTCAGGTTTAGCTTCAGCGACAAAATCATCAACCCCAGCTTCGGCGGCAATCACGCCAGCCGTTAGCGGATTATCCCCTGTCACCATGATGGTCCGTACACCGAGCGCTCTTAAACGGGCAAACCGCTCCGCAACGCCTGGCTTAATCACGTCACTTAAGGCTATAACCCCTAAAATGTGCGTGCCACTGGCGACGACTAAGGGAGTCCCCCCCTGCAAAGCCACTTTGCGGATAAGCGCGTTAACAGATTCAGGCCAGTGAATTTGATGCTGCTGCGCCCAAAACTGCATCGCATCGCCAGCGCCTTTAATGCCTTGAATACCATCGGTTAAAATCACCCCAGAAACCCGAGTCTCCGGCGTAAATGGGATAAAAGTTGCATCCGTAGGTTTGACGGGCAATACCGCGCCCAAATCTATGGCCAATTTGAGTACAGATTTCCCTTCAGGGGTGGGGTCATCGAGGGAAGAAAGCACCGCCGCATCACGCAACATCTCAGCTGCAATGCCTTTCACGGGTAAAAATGCGGTCGCTTGACGATCACCGAAAGTGATAGTGCCAGTTTTATCCAGCAGTAACGTATCGATATCCCCCGCAACTTCCACGGCTTTACCCGATTTAGCGACCACATTGGCGGCTAAGGCGCGGTTCATGCCTGCAATACCAATAGCGGGTAACAAGCCACCAATTGTCGTTGGGATTAAACACACTAACAGCGCAATTAACATAGTGTAATCAAGGCTTGCACCGACGAAACCCGCCATGGGTGGCAAAGTCACCACCACGATCAGGAAAACCGCAGTCAATGATGCAAGTAGCACAGTCAACGCCGTTTCGTTCGGTGTTTTCTGACGCTTCGCCCCTTCGACCAGCCCAATCATGCGATCTAAGAAGCTATTCCCAGGATCGTTAGCAACCAGCACAGTAATTTCACCCGTAAGTACCTTAGTGCCGCCAATCACACCGGAATGATCTGTGCCCGCTTCACGCAGCACAGCCGCAGATTCACCGGTAATCGCCGATTCATTGATAGTGGCTATCCCTTCGATGATTTCACCATCGGCAGGAATATAATCACCCTGTAAAACCTTCACCTTATCGCCTTTGACAAGCAAAGTTGCGGATACTGATTCCAACTCACCGTGGCGTATGCGCCGAGCCTGCAAGGCCTCTTTCGCCGACTTTAAGCTAGCAGCTTGTCCGCGCCCCCTTGCCTCTGCCACGGATTCCGCAAAGTTAGAAAACCACACGGTAAGCAAAAGAATAAGGGTCGTGGCTAGCTCAAAACCAACAGTCTCGCCATTGAAGAACTTTTGTCCTGTGATCAAAGCGGCAAGTAAAGCGCCGACCATCACTACGAACATCACAGGGTTACCAGCCATACTCACTAAGGACATTTTCTTTACAGCACCAAAGGCAGCTTGCTTCACGCCGGCGCTATCTAATATTTGAGCAGGTTTATGCATGACTATTTCTCCAGACTCATAGTGGCAAGTTCTAAAGCTTCGCCAATAGGCCCTAATACCGCCGCAGGTAAGAAAGACAGGAAGTTAATGATTAAAATCACAGCAATAAGGGTGAAACAAAAGGTGGGACTCTCGAGCTTCAAGCTCGCGTTACTGTCGGGGCTCACTCTTTTACTCGACATCATCCCCGCAATCGCCAGCGGTAAAAACAGTGGCAAGTATCGACCAAGCAGTAAGGCGATAACGCAGCTGATATTCCACCAAGGCGTGTTATCACCTAAGCCTTCAAAACCCGAACCGTTATTAGCAAAAGCGGAGGTATATTCATAAAAGACTTGCGAAATCCCATGAAAGCCGGGGTTGCTGTTGCCCGTAATACTCGGGATAGCCACAGTGATCGCCGTCAAACCTAAGACGCACAAGGTAGGTAAAACTAATAGACTTCCCAAAAGAGTGATTTCACGGGTTTCGAGCTTACGACCAAATATCTCTGGCGTACGGCCAATCATCAATCCCGATAAGAACACAGCAATCCACACATAAACGATAAAGTTAACAAAACCGCAGCCAATACCGCCCCATATCGCATTGAGTAACATGCCTGATCGCGTCATCAATCCCCCTATTGGATTGAAGGAATCGTGCATGGCATTGACCGAACCGTTAGAGGTTTGTGTGGTAAAAGAAGCCCATAGCGCCGATAGCTCAGGTCCAAAACGAACTTCTTTACCTTCCATATTAGGCCCTTGGGCGCTTAACCCCGCAAAGGCAGCGTTGGGTTGCAACTCGCTGTACACAGTTGCCCCAAGAAAACTGACGCTCAATAGACCCATAGCCACCAAAGCCATCAAGGTAAATTTTTTGCGTCTTAGCATTCCGCCAGCCATAAAGACGACGGCCATAGGGATCAGCACTAAGGCAATGGTCTCGATTGCATTACTGACTGGCGTTGGGTTTTCTAGCGGGTTACTGCTGTTGGGGCCATACCAGCCTCCGCCATTAGTACCTAACTGCTTAATGGCCACCATAGATGCTACGGGGCCGATCGGAACGACCTGCTCAGAGATAGGTGATGCAGAATCTAAGGTGTTCACTTTTTGCGCACCGTCAAAACTACTCGGTACGCCTTGCCAAGTCAGTAACAGCGCAACAATAGCGGCTAATGGCAGCATAAGTCTGAGTACACCGCGCACTAGGTCAACATAATAGTTACCCAGATTTCGAGCCTCGCCCTCTTTGGCGCTGTCATTATTCAACCCGCCTAACATTCCCCGCAAAATCGCCACACAAACCGCCAGCGCCATGGCTGGAGTGACAAATTGCAGCGTGACAATGACAAATCCTTGGGATAAATAACTGAGCTGAGCCTGCCCGGAATAGTGCTGTTGATTGGTATTGGTGAGGAATGACACCGCAGTGTGTAAAGCCAGATCCCAAGATAATGGTCCTATGCCATCGGGGTTAAGCGGTAACACATGTTGGAATTTAAGGATAAGAAACGCCAAAATGCCAAGTACCAAGTTGCTGATAAGAAACGCCGCACCATAGGATTTCCATGTCATCCCCGAATGGGCATTTACGCCTATAGCCCGATAAATCCACTTTTCAATGGGATTAAATAAACGATCTGAAAAATGGGACTGACCAGAGAAAACTCCTGTCATATAGGATCCCAACAGCCATGCGAGCCCAAGCGCAGTAGTAAAAATAAGGGTAATTTCAAACATAACGACTCCTAAAACTTATTAGGGGCAAACATTGCCACTGCTAAGTAGATGAAAAGTGCTATGGAAAGTATTAGAAATATCCAGTCCATATAATTTGTCCTTAAGAAAGTGAGTAACAGGACAAATATATGAATTAACCGCGTAAAGTCTCTAGAGTTCAAATGACTAATCCCGTAAAGAATACGTAAAAGTCATCATAATCAGTGGTAAATAAGGCCACAACAAACCATGGCATTAGCTATAAAAGTAAAATAAAAATGCCAGCTAGAAATACTAACTGGCATTAACACATAACCAAGCGATGATATCGTAGATTAATTAAGCTCTATATTTTTCATTTTATTATAGCTATCTGTCTTAATCTCTTTAAGTACACCTTTATTGTCATCAATAAATAATGCTTTTATATCATTCTGATTAGCGACGACTAATCCTTCTTGACTTCCTAAACATAATAGCGCTGTAGACCAAGCATCTGCTCTAGCCGGATCCGTTGCCAATACAGTTACAGATACTGTGTTATGGGTTACGGGTTTACCGGTTCGCGCATCAATAATATGTGAATAGCGCTGTCCTAAATGATCAAAATAATGACGATATGTACCCGATGTCATGATCGCTTGAGGAAAATCAATAAGCAGAACCTTTTGCATTGTTCGCTGTTCGGGCAGCGGTTTTTCAATCGCGATTTTCCAAGCAGAACCATCGAGCTTACTGCCGTGTACGACCATTTCGCCGCCAATCTCTACCAAATAATTATCGATATTGTATCGCTTTAGCACATCTGCAACTTTGCCTACGCTATATCCCTGTCCAATCGAAGATAAATCAAGATGTACCTCTGGCAAATCTTTAGTTAACATTTGATTATCAATACTTAAATGATGTAAGCCTACATAGGTTAATGTCTGTTGAAGTGCACTTTCTGTAGGAATGGTTAATTGGTTATGGGTAAATCCCCACAAATCGAATAATGGTTTAATGGTCAAATCATAACAACCCTCCGTTTTTGAAGTGACCTCCTTGGCTATCCCTATGAGCCCTAAAATATCATCCCCGACCGCCATAGCGGAGTGCATACTGTTAAAACGAGAAATCACTGAATCTGAACGATAAGTAGACATATGAAGATCTATTTCTGCCAATTGCCGCTCAATCTCGCGATTTATCTCTGTACTATTTAACTTGTCTTTACTCCAAAATGTCACATGCCAACTCGTCCCCTGCGCAAGGCCTTCTAACTTGGTATAAACTGGCGATTTCTGACACCCTACTAGCATAATGAGTAATATACATCTCAATAACCATTTCATTTAATGACCCTCCCAGTCAATTCGACAAATTAACCATAAAATACACTTAAAATTAAAATCGCCAGAATGCCCGTGAGAAAATGATGAGTACAGGAAATATTTCTAATCGCCCAAAAAGCATAGCGACACACATCAGCCATTTAGCCGCATCTTTTAACGTGCCAAATCCAGATGCAGTGTCACCATAACCAATCCCCATATTATTAATGCACGCGGCGACGGTTCCAAAGGCGGTGGCAAAATCATGTCCAATGGCGACCAATCCCCATACAAAAACGCAAGTAAAAAATATGTACAGGAAAAATAATCCCCATACTGAACGAATGACTCTGTCTGAAACGACTTGACCACTGATCTTTGTTGTTAAAATGGCATTAGGATGAACCAATTGATGAATTTCTCGGATCCCTTGACGGTACAAAAGTAAAAATCTGACAGCTTTAATACCGCCACAAGTAGAACCAAAGCATCCACCAAAAAAGCTCGCGCCTAATAATAAAAGCACAATATGACTGGGCCAATTAGGATAACCTGCAGAGCCTAATCCATTGTCCGTCATAACTGAAACTGTTTGAAAAAATCCATGTACCAATGAATCTTTAATATCAAAAGTTTGAGTACGATTCAGCTCTAAACAAGCGATCCCAACAACGATAGATAATATGAGAATAAAAAATCGAACCTCCGCATTATACCAAATAGGCTTGAAGCTTCGCCGAACTAACACTATGTAGTATAAGGCGAAATTGATTGCTGCAAGTATTGAAAACACACCACCCACAAGCTCAATTGCAGCACTGTTATAATATCCTAAGCTGTCACTATGTGTGGAAAATCCACCCAATGAAACGGTAGATAGACTATGACATATGGCATTAAACCAATTCATTCCTGCAAGTTTATAAGCAACTGCACAACCTAAGGCAAGTACGCTATAAAGCCCCCATAAATTTCGAGCCGTATCCGCAAGGCGGGGCGTCATCTTTTCCTCTTTCATGGGACCTGGCATCTCAGACTGATATAATTTTGCGCCACCAATACCAAGAAATGGCATAATTGCAACGGCCAAAACAATTATCCCTAACCCACCGAGGAAATTAAGCTGTGCTCGATAAAATAAAATCGATTTGGGTAGTTCATCAATATCTGAAAAAATCGAGGCTCCAGTCGTCGTAATGCCAGACACACCTTCAAACATGGCATCGGTTAAACTCAAGTCCAATCGTCTATCAAGAAGAAAAGGTAATGCACTCATTAAGGAAAATATCAGCCAAAATAAACAAGCGACCATGAAGCCATCACGTTTTTGCAGATTTTTATTTTCCTCACTTGTCATCTTCCAACCGACCACACCAATAAAAAGGGAAAGGAGGAATGTGATTAAAAATGGAGTGATATATCCATCTTTATAAAATAATGCAACAGCGATAGGCATCAACATGGTGAAGCTATATATGACAATCAAAAAGCTACATAGATGAATTATGGTATGAAATCGAGAGCTAGATTTCTGTATTCCACTGACTGCAATCATTCCAACTCACCTTTAGATATTTATCGTGAAAGACTTAATGAATAATTTATTAGGTATCATAAAATACGAGCGCTCATGTCCTATTCTAAAATTATATGCAATCGATAACAGAGTTAGGTTAGGAAATAGATCTTCCCCTAACACTCTTTGTTGTCGTCTAAGGTGGACTGCAAGTTGACTTATCGTCACGACAATGGCTATGACAATAAAAGCGATTAGATTGATAAGAACAGCCACATCTATCATTGGGAAGAAATAATAAGGAGCGTTAAATAAAAAATAAACACGAATAGCTTCAAAAAATGCAGCCATATACGCATATTGAAAACAACATTGAAGTGTAATCATAACGACAACGAGTTGGAGTACAATAAGAATGCTTTAGATGACACCCTCCAAGATGGTAGATATAAGCAAATAGCGAGTAGGCACTCAGAAATAAAGCTCAACCTAACAGAGAGTTTAAAAACACTTAGTTTGTCCATCAAAATGTAAGTCGTTATGTCATACAGATTTTCACTTTAACAGACGAAAACAATTCTGACGCGTAAAAAAAACGTAAAAAAATACGGAGATTAACTTTAGATCGACGAAATTAATAACATTATACTTTTGAAATCCCCAATCAATTTAACTGGGGATGGCTAGTATCAATATGCTTAAATGGCTAAGGCTTGCTCAAGATCGGCAATCAAATCTTGAGGATCTTCGACGCCAATGCTCAATCTAATCAGGTTGTCATTCACCCCTGAAGCTAGCCGACTCGCGGCATCCATAGCAGCATGGGTGGTACTAGCGGGGTGGCAGGCAAGACTCTCTAAGTCGCCTAAACTGACCGCTTGAGTAAACAAGTTCAAATGATCTAAAAACTGCGCCGCTCGATTAAAACCCCCTTTGAGCTCAATACTCACCATACCGCCAAAGGCGTTGATGGTTTCACTCAGAACTTGATGACCTTGATCATCTGCTAGCCCTGGGTAATAAACTTTTGCAACGCTCGGATGGGTTGCAAGAAAAGCGGCGACCTTAGCCGCGCCCGCAAGATGAGCATCCATTCTAAGTGCTAAGGTACGTAAGCCTCGCTGTAATAAATAGGCTTCCTGTGGCCCAATCGCGGCGCCGATATGTTTAAGCGCTATAGTGCGAATAGGTTGCACTAATGCCTTAGGTCCAGCGACAACACCTGCGATCAAATCGCCATGGCCACTTAAATACTTAGTGGCACTGTGCATCACAATATCAATGCCATGTTCCAGCGGTTTGAATAAATACGGGGTTAAAAACGTATTATCACAAATGGTTATAGCGCCCACTTTTTCGGCGGCACGCTTAACCTTACGGTAGTCACTGACTTTTAAGGTCGGATTGGTGATGGGCTCAAATAAAATAATTTTTGTTTTGGCGTTAATCTCTGCCAACAAATGATCATCGTCTTGATAACGGCGCACAGTAATACCCGCGCGGGTTAACGTTTGGATTAAAAATGCCGCAGTGCCACCGTATACGGGGTCGATAAATGCGATTTCATCACCTTGACTGGCTAAGGCATAGAAAATACTGCTGATTGCCGCCATCCCACTCGCAACAACGAGTGCTTCATCAGCCCCTTCCAGTTGTGCTAATTGATATTCAAGCGCCTGCACTGTCGGATTCGCCATGCGACTGTAGATAAAGCCCGGTTGCTCACCTGCAAAACGGGCTCGACCATCCTCGGCACTACCGTAGGCGAAGGTGCTACTTTGATAGATAGGAGTTGTAAGAGCGCCCGTCGAGTTATCAGCAGCATAATGGGTGTGAAGTAATTTAGTTTTAAATTGCATAATAGATCCTAATAACCATTAAATGGCATGAGCGAATGAGGCGTAATGCGCTTGAGCAACGTCGGGATGAGAGCGTAAACGCCCTTTTAATACGTTCTGGCCCACTTGGTGGAAAAGTGGATTTAATGGATCGCTTGCCGGTCCTTGAGCTTGGTTCGCCAAATGCTTTGGCAAAGGTAACAAAGGGACTATCGCATTCAACTGCGCTGCCATAAAAAAGGCGCATGAGTAGCGCTCGACCCCAGCAGGCGGGCTCGTCACCCTATGGTTGGTTGCCTTTAAATACCCATTAGAAGCCAACTCAAGTAATTCACCTATATTCACCACAAAGGCGTCTTCTAATGGCGGTATGCTTAACCAACCGTTGTCAGTCTGAACCTCTAAACCGGATTGCTTATCTTGCAGCACTAAGGTCAAATAGCCAGGATCTTTGTGTGCCCCTACGCCTTGGCCTGAAGTCTGTCCATCCGCGCTGGGATAGCGAATAAGCTTCATATGCTGATAAGGACCCGCTTCGATCGTGGCATCAAAGGCGCTTTCTGGCTGCTCTAGCGCAACAGCTAAAGCCCTCAATAGTGTGACACTGGTATCGGCTAAATCCTGTTGCCATGCCAATAAAGTCGATTTCATCTGTGGTAATTGTGACGGCCATTGATTAGGCCCCTGTAGCTGCCACCATATAGGCACATCAGACTGCTGAGGGTTAGCCACTTCTTCTTGCATGATATCAAACTGTTCCCGCAAGTCCGGTTTCCCTAAGGTCAATTCACCTTGCAAACGGGTATAACCGCGAAAATGCGGTGTATTAGCCATTTTCACCGCAAGTTTATCTACGACGGGCAGCGCAAAGAAATCTGCCGCTAACTGAAGTACTTGCTGTTGTCTAGCAAGCTCAATGCCGTGGCCTGTGAGATAGAAAAACCCTATTCTTCTGGCAGCATCGGCAAGCTTAGTAATAAAAGCGTTACGACGTTGTCCGCCGGCATGCCAATCACTTAAATTCAATATCGGTAATTGTTCCATCAATGACTCCCATTTAATGCATTGTCTGAGCCGGATTCTATGCCTTTATGGGTCGATGGATAATGAATTAATAACTATTTAATATATTAAACAGTAATAATAGATCATTTAGATATATAGACATCTAGGCTTCTATACTGCTAGATTTGAATTTCAAAGGGTAAAACAGCGCTAATTATTAGGCCAACTCAAACCGCACCACTCAGATAAACATCATAAGCCATACTGCTTAATGATATTTATCTGGTTACTTTTCAAGATATTAGTAAAATTAAGATATAAAAATAAAAGCGAGTCCACTTTTGCGGCACTCGCTTTTTAAGGTTTCGAAGTTTTAACGTTTCTAAGTCATGTCAGTTATAAACCTAGATGCTTCTACAAATAACATTATTGATCATGCCAAATTAGCACTTGGGCTGGCTCACCATTACTACGGGTGGCGCGGTACATACCTTCGGTATTAAATGGCGTAGCAATATTGCCACGCTGATCGACTGCAATCACACCACCCGAACCGCCAGCAGTGATAAGACGTTGATTAATAACTTCATCTGCTGCCTGAATGATAGATTTTTGCTGATATTTCACCTTGGCACAAATATCCCCCGCGACGAGGTAACGGATAAAGAATTCACCATGACCCGTTGCCGATACGGCACAAACACCGTTTTCAGCATAAGTGCCAGCACCGATGACAGGAGAGTCACCGATACGACCAAAGCGTTTTGCCGTCATACCACCGGTCGATGTACCTGCAGCTAAGTTACCCTTTTTATCTAAGGCGACAGCACCAACGGTACCAAATTTGTAATCGAGGTCCTTCATCTCAACATTAGCAACTTGTTCAGATTTAGCCGCAGCTTGCAGTTTTTGCCGTGCATCGAGTAATTGCTGATAACGCTCGTCAGTATCAAAATGATGATTTGGCACTAAAGTAAAGCCTTGAGTCAGGGCAAATTCTTCTGCTCCTGCCCCCGAGAGCATCACGTGCTCAGATTTATTCATCACGGCCAAGGCTAAGTCAATTGGATTGGCAATATGACGCACTCCAGCGACAGCGCCGGCATTCATGGTTTTGCCATCCATAATAGAGGCATCTAATTCATGTCCGCCGTCATAGGTATAAACCGCGCCTATACCAGCATTAAACAGAGCACTATTTTCAAGGATATTAATTGCGGTTTGTACTGCCACTAAGCTGTCACCGCCCTCCTCTAAGACTTTTGAGCCTTTATCGACCGCTTCCTTTAACTTATCTTTGTAGGCTTGGCGTTGTTCAGGGGTGAGATTAGCTTTAGAAATCGTCCCCGCGCCGCCGTGGATCGCAATGGCGAACGGTTTATCATTGGCAAAGGTGTTATGCGACATAAAAAGTAGGCCCGAAATAATTAAACTAAAGGTGGCTAATTTTGTTTTCATTCTTTACATCCCCTTAAAAAGTAGCGTCCTTTGTAACCATTTCATCGTGTAATTTCAATCATCTCCTTGCCTGTTGGTTTTATTCTGGCGACAATGATGCCAAATCACAGGGACTATAAAGTGCAGCCATTTTTGCAAATCACCTCACATTACATTCGTCTTTGCTTGTTTCTGAGTCTGATTTCAGTCACATCAGTCGCGGCAGCAGATGATTTTATCAAATTATCTGTTACAGGCGTAAATGAAGCGCTTCGAAGCAACATAGTTGCTCACTTAGGCGCTTTACCTGAATCTGAGGTGCAGCGCCGTGCCTTTTTATTTAATGTCGATGACAATATCAGCACCGCCTTAGAATCCATGGGTTACTATCACGGTGAAGTAGAAGAGAAGCTGATTGAGCATGACAAGGGACCGTGGGAATTAAAACTTGAAATCAGCCCCGGCGAGCCAACCATTGTTCAGTGGGTCGATATTAATTTTAGTGGTGAAATGCTTGATGACCGAGCCTTCGATCAATGGCTCGCAAAGGTCAACATTAAACCCGGCGATGTGTTAAATCACGGTGTTTACAGCGACGTAAAATCGCAACTGGTCACCTTAGCCTTGGCACGAGGTTACTTCGATGGCGAATTTACTGAATCACAAATTAAAGTTAACCGCGATATTAATACCGCACAGGTAAGTTTGCATTTTGATTCAGGCAAACGTTACCGATTTGGCCAAGTCAGTTTCGATGGCCATAACTTAGAACCCGATATATTAGAGGATCTTATCCCCTTTAAAGAAGGTGCTTCATACTCAACTCGCCGTGTAAGCGCCTTGAATCGTCAGTTATTAGATACTGGTTATTTCGCCAATATCAAAGTGATCCCGCAAATCGATAACGTCGAAAATAACCATATTCCAATGCGAGTCGAATTAACGCCTAAGGCAAGTCACGCAATTGAACTCGGTTTTGGTGGTGATATTGGCAAAACAGATCAAGCCTTTGATCCGAGGGTGCGCGTGACTTGGCGTACACCACAAATCAATAAATACGGGCATTCCCAAGAAACCAGTCTCGAATGGTCGCCCGATAGACCAAAGTTATTAACCACTTATACGATTCCGCTCACACATCCCTTAGACGATCAATTGAAGATCCGCCTCGGTTTGCTGCGGGACAAATACGGTGTGACTCAAGTATATGACGCCGAGAATCGTGATTTTAGTAACACAGGCCAGCTCGAGTCGACTAAGTACCTTCTGGGACTATTACGTCAGCAAAGACTAGAAAATCAATGGCTAATGAGTTATTCGTTGGAGGCTATACGCGAAGAATATACTCAGTCTGACGTCGATTATATGCCGTCGTTTTATCTGGCAGGAATTAACTTTTCTCGGACTAGCCGGGGGGATAACTCACTGGATCCTAAATCCGGGTTTAGACAAATTTACAGCCTAGACTATGCCGATCCCTATTTAGGATCAGAAACCCGGCTAGCCCGCTTGCAAGCTAAATTTAAATGGATTGATACCTTCTTCGATAACCACAGAATCGTCGCTCGTATTGATTTAGCTGCCAACTTAGCTAACGAGAATGATCTTGCCTCTATCCCGCCATCACTACGCTATTTTGCCGGTGGCGATCAGAGTGTCCGAGGTTATGGTTATCAAGAACTCGGCCCCTATTTAGACTATGTTGCTGACGATGGAAAAACCAATCGCGAGGTTATCGGTGGCCGCTATTTAATGGTTGGTAGTTTGGAATATCAATATTATGTGACCCCCACTTGGCGGGTCGGCACATTTATCGATGCGGGTAACGCCTTCGATAATAATCAATTTGAACCTGTCGTCTCTGTCGGTGGCGGTATCCATTGGATCTCCCCGATTGGTCCAATCAAATTAGATTTAGGGGTCGGATTGAAAGAAACTGAGACCATTGAAAGATCATGGCGAATTCACCTAACCATGGGGACAGATCTATGAGCCAGCCCCCAGAGCATAATAAGCCAAGCGAACAAGATATCGTTGATAATCCCATCACTGAAGCCGAAGCCACTGAAACCATAGTGACCTCTGTCACCCCATCGGTGTCATTCATTCAAAGACTGTGGCGGCAGTTCAAACTCTGGACTCGGATTATTATCTATGTGCCATTAGGGCTTTTAGTGTTAATCGCCCTATTACTCGGCACTGAATTTGGCTCGCGCATTACCGTGGGTTTAGCCGATCAATTTGTACCCGATCTTGAACTGACTTATACCTCTGGTTCCATTAACAAAGACTTAGCCCTATCACACGCGGCTTGGTCTATGGCCGGAATGAACGTGCAACTTGAGGATCTGCATTTACTGTGGCAACCCGCCTGTTTACTGCAAAAACGCTTATGCGTGAATAGCTTATCTGCGGCTAAAGTCAATGTCACTATTGATACCCTAGCGCTTTCTGCTGACTCAAACGAAGCACCAGTCGCGCCACTTGATGAAGAACCCAGCGAGCTCCTATTACCCTTTGATATTGTTTTAGATTCTGCTGAACTCAATGGCATTAATATCCAAGTGGATGATATGCAATTTACCGCTAATCGTCTTAACGCAGAAGCACAATGGTTTACCGAAGGTTTGTCGGTTAAACAGCTATCCAGCGAAGGATTATTCGTACTGATCCCAGCATCAACCGATGTAGCAACACAAACTAGCACGGCAGCGGTAACGAATGCAGCAGATCCCAGCACAGCCACGGGAACAACACAGACACCATCGGCCAGTCCGTCGCTATCAAAAGAGGCTGAATGGGCTTTAGCACAATTGCCACAGGTATTTATGCCTTTCCCTGTGACGGTCAATGCCTTAACGCTAGACAACACCACACTGCAAATCGGCGATCGTAAAGATGTTTTTAGCCATGCAGAACTACAAGGCAGTTTCCGTGAATACCAATTGACCTTAGACCATCTCGCCATTAGCCACACCGATGGCAGCGCCGATATCACAGGCAGCCTAACACTTGATAAAGATTATCCACTCGATTTAGAGGCAAATCTCACCCTTAACCAACTAGTCGAATTGCCAGATCTCACTCATCAAGTATTAACGTTAAAGCTGAGCCAAAGTTTAGGGCAACTTCAGGTGAATGCCGTCGCCAAGGGCGATGCCGACTTTACGCTAGATGGCCAAATAACACTGCAAGACCCTAGCCTGCCATACAAGGTGAAACTTGAACAGACACGGCTTCAGTGGCCACTGAAGAACCCTGAATACTCGGTAAGCGGTGCCACACTCGATAGCCAAGGCGACCTCGTTCGGCAAGAGGCGAGTCTTACTGGCCAACTAATCACACCCTTTCACAAAGTGCTCGACATAGACACTGACATCCAACATCAAGATGCTAAGTTAACCATCAATAATCTTGATGTAATGGGCGCGATTGGTAAGGTCAAACTCACGGGCGAACTCAATTATCAAAAAGCCATTAGCTGGAACGCCAATCTTTGGATCAATGACGTCAAATTACAAGAAATACAGCTGCCACAAACGGATACAGCGCAAAGTACAACGGGTTTACCAGACAGTTTGATTTCAGGAAAATTACGCACTAAAGGCTCATTTGCAGACCCCCGTTGGCAAGTATCCCTGAGCGATACTGAGCTCACTGGCACTTTGCAAGGTTATCCCTTCGATATTACAGGGGATATCAGTGTGAATGATTCCCTGTATGTCAGTGCTAAGGGGCTGAACGCCAAAGTACTAGGTTCAACTCTGGCACTCAAAGGCGAAGCCAATGCCAACTGGGATCTCCAAGGTGAATTACAAGTGCCCGACTTTGGCCTGTGGTTACCTAAGGCCAGCGGCCAACTACAGGCGCAGATCAATGTCACTGGTGACGAGAAACACCCCCAGGTCGAGCTTACTGCGCAGCTGGCAGAACTTTACTATCAAAACATTAAACTGCAGGAATCTAATTTAAAGGCCTATTACAAACCGCTAGATCAACATGAATTTGCTATCTCGCTAAAATCAAAAACCTTACAGATTGCAGAACAAAATTTAGATACAGTGACACTCGGGGCGAAAGGTACCATTAACGCTCAAAAACTCACTCTCAACGCCACGGGCGATCTTGGGCTCGATGCAACGATGAGCAGCCAATACGATGTGAAGAAGTCACGACTACAGCTCGATGTTGATCGTTTAAATCTCAACACGCCCCTAGGCCTATGGCAGATCGATAACACCATTAATCTGGCTTGGGACCAAATCAAGAATCAAGGCAGCATTACGCCCTTTTGCCTCATGAATCCCAATAGCCGTATCTGCCTGAACAGTAATACACCAATAGGTAAAAAAGGCAGCGCACAGGTGAGCTACTCAGGTAATCCAGGGCAATTACTTATCCCAATATTACCAACGAATATGCGTTGGAACGGCCCTGCATCGCTATTAGCCAATGTTGCATGGGCTGCTGGCCGTAAGCCTACTGCAGATGTGAACTTTGATTTTGCTCCCGGCAGCATTATGCTCAAACGGGATAAAAATCGTGAAGTCACCATTAATTACCAAAACCTATCATTAAAAGCGACCTTAGATGCAAAACGGCTGGCGACGGTTTTAGATTTTGAATCAGAAGGCGTGGCCAGTTGGCAGAGTGAGATTAACGTCAATGTCACACCCGATCGCACCCTGTCAGGTTATGCCAATATCAAGCAAATCAACTTGCAGCCACTTGGGGAGTTTTTCCCTCAATTAAATACAGTGCAAGGTTTGCTGACGAGTCAACTTAACTTTGCGGGTAGTCTAGATGCGCCCGAAGTATCGGGGAGCATGGCCTTAACTGAGGGCGCCTTAGCCCTAACAGCAAACCCAACATTAATCGACAAAATTGACATGTCGATGTCATTTGCGGGTCAACAAGCGCAGCTTAAGGGACGCTGGATGATGGGCAATGGTTTAGGTAGAGTGAATGGTCAACTGCAATGGCCCCAAGGTCAATTTAGTGGCGAGTTAGCCCTCGAAGGCGATAAGCTCGCCGTGATCCAACCGCCACTGGCTATTCTCGATGTCTCCCCCGATATCAACTTAACCTTCAACAGTAAGCAACTGGCAGTAAAAGGAAAAATAGCAGTACCTTCAGGCAACATTAAAATTGTGCCATTAGCGGAAGGCGGTGTCGCAGCCTCCGAAGACGTGGTATTTGACGACTCCATTGCCGCCACTCAGCCTAAAACTAGCCCCTACGCCATCGTTGCAGATCTGAATATCAGTGTGGGGAACGAACTCAGAATTGATGGTATGGGTCTCAAAGGTAAACTCCAAGGAACCTTAAAGCTACAGCAGCAAGCTTTCCGTCCTCCTTTGCTCTTCGGTAATATCAAAGTCAATCAAGGTAGCTACAAGTTTATGGGCCAAACCCTAAAAATCCGCACTGGTGAAGTGCAATTTGTGGGGCCAACGTCATTACCAAACCTGAATATTGAAGCAATACGGGAAATTAAGACTGAAGACTTAGTGGCAGGTGTACGTGTCACAGGCACGCCATCACGCCCAGTGGTGACCTTATTCTCCAATCCAGCCAAAGAGCAGGCCGAAATCTTGTCTTACATTATCAAAGGCAGTGGCTTTAACAGCGCCAACAATGAGCAAAATAACTCGCTGATGATGGGCGCGGCACTCGGTTTAGGCTCACAGGTGGGCGGCGGCGCAATTAACAACTTAGGGAATACTGCGACAGGACTCATTGAAGAGTTTGGTTTCTCTAACGTGCAACTCGACACTAATGATGAAGGGCGTGTGGCGATCAGTGGCTTTATCGGCGATAACTTAATGGTGAAATACGGAGTAGGTGTATTTAACCCTGGTTACGAAATGACAGTCAGGTATTACTTGCTCTCACAACTCTATCTAGAAACCGTGTCAGGCACTTTAGGCCAATCACTTGATATCTATTACAACTTCAATATCAAGTAACCATATGAATACCAATATATTGACACTAAAAACTCTAGCCAAACAATCTCAAAATACGCGTTACAGTATGTTGAGGTTGTTTGGGTAAAGCCTAAGTGTCTACCCATAAATACAAACAACTAAAAATCAGCCACAAAAAAAGCGCCCTTAGGCGCTTTTTGCTTCAGTTACGACAATTAAGCGTAAACGAAGTCAACATGTTCAATGATTGGCTTGAACACGTGGCGTTGCATAGCTTGTGCACGAACACCCACTTCTTTACCATCAACAACGATAGTCAGAGTAGAAGTGTAGAAGTCAGCATTAGCTTGAATGTTAATGATATCTTTGTGATCAAAAACAATAGAAACTGGCTCTTTGCCTTGGCCATAAATAACAGCAGGTACTTTACCAGCATGGCGTAGGCGGCGGCTCGAACCTTTCCCTATTTCAGTGCGGGTTTGTGCTTGGATAGTGTAAGACATGTGTTTCTCACTTAAATTTAGAGTAAAAAGTTGCCGGCATTTTCGACCAATGACGGCTCATATAAAGCGCGCGAATACTAACATAGATACCCAAGGCGCACAAGAATACCGCAAGCCCTCTATTTATCGGCGTCAGCGTTAGCAAAACAGACCGCTATTTATCAAATTGAGGAACTTGTATCTTGGCTGTTACGGCAGAGAAAAGGCTTTGATCTCAAACAAAAAAGACGAGATCTAGATCACACTGGGAAATTGAGAAGCCTGTTAAGCTCGGGCAAATTTCGATAACTGCTGTGTCAAAAAATGCGTCATGCGCTATACCAGTTACAACAAGAAAATAGACTTTCATGCCAACTGGCCCGTGAACTCGTCTCTCTTATCGAAACCGTTCCTTATCAGCAAAATACCCTCGAATTAAAATTCTTAGAATTGCTTGCCTGCACCCAACAAAAAAACCGCAGCTTGATCTTACTTATGCAAATTATTGAGTCTGTCGATATTGAGTCGCAGAGGCAAAGACAATATCAATTTTCACAACGTCTCAGCCTATTGATCTGTGATTGGCAACAACATAGAGAAATGAACAAACTCAATCAACAATTTATCCCGCTGCTCAGACATTACTTGATCGAATCGCAAGCCTTGGAACAAGATTTTTATCAGCAGATCCAACAACAGATCATTGCTACCAGTGCCTTACCGGACCACAATCGACGTGCACAAAGCCAGAATTAGGATAATAACCCACACCACCGAGTTTCAGGGATAAAGCCGCTTCTCTGAGGGTTTTTAGTTTAACGCTAGGGATCGCTATGTCCATCGCCATGCCGCGCATGTGATAACTCTTCTTAGCAACTCCGCCACTGTGGCTCACGAGCATGGCATTGGTTTTTGGTGAACGGTAACCAGAAATTACATGGATTTCATCGTTGGTATTCAAGGTTGTTTTGAGCGAGTGGAGTAAATCAAATAAGCGCTTATCCATAGGCGCTGCCACATTCTGACGATGATCCCGCAGCAAATGATTAAAATTGTCTAACACCTTGCTCTGATAATGACCATCTACCCAGTAACTACCATCATCGCGCTCGCCAGTATGACGATTAAACAAACTTAACTCGCGGATCCCTTTGGTTGAACGGCTGGCAACTGCTTTTGAGGGAATAAAGGAACATAATGCCACACCACTAAGGCCTAACAATAACTGCCTACGGGCAGGACATATTAAAGTCACATGATCACCTTTTGTATGCTTTTTGGTCACTAGTAAGGCAAATTATACTGAATAAGCCCTAAGATCAAGTTTTGCCAACCCCATTCTGAGTAGGATTTCAAAATGCCAAGCGAGTTCAGATGCTTATCTTGCTCAGCTTTACAGCACAAAAACGTTAATGTTGTTCCAAAACCGTGGCAGGCACAGCATTCGTCAGCTCAGGTTCCAAATGATAAATATCGCGACGGTATTGCTCCTGCCCACTATCGTCTAACCATGCAGTCCAGTAAACCAGATGCACGGGCAACTTTTCGGAAAGTGAAAACCACTGGGGTTCAGTAATACCAGGGGCTAACTTGTCCCATAAACGTTTGTCTTTTACTAAATGCTCTTTAAACCACTGGGCTAATTCAGTGGCTTTTTCAATACGAATACACCCAGATGATAGTGCCCTATCGTCCTTTTTAAAGAGACTTGGCTCAGAAGTTCCATGTAAATAGACACTGAAACTGTTGTCAAAGTGAAACTTATATTTACCTAATGCATTCTTCGCCCCAGGGCGTTGTACAAGCTGATAGGGAAACGAAGCGCTGGCTAAGGCCTGCCATTCCTCTGGCATGCGTTGCACCCGTTGACCGTTATAATCGTACACATCAAATTGACGTTCATTAAGATAATGACCATTTCGCTGAATTTGCGGCAGAATGTCCCGCCGTAAAATGCTGCTAGGCACTCGCCAACTAGGGTTAAGCACCACGCTAGAAATCTGACTGTCCAAAATCGGTGTTTGCCGAGAAGATTTACCCACAATAACCTTGGAACTTAACACTGGCGTACCATTATCGACCAACGTCATCTCAAAAGCGGGCACATTAATCAGCAAATAACTCGGCTCTAATTTACGTTCAAACACTCTTTGTCGAATAGTGTTTTTAGCTAATAGTACCGCCCTCGCCCTTGGCGATTGGTTCACCCAAAATAAGGTCTGCTTACCTATCACCCCGTCCTGTTTTAACCCATGCTTTTGCTGAAAGCGCTTAATGCCAATCATAAGTTCTTCGGTATAAACTTGATTCACTCTAGGCTCAGTGGCTAAGTCTCCCAATATCCACATACGCTTTGCTAGGGTATCAACGATCTGATGACTCATTCCTAAGGTTAACTTTTCATCTAGCACTAAAGTTTCCCATGGTTCAATTGTGTCCAATTGCACTAAATGGGCGATTTGCTTAAGCACCCTTTGATATTGGGGATCCACTGGAATAACGGATGAAACCGTCCCTGGGGCTCCAGCGTTGTTACATTCTGCGGATGTCATCACATAATGCCAGTAACCGGTAACATCAGCTTGGATTCGTACTAAATCAGCAGTAGATAAGGTATTAGGAGAAAGTGTTAAGTCACGATAATGCTGGCCAAATACTGGATTAACGCCTGCGAGATCCAATAGCAACACCTGTGGCACTAAGGCCGCAAGCGGCAGCACAGCAGTAAGATCTTCAGCTTTACCCTCAAGATTTGGCTGCGCAGCAATACTCGAATTTGATGTTACGGATTGAGCGCCATCAGCTGCACCTACCTTTGGCACTAAAATTATTGGAATACAGAAAAAAAGGCTGAGTAATAGTTGCGCGAGATTACGCCTCGTCGGCATCGGGTTAATCTGCAATGCTTTCAAGTTCGCGATGTTGAACTCCTGCTC
Organism: Shewanella sp. SM95; assembly: GCF_025653595.1. NCBI lineage: Bacteria > Pseudomonadati > Pseudomonadota > Gammaproteobacteria > Alteromonadales > Shewanellaceae > Shewanella > Shewanella sp. SM95. The sequence continues at coordinate 359,155 of NZ_JAKKSE010000002.1, forward strand.
TATCAATTTGAGTTCTCTCACGTTTAGCGTTACACGCATGGATGGGGGCAAATAGCGAATGATCTTTTTCAATATCATAAATACTCCCTTAGCTATTTTTAAGGTCACCTGAGAGCCAGCGGGTATATCAATCAACAACACTATGATATGACTATTCCATGGAGATCAATTAATTACTAGGGGTTAACTCCAGATAATGAAAAGAAAAATGCCACTGAGGTCGTCAGTGGCATTGATATCAAACAAACTCGCATAAATATGCTGAGCAAGTGCTCGTTAGCAAAAAGACACGAGATCTTCTTCGACAAATTGCTCTGGTAATTTCTGTAGGCTACGTAACATCAAAGGATTTGCCAACACCATCGCCATTTCTTGACGATTGAGTAAAGCTAATGCGCTCTGTTGACAACGAGCTTCATGCACCTTCACATGTACTATGGCTTCCATCGCTTCAATTGGTGTACCCGCAGCACGCAAAGGCTGTTTATCCACCATTGCTAAATGCAATTCCATCAACGCAGGGTCTTTAAGTACCTGTGCTAACGTCCAAGGCTCAGCAATGTGTCTTTGGTAAGCGGCGCGCGCTTCTTGCGCTTGCAGACAAATTTGCGCAGGGTTACGTTCTTCTGGTGTTGCAAGAATACCGGCACGCTTGAACACTTCGCCAATTTTGACTGAACCTGTCCATGCAGAAATTGGCACAGCAATCCACAGACCGATCAACGCCGGACTCATCCAAGCTAACAAAGTCAAAGAATCCAAAATAGCCGCATAACCTAACATCACACCTGCCAGCATATGCCAGCGGTGACGATAAATTAACGTCATCCAAGGCATACTGCCGTCATCACGACGTTGCGGCGACCAACCACTGTCCCGCCCCATCAGAATTGACATCACAGCACCACAATGGATAAACATCATGATAGGTGCAATCAGCGCTGAAAGTATGACCTCAAAGATTACACTAAATATCGCTTTAATTCGACCACCAACACTGCGAGCAAACTCACCGTCTTTAAGCAGCAACAAGACCCCAAATACTTTAGGGCCAAACAAAACCCCCATAGTAATGTAGAACAATCTTAATGCCCTATCCGAGTCCATGATGGGCCAAGTCGGGAACAGTGAAAATTGATCGGTGAAATATTCAGGTCGAATAAAGTGTGCCTGCAAAGCCAACATCAAACCGGTCAAAATCAACATCAACCAGAAAGGAGATGACAAATAAGCCATGATACCCGTCAGTAAATGTAAACGGCTTACCCAGTGCAAACCTTTAGTCGGCAAAATACGCGAATGCTGCAAGTTACCTTGGCACCAGCGGCGATCACGCACGGCTAAGTCGATAATCGACGGTGGACATTCTTCGTATGAACCCGGTAAGTCATAGGCAATGACCACACTCCAGCCCGCACGGCGGATCAGCGCAGCTTCAACAAAGTCATGGCTCATGATATGACCACCAAAAGGTGGCTTACCCTTAAGGTTAGGTAATCCCGCCGCAGTCATAAAGGCTTCGGTGCGGATAATGGCGTTGTGGCCCCAGAAGTTACCTTCTTTTTGTACCCACCAGCCTAACCCGGTACCAATTACGGGACCATAAATACGCGCCGCAAATTGCTGTAAACGGGCCATTAAAGTGGTGCCATTGATCAACGACGGAATCGTTTGGATCAAACCCGCATCAGGATCGGCCTGCATGCGCTGAGCTAAGCCAGTGATGGTTGAAGACTCCATCAAACTGTCGGCATCAAGCACTAACAAGTGATCATAACGCGACCCCCAACGACGGCAAAAATCGGCTACGTTACCCGCTTTACGGGCGACATTTTTACGACGGCGACGGTAATACACCCGCGAATGCTTATGGGTTTCTTGACGCAACACCAGAAACGCCTGCTCTTCGAGTAAAGCAATATCGGGATCCGTAGTATCACTTAAGATAAACCAATCAAAAGCATGACCGTGACCCGTTTGCGACAAGGTTTCAGCCATCACTGAAACCGCCGAGAATACCCTATCAGGAGATTCGTTATAGGTCGGCATCAAAATCGCGGTTCGCGTATGCAGTTCAGTCACTTGCAAATCTTTTGCCCGCGGTTTTCGCAGTAAAATTAAAAAACCTGCAATACCGCTACAAAACGCCAAAGCAATCCAGCAGAAGTTAACCGCAAACAGCACTAGCACTAAATATTCCAGAGGAGTAATTCCGCCAATGCTAAATACCGCCCCCATTTCATAGATAGCAAACAAAGATAATAATAAAGCCCCACCCACCACAAACACACGACGGTAGGTACGCGAGCGTACCCCATCAGCCACAGTGCTACGGCGAGGGAATCCCTCTGGCATCTTACTTAAATTTTGGGGTTCCATAGCGCCAGGCCGTTCATTTGGCATAGCACTACCACCCACGAGGACTTCCGTCTCGAGTACCGAGTTATCGGATACAGTCATATCATGTTGCTCCGTCATGAACCTTACAGCGTCCAGCGATAGAGCCAGGTTTCAACCTGACGAGGAGTTGGGAACTTAAGTTCAGCGCGCAGTTCGATAAGATCTTTATCTTCTGGCTCTAATTCAAAAGCTAAGCGATAGCCATTTTTAGCGGCATTACGGGCAATCACCACATTCGTGACCACACCACCAGAAGCTTCAACTTTAGCGACTGGCATTTCATCTGTCATCGGACCTTCAACTTGATAGTCGACCACAAATAAACGTCTTGGAGTCGCCTTAGCAATATCGGCACGACCACTGGCAGAGCGAGAAATATGTACAGCACCGACTTTCGCAGCAGGTTCTTCACCCCAACTCATGCGATAGGCAAAATGAAATTCACCGCCAGCAGGAATAGGCTGACGTGGTTTCCAATAACTAACAATGTTGTCATGAATTTCAGACTCTGTCGGAATTTCAGTCAACACCACTGAACCTTGCCCCCAATTACCCACAGGCTCAATCCATAGGCTTGGGCGACGTTCGTAATGGGCTTCTAGATCTTGATATGACGCATAGTCACGCTCACGTTGGATCAGACCAAATCCCTGAGGCGAGTTGTCAGAAAACGCACTGACTTGTAACTGACGTGGATTAGCTAATGGGCGCCATAAATGCTCACCACGACCATTTAACATCAATAAACCATCAGAATCATGTACTTCAGGTCTAAAATCATCGGTGTCGTGACGACCATTGAGTGAATGTAAGAACATGCTAGTGCTTGGTGCTAAACCGACTTTGCTCAGCTCAACACGAGGAAACAGTGTCGCTTCTACATCAATCAAGGTGTTATCACCGGGACGGACAGAGAAAGTATAGGCACCTGCTACGCTTGGGCTATCTAGCAAGGCATGCACAACAATCAAGTTGCTGTCATTGTGTGGACGCTCAACCCAGAAGGCGCGAAATATCGGGAATTCTTCCCCTTCAGCGTCAGCCGTTTTTAACGCCAAACCACGGGAAGATAAGCCATAGGCGTTACCTTTACCTAAAGCGCGGAAATAACTCGCACCTTGGAATACCATAAGCTCGTCAAATACACCATTCGTATTCAATTGGTTATGAATACGAAATCCTGAGTAGCCAATGTCGTCATTCGGCAGCGCTTGAGTAATCACTTCACCCGCGGTGAAATATTTAGGCTCATAGGCTAAGTGCGTTGCATTCTGACCTTCTACAATCGCAATCTCGATCAGATCTTGAAAATAGAAACCACGGTGGAACATTTGCATTTGAAATGGCACGCCCTGATCACGCCAAATAGACGCAGTCGGGTTAAAACGAATATCTCTGTACTCATCGTATGACAGTTTAGCAAGGCCAGCTGGCAAAGGATCTTTGAGGGTCACATAAGGTTTCGCTGCCAAACGTTTTGCAATCTTCACGACAGTTTCGCTATCAAAAGCGCCTGTCTTAGTGAATCTGATTTGATTTTTTGTACTGGGCTGAGAAATCACTTTCGGTGGAGTAACCACAGGAACTGCCTCGGCGGGTTTTGTCTCTTCAGCGTACGCGACACCAGACAGGGCGACTACAGCGCCTAGCGTCAGTGAACATATGAGTGACGAATAAGGTTTGGACGATGGGCAACGCAACAAGCTAACCATAGATAGGTAACCTAAAAAATAAACTAAGAAATCAATGTTTTTTATGTATACAGTGAATTTTTTTCACTCTGATTTAGAGATGAAAAAAAACAGTTGCTTACATATCGCGAAAGATATCAGAAGGAGAAAAAAACTCATAAATAAAGATGCAGTTAACCCCTTCTACACAATACTATTTGAGAATAAGCTTATACCAAAAATGAATATTAAAATAACATTATCATGCTTATTTCTGTTTTCAAAGTTACAAAAACAAATTAAGTGATCCAAATGCTACATTATTGAAAGTAAAATGAGCCTTTTTACACCTCAACTAAGTGTTGATGATCATAGATGAAATATCACAATAAGCGAATCAATCTGTTGGTAAGCCTAAGGATTAACACTAAGACAGCAGGAAATTTCAAAATTTTACCCGCTTAAATGTATCAAAACAACTGAGCTGATGTCACTGAAACTGCGGATCTATTTTAACATTTCATTGCCTGAACTATTTTGGCAGAAAAAGTGTCACAGATAATCCGCCCTGCTCCCTAGGCGCAATCACTAAACGACCTTGGTGCAATTCTATGATGTGATAGCAGATAGACAAACCTAATCCCGCGCCTATGCCTTCATTTTCATTCACACGATAAAAACGTTCTGTCGCATTGGCAATCTGCGGCTCTGTCATGCCTTGGCCTCGATCCGCGACACAAATACAGATTTCATCATCCAAAGCATGGGCCGACACTGAAATCTCCGATTCCTGTGGACTGTATTTACAGGCATTTTCGATAATATTCTTCAGTACAAGTAGCAAATAAAAACGATCACAGGTCACCGTTAGATTGGATGCGATATCGATATTCCATTCATAATCTGTGATTTGTGGCATTAATTGATTAAGCGCATCTTCGACCATAGGCAAAATGGCGTGGGATGACACATTAAGCTCATTAATCGAGTCCACCCTTGCTAATACGAGTAATTGTTCAACGGTATGACTCATGTGCACGACGCCAGCATCTATCGCAGCTAAATGGAATTTCTGCTGCGGATCATCATCAATCAGACTCTCTAAGCCATGTTGATGTAATTTAATCACAGATAATGGCGTTTTAAGCTCATGGGCCGCATCGGCGCTAAAACGACGCTCACGGGCGATAAATCGCGCGATACTATTGATATATAAGTTCAATGCGCGCCGAACAGGGACTAATTCTTTAGGCAATGACATAGTCAACGGGGTCAAATCGTTGGGTGCCCGTCCAATTAATTCTCTTTCAAAGGTTTTTAATGGCCGAAACAAGAGATAAAACAAGAAGCTAACAATAATTAATGTTAAAGGCACTACCATCAAGGGCACGATAACGGCATTATGCATGATTTGCGATACAAGCTCTTGGCGTACTTCATCCTGTTGAGCAGTGACAATCCAAACATGATTTTTAACCGAAAAAAAACTGAACACATGCCAGAGTTCTCCTTCGAACACTTTCTTATGATAACCCTGTACGAATCGACTGATAGGTTGATGACCAATATTATCCGATAAAACTAAGGCTTCACCCGCCTCACTCCAGATTTGAAACGCCAATTTATGCTCATAGGCCAGTTTCAGCGCATCGGCCTTTTCGGCAAAGGAACTGATCTGGCTATCGGGAACGTGGAGCACTTGGGGTATGACGAGATCCTGAGCTGTTGTATTGGGCTCAGTATGATAGAACAACTCCAACATTTTAGCGGTTTGGAGCATTTGCGCATCGAAGAGTTCTTCGATTTGATGCTTAGAATCCCGAGTACTCAACCAGCTAGATACAGCGACGGATACTGAAATACCTGACAAAATTAATAATGTCAGTACCAAACGCAGTGAATACACATCTAGCCCCTTTAATCGAATCACTTCTTTTTCCTAACGACTATGCTTCAAGTCATCACTGCGTTATCAGTACCCACAAACGTGGAGCTTGTCACTTAACTCTTCAAATTAATTTATTTCGATCAAGGTATAGCCTATTCCACGCACGGTTTTGATTAATTCATTGGCAAGTTTTTTGCGCAGATGGTGGATATGCACTTCTATTGAATTACTGCCAACCTCATCCCAGCCATAGGTTAACTGTTCTAACTGGCTGCGGGTCAATACACGCCCTGCCGACTGAGCGAGTTCGAGCAGTAATTGAAATTCACGCCGTGAAAGCAGCACATTTTGATCGCGAAAGGTCACTTCACGGGTATTTAAATCGATACACAAAGCACCAATAATCAAACTGTTGTGATCGAGCCCATACTGACGCCTGACGATGGCACGAATGCGCGCAGCCAATTCACGCACATCAAAAGGTTTACCGAGATAATCATCGGCGCCCATGTCTAAACATTCGAGCTTAGTGTCAAAATCCGTATTCGCGGTCAGAACTATTGTGGGAATTGACACCCCCTGCTGGCGCCAAGCTTTAAGTAACTCTTTACCATTACCATCAGGCAATCCCAGATCGAGCACTATGGCACTGAAGCTTTCATTTTTAACCCCCAGCAAAGCTTGCTGATAACTATTAAGGTGATCAACTTGCATACCCAGCTTTGCCAAACTCAAGCAAATCCCTTGGGCTAATAACTCATTGTCTTCAACCAACATAATACGCATTCAATGTCCTTAACTGAGCCCTAACGGAAAATACTGAACTTAACATCTTGTTGCTGTAAAAAATCTTCCGCGTCTCGCCCCTGCAGCATAGCCATAGTGGCGAGCATACCTGCAGTCACGCAGTTTGGCCCTAACACAGTCACAGAGCGCGGCGCATGGATAACGGGATAGCCAGTGCGTGGGTCGACAATATGGCCGTAACGCTTGCCATCGACTTCAAAAAATCGCCGCGTATCGCCACTGGTCGCTAATGCACCCTGACTAATCGCCAGTACACTCGCAGCGTGATCGAGGTGTCGTGGGTCTTCAATTCCCACTTGCCATGGCGTCACTTTGGACACGGGACAAGCGATATCACCGCCAAAATTCACTAACACTGGAATGTCTGGATAACATTCGGCTAACTCATAGGCGACTCTGTCGACCGCATATTCTTTTGCGATACCACCAAAATCCAATTTCATTCCTGTTGGCATCTCAATATGGCGCGAATCAAACTCGATGTGCTCAAACCCCACTAAGGCTTTCGCGGCAAGTATGCGACCATGTTCGGGCAATTGGGCTTTGGGATCAAAGCGCCACAGTTCCATTAACGGCCCAGCAGAAATATCAAAGAGTCCATCACTGAGCTGAAAACATTGTTTAGCAAAAGCCAATAACTGCCAGGTTTCTTCATCGATAAGCTGCTTATGACCATTGGCATGGTTTAATTGCCACAGACAATTCTGCGCGATAAAGCGACTGTACTTATGTTCGATACGCAGCGCCTCAGTGACAGCCATGTCCAACATATCGTCTGCAATATCAAGTTGATCGCACCCAATGAGTATTTCACAGGGACTCGCCATGGCCCTAAATTCACCCACATAACCCCAATCACGGCGTTGCAACGAATAAGGTGCGGTCTTTAGGGACGATGTCGACATCATAAATCACCTCTTCACATGGCATCCCACTGGGATTCCGATTGAATAAGTTCAGGCGCAAATTGAGTATGGGTAGCTAAGCTACCCATACAGTTTAACGCCTTGCTATCTGAGCCAGTAGCATTATTTCGTATTAAAAAGAATAACTAAACTGTGCTGTAATTGCCTTCTGAGTCGGAAACAGATCGAAGTTTTGCAGCTCTCCAGGAATCGTAGCGCCGTTATTTTTCGGATCCTGTTGGTAATACTCTAAGCGATACGACATTTCATGACCGCCCGATAATCTATGGCCAAATTTAACCCCAATCGTATATGCCGACATATCTCCGATACGATAATCGGCACTGGCAAACTCTGGCAGTGGCGTATCAGCCATCAAGAAAGGTTGATAGAAGTTAGCCGCAGTTTGTTGGTAATAGCGCAGATGTAATTGACCATAGAAGTTGCCGGTAAAGTAATACCGATAATGGGTTTCTAAGGTATGTGATGTGAGGTCCCAGTCATCGGTATTATAACGATAGGAAAAATCCACCACACCCGCATCTAATGCGCCTTTGGTCATCACGTAAAAACTGTGCTTCAAGCGCGAATCGGGGCGGCTCTCATACAATAAATCCTGAGTAATGCCGTTGTTATCCACCACACTGATCACCTTGTAGGGATCCGTTAAATAGCCATTCACACTCGACAAGCCGTAATTGGCCTGCAACAACCAGCGCTGACTAAGCACTTGGGTGATACCTAACATCACATCCGCGGTCTGCTTATCATCACTGCCACCTTGACGAGTCGCATCGAATGCGCTGCGATAAGCTTCCTCACTGGTGAAGTTATCGCGAATGACCATCGAAGATAAATCCACCGGACGACCGCCAACGGGGTCAACCACATCGAAACTATAAGCCGTACCTAAAAATAAAGTGGTGTTGTCTTTATTAAACCCTCGCTCAATTCCGGCATTGATGCCCATTGACATATAATCAAACTCTTTCGAGCCATATGCGCCAACACTGAGTTTCCAATCTGGTGTTAGCACTTCACTCCAACCGACATTGGCTTGTACGCGAGTATCGTGAAAGGTGTCATCTAACGGCGTTTCCCCCGCTGAAACATGATATTGCCCATTACCTGATGGTCGAGTAAACGTTTGGCTGGTACTTTGGGCCACAGCGCCCGATGCTGAAGGACCCGTTAGACTGTCAACCACGAGTTTGAGATCCAGCACACTGTCATCGCCAAAGGCTTTTTGCGCTGTGCCTATGGCTTCGATGGCTTGTACTCTATCTTGCTCACCGTAATACATTAACGCAGCATCAATCTTCCAGTCGTCAGCTTTTTTAGATAATTCAGTCGCATGGCCACTTGTTGCAAACAGTCCACAACTGGCTAATGCGAGAGCACCCGCTATCTGCTTCGATTGTCTTGTATTTATTGGGTTCTTTTTTTGAGTCATAGCTGACAACACCTGTAGGTCACTTCCATCCATTCAATACCGCGGGATTTCGCCCCAGATTTTAGAACATCTGCTCGTCACATTTGTTTTAGTACGTCTGTTCATTACATCTGTGCGTTACATTTATTCGTAACATCTAAAGGCAAATAACACCAACGGAGAGTTTAGTTACAGCCACATCCGCCACCGGCAAATGCACGACCGCCGCTACTGCCTTCTTTACTAAAATAAATATGATCATCGAGTGCTAGATCGAGCTTTTCACTGTCGAGCGCCATATCGCTGCGGGCCAACTGGCCTTTCTCCCACGGCTGCACTCCTAAACTTGAACATCCACTCAAACCTATGATGAGCGTTACTGCGACTAATGCGGGTTTAAGCATAAATTACTCCTTCAGTAAATTGACGAGCTCTTGCTCGTATTCAGCGGTTTTATCGGCATAAAAGCCAACATGATGCTGTACTAACTGACCTTGACGATTGAACATAAAACTGCTCGGCATGCCCAGCAAATCGAAACTGCGAGCGACATCACCTTCGGGGTTAAAACGCACTGAAAAATTGGCAGGGACTTGTTTCAAGAATTCCTGGGCTAACTCGTTATCTGTATCTAGGTTGATTGCCACGACAGCTAATCCCTGATCTTGATACTTTTTTTGTATTTCATTCATCCAAGGAAACGATTTACGGCAAGGGCCACACCAGGATGCCCAAAAATCGACATAGACGACTTTGCCTTTAAACTCACTCAGGGAAACGGCTTGGTTTTGCGCGTTAAACACTTGATAGTCCAGCGATGGCGCGGCTTGTACGCCTGCGGCCAATAAACTGAGTAACAATAATATTTTCTTCATAGCATATTCCGCATTAACGATTACGTTCGAATCTATTAACTGAATCTTAAGGTTTTCTTAAACAAGCTTATATAAGTTTAATTAACCTACTCACCACGCGAATGAACCATAGTTATCAGCATCGCCTTAATCACATGAGTGCTGATTAAGTGACCGATTTCATCCAAAATGGCAAATGTGAGACATTTTGTCCCATTAGAAAAAGTGAAATTAGATCTGCGTCATGTTAATCAAATGTCAAAATCAGTTCGGTCACATCTCTTAAAAATTCTTGATATACATCAATAATCTTTACACTCCAACGGCCTAAACTGACACTGTCAATTATGTAAACCCTTACCAATTTACATTTAAATAACAAAAAGGTTGACCCATGGACACACATGCAGCCCTATATGAACAGGGAAAGGCGCGCTTAGATGCGTTACGCCAATTCGCTCCCCGTCAACAACAATCGCTGATTGAGAAAATGCAACAGCACGGCATTAGTCGCCGTGATTTTATGAAGTGGAGTGCCATGGTGACGAGCATGCTCGCATTACCCCTCCCCTTTAGTAACTTAGTAGCCGAAGCTGCAGAATTAGCCGATCGTGTACCCTTAATCTGGTTACATATGGCCGAATGTACTGGCTGCTCCGAATCTTTAATTCGTACCGATACCCCCAATCTAGACTCACTGATTTTCGATCATATTTCCTTGGAATATCACGAAACCTTAATGGCTGCAGCGGGTTGGCAAGCCGAAGAAAACCTCGAACATGCACTCGAAACTTACAAGGGCCGCTATTTACTGGCCGTTGAAGGGGCGATTCCGACTGCAAATAACGGCAGTTTCTTAACTGTGGGTTGTAAAGGCCACACGGGTTTAGAAATCATCAAGCATGCTGCAGAAGGCGCCGCCGCGATTATCTCTGTTGGCACTTGTGCGGCGTTTGGTGGGGTGCAAGCCGCTTATCCAAACCCAACGGGGGCTAAAGGCGTGCATGAAGTGGTCAGTAAACCCGTGATTAACTTAGGCGGTTGCCCACCGAGTGAAAAGAACATAGTCGGCACTTTGATGTACTTCATCATGTTCGGAAAATTACCTGCGCTGGATATGTTTAATAGACCTAAATGGGCTTACGGCGCACGGGTACACGATAACTGTGAACGCCGCGGCCGCTTCGATGCTGGTGAATTCGTTGAAGAATTTGGCGATCACGGTGCGAAAGAAGGCTACTGCCTTTATAAAGTCGGTTGTAAAGGTCCTTACACCTACAACAACTGCCCAACCGAGCGCTTTAACCATCACACTAGCTGGCCAGTACTCGCTGGACACGGTTGTATGGGTTGCTCAGAACCTAACTTCTGGGACGATATGGCTGACTTTGAAAAACCCCTTGGCCGTCAACTCCTCCATGGATTGGATGCGACCGCAGATACTATTGGTGCGGTGATTTTAGGCGCGACAGTGGTGGGCATTGGAGCCCATGCCGTTGCCAGTATTTTTGCCAAACCGCTGGAGGAATAACCCATGAGCAAGCGCGTTGTTATCGACCCTATCACACGTATCGAGGGTCACTTACGTATCGAAGTCGAAGTTGATGAAAATAACGTCATCAACAAGGCTTGGTCATCCTCCACACTTTGGCGCGGTATTGAAGTCATTCTCAAAGGCCGCACGCCTATGGATGTTGGCCTTATTGTGCAACGTATCTGTGGCGTATGTACCTATTCCCACTACCGCTGCGGTACTGAAGCGGTTGAAAATGCGTTAGGAATTCAAATTCCATTGAACGCAAGATACTTACGTTCATTAATGCAAACCTCTTTATACATGCACGACCATATTGTCCATTTTTACCATCTACACGGCTTAGATTGGGTTGATGTGGTTTCTGCACTGAGCGCCGATCCTGCTAAAGCGGCACAAGTTGCCCTGAAATACACAGACCACCCCATAGCGGCGGGTGAAGGTGATTTAAAAGCGGTACAAGAAAGAGTTAAAGGCTTTGTCGAAACGGGAAAATTAGGTCCATTTGCCAACGCTTATTGGGGCAACGGCACCTATAAATTTACCCCAGAGCAAAACCTTATCGCGCTATCTCACTACCTTAAAGCGCTTGAAGTACAACGTGTTGCGGCAGAAATGCTAGCCATATTTGGTGGAAAATCACCACATCCACAATCCGTTGTTGTCGGTGGTGTGACTTCGGTGCGCGACATGCTCAGCCCTGCTCGCCTGCAGGAATGGAAGCAAAAACATGCGACTGTAACTGACTTTATTCTGCGTGCCTATCAAGCAGATATCGTGATGGCGGCCGAAGCCTTTGGTACTGAACCTAGCGTGTTGGGCGGCGTAAACGTGAAAAACTTCATGGCGACCGATGACTTTGTGTTAGCCAATGGCGAATACATGTTTAATCAAGGCGTGATCATGAATGGCGACCTTGCTGGCGTCAGTGATGTGAATCCAGATCTGATTGCCGAAGACGTCAGCCACGCTTGGTATAGCGCCGATGCACCGCAACATCCCTATGACGGTACAACGATTCCTAATTACACTGGTTTTGTTGAACGCGACACTGTCTACGGCAAATTGCCAACACTGGATGGTGATGGCAAATACTCATGGGTGAAATCTCCCCGTTATCAAGGTGAACCTGTCGAAGTGGGTCCACTCGCCTGCCTATTGGTGAGTTATGCCCGCGGTAACAAGGTGGTCGTGGATTCGGTTAATGGCCTGCTCGCTCGCACAGGTCTACCCGTAGCGGCTCTATTTACCACTTTAGGTCGCACTGCAGCCCGTATGTTGCAGACAGTCATCGTCGCCCAAGAAGGGTTAAAAACCTTTGATGCGCTGCTGACGAATATCCAGTCCGATGAATCTACCTATGTAAAACCCAATATTGATCCAAATAAAGAGTATGTAGGTCACGCCATGATCGAGGCGCCACGCGGCATGTTAAGCCACTGGATCCGCATTAAAAATGGAGTGATTGAGAACTATCAAGCCGTGGTACCGACGACCTGGAACGCAGGTCCTGTGGATGCCAACGGAAAAATGGGTCCCTATGAAGCCTCTTTAATTGGCTTGAAACTAGAAGATCCTACTAAGCCCCTTGAGGTGATACGTATTATTCACTCATTTGACCCTTGCATGGCGTGTTCTGTACACGTAATGGATTTCAAAGGCCAAGCATTGAGCGAGTTCCGTGTCAGTCCCAATGGTCAATAATCGAGGGAGGGAACGCAAAATGAACCATTCTGCAACCCGCATTCGGACACTGATTTTTAGTCCGGCAATACGGATTTTTCACTGGCTCAGGGCACTATCAATTCTGGTGCTAGTGATCACCGGATTCTATATTGCTTGGCCGTTTCTGGTGGCGCCTGAAAGTACGGACGTACTCGTACAAGGCTGGATCCGCTTCGCTCATCTGATCTGCGGTTTTGTACTAACCGCAATCACTTTAGTGCGCTTCTACCTGTATTTTTTCAGCCGAAGCGACATTGAGCGGCGCTCATTTCGCGATGTCATGAGCGTAAAAAGCTGGATCACTCAACTGAAATCTTACTTATGGATGGGGCACTTACATAAAGCCGGTGTCTATGGACCGCTGCAATTTGTGACTTATGTAGCAATCTCACTGGTCGCTCTTGTGATATGTATAACGGGTCTGGTGTTGTACGCCAATGTGTATCACCAAGGTTTAGGTGGCATGCTTTGGGGCAGCGCCGCTTGGATCACGGCACAAATGGGTGGGCTAGCACAAGTTAGGATTTGGCATCACTACCTCACTTGGGCATTTGTTATCTTTGTGGTTATCCACGTCTATATGGCGGTTTGGTCAGGGATACGCTTCAAACATAACTCAGTTGACTCGATTGTCTCTGGCTATGACTACCCAAAGCCAGACTCACACCACTAGGAATCCAATGAAGATATTGCTACTCGGTATTGGCAATGTCCTGTACGCCGATGAAGGCATCGGCGTACATTTTGTCAATTATATAGCTGATAATTATCAGTTTACCCATGAGTCCCACCAGCTAACGCTGCTCGATGGCGGCACCTTGGCTCAGGGACTTATCCCTATTATTTGCCAATACGATTATTTAATCGTGGTCGATACAGTTAATGCCAATGGCGTAGAAGCGGGCGAAGTCTATTTCTTCGATTTTGATAAAGCGCCGAAGGAAATCGACTGGCAAGGCAGCGCCCATGAAGTCGAAATGCTGCAAACCCTCAATATGATGGAAATGGTTGGCGACAGACCTAAGACCTTTGTGCTGGGCGTCACCCCAACCGTGCTCGAACCTATGGTGCTAGGCTTGACCCCTAAAGTCGCCGCCGCGGTACCTTTAATGGAATCAAGCTTGTTATCCCACTTAGCCTCCCTTGGGTTCACTGCGACGCGTGTTGCCGAGCATAGTATCGACTCGCTGATCCCTGACTCTTATAAACGTGGCGTTACTACTGGTGAAAGTATATAGAAGATGAAAAACATCAGATTTGATTTTACCTGCTCACGTCAGGTGCCTTTGTACGCGCATTTATGTAATCAATATCTAAATTACGATGAACTAAATATCAGCATAGGCTGTGATGGTCAACATAGCTCAGGTCAATATAGTGCTGGCCAACATGACTTTGGCCCTCAAAGCTATTTTATTGAAGCTCAGGGCGAGCAAAACCAACTAGAACAATTGGCCGATGCCATTGCCGCGGACTTTTTGATTTCCGCTTGGTTGATTGACTCTAGCATTAAAGTCATCGACGAGCCCCAAGGCAGTAAAACCTTACTGCCCTTTCCACAGTCTGGATCAAGCTCTGCCATAGTGCCTTTTTGCCAGCATTGTTATCCGTTGATTGGCGATAATCAGTCGGCAAAGTTTGGCACACTCGATTTAATTTGCCCTTGCTGCAAAGGCGAAACACAATTAACGTCCGCACAAAAAGCGTTAACCTTGTCAGATATTAAAGCCATGGCACAGGGACTGCTGACACAAGGCCCACTGACATTAGCGGCCGCCGATAATCTGCAACTTAGTCTGACACCGTTTGCTCAGCCCTTAGGCGAGCGGCCACAACTGTTAATTTGTAATCCCAATACGCTAAACGCCCATTTTTGTCTGAACGATGCGCAGGTGCTCGCGCTTTCGAGTATTGAAAAGCCGCTTATCTGCGCGAGACCCACGCAAGAACACGACAAACTCAGTGCGCCGCTGTACGACATTTGCTTTGCCTACAGCCGAGTGATCTTAGTGCTCGGGGAAGTATTACGACAAAAAGGGGTCGATTGGGTTTACATTAAAGGGCCGCATAATAGGCCGAAGCTAGCGTGGGTCGATGGTGCTTGGGCACAAATCGCCAGTCACGATTTAAGCTCAACACAGGTTCAAACCAAGCACTTTATCGCTCCAGAACCCTTAAGGGAAAAAGTCAGTTTTCACGGTTATCAGGCCCAATGGCAAGCGGCGAAACGTTCACGATCGCACCAAGGCGAACTGAGTGTGGCAGTATTGACTCAAGTACCGTCAAGTGAAGACAGTGATATTAATTGCACCAGTATGCTAAGCGATAATAATCAAAATACAGTCAACACAGAAAAGCACACCCTTGCAGACGCAGCGCTATTCAGTGCGCTGCTCAACGGTAAGTTTACCAATCATAAACAGGCAAAAAATGCTGCGGTCATTTACTTAAGCCATACCCACGCCAGTCAAATTGTCACCTGCGATAATAAGGGCGACACTGAACTTTTCTTTGCCTTGCCCGAGCTGCCCGATAACGGTTACGAAATCTTCCATCAACTGGACAGCAGTCCGCAAAAAGCCGTAGCACAAAAATTTAAGAGCCTGTTCCCCGAAGATTACCTAAAACTTTTAAGCCTAAAGCTTCACGGCAGACGGGACAACTTACAAAGCCTGTGGGCGATTGCTGCCATATTAATTGGCCTTAATACACAAGAAGAGACTCAAAGCCAAGCAAGGCTCAGCGATGCACTCATGGCCGCCGCCATGCGCTACCACGGTGCCAATGCACCGCGTATCGATTATCCGCTGACCAAAGGTGAAGCCCACCGCAGCCTAAATTGGTGTAAAACCTTAGGCACTGTCTTAAGTTTTCGTATTGCGGGTAATGACGATCCGAGTCAGCTCGCCTTTGCAATGCAAGACTCGCTGGCGGACTATTTATCTAACTGGATCGAGCATATCGATTTAAATATCGGCGTGCACAATATAGCCTTAGCGGGTAATGAATTAATCAATGAAACCCTGTGCAAACGCATCAGCTTACGCTTAGGCAAAAACTTCCCCTTAGTGATCAATCGCAGCCTGGATTTAGACGGCGATAACTTAGCCGTTGGGGCACTTTACGTTAAGCAGCGCCAACTGAATGCCCATGATTAGGAGGCCAAAAGTTAAGTCACAACGCATAAAGCCACATAGGCACAATAGTCGCCACAAAAAGCACAGTGACCTGCAGATAAAACGAAGGCTGGCATTGGAATACCTTGTCCACAAGGGAGCCACGTTAAAACGCTGTCAGTTGCACGTCACAGGCATAGTACAAGGGGTGGGATTTCGCCCCTTTGTCTATCGTTATGCCCTTGAGTTTCAACTGACGGGCACTGTGCTCAACAATGCCAAGGGCGTGACCATTGAGCTGCAAGGTAATGATGAAAACCTCACTCGCTTTATCACTGCACTCAATACCACTCCACCGCCACTCGCCCGTATCGACAATATCAGCCAAATACCACTGCCGATTTTATTAAGCGAAACCACGTTTGAGATTATAAAAAGCGACAGCCATGAGGACGATGATCCAAGTTCACCGATAGGTGCACTAGTGGCGGTATCGGCAGATAAAAGTACCTGCCAAGATTGCTTGAACGACATGCATAATCCTGATGACCGCCACTTTGGCTATGCCTTTACCAACTGCACTAACTGTGGCCCTCGATACACGATTATCAATGCTTTACCCTATGATAGGCACAACACCGCCATGGCCGATTTTGACATGTGTCCCGAGTGCGCCAAAGAATATCAAAACCCACTCGACCGCCGCTACCATGCCCAGCCAGTCAGTTGCCCCGTTTGCGGCCCCAGACTCAGTTTAAAAACGCCCCAAGGGGAATGCATCCTTCCCAATGCCTCAAATGTCAGCGCACCTGAATTGGGTACGGACCTTGCGGTACTTCAAGCTGCGGCAGACAGATTACGCCAAGGGCAGATTCTGGCAATTAAAGGATTGGGTGGATTTCACTTAATCTGTGATGCCCGAAGTGACAATGCTGTCAACGCACTTCGGCTGCGAAAACAGCGCCAAGCCAAGCCGCTAGCGGTGATGATGGCGGATATCACTATGGCGCAGCACTATGTTACAGGGACGAATGCCGAGTGGCGAGTATTGAGTTCGCAGGAAAGGCCCATAGTGCTGATGAGTAGCCGAAGCGATCATGACCTCAGCTTAGCTGTCGCCCCCAATCTGAATAAACTCGGGGTATTTTTACCCTACACACCGCTACATCATTTGCTATTATGTCTCTTCAAAGGGCCATTAGTTGCAACCAGCGCCAATGTTTCCGGTGAACCTATCATCACTGATTGTGATGAGCTTATTAGTCACTTAAGCCATGTGGTGGATGCGATAGTCGGTCATAATCGGCCGATTATTAATGGCTGTGATGACAGTGTGGTGCAAGTGATCCAGCCGCAACTGGATTCCTCCGCAGAGGTGCAAGTATTGCGCCTCGCCCGCGGCTATGCACCGTTAAGTTTCCCCTTAGAGATACCGCTGACCCAATCGATTTTGGCCGTGGGCGCACAGCAAAAAAATGCCATCGCCTTAGGCTTTGGCAATAATGTGTTTTTAAGTCCCCATATTGGCGACCTGTTCAGTGTCAGCGCCGAGCAGTATTTTGAGCGCACCTTAGCCACTTTTGCTCGGTTGTATCACTTTACGCCAAATCTTATTATTCGCGATAAACACCCAGATTATGCCCCTTCACGCTGGGCTGAAATGCACTCAAACTCGAGTGTAAAACTCAGCGATACCCGTCAAAATCAATGTTTATCGGTGCAACACCACCATGCCCATGTGCTCAGCGTAATGGCAGTTAACCAATATCGAGAGCCCGTATTGGGCTTTAGTTTTGACGGTACTGGGCTTGGCGACGATGGCAGTTTATGGGGCGGTGAAGTGCTATTAACTACGCTCGATAAAGCGCAGCGACTGGCCCATTTTGAGCCCATAGCCCTGCTAGGTGGCGAGCAAGCCATTAAGCAACCCGTTAGGTTGTTACTGGCATTATTATTCGAGCAAATGAGCCTCGATGCTGTGCTCGCATTACAATTGCCTATATTAAACAACATTCGCCCAAACACTCTGGCTAACTTACATAAGATCTGGCAGAACGGCAGCGCGATAAAAACCTCCTCTGTCGGGCGACTGTTCGATGCCCTCGCCTGCGCCTTAGGCTTAATAGAAACCACACTGTTTGAAGGCCAAGCGGGCATGGCGATAGAAGCCGCGGCCAATCGCGCCGATGCATTAGCCCTTGAAGTCATTTCGCTTAACTTACCTCTTGACATCGACCAGTGGCGAAGCAGTGAGATGTTCAAGCAAGTTGTTGAATTGATTACAGCACAACCGCTAACAGACAATAGATGCTATGCCATCGCCCGCGCCTTTCTACACACATTAGGTGATGCTCTCTGTGATTATGCAGCCCAGTATCAACACCTCCCAACCGTGCTCTGCGGTGGCGTATTTCAAAATAAATATCTATTGGAATACTGCCTGAGCAAGCTCAGCGCCCAAGGAAATAAAGTGTTATCCAGTAAACAGATACCCATCAATGATGGCGGCATCGCCCTAGGCCAACTTTGGTATGGCATTCATCAGAGTCAATAACCTTACTTATTTGATAAGCCCTGATGTTCGCTCGCCATTTTTATCCCCATAAACCTGACGAACATCAAAGATCCGTAGCGCAATTTGTATCACACTCAACATTAGCGTAACCAAATTAACGATTCGTACATCAATCATTATTTGTCAGGCAAAGTCCTCGTACTCTGCCGATACAAGGAGAGGTAAAATGTGTAAAGACTGCGGCTGCTCCCTTACCCGCCACGACCATGATCATCTAGGCGCGCATGCCCATAGCCATGAGCATAATCATGACCATTCACATACTCATGAGCATAGCCATCAAGAGTTACACACAAATCCTCAGTTAAACGATAAAAAAACCTTGTCAGTCATCCACAAAATTTTAGATAAAAATGATGTCGAAGCTGGACATAACCGCGCCCACTTTGAGGCACATAACATCACGGCCTTCAACATCATGAGTAGCCCGGGCAGTGGCAAAACCACCCTATTAGAAAATCTCAAAGAATACACGCAGCTCAACTATGCGGTGATCGAGGGCGACTTAGAAACCTCCCGCGATGCTGACCGCCTCATCGCTAAAGGCATTAAGGCCTATCAAATTCAAACGGGCAGCGCCTGTCACCTCGACGCCTTTATGGTGCACGGTGCCCTACATCATCTGCCGCTTGAAGGACTCGATATTTGCTTTGTCGAAAACGTCGGTAATCTCGTCTGCCCAGCCAGTTATGATGTGGGCACTCACAAAAATATCGTGCTGCTATCAGTGCCAGAAGGCGATGATAAGATTGAAAAATATCCTGTGATGTTCCGCCGCGCCGATGTAGTTTTTATCACTAAGTGCGATCTACTGCCCTATTTTGATTTCAAGATGGACGAAGCCAGAGCGCAGCTTAAAAAACTCAATCCAGCAACTCAAATTATTGAAGTCTCAATTAAAGATGGCGACTCCATGCAGGCAGTAGCCGCTTGGCTTAAAGACAACATTCGAGGTGCACAATAATGTGCTTGTCCATACCTTCCCAAGTGGTGGCGGTCGATATTGAGCGCCAGAGCGTCACAGTCGACACCTTAGGCGTGCGCCGCGATGTCAGCAGTCATTTAATGAATGAGCCACTGGAAATTGGCGACTATGTACTTATCCATATTGGTTTTGTGATGAACAAAATTGATAAGGAAGATGCGCAGCAAAGCATTGATCTATATAAAGAAATCGTCACTAAGCTTGAAAATGAAGCCATACACTGACCATCAGCAGTGCAGGATTAAGTCGCAAGGCGCACCCCTATCGAGTGCACCGAGGAAAAAGCATGCTTGAACTAAGACACCTCTATCAAGGCTTTCGCGATCCCCAAACGATTGCCAATTTAGCACGGGATATTCAGTTAACCGCTAAATTGGTTAAGCAACAAATCAATATCATGGAAGTCTGTGGTGGCCATACTCATACGATTATGAAATACGGCTTGCTAGATTTACTGCCGGATAATATTGAATTTATCCATGGTCCTGGCTGCCCAGTGTGCATTATGCCTAAAGAGCGCATTGACCAAGCCGCGGCGCTTGCCTCCCAAGAAAATGTTATTCTTGTTACGCTGGGTGATATGATCCGCGTGCCTGGTTCTCAAGGCTCTTTAGCCAGTTTTAGGGCCAAGGGCTGCGATATTCGCCCAATTTACGATCCCTTAGATACGCTCAAAATTGCCCGCGATAATCCTGATAAAACCGTAGTGTTCTTCGCCATTGGCTTTGAAACGTCAACCCCAATGACAGCAATTTTGTTACAACTGGCCGAACAAGAAAAACTCGAAAATCTACTGTTTCATATCAATCATGTATTAGTGCCACCCGCAATTGATGCCGTGATGCACGACCCAAAAGCGAGGGTCAACGCCTTTATCGGCCCAGCCCATGTAAGCGTGATCAGTGGCGCAAAAATCTATCGCAGCACAGTCGAAAACTATGGCACGCCCGTAGTGGTCGCAGGATTTGAGCCCGTCGATGTGATGGAGTCGATTTTACGGATTGTGCGCCAAAAAGCCGCGGGTAAAGCGGAGCTCGATATCCAATACAGCCGCGCAGTATCGGAGGACGGCAACCTCACGGCGCAGGCCAAAGTAAATCAATTCTTCAATGTCAGACCGCAATTTCGCTGGCGTGGACTAGGCCCAATCCCCAATTCAGCGCTGCAGCTTAAACCCGAATATGCCCACAGAGACGCCGAACTGCGCTTTAAAGACCGCCTACCCGTGAAGGCAATTGACGATCATAAAGCCTGTCAGTGTGGTGATATTCTTCGTGGGCTTGCTAAACCAAAGGACTGTAAAGTGTTTGGCCGCGGCTGCAATCCCGAAACGCCCTTAGGCAGTTGCATGGTCAGCTCCGAAGGTGCTTGCAATGCCTATTACCGCTATCAAGGTATCGATATCAAGGAACCACATCATGGCTGATACGCTTAAAGATAAATCCATTCAACTCAGCCACGGCGGTGGCGGCAAAGAAATGAATAAACTGATCCGTGATCTGTTTTTTGCCGAGTTTGATAACCCAATCCTTCGCAGCGAAGAAGACGCTGCTAAACTCGATTTGCACGGTGCTAATGCCTTTACCACAGACTCTTTCACCGTATCCCCTTTATTTTTTGCCGGCGGTGATATCGGCAAGCTCGCCATCGCAGGCACAGTCAACGATCTCGCTATGATGGGCGCAGAACCTCAGTATTTGAGTTGCAGTGTGATCATAGAAGAAGGCTTTTCTATCAATGATTTAACGACGATTGTCCGCAGTATGGCGAAAGAATTAAAACACAGTGGTGCACGGATTGTCTGCGGCGACACTAAAGTCGTACCCAAGGGGTGCGCCGATGGTTTATTTATTAATACCTCAGGCATTGGTCGTATCTTGCGTCCCAATATTTCCGCGGCGAATGTCACCGTGGGCGATGCCATTATTGTCTCCCGTGATATCGGCTGCCACGGTGCAGCGATTTTAATGGCGCGTGAAGGACTCACGCTCGAATCAGCATTACAAAGTGACTGCGCGACGCTCTGGCCCATAGTCGAGCAATTGATCGCCGCCAATATTCCCATTCATGCGATGCGCGATGCGACACGCGGCGGCTTATCGGCGGTGCTGAACGAATGGGCTGTCGCCTCCAATGTTGGTATCACAGTAAATGAAGCCAGTATTCCCGTAAGCGATGAAGTCAAAGGTCTGTGCGAACTCTATGGTTTCGAAGCCATGGATCTTGCCAACGAAGGCACTTTCATCCTCGCCGTCCCCAACGACATCGCCTTAGGTGCGCTCGAGATCATGCAACGCTTTGGGCGCTGTGAGCATGCAGCGATTATCGGTACTGTGAGTGATGATTTAGTGGGGAAAGTCGTGCTAAGAACACCTTGGAATACTAAGCGTTATCTCGATCTTCCCCAAGGTGAACTGCTGCCAAGGATTTGCTGATGCACGAATATTCGATTGTGAGTGCCCTGATTGAGCAATGCGAACAGCACGCGCTGGCCAATCATGCCGATAAAATCACCCGAGTGGATATCAAACTGGGAGTCATGAGCGGGGTTGAACCTAGCCTGCTACAAACGGCCTTCGATACGTTCAAGCTCGATGGGATTTGCAAAGAAGCCCTACTCAATATGCAAATTCAGCCGCTAGTGATACTTTGCCAAGACTGCCAGACTGAATCCGTACTGAGTGAGCGCACGGTCGTCTGCCCTGCATGTCAAAGCTTTCGTACTCGCGTACTCGATGGCGAAGATATGTTACTGATGCAACTTGAGATGGAGCAGAACGAGGATTAATCATCCACGATACGTATTGTTAACGACAACGCTATTGATAAAACGCTCTATAAATAAAGAATGCTATCAATAAAGAACGCTCTTCAACACAAAAATGGCTTCGAGCACACAGAGCTCAAAGCCATTTTAAACCACACTATTTCAGTCACGCTACATCAGCTGTAGATAGAAGCTTCACCCTCTGGGCGCGTCTTGAGAACGCGCAGGAACCACATATACTGCTCTGGGTAAGCTAAGATAACTTGCTCGACCACTTTGTTCAGTGCCAACGCCTCATTTTCTTTGCCCACCATGTCTTCAGGCGCAACGGCCGTCATCACAGTGAGATCAAATTGGCGTGAGGTTTGATTGTAGCCAATCTTTACTGGCAGCACTTGGGCATTCCCCGCCTGCGCTAAACGCCCAACAACAGGTAGCGTTGCCTTCACTGTGCCTAAAAAAGGCGCAAACACGCTTTGTTCAGGACCTAAGTCTTCATCGGGAAGATAAAAGAAACTGTTACCGCGCTTAAGCTCAGCCAATAACGCCCGAATGCCCGCCTCGCGCATATACACATGGCCACCACAACTGCTGCGTACACGATTACTAAACCAATTGAATAACCCGTTTTTATGGGCTTTGGCCATAGTCACCATAGGCAACTCAAGGTTAAGGCGTAAACCAGCATAATCGATTGGCCACACATGGGGCATGATAAAAATGATCGGTTGCCCCGCGGCCTGCGCTTTAGTCACATGTTCAAAGCCGATTAAATTAACTCGACGACGTAAATGCGCTTTTGAGCGCACCAGCAATTCGCCCTGTGCTAACAACACCAAAACGAAGTTTTGCACGTTCTCACGGATTAACACTTCAATCTCGGCGGTGGATTGCTCAGGAAAGCACGCCCTTAAGTTGGCTCTGGCAACGCTAATGGGCTTTTTGGCAATTGGCATCACTATTTTTGCCAATAATCTTGCTATGGGATCACGCAGCCATGCGGGCATGAGTCCGAAAATCACTAATAGACCAATCACTAACCAAGTGG
This sequence comes from Shewanella sp. SM95, assembly GCF_025653595.1. Taxonomy (NCBI): domain Bacteria; kingdom Pseudomonadati; phylum Pseudomonadota; class Gammaproteobacteria; order Alteromonadales; family Shewanellaceae; genus Shewanella; species Shewanella sp. SM95. The sequence continues at coordinate 382,861 of NZ_JAKKSE010000002.1, forward strand.
CCCAGTATCTAGGGTGTAATAAGGCGAGTTTAAAGCGACGGTCGAAATGTTTGGGCTGTCTTGACAAAGAATTCACCTCAGACAGTGGATAGAAATAATGGAGATATTGCACGAAAAAATAAACAGGAAAGCCACTCTCTAAGGAGTGGCTTTCCCATCAAACAAACGAAATTACTTACCCGTGTTTGCTGCTTCTACACGAGTTTTCAGCTTTTGGCCGGGACGGAAAGTCACGACACGACGAGCAGAAATTGGGATATCTTCGCCTGTTTTTGGGTTCCTTCCCGGTCTTTGATTCTTGTCCCTAAGGTCAAAGTTGCCAAAGCCAGATAACTTGACCTGCTCACCACTTTCAAGTGCGCCCCGAATCTCTTCAAAGAACGACTCAACCATCTCTTTGGCGACACGTTTGTTCATTCCGAGTGTTTCAAAAAGATGTTCTGCCATTTCGGCTTTGGTAAGTGCCATACTTTAATCCCTCAACGATGCGTTGAACTCGGACTTAAGGGCAGAAACGACTGAACCAACGGTCTCAGCAATCTCTTTTTCCTCAAGCGTACGAGTAGTGTCTTGTAATGTAAGTGCTATCGCCAGGCTCTTCTTGCCAGGTTCAACACCTTTACCTAAGTATACATCGAACAAGTTTATGCCAACCAACTGATTTTCGCCAACTTTTCTTATCAATTTCATTACATCACCTGCAGATACACTCTCATCTACTACGACTGCGATGTCACGACGATTAGCTGGAAACTTAGATACAGCTTGGGCTAGCGGCAAACTGGTATGCAATAAAGCATCCAATTCCAACTCAAAAACGATGGTTTTACCATTGAGTCCAAAAGGCTTCTCCAAACTAGGATGGATTGCACCTATATGACCGATCACTCGATCATTTCTCAATATTTCAGCACATTGCCCCGGATGGAGAGCAGAATGCGTCGCTCCTCTAAAGCTAAATTCTGATGCGGAAACTGTCAAGCCGATAATTGCTTCTAAATCACCTTTAAGGTCGAAAAAATCAACAGTTTTCGATTCCATAGCCCAATGTTCATCATTTTGGAGCCCAGTAATGACACAAGCGAGCATTGCTTGCTGTCTTATACCGGATTCTGCATTGATATCAGGAACAAAGCGCAGGCCAGTTTCAAAAAGTCTCACGCGACTCTGTTGACGACTTTGGTTGTAGCCAACGGCGGCCAATAAACCGGTGAACATTGACAGGCGCATGGCCGACATTTCACTGGAAATTGGGTTTGGTAACACCATAGCGTCTAAACCAGGATGAACCAGATTTTGCAGTTTTGGATCGACAAAGCTGTAGGTTACCGCTTCTTGGAAACCACGAGCGACCAATAAGGCACGCACGCGTTTTAGGCTTAAGTCAGATTCTTTATGATCTGACATACGCAGCGCAGCAACAGGCGCCGTATTCGGGATATTGTTATAACCGTAAATACGGGCCACTTCTTCGATCAAATCTTCTTCAATCGCCATATCAAAACGATAAGTCGCGGTAGTGACCTGCCAACTATCTTGGCCAACAACCACACTAAAACCTAAACGTTGTAAGATTTCAACGACATCGCTATCAGGTACATGGTGACCTAAAATTCGATCTAACTTGCTGCGACGTAAAACGATTTGTGCAGGTTTGGGTAAATCAGCCTCTGATTTAGCCTCAACTACAGGGCCAGCTTCACCGCCACAGATATCCAGTACTAAACGCGTAGCACGGTCGATAACCTTGTGTTGCATCTCAGGGTCAACACCACGCTCAAAGCGGTGTGATGAATCTGTATGCAAACCTAAACGACGTGACTTACCCATAATGGCAAGCGGCGCGAAGAACGCACATTCAAGCAGTATGTCTTGGGTCGTGTCGCTCACGCCTGAATATTCGCCGCCAAACACACCAGCAAGGGCTAATGGACGCACATCATCGGCGATCACTAAGGTATCGCTTGGGATGGTCACTTCGCTGCCATCAAGCAGAGTGATTTTCTCTTCGCCAGTGCCTAAACGCACTTGGATATCGCCCGTTAACTTGGCAAGATCGAAAGCGTGCATAGGTTGACCGAATTCAATCAACACAAAGTTAGTGATGTCTACGATGGGATCGATAGAGCGAATACCGCTACGGCGCAGTTTTTCCTGCATCCATAATGGCGTAGGCGCTTTCACATTGACGTTTTTAACCACACGGCCTAAGTAACGTGGACACGCAGCAGGCGCGTTAACGTTAATCGTGACCTTTGCATCTGTCGTTGCCGTGACGGCTTGCCACTGTGGCTCAACCACTGTTTGGCGGTTTAACACGCCCACTTCACGGGCAAGACCTGCCATACCTAAGCAATCGGCACGGTTAGCCGTTAAGTCTACATCGATAACGGCATCATTAAGTTGCAGATAGTCGCGGATATCAGTGCCAAGTGGCGCGTCCAATGGCAATTCGATAATGCCATCGCTTTCGACGTTAATGCCAAGCTCGCTGTAAGAGCACAACATGCCTTCTGATGGCATGCCACGCAGCTTGGCTTTCTTGATTTTGAAATCGCCAGGTAATACGGCGCCAACCATAGCCACGGCCACTTTAAGACCCTGACGGCAGTTTGGTGCACCGCAGACGATATCGATAAGTTCACTACCACCAACGTTGATTTTGGTCACGCGCAGTTTATCGGCATCGGGATGCTGACCACACTCAACCACTTCACCAATCACTACACCGCTAAAATCGGCAGCTACGGCTTCAACGTCATCGACTTCGAGACCGGCCATAGTGATCTGGTGGGATAATGCTTCACGGCTGACTGAAGGGTTTACCCATTCACGAAGCCAAGATTCGCTAAATTTCATGCTATTACAGCTCCGTTATTTAAATTGCTTCAGGAAACGTAGGTCGTTTTCGAAAAACGCACGTAAATCGTTTACGCCGTAACGCAACATAGTTAAGCGCTCGACACCCATACCAAAAGCAAAACCAGAGTATTTTTCTGGATCTATGCCAACGCTGCGCAGCACATTCGGATGTACCATACCGCAGCCAAGCACTTCTAGCCATTTACCATTTTTGCCCATCACGTCCACTTCCGCTGAAGGTTCAGTGAATGGGAAGTAAGATGGACGGAAACGCACTTGCAGATCTTCTTCGAAGAAATTACGCAGGAAGTCATGCAAAATGCCTTTCAATTCAGCAAAGTTAACATGCTCATCAACCAACAACCCTTCCACTTGGTGGAACATAGGCGTGTGAGTTTGGTCGTAATCGTTACGATAAACACGACCAGGAGAAATAATGCGTAATGGTGGCTTTTCAGTTTCCATAGTACGGATTTGCACGCCCGAAGTTTGGGTACGCAGCATCAGTTTAGGATTGAAATAAAAGGTATCATGATCAGCACGCGCAGGATGGTGCTCAGAGATATTCAGTGCGTCGAAATTGTGGAAATCATCTTCAATTTCAGGCCCCTGCTTTACCGAGAACCCTAATTCCCCGAAAAAGGTTTCGATGCGCTCAATGGTTCGAGTCACAGGATGTAAGCCACCGATCTCTTGGGTGCGGCCTGGCAAAGTCACATCAATCTTTTCGGCGATTAATTTGGCTTCCAATTCCGAACTTTTCAGACCATCGATACGCTCAGTTAATTTTTGTTGAATCGCCTGTTTAGCATCATTGACCGCTTGGCCAAAGGCTGGCTTTTCTTCAGGGCTTAAGCTACCCATCATTTTCATCATGTCGGTGATCTTACCTTTCTTACCAAGGTAATCGACACGGATATCATCCAGTGCTTTTAGATCACTGGCCTGGTCAATAATGACTAAGGCTTGTTCTACGATCTCAGTTAACTGCTGCATTTTCTCTTCCACTGCATAGTCGCGCTTGATAAACAAGTGCTATGGGCGCCAAACTTTCAGGCTATTTGGGTGCTCAGGTTATCGGGCGTTAATGCCAGACGCTTTGCTAGCTATAACGAAATAAAAGGATAGAAATTTTACGCGAGCGAGCGGCATATTACTAGGGCTTATTGGGGGTTTTTATCATGCAAATTCATGTGTTACCCCAGTTTGGAGCCTGAGTTTTACTCAAGGGGAAACCCAAACCTCGATTCTGACGTAAACAACTTCCGCTTTCAGCCACTAGCAGCATTTGTAACTAAACTGTAAACTCACACCTGTACCTTGCCAAAATTGCAGCAAACAACACAATAATGACTGCAATTAGACTACATTAACCATATAAATCGTTACAAAACAGAAAACTATAAAGTCTATGGCAAACTGACCGATATAAATTCGGTTTATGGCCCATTTTATCGAGGCACTCATGAAAGAAGTAAAATTTCGCTGGATAGATCAATATCTTATCCATATGACCTTAAAAACTAAATTCGCTATTCTCTCTATCGTTCCTATGTTGATGATTGTTGGACTGGCGCTTTTCCTAGATAACCAATCCCAGCAAACCTTAATTCAAGGACAGCTCAACAGTCTGCAAAATGCTTCACAACAAATTAACCAAGTCACTGGCAGCTTATATAACAAACTACCAGAGCAAGAACGCCAAACTATCCTTAATCAACTTAGTCGCGAAATTGAAGGTAATGTCAGCATTGTTTCGGTAAATGAAGCCGATAGCAAAGCGCAATCCATCGCTCGCAGTGGCGGTGGTATTGATGATAGCGGTAAGCAACCTAGAGCTGTGAGTCGGGTTAACGATCAAAATCTGATCACGATTATTCCCCTAGACAGCAAAGAAATTGATGCCTTGCTCGCCAACGATAACCTGCTGGTTTATGGCCTAATGGCGGCACTCTTGTTTGTGCTATTTTTGTTCAGCTATTACATTTCAACCTTCGTAGGCGGCGCACTTTATACGACAGTGATGGCATTAAAACGGGCCGCATCGGGTGATTTAACGGGGCGTTTAAACTTCTTCGAAGTAAAAGACGAGTTCAGTATCTTAGCCATCAGCATAGATACCTTGGTAGAACGTCAACATACCTTAGTCAAGCAAATCGCAGAATCGACCGCTAAAATACGCGAAGTTGTATCATCGTTTCGTAGCACAGCGCAGCAAGGTCAATCCTTGGCGGTAAACCAGAGACAACATCTGGACTCCTTAGCGACGGCAATGGAAGAAATGACTGCCGCAGTGAAAGAAGTTGCCCGCAATGCCGAACAATCCTCAGCCGAAACCCAAGAAGCCAATCAACAGGTTAGCGCGGGCGGGAAAGATATTGAAACCACAGTCAAAGCTATAGACGTGTTATCGGATGAGATCTCCGCGGCCTCAAATGCGGTGGGTGTACTCAATGACAACGCCAGTAAAATTGATGAAGTGGTGTCAACCATTAATGCGATTTCCCAGCAAACCAACCTACTGGCACTCAACGCGGCAATTGAAGCGGCACGCGCCGGTGAACAAGGTCGTGGCTTTGCCGTGGTGGCCGATGAGGTACGTACTTTAGCGGGGAGAACTCAGGCCGCAACGGTTGAAATCAAAACCATGATCGAATCACTTCAATCGGGTACTCGCAATCTGACACAAGTGATGTCACGTACTGTGAATCAAGCTAATGAAGGTAAACAACACGTACTGCAAACGGGTAAAGACTTAGAGTTTATCGCCCACCACAGCAACAAAGTGTTTGAAATGAGTGTGCTAATTGCGACCTCGGCCGAAGAGCAGTCGGCAGTGGCCAACGAGATTGCGACTAACTTAATGGAAATTCGCAACCAATCACACGATGTGGAGCAATCGGCCAACCAGTCGGTTTCAGGTTGCGATGAGCTGCAAGCAACAGCGGGGCAACTGGATCAGTTGATGGTGGGATTAAAAATCTAGTCGAGCATTATTTGATGGAATTTAAATTCACTTAACACCCAAAATGCACAAGGGAGCGATAATCGCTCCCTTGTTGTTTTCATTCTGACGGTCACTTTCCAATCAACAAGTGTCGTTTCAATTAATAAGTTAATTTTCAATCGATAACGCTACGGCAAAATGAATTCACGTCTGTTAATCCACGTCTTTAAGTGGCCATAGCACGATATGATCTTCAATATCCTTCACGCGTCTTTCATCCACCACCTTGCCTTGGATCGACATACCCGCTAAATGCATCGCTTCTTTGGAGCCTGTGAGCAGCGGATGCCAACTCGGTAGCTCACGCCCTGCCGCTAGGCGGCGATAGGCACAACTGTCGGGCAACCAAGTTAACTCATGGATATTATCAATCGTGATCACTGTACATTGGGGGACATGGGTGAAACGGTCACTGTAATGCTGACAGCCTGCCGTTTGATGATCGAGCAAAAGGCAAGCTGCATTGGTGTAATACAAGTCTTCGGTTTCATCATCTATCAACTTGTTTAAACAACATTTACCACAACCGTCACACAGGGATTCCCACTCGGTTGTGCTCATCTGCGCTAATGTTTTACTCTGCCAAAATGCCATGATTAACTATATCTTCTTAATAAAAAACCCGCTCAATGCGGGCTATTTTACACTAATTTGTCGTCAGATACGCAATGCCACTGAGATTAACGAGTGTGGTTTGACGCGCCAGAGCTCATTAGCAGCGTCTTGATGCTACCAAGTTAATCTTTGATCCCAAGACTTAGCTTATGCTCAGCCAATAAATTCACCTGAGGTGGCGGAATTTGTAAATAAAAGCCATTTTCTGCCATGGCTGCTCTGACTTTATGTATATCTGCCATTCCTAACGCGTCGCGTTTAGCGATAGGAAACACCATCACCAACTTTGGCACGCCAAACATTTCCATCAAAGGCACTGGAACATCGTCAAAACAATCTCTTTTCTTCACAAATAAATAAGTATCAGCCTTTCGGCTACTTTTATAAACGGCACATAGCATAAGAATCAAATATCCAATAGTTCAAACTTGCCAGTCAATGGGGCACACTATAACATGGTCGCCTAGTAATTTAATTGTAAAATCAGCGAACCGACTGATGATTTCTGGAGAATAGTGCCGGGATGTCAAAACCTAGCTTAGAGTTAAAAGGCGCTTCTTTTACTCTTTCAGTGCTTCATATTAATAGCAGCGATTTACAAGCTGTCATGACTGAATTAGACCATAAATTGGCACAGGCTCCTCAGTTTTTTCTGGGTGCTCCTTTAGTCGTCAATCTGAGTGCCATTCAGCACGACAGCTTGAATTTAAGTGCGTTAAAGGATCTGCTGATCTCACGTCAATTAGTGATTGTTGGCATAACGGGCGCGACAACCGTACTCAGTAAACAGGCAAAAGACTTAGGCCTTGCCATAGTCAAAGCGGGAAAACAGAGTAGTACCCCGCCGCCAGCCCCGCGCCAAACTAAGATAGTGAAGCAAAATATTCGTTCAGGCCAACAAGTCTATGCAAAAAATGGTGATTTAATCATATTTGGTGCGGTAGGCAATGGCGCAGAAGTCATCGCAGATGGTAGCATTCATATCTATGGCGCATTACGAGGGAAAGCCATGGCAGGCGCCGCTGGCGATACCAGCGCCGTTATCATTGCCCACTCTCTGGAGGCCGAACTCGTTTCAATAGCAGGGCAATATTGGCTCGCTGAAAATCTACAACAACATAGCTCAGATAAAAGCGGCTGCATTCGCCTAAACGGTGAGTCGCTTATGGTTGAATCATTGCCCCTCTAAATGGCAGAACAAAGGATAGAGAGAAACATGGCACAAATTATTGTTGTCACTTCAGGTAAAGGCGGCGTAGGTAAAACCACATCGAGTGCTGCAATTGCGACCGGTCTTGCCATGCAAGGACACAAGACAGTCGTTATTGATTTCGATATAGGTTTACGAAACTTAGACTTGATCATGGGTTGCGAGCGTCGTGTTGTTTATGACTTCGTTAATGTGATCAATGGTGAAGCCAATTTAAATCAAGCGCTGATCAAAGATAAACGCTGCGATAAGTTATTCGTTTTACCCGCTTCACAAACCCGTGATAAAGATGCACTGACCAAAGAAGGTGTTGGCCGTGTTTTAGACGATTTGGCCAAAGACTTTGAGTTTATTCTGTGTGACTCTCCCGCAGGGATTGAGCAAGGCGCTATGATGGCATTGTATTTTGCCGATATCGCCATTGTGACCACGAACCCAGAAGTCAGCTCAGTGCGCGACTCAGACCGTATTTTAGGTATGTTGCAAAGCAAATCACGCCGCGCAGAACTGAATCTAGAGCCGATAAAAGAATATTTACTCTTGACTCGCTATTCACCGAGCCGTGTAAAATCGGGCGAAATGTTGAGTGTTGACGATGTTCAAGAAATTCTGGCCATTGAGCTACTCGGCGTTATTCCTGAGTCACAATCTGTACTGAAAGCCTCTAACTCAGGCGTACCTGTGATTATCGACCAAGAAAGTGATGCAGGTTTAGCCTACAGTGATACAGTCGCACGCTTACTGGGTGAAGATGTACCAGTACGCTTTATTACGGAAGAAAAGAAAGGTTTCTTACAACGGATATTTGGTAGCTAATTATGTCTTTACTCGACTATTTCAAAAGCAAGAAAAAGCCTAGCACTGCGGTAATGGCAAAAGAGCGCCTACAGATCATCGTGGCTCATCAACGTGGACAAAGGGACACTCCCGATTATTTCCCACAGATGAAACAAGAGATCATTGCCGTTATTCGCAAATATGTGCCGATTTCTGATGATCAAGTTTCTGTGCAGTTAGATCAAAACGACGCCAACCTGTCGGTACTCGAGCTTAACGTCACTTTGCCTGACAGATAAGTCGATGACACAAAAAATGTCATCTTCAATTGAAGATGACATTTTGATGTGGATGTTTTTCAGCGATAGCTTCAAGTACGAAATATTAAGCACTAGACCTCAAGCTTTGCTAAAGCCTCAGTTGCCAATTCCCCTCGCCAACCGCATAACACTGCCGGTAAATCCCCTTGTTGCTTATCCCAACGCCATTGCAAAAACTCATGGATATGACGTTTAGAACCGAGCATTTCCTGCGGCACATCATGCTTTTCGCATAATTCGACCAAACAGCTTTTAATCGCTTTAAAGGCCGATTTGTAGCCTGATTTTAACGCCAATACATCCACTAACTCGGGTAAATTAACCAAATCCGCAGTTTGTAGCACACGTAATAAATCTTTGCCGTGGATGCGTTTTTCCTGTTCGGTCAAGTCATTGAGCTTAAACAAGTCAGCCGAAGTTTTAGGTTGCTTCTTCGCTAATGCAATAAGACCATGATCTTTGATCACAAAACCTAAGGCTAAATCACGGACTAAGGCTTTTTCAAGGCGCCATTTGGCGAGCACTTTAAGGTAAGCCAATTGAATTTCAGTGAGTTGAAAAGCATTTTTCACTTTCAAATAAGCTGTATCAAGATCAGGATCGGCAAGCCTGCCCTGAGTCATCCTTTCCCCTTCCTCGTATAACCAAGCTAAACGCCCTTGGGCGCTGAGTTTCGCTTCCAGTTGAGGATAGAGCTGATACAAATACAGGACGTCATTGGCGGCGTAGCTTAACTGGGCTTCCGTTAAAGGACGACGGATCCAATCTGTACGCGACTCACCTTTATCGATCACTTCACCAAGGCAAGTTTCAACCAGCTTGGCATAACCTACACCATGGCCCATACCACACAAAGAGGCGGCAATTTGGCTATCAAACAAAGGCGTAGGCTGACATTTGCCATAGTGGGCAAAAACTTCTAAGTCTTCACTGCAGGAATGCACTAGCTTAACGATATTCGGGTCCGATAACAGCGCCCAAAATTGGGCTAAATCTGGTAAAGCCACCGGATCAATCAAAGCTAAGGTTTTACCATCATAGGCTTGGATCAAACCTAACTTGGCATAATAAGTACGAGTACGAACAAACTCGGTATCTAACACGAGTATCTTACTCTGTTTATATTGGGCAACGAGGGCATTAAGGCTTGCTTCATCACTCACATATTGAAACGCTGACAAATTCTTCTCCAGATCCTGTGGGTCAATCACAGTCCATAAAAACAAAAGCCGGCAAATGCCGGCTTCAATCTTACGCGCGCTTAGCTTCGTCTCTAAGCTCTCGTCGCAAGATTTTACCCACGTTGGTTTTAGGTAACTCGTCCCTAAATTCTACCAGCTTCGGCACTTTATATCCCGTTAAATGAATACGGCAGTGCTTAATGATGTCTTCAGCGGTTAAAGATTTATCTTTTGCCACCACAAATACCTTCACTAACTCACCACTGGCGTCGTTTGGCACACCAACGGCAGCCACTTCAATCACTTTTGGATGAAGTGCAACCACTTCTTCGACTTCGTTAGGGAATACGTTAAAGCCTGATACTAAGATCATGTCTTTCTTACGGTCGACAATATAGAAGAAACCTTTCTCATCCATGTAACCAATATCGCCCGTGGCTAACCAGCCGTCAGTGTCGATCACTTTGGCGGTTTCTTCAGGACGTTGCCAATAGCCTTTCATCACCTGAGGACCTTTACCAAAAAGCTCGCCGGTTTCGCCTTGGGCTAATACCTTGCCGTCATCATTACGGATTTGGATCAGTGTCGAAGGGGCAGGAAAACCAATTGAACCGTTATAACCGTCTAAGTTATATGGACAACAGGTTAATAAGGGTGAGGCTTCCGTCAGACCATAACCTTCAAGTAAACGGGTTTTAGTAATGGTTTGCCATTTATCCGCCACGGCTTTTTGTACCGCCATGCCGCCACCGATAGAGAGTTTTAAGCGTGAGAAATCCAACTGGGAAAAATCATCACTGTTCACTAAAGCGTTAAATAAGGTATTTACCCCAGTTAATGCGGTGAAAGGGTACTTTTTCAACTCAGCCACAAATCCTGGGATATCGCGAGGATTGGTGATGAGTAAATTCTGACTTCCTTTGTGCAAAAACAGCAGGCAATTCACGGTCAAGGCGAAGATGTGATACAGCGGCAAGGCCGTTACGACAAACTCACTGCCATCGTTTAAAGCGGGAGAATATGCACCATCGGCCTGCAATACGTTTGCGACAATATTGCCATGGGTCAACATAGCGCCTTTAGAGACCCCAGTGGTGCCACCTGTGTATTGTAAAAACGCTAAATCATCGTTAGTGACTTCAGGTTTGATGTATTGCATGCGACGACCCGTTGATAAGGTATCGCGCATTGATAAGGCATGGGGTAAATCGTATTTTGGCACTAACTTCTTGATGTACTTCACCACAAAGTTCACTAAGGTACGTTTTGGTGCACTTAATTGATCACCTAAACTGGTGATAATCACGCTTTCAACGGGAGTTTGATCAACCACTTCTTCTAAAGTGCGGGCGAAGTTTGACACCACCACAATGGCTTTAGAGCCAGAGTCAATCAACTGATGTTTAAGCTCGCGCGGTGTATAAAGTGGGTTAACGTTAACAACCACCATACCTGCACGCAAAACACCAAACAGTGCAATGGGATACTGCAACAGGTTTGGCATCATCAAAGCGACACGGTCGCCCTTTTCAAGCTTTAATTCATTTTGTAAATACGCAGCGAATGCTCGGCTGCGTTCTTCCAATTTACGGTAGGTTAGCGTGGCACCCATGTTGATAAATGCAGGTTGATCTTCATACTTAGCCACCGCTGTCTCGAACATGTCGACAAGCGATGAGTATTGTTCCACATTAATTTCAGCAGGCACATCTTCTGGCAAATGATTAATCCAAGGCTGATCCACTACTCTCTCCTAAATCCCCACAACTGCGGAAACAATATCCATACAAGCGTCAAGACTCGATAAATACCGAGTTAAAATACCGGCTTACATTTTATAGTTATTGATTTACTCGTCATAAATCATACGAGCGTTTTAATTTTGATCATCATCACATAAAAAAAACAAAAAACCTAGCGTCTTTTTTATACCCATATAAGCAACCTATTAAACGAATTTGCGGATCAAACGTGCAACGCCTTCGGCATTGTCCATATGCACATGATGATCGCCCTCAATTATGTGTTCAGACAAATGCTTGAACCACGTTCTGGCCTTAGGTATCGCGCTCTGCAACTGGCTAAATCCCTGTTTGCCACAAATTAATAAGGTTTCAACATTGATGTCCTGCATCAAGGCATCAACTTGGGCGAAGGTTAATCGTTGGGGTGAATCTAATCTTAATCGAGGATTACTACGCCAACCTATGCCATCACCTTCGGGCTGCATATTACGATCGAGCAACAAACGACACCAAGGTTCGGCAAGTCCTGTTAAATGTGCCCTCGCCCGCACCGCAGTATCTATACTGTCGTAAATCTTTGCCTGCCCATGCTTCTGAGTTAAATACTTCTCATGCTGATAGAAGCTTTTTTTCAATCGCGCCTTAGCTTGCGTTGGCAACTCAGACAAGGGGCTTAACGCTTCAATCAATACCAGCTTGTTAACCTTTTCGGGAAACGTCGCCGTATAAGCAGAGGCAATAATACCGCCAAGCGAATGCCCAATCATTGCCGCTGGCTTTTGCGGTAATACCGTTAACAACGCGTCTAAATCATACAAATAATCAATCCAATGCAGCGGATAGTGTCCCGGCCTATGTGCAGAAAAGCCGTGTCCTGGCCAATCAATGGCGAGCACTTGATAATCGAGTAAATGCGCTGCTAAGGGTTCAAAACTGTTGGCGTTATCTAACCAACCATGTAAGGCAAGCAATAAAGGTTTATCCTTCGCCCCCCATAATCGGCCCGCGACCGTAATATGAGGTAATACAAATTCGATTTGATTTTTGGGGGCGAAAGATTGCCACATAATGCCTCTGATGTCAGGTAATTAAGATGATTTTTTGACAAATTTAAGTGTCATACGGTCACTTTCACCGATCGCTTGGTATTTTTCTTTATCGGTATCACCCAAGGCAAAAGAGGGCGGTAGCGTCCAAACACCTTTGGCGTAATCTTTCGTATCTTTGGGGTTCGCATTGATTTCTGCACTTTCAACTAAGGTAAAACCTGCTTTTTTGGCTAAAGCAACCATAGCCGCTTGATCCATATAGCCAGTGCTGAAGTTCATTCCTTCGTTAGCTCTATGCTCTACCACGCCAAAGATACCGCCGTCCTTCAACACTTTATAAGACGCGGCAAACACGTTTTCCAGCTGATCTGTCGATGCCCAGTTATGTAGATTTCGGAAGGTTAAGACCAGATCAGCACTACCGTCAGCGCCTAAATCCATCTTATGTGGAGGATCGAAGGTAACAATCTTAGCATTGCCCATGACGTCTTTATTGGCCGTCATCCACGTAGCATACTTAGTACCCGCGTTCGCGCGATAACGATTTCCGGGAGTATCTGTTGCAGGAGCTGTTTCGAAACTGGCTGCGATATATTGGCCCTCTTTAGCAAGATAAGGCCCTAATATTTCACTGTACCAGCCATTACCCGGCCAGAGTTCAATCACAGTCTGTTTTGGGGTAATGCCAAAAAAAGTTAAGGTTTCAGCGGGATGACGATAAACGTCACGACTGGCATTTTTAGCCTGACGAAAATCGCTTTTTAAGACTTTATCTAAGCTTTCATCGGCATAGGTAACACTCGAACATAAACCAGCAAGCAGCAGACTGGCAACTAAGGTGACTTTTTTCATTGTAATTCTCCATGGATACCGAAGGCTTAACCTAGCAGCCAATGGCCAAAAATCCAAGGAATAGAAGTCGGAAAACTAAGCTTTAAGCGACATAAGTGGTTATAGCTCAAAGTGATGAGCAAAATCACCTTTACCTAAATCAACAAAGTTCAAAGCAGAAAAACGATGGGGAAAACACTAGACGACTGAGGCATTAAACAAGCTTGAGAACTAACGACTTGCGGCATTATCTACGCGGCGCCACGCAAAATACAAAGCGCAGGCACTGGTTAATAACCAAAGTCCCACCCAAATCCACGCGGGGATCCAAGAACGCTCGGCCAACATCACTGCATCACCTTGACCATCAAGCCCGAGCAACACTGTCGGACTCGCAAGTGCATTAAGCATGATCATCAAGCCAATAATACGCAAAAACTGAGTCAACATTTTGTTTTGACTGAGTTTAAGCGGTAACAACAAAATAATAGTCAGCACAGCTAAAATCGCTAACGTGAGAATATCCCTGCCCCAAAGCAAGCCGCTTAGCACAACTAAGGCACCTAGCAAGGCAAAACTCACGCGGATCCCCTTTGGCCAAGTCGCTAATAAATAGATTAAATATCCCCAGCAGGCTGCACCAAAATACCCAGCAAAGCCAATAAACATCGGCGAGCCGCCTTGGCTAAAACAAAATCCTGCGCCGTTTGGAAACAACTGAATATGGCTGACCACGCCCGAGCTTAAAATCGTTGCAATGGCATGGGACAGTTCATGAAAATAGCTTTCAAGCCATTTAAACGGCACGCTCAAATAGGGAATTCGAGTTATCAATAAAGCTAAAACTAGCTCGATAATAAACAAACCACGGCTTGGCACACCACTGGCGGCTAAACCCGTTAATTTAGAAGAGGAAAATCGCGAGGTTGAACTAGAAGACGTTTTTTGATGCTCAAGCATACAAGTCCACACCCACCATTTGCTGAATTTCATCGCGTTTGGCGGCATGTTGGGTTTGTAAATATTGGGCAATCGCTCCCTGATGGCCGCGAGTATCTTGCTCATACTCGAGGTGGGCGCCGAGCCTTGACTGTAAATTTCCCGCTGCACTTTTACTTTTAGGCTGAGTTTCTAAACTAAGGGCTTCGACGGCATCTTGCTCAATCACTGGGCGTGACGATTCAGGCGCAGTCAGCCCCTGAGCGATAGCGGGTCTATTACTCGCTACAGCATTCGTCAAACTCATTTGATTCACATTAACTTGCATCAAGAAGCCTTAAGTTTGCACTATTCATCGTTAAGCCATTCATCGTAAAGAATGCTTAGCATTAATTGCCTGAGATTCTATCGCAGATACTCAGGCAAAGAACAGCTTATTCACGGCCGGGTAACTTTTTCCATGTGACTGTATCACGTAAGTACACAGGTTCAAGCTCATCGACCGAGGTTGTCAGTCCAGCTTTTATGCCTGCTTCAGCCAATATCAGCATAGCCTTTGCATCGGGATATTTCACGGCCTCGAGAGCTAAAATCCCCTTGCCTAGTGCCAGCAAATCGGGATAAGCATCAAAACCTGTGCCGCAGCCCACAATTGGCGCTTGAGTATCGAGCTGAAGTAGTACGTCCGCAGGCGCACTGACCACTTCTTTACCGACAAGCGTTGCAATACCGTCAACGGCCACAAACTGGCCCCAATACACTTCGCCCATGCGCGCATCAATGGCGCACAAAACTTGCTCGGCTTGATGCTCGCTAATCGCCATTTGTGCCATTGCCGCTAAGGTTGAAATACCAATCACAGGCAAATCTAACCCCAGTGCCAGACCTTGCGTCATGCTAGTGCAGATGCGGATCCCCGTAAAACTGCCAGGGCCTCGTCCGTAAGCAATCGCAGTCACTTTATCTAAGCGAATGCCTGCTTGCTTGAGCACTGAATCGACCATAGGCAGCAGACGTTGACTGTGTTCACGCGGCGCATCGGCAAGTTCAGCATAAATCTGACCTTGATATTGCAGCGCAGCTGAGCAGGATTCGGTACAAGTATCTAAGGCAAGAATACAAGCAGAGTGTTCATGTGTTATTGTCATTTCAAAACCGGATTAGCGGGCAAGATTTCGCATCAAATTTACATAATCTGTATTGCGCGAATATGCCATGAGAAAACTGGCGCAAATAATAACATCAAATGCCCGAAAACAAAGGACTAAGCAAGCAACTCAGCTAAAATAGCGCTCGCATGATATTCAGTCGCAAATCTGGACGAGATGGATTTATGTGATCTAAGTCAATGATCAATAAACTCATTAATGAATATCGCTCGCTTGGGGAAACTTTTTCAACTTTGATTGTCAGAGCACAAAAGTAAGGGACGAATTTATCCCTTGCCATTCCCTTAGTATTGTACGATTGCTTTAACCCGCCTTCGATAAGGACATTTCATGTTAAACACGCCTCCATTGCGTCGCCTAAGACGCTTACGTAATTCAGAAGCAATGCGCGATCTACTGCGCGAAACCCATATTTCGCTGAGCGATCTTATCCATCCCCTGTTCATTGAAGAGCACATCACCCATGCCGTGCCCATCTCCACGCTACCTAGCATCAGCCGTTTACCTGAGAGCGCACTGGCGGATGAAGTTCGCGAGCTTTACGCCCTAGGGATCCGCTATGTGATGCCCTTTGGGATTTCCCACACTAAAGATGATAAGGGCAGCGATACATGGGACGACAATGGTTTACTCGCCCGTATGGTGCGCACCATTAAAGCTACCGTGCCTGAGATGATGGTGATCCCCGACATTTGTTTTTGTGAATACACAGATCACGGCCATTGCGGCGTCGTACACAATAATGAAGTCTGCAACGACCTCACAGTCGAAAATTTAGTTAAGCAATCGATAACGGCCGCCAAAGCGGGCGCCGATATGTTAGCACCATCGGCCATGATGGACGGTCAAGTGAAAGCCATTCGCCAAGGGCTCGATGCCGCAGGTTTTGAGCATGTGGCGATTCTGGCCCACTCGGCAAAATTCGCCTCTTCCTTCTACGGTCCTTTTAGAGCCGCGGTCGATTGTGAACTCAGTGGAAATCGCAAGGGATATCAACTGGATTATGCTAATGGTCGTCAAGCCCTGTTAGAAGCCTCATTAGATGAAGCCGAAGGCGCCGATATCCTGATGGTTAAACCCGGCACCCCCTACTTAGATGTGCTCAGCCGTTTAAGACAAGAAACCCACTTGCCACTCGCCGCCTATCAAGTCGGCGGTGAATATGCGGGCATTAAATTTGCCGCCCTTGCGGGCGCGTTGGATGAGCGTGCTGTGGTGACTGAAACGTTTATCGGCTTAAAGCGGGCGGGTGCAGATTTGATTGTCAGCTATTACACCAAACAATACGCCCAATGGTTAACTGAAAGCCGATAGTTGCGTCGGTAGCTAATCAAAAGTTACGCTAATCGTGAAACCGATAGCTAAGCGGCTTGTTAAGAGAACAACTAGGTTTTGCATTTTAGAAACCCCATAAAAAACGCCACCTTTATTGGTGGCGTCTTTGTATTTAACACCCTGTGCTAAATCGCTTAAGCCTTCTGTAATCTTGCAAACAAGGCTTTTACTTTTTCCACTTTAGGACGCACGACCATCTGACAATAGGGCTGCTCACCGTGTAAAGCGAAGTAGTCGTTGTGATAATTTTCAGCGGGATAAAAAGTATCAAACGCTGAAACCTGGGTCACTATCGGCGCATCAAAAACCTTGGCTGCTGCTAACTGAGCAAGCATAGCGGTAGTTTGCTCTATCTGCTCAGCATTATGGGTAAACACCACGGAGCGATATTGTGGCCCCTTATCATTACCTTGGCGATTAAGCGTGGTCGGATCATGGCTCTCAAAAAAGACCTGTAATAGCGTCGTAAAATCAATTTCCTCTGGGTTGAACTCGATATGCACAACCTCTGCATGGCCGGTTTGGCCCGAGCAAACAGATTTATAATCGGCATCATGGGCTTCGCCGCCGACATAACCTGAAGTGACATTCACCACGCCCTTTAGGCTTTTAAAAATCGCTTCGACGCACCAAAAACACCCTGCACCAAAAGTCGCAAAGTGATTCGGTGCTTGTTCAACAGCGTTATCCATCCCTTTGAAAACCATAGAAACTGAGTTAACACAGTGACGGATATTGTTAGGTGTTAACATTTCACCTTCAAAGACATGCCCCAAGTGACCGCCGCACTGGCTACAAACAATTTCAGTTCTGCGGCCGTCGGCGTCTATGTGGCGGGTTACAGCGCCGGCAATTTCATCATCGAAGGCTGGCCAGCCACAATGGGCATTAAATTTATGCTCAGAACGATACAAGGGGGCATGGCATTTTTTGCATAAATACAAACCCTTAGCATCGTGTTCATAATACTCACCACTAAAGGGGCGTTCAGTGCCTTTCTCTTCGATAACATAGCGTTCAAAATCGGTCAGTTTATTCATATTAATGCCCTTTCGACTCACGTCGTTGTGTATTTCGATATTCTTTGATTAAGAAGCTGATTTATAAGGAAGCCAACATAAGACCCACTCCAAGTAAGATTTCTTGCACTCGGCTTCAAAATGCGGCTGACATCAATCCAATCACAACAAATCTAATGCCCATACTAACGGATTTGGTGACTAAAATCTTACCACTCAAGTAAGTACTAATATAAGTGCTCATATTAAGTACTCATATAAGCGACTGCATAAATGACGGAAAATACGGCAGTTGATCCAGATCACAGTCGCTGAGTATTTGCACCCACATCAGCGCACGGCTACACTTGCAGCGGGTCAAATTACAACTAAATATAACAAGTAGAAACCAAAATGAAATTAGAAACCATTGATTACCGCGCTGAAAACAGTGCCCAGCAATTCGTTGAATCACTTCGGGAAACTGGCTTTGGTGTTTTATCTAATCATCCGATTGATAAGCGCTTAGTTGAAGACATCTACACCGAGTGGCAAGCCTTTTTTAATTCAGAAGCCAAAAACGACTATATGTTTAAAAAAGAAACTCACGACGGTTTCTTCCCTGCGTCGATTTCTGAAACCGCTAAAGGCAACACAGTCAAAGACATTAAAGAGTACTACCACGTGTACCCTTGGGGCCGGATCCCCGATTCACTGCGTGCCAATATTCTCGCCTATTACGATAAAGCCAACGCACTGGCCGCAGAACTTTTAGAGTGGATTGAAACCTACTCACCAGAAGACGTAAAAGCCAAGTTTTCGATACCATTGCCAGAAATGATCGCCAATAGCCAAAAAACCTTACTGCGTATTCTGCATTACCCACCGATGACGGGCAGTGAAGAAATGGGCGCCATTCGCGCCGCAGCACATGAAGATATCAACCTTATCACAGTGTTACCTGCTGCCAATGAGCCTGGATTGCAAGTGAAAGCCAAAGATGGCACTTGGTTAGGTGTTCCAAGCGATTTTGGCAACATTATTATCAATATCGGTGACATGTTACAGGAAGCCTCTGGCGGCTATTTCCCATCGACGTCACACCGCGTCATCAATCCTGAAGGTACGGATAAAACTAAGTCACGGATCTCTTTGCCGTTATTTTTACATCCAAACCCTGCTGTAGTGCTATCGGATCGCTATACCGCTGACAGTTATCTGATGGAAAGATTGCGCGAACTCGGGGTGATCTAAGCCTTAATTCAGCCTATTAATCCAAGTAACAATCGCAAGAGACAGTCAAGGATTAAGCGATTAAAGCGCCTTAGGGCGCTTTTTTTATGACATTCGCCACCTTCAAGGTAGAATAGCCGTTCTTTAAGTTATTTAGGACAAGGCGTTATCATGGCAATTCAGTGGTATCCGGGGCATATGCACAAGGCACGCAAGGAGATTGAAGAGGCAATGCCTCAGGTCGATCTTGTTATTGAAGTGCTGGACGCGCGTATTCCCTACAGTAGCGAAAACCCCATGGTGGCTCAGCTTCGAGGCGACAAACCTTGTATCAAACTGCTCAATAAATCTGATCTAGCCGATCCAGAGATCACCGCACAATGGATTGAATACTTAGAGCGTGAACAAGGCGTCAAAGCCACGGCGATCACAACGCTGCAAGCAGCAATGGTGAAAAAAATCCCTGATCTCTGCCGTAAGCTAGTACCAAGTCGCGATAAAACCGAAAAAGACATTCGCACTATGATCATGGGAATACCCAACGTTGGGAAATCTACCATCATCAATACCTTAGCTGGCCGTGTTATCGCCAAAACCGGTAACGAACCTGCGGTAACCAAAACCCAGCAACGGATCAATTTACGTAACGGTATCGTGCTATCGGATACCCCAGGTATTTTGTGGCCCAAAGTGGATAACGAAGCGAGCAGCTATCGCCTTGCCGTCACTGGCGCGATTAAAGATACGGCGATGGAATATGAAGATGTGGCCCTGTTCGCCGCCAAGTATTTCTTAACCGCTTATCCAAAAGAGATTTGTGAGCGCTATAACTTAAGTGAATTACCAAAGGATGATGTTGCACTTCTCGAGGAAATCGGCCGCAAACGTGGTGCGCTGCGTCCCGGTGGTCGCATCGATATGCACAAGGCATCAGAGTTATTACTGCATGAATATCGCTCGGGGAAAATAGGCTTACTCTCGCTAGAAACGCCTGCGATGGCAGAGCTTGAAAAGATTGAAGTCGCCCGTATCATGGCCGAAAAAGAAGCCGAGAAAGAAGCCAAACTGGCAGCAGAGAGACTTAAACGTTCAGGCAAACGTCATAACGACTAGTCAGCCCGACACTCTGCATTTGGAATATTAAGGCGCAGAGTTTGTTAAAGACATTAAAGACAAGACGCTGATGACTTTTATATTCCAGCTTATGGCGCTCATTCATCAAGTTTAAAGTTAAAGCCAGTATATTGAATATACTGGCTTTTTTATTATCAAAAACGGAACTTTTGCGTTAAAAAACACTTTTACGCCAATGACTTCTGCGTGCCTGATATAAGCTCTCAATATCAGCCAGTCATCATCCTCTTGGCACAATACACCAAGGAGCCATCTTGGGTTTGACTACACGGCAAAGGTGCTTTAGTCGCGGGATAGATCTACCACTTCTTTCAAGTTTTCTAATGGTACCCACCCTGATTCTTCGCTGACAGCTTTTATACACCATACCCAGCCATTCAACATTCGTGTGCCAATGAGTTGTCCCCCTTCATGCACATTAAGTTCTCTTGCCGTATAGTCCTCAAGCGCCAGCCCGTTGGAATTTTTTAGGCGCTGAATCACTTGACCAGGAACCCAACCAGCATCTTGCCCTGGCGTAGTGCAAAGGAACCAGAGATCCCAGCCTTCAGGACCTGCATATTTTTCTCCAACGGTAAGAGGATCACCTTTTTTGAACGTAATAGGGTTAGGAAACTCACTTTCATGTGGATTGACAACGATATATTTCTTAGTAGTCATGTATTCAGCTAACCTTTTGATAAATATTCGTAAAAATTAACTTTGTTCGCTTATTAAAGCACGCCCAATTAACTCTCGGTTTGAGTGAAACTTATCAGTTTTCTATCAGACATACTATCCGACAACATACGCATGCACAGTTTTCAAACCAATTATCAGCATAAAAAACTATAATATTTTGATTTTAAATACGATGACAATAAACTGCATTATGAGTAGGAAAATGCCAGTTAGCGTAATATGAAGGTATATTCAGTTAGCCAAAAACCGCGCCAATTTGCACGCGGTTGTCAATGGGAATTAACAGCAACCTAATGAATAATTACAACTTTTTTAACTTATTTTAAGGTCTTCCAAAACATGATCTGCTGCCTGGAATGCCAATGCTGCCAAAGTGAGGGTTGGATTACCCGTTGCAACTGTTGGAAACACTCCGCTACCGACTAAAAACAGATTGCGATGATCCCAAGATTGCTGACGAGGATTCACCACCGACGTATCTCTGCAGTCCCCCATTCGATACGTCCCCACAATGTGTCCAGCACCGTAAAACGTAAAATTATGGCCCTGATATTCAAAATTATTCGACGTTACTTGACTCTTATCACCATAAAATACCGGCGCAGGCGGAGCCTTGGTATATTCCCGCGCATCAAGGGCGTCAAAGAGTTTGGTCGAAATATCTTTAGCCGACACGAACGCATTGCGCACATAATCCTCGCGTACACGATAGGTTAATTTGGGGCGCGGCAAACCTAAGTTATCTTTCAGCGTCTCCGACAACTCGACACGGTTTTCCGGATCAGGTAATTGTTCAATTAAATAGCCCATACGAATTTGCCGTGTGTAAATACCATTCAAGGTATTCACCAGTGAGGCACCAAATAAGGCGCTATTCGCAGACATGGCGGGATCAAACCGTAATGGAATCCCCTGCTGATTGACAGAATCCCCATTTAATTGCGAATTATTTTGCCCAAATACAAAATCAGCTAAGGTCGTGAATGGATCATTTGCTGCCCACTGCCAACCTTCATTGCCGATTTCAATACGATAGGCGGCACGGTCTTTACGAAAGGCGCCATCACGTAAACTTTCGATACCCGCAGTAGATAAAGGCCCCCGAAAACCATAGACAGGATCTTTCGCCAGACCCCAGGCCAAATACATAATGTGATCCATCAAATTACGCCCCACTTGATCGCTATGGTTGGCGACGCCGTTCGGACAGGCTTTATTACGCTTAGACATGAGCAATAATTTAGGCGTCTCAATCGCGTGAGCTGCAATCACATATTTTTTACCCGTAACGGTACCGCCGCCCGTCGCTATCCCTCCGTGAGTTTGATAGGTCACATAATCAATACCAACAACATCCTTTGTATTTTCATCCACTTGAACATTTGTCGCAACATGACGATAAAACACATCAACATTACCGGTTTGCAATGCTCGCCCGAGCGTCACAGTAGCATCATATTTGGCTTGAATAGGGCAAATAGGAATACAATTCGTATTTCCCGCACATTGACGGCGTTCACCCGGTAATGAATTGCGCCCCTGGGGGGTTGGCGTGACTGACAATTGAATATTGTCATACACCATATCGCTCACCGCTTGTTCATATTGTTGATCGACTAAAGATGAAACAATGCCAGGCATTGGGTAATCGTAATTCGGCCCATAAACACCATCCGGTGAAACATTAAATCCGCGATAAAGCTGATCCATCGCCTCTTTGTCACCGGCGACGCCAATCTCATTGGTCGCCTGTTCATAATAAGGAACCAGCGCTTGGTAAAATTGTTTTCCACCGGGCCAATCCACGCCCTGCTTATACTGGGTTTGCAACTCAAAATCATTAGGCAATAAATGCAAACTGGTTCCTAGCCAATGCCAAGTTGTGCCGCCGCCAATACGCTCATAGGAACTCGCAAAAGCAAACTTTGCTTCAGGGCTGTCAGGTTTCAAATGTTCAGGCTGCGGCGTGTAATCAAAATAACATTGCTTTGGATTACGCCATGCGCCAATTTGCAACACGGTATAACGCGGCACATTCTCCTTCGCGGGATCAGGCAATCCGAGTGGATTATCCGCCGTCGATGCCGCTGGATTTTGCGTGGTTGGAGGATAAGGTGACTCAGGTGTTTTAGCATTGGCTTTAAAGAAGGTTTCCATGTAACCACTGCGGTCAACAGGCACTTCCTGCCCTGCTTCGAGGATTAATACTTTTTTCCCCGCCATCCCCAATTGATAAGCCATGATAGAGCCGGCAATACCTGATCCCACAATAATGACATCGTAATTGGTTTGAGTGCTCATACTGCACCTCCTTGATGACCCGTATATGCCGACAGTGCAGCGGGTGCTTTTGCCCAATAGCCATAGCGATAATTTGAATCCCCCATCGGATGCGCCTGCATAACTTGCCAGACTAAACCTGTGGTATAACTTTTAGCCGAAATCATATCGCTAACCGTGGTTTCCGGCTCTGTATCCGTCGCGGGAATAATGGTTGGCCATGCACCTGAGTACCACATAAAAATTAATTTACGACAAGCCAACACAAAATTAGCCCCGTTATCTGGCGCCAGCATTTGCGTGCCAATTTGTTGATCTGATAATTGCTGCGCTTTTAACGCCGCAAATTTTTGCAGAATAGTTGTAACTAAAGTTGGGTCCTTCGATTCTTCGGTTATTTTTTGCGTAAACACGGCTAAGTATTCGGATTTAATATCCACGGGATCCAACGTCGGGGCAATAATACTGGTAGCAAAGCCGGTGAATACCGCGCTCAAACCAATAAAGTTATTCATAGTGTCGGCAGTCGCGCCTGTAATATCAGTCATAATGAGTTCCTTTCGTAAATTATTGCGCGCGTTGCAGCAAGTAAGTGAAATCTGCAAAATTACCGTTAGTGGTTGCCGCATTATTGTGACAAGCCATACAGCTGCTTGATGTTTGCTTTACCGAACCTTGGATATAAGTTTCGAGCGTGGTGTTCGCTAAAAATGAGGGAGCAGGCACGCCCGTTGGATCGGTGGGATTTTTGGCATCGGTAGGCCATTGCGTACTGATCAATTCGTAGTTCTTCCATACCGATCCCGGCACTACAGCGTCGAGTGCTGCGTGATAACTGGCATTTAAGGCTTTAGCATCGGCAGTGATAGGAATGACGCGTTCCACTTGAGTTGGTTTAGTGTGCGGGTTTGCCGGATCCCACGGGCGTGCTGGTGGTTCATTCACTTTGCAGTCAGTACATTTAGCATCGTAAAAATTATATGCCGACAATGATGCTGACTCACCTTGTGTTGGCGCATTAGCGACATGCTCAAAGGTAGACCAAATCCATTGTGGTTCACCCGTGGTTTTGTGAGCAATGTGAAACCCCACTAACCCGACTTGCTCAAGCGCACAAGCTGGCTTAACCCCGTGTTGCTCTTCGGGATTGTTATAAACTAGCGCGTAAGTTGTATAGTAATTCGTCGAATCAAACTTGCCGCCCATTTTTATCCATGAGGCTTTAAGCATAATAGAACCTACCTGCCCGGTTTTACTGTCGCTCGCGGTAAAGTCGACATCGGCATTAAACTGTTTCTGTCCTTTTTTGCTGTAAAGGTTATTGTCCAAAATAAAATTGAACATAGTTTCATTGGTTAATATTTCATAACGGGTATAAAGCCCGTTTTGGTCAATCAATGGACCCGTTGTAAAAGGCTCACCGCTTTCATCCAACACATTCGGGGTCTTCCCTACTTGCGTTAAATAAATAGTCCCTTCAGGAATGGACTTTGGATCAATACTTTTGCAAACATCCGGCACATTATTGGACTGATCCCACCCAGGTGGTTTTACGCCATCGGGTAAAAAAATCTCCCGGCTTTCCTTCCAATGCAGCCACACGACTGGCTGGTTAGTTTTTTGCCCAATGGTGGACATAGTATTGGGTGTGCCATCGGCATTTGCTGGCCAGTTAAGTGCAATAAACGATTGCCAAGAAAAATCATCAAAATCATGTTGCAGGCTTTCGAGTGAGAACGGGGGTTTTGCTGTGATTTCCAGCGGCATAACAGGGCTTAACGTGGGTAGCGTTATAGCTGCTTTTGTCTCTACTGGTGCTTCTGCATGTACAGCAGCACTCATACACAAAAAAAACGCACTATAACGAAAAGATTTGATAGACATGAAATTAACTCTCCTTGTTATTGGGACTTATTCAATGCTTAAAACGTTACAACTCCACTTTCTTTAACGACTTAAAATCAGGGCTTTCACAACACCCGCCACTGCAGGCGTGATGGCACGATACAAATAGCGTACAAGACTTGACCTCAACCAAATCCAAATAAATGGGTTTCGATATTAAAATTGAAGTTTGCTGTTTTGATCGCAGTCTCTGGCTTACTGAGCCAGTCTGAACAGATTGATTGATACGGATAAATATTAACGTCTTTCATTGAAATTCCTTTTCATGATTGCGTTTTATCACGATACCTTGAGTCTAGATTATTCATTGATGATCACCTCAAATGAAACCTAGTTATCTCAGTGGAAGGGTTAAACACTCCTGTGTTCCCGTAGTGAAAATAATTCTATTCTGCAGAAAGAAAAGTAACCTTCTGAAAATATTCTATGTTAAAAGATTGTTTACGTTTCACTTATTGTCAAGCGTGAGGCAGGAGGTTTATTTTATTTGCAAAAAAGCTCGCCGCACGACACGACGATAACAGCGGTAAAAAGCATAATGTGATATCAAGAGTTCAACATTGATCTGAAGTCTGCGAGGACCAAGCGTGGACAGGAACTAACTAAGCGATCGTAAAATCGGTCGCAACTACGCGCGGCCTATTCTTATTTGGTAGCCATTGATTCAACAATAACTGTCAAAGTTTGGAAGATTTCGACTCATTTTCATCATTAGATTCTGTAAAGAGTCACTCAGCATCTGATTATATGGCCTTGCTAATGACTTTATAAACACTTTGACTGAAACAGAACACAACTTGTTCTTACTGTTGAAACAGGAAATCTATTTTCTTGTACTGACGAAAACTCTAAGATTAAAAATGATGCCATTTGGGGATGCTTTGACCTACTTAGGTAGCCCTGTGAAATATGATCATATCGTTCCACTTGCTTCCCACAATTGAGCCGCAGTGTACCTTCACAAACTTGTTATTCACCGATGTTTGTGCCCATAACCAATACATTTATACCTTTATAATTCACTTGTTCTATAGGCTTAAACCCATGATGTAAGTACAAACCTCCAGTTAAATCTTCTGTTTGAAGATATAATTTTTTCACACCTATTTTATGTGCTAGCGATATTATCTCTTTCACAAGTTTTGAGGCGACACCCTGTCCCCTAGCCTGCTGAGTGACGTAAACACCACCAAGCCAAAATTCAAATTCTGGGTATATGTCCATTTCTCGAATTTTTAGCTCTGCTGAACCAGCAAGAACACCATTTACTTTTCCAATGATCAGAATAGGCGCGGTATCTCGATTTATTGATGCAGAGACTTTTTCAACGACTTCCTCCTTGGTATAGCTACCATTGTCTTGGCACCATTCGTTGAAATACCAACTAGCTACCGTGTCTATCGCAGAGGGATTATCGGCAAGTAATGAAATTTCCATATATGTCCTTAGATGTACAACGATTTGATTTTCTTTATGAACAACATCTTACCAACTTAACCTTGTAAGGCAAGCAGCCCACAACCATTGATGTTTGTAGTCAAACTATACTGATATCTATTAATGACTTTATGATGATGTTTACTTTGCTGTGGCTTTATTGAAAGTTCGGACTGGCATGACTTCTAGGTTGAAAGTAACCTCATCACATTAGCTTTTTTATAGCCCACAACTTTATTCACCCTACTTGCATTTTAAACTTTGAAACAAGCTTTGGGGCATTTTAGAGTTAACCGATTTTAAGCACGCCACGCTTTAATCGCTTCTGTTGCTAAACCAGCTAGCTGTTTTGAAACTTCACGACCTTTGTAAATTGACGTTGTGTCTTTTGCGATTGGAACAGAATAATGAATATCGTGAGCAAGATTATTTAGATACTCGCGGCCACCACCGTCATAATTTTGCAGTTCCTGACCATTGAGCTGGATCATATAGCTATAGCCAAATGCACTCATGTTGCAATTTGCATTCAAGTACAAGCGACCTTCATGCTCCAAAAGGAACCATACTCGGTTTTCAGAATCCATTACTTTCATCGTCATCTCGCATAAGGGGATTTACCCGAACTTATCATAAAACCCAAACCGTAAATGGAAATACGCATCTCAACGGAACTTTTCGGTCAATTGATCTAATAAAGCTTCCATACTCTGCTCGAGGAGATCGAGCACTAGTTCAAAACCCTGTGCGCCGCCATAGTAAGGATCTGGTACTTCCGTGATTTGCGTATCAGCATAGGACAACATTAACTGTAACTTGTGTTGATACTCAACCGGACAACGGCTAAGCAGATCCGCCAAATTGGCATTATCCGCAGCTAGAATTAAATCAAAATGCTCAAAATCAGCATTCACCACCTGCCGCGCCCGCATGCCCTCGAAACTAAAACCCCGCTTTTTACCAGCCTCAATAGCGCGGCTATCGGGCTTATCCCCTTGGTGATAACCAATAGTACCCGCCGAATCCACCTCAATATTAAGCCTGCGCTCAGCAATCTTAAAACGACAAACCGCCTCTGCCGTCGGTGAGCGACAAATATTACCCATACAAACCATCAATATTCGCCGTACACTTTGATTTTTTAACATGAATACCTCATAGCTTAGTATTATCAATAATTTATCTAATGTGCTTAAACCTAGATGTAAACTTAATATGATAAGCAGCTTAATACATTAATTATTTACCTATAAATACAACATGTTAAACCTAGAAACACAAAATATTCTTACGCCAAACCATTATCAAAAATAAAATGCGCGCTACGATCCGAAAGTTAAGGGTGTCACCTCAGCTAAAATATTCCCCTTGAGCCATATACATACCAAGCACGCACAAAATTTAACTAACCCGTAAAATATACGATAAACAGCACAGAAACAAATTAGCCTCCTTGCTAAGGATTTTTATCGACTAGGTTTATATGTCAGAGTACGGTTTAAAATAAAACTGAATGTTCACCGCATACTTGCTCAAATAAAAAATACACCACAAAGTACAAGAAGAGGAAAAGTAAAATGGATTTTATTGAACGAATCGATGTTCTATCAAAACGCATCCCTCAAATTGCTAATAGCCTTCAAACTGAGAAAGCGACTAAGAATGCCTTAGTCATGCCATTTTTGCATACAGTTCTAGGATATGATGTTTTTAATCCTAGCGAAGTTGTCCCAGAATTTACGGCAGATACTATAGGTAAAAAAGGTGAGAAAGTTGACTACGCATTAATTAAGGAAGGTGAAGTACAAATCCTTATTGAATGCAAAAAGTACAATAAAAAGCTGTCCATAAAGCATGCGTCACAACTATTTCGTTATTTTTCTGTCACAAACGCACGCTTAGCTATTCTTACAAACGGTACTGAATATCAATTTTATACCGATCTTGATGCTCCTAACAAAATGGATGAAAAACCATTTCTGATCTTAGATCTTGAAAATATTGATGAACACTTAATTCCTGAAGTTAAAAAGCTGACTAAAAACTCGTTCGACGTTAACTCAATAGTCAGCGCGGCAGGAGAACTAAAATACTTGAGTCAGATAAAACGTATTATTAGTGAGCAATTTAAAGAACCTGAAGAAGAGTTTATTCGCTTTTTTGCCTCAAGGGCTTATGATGGGGTTCTTACACCTAAAGTAAAACATCAATTTGCTGAAATTACTCATAAAGCACTAAGACAATTTCTCAACGACAGCATTAATGAACGTTTAAAATCCGCTATTGGCAATGATAAACCAACTGATTAAAACAAAAATTTAATCGATACCCCAATCCCATCCAATGATGAAAAAATTAAAGTAGTTACTACTGAAGAAGAAATTGACGGTTTCAATGTGATAAAAGCTATATTGAGGCAAAAAATAGAAGTTAATCGAATCATCGCAAGGGATACCCAAAGTTACTTTGGCATACTATTGGATGATAATAACCGAAAAACCTTATGCCGCTTACACTTCAATGCTAAACAAAAGTATCTAGGATTAGTGGATGAAAATAAAAATGAAACTCGTCATCCTATTAACTCTGTAGATGATATTTTTAATTTCAGTGAACAACTATTATCGACAGTCGCCTATTACGAATAATACTATCAAAATATCAATTGCGCATTACTCAGCGTAAAGACTTATGCGCAATTTGATTTACTAGGAACGGCTACTCAGTTTCAACATCGGTTCTTACCCGTAAAAAACTGGCAAACCGCGGTAAACCGTTAACGGTAAGCCCAAGGTATTTATAGGTGATGATAGTGCCCACTGCGGGGGGATGTTGGCGCTCTGCGAGACTAAAACCTGTGCCAATACTAAAAATTCGGCCATCTGGCGTTTGCACTTTTAATGCGCCCATCTGCCCTGCAAATTGACCTTTACCAGGGATATAAGCGATAACAGTAGCTTCAGCATCATAATAAGGTTTTAACTTCATCAGATGAGGATTGCGGCCACTGATATAAGTCGCAGAACTGCGATGCAGCATCAAGCCTTCGGCGCCTTTTGCAACTAAGGCATCGAGTTTTTGATACAGGGCTTCAAGGCTTTCTACTTGGAACTGCACTATGACTTCAAGATAATTCGATTTGCCACTCAGTTCAGTCAGCGCAAATTGATAGCGATGCTGAAAGTCGCCACTCGCCTTGGGGACATCGAACACCATAAATCGCACTTTGCGCCAATCATCATCCTTAGCCGAAGTTTGTCGAACAAGGCTGGACATCGCTTCAAACTGACCTCGCCCAAGCCATAATTCACCATCGAGAGGATAATTCGGAAAATTCGCAGTAAACCAAATGGGTGTGGCGATGGCATTTCCCTGCCGAGTGAATAATTCCTTACCATTCCAGTAACCTCGAACCCCGTCGAGTTTCTCACTAATCAAAAAATTTTGAATATTAATATCTTGCGAATTTCGAGTCGCATCAAACTCGGTAGCAAGTTGTATGGCAGGTGGTGAGGTTTGTGCGTTAACCGAAAGAGTTAAACCGCAAAGTATGAGCAAGCTGAGCTTTAAAACACTAAAACGGATGAAATGATTAAATGTTAAATTTCGTAACGGGTTTGTATGAGTCATTCCCTTGCCCACGCTGCAATATATCCTTCATCAAGCTTAGGCCGCACGGCTAAAGTTGCACTAAAATAACCGCAAAATTCACTAACTCCCTAAGTTAACAACGAATGTTGATGATCAAATTTGCTCAGTTAATTGTTTATGCACTTTTAATCTCAGGCTATACTGCGGCCAAATTTATGACTCAGTCAAATGTTAACAAAGACAACAGTAGGGTTTATTCCCCCCTGTTTTGAATGAGCAGAACCTCAGCGCTTTGTCGCTAACGTCAATTGGAAACACTATGAAACCAGCCAATAATCACGGTATTAAGCGCATATTCAGAGCGACGGGATTTTCGATGAAGGGCCTAAAGGCCGCTTGGATCCACGAAGCCGCCTTCAGACAGGAATTAATCTTGACGATAGTCATGTTACCCGTAGCCTTATGGGTTGATATCAGCACTATTGAACGCCTTATGCTGATTTTCACGTTGTTTATCGTGTTGATTGTTGAGCTATTAAACTCGGCAATTGAAGCTGTGGTTGACCGTGTCGGCAGTGAAATACACCCGTTAAGTGGCCAAGCCAAGGACATTGCCTCGGCTGCCGTCTTTATGAGTCTTGCGCTTTGTGGATTAACTTGGCTGGTTGTATTAACGCCGCTAGTGCTTTAATTCTTAGTTTCTAAACTGTCGCATGAGCAATCATTGAGCCATCGTCCCTTAAAAAGTCAATGGCTTGTTTGATCTGGGCTAAGCGGTCATTCTCTGCCCAATACGCAAGATACACATTTCGTGAAATGGCATTCGCGCCGCTGACGAGATGCAATTCGCCGCCGCGCAATGCATGTTGCACTAGATGCTCAGGTAAAAATGCGCAGCCGCCATTATTCAAGATGAAATCTAACGCAATACGTGCTGAACTCGTGTGCAGCGTTGGCACTGGCAGCGAGGCATATTCCTGCGCGTGAACAATATTGAACGCCGTACCCCAATCGACTTTTACATATTGCCCCGGCACAACCGCTTTTACCGTTTGACCTTTTAAGCTCGACACCAATAACAAATTAATTTGCCCCAGTTGCACTATCTCAAATTGATCAAGCTTTGGCGGATCGAATGAAATCGCAATATCTAGGGTACGGTCCATTAGCTGACGCGTCATTGCATTCGCGGGTAGCACTTCGGTGCGCAACGCCACGCCAGGTAAACCGACATGCAGTCCCTGTAAATAACCTTGCAAGTAAGCGTCCCAAATATTCGGCCCTGCACCAATGGCAAGCTGCGTTGTCTGTAACTGGCTGAGGGAAACATCTTGCTTAGCCCGCTCCCATGCTGTTAACACCGCTTCGGCATGACCAAGCATACGTTCGCCTGCTGGCGTGGGCTGAATATTATTACGTTGCCGTTCAAATAAGGCGACACCCAAAATGCTCTCAAGCTGTTTCACCCTAAAGCTCACAGCGCTTCGGGTGAGATAAAGATTCTCAGCCGCTTTACCAAAATGGCGAGTACGGGAGACTTCGAGAAAGGTTTTTAGTAAATCGGTATCCATAAAAATTCTTGACCAACATAGGCAAATTTTTTTGATTTATAAATCAATAATACTAGCCAATACTCCAGTTGCAAATCTTTGTATATCAAAAACTAGAGGGTATCTGCCATGTCTGAACAGTCTTTTTTTAACGCTAACAAGGGTTCTGAGACGTTTAACGGCTCAGTTGCTGCCAGTTTTGTCTCTCAAAAACGTTTCTACGACGACGCTAATTTCCCCAAAGGCTTTAAACGAAGCGGCGATTTTACCAATAAAGAAGCTGAACTCCTTGAATTGCATGGTCATGCGATGAAGAATTTAGCGGAAGGGAAAACGCTGCCTTGCACCTCTGATGAAGCCCAATTTGTGGAAGTCGCCAAAGGAAATATCGCCCCCAGTAGCTTGTTAGAGCAGATCTGGGTAAAGTATCGCAGGCTCGCCATGGGGAAACCCTTTTATGCCGTGGTTGGTACAGTGCATTTGCCTGCAACCAAGCCCGAGATAGAAATAGAGGCTGAGGCTGTATTTGATATTGAAGATGATGTTCAGGATGAACCTGAACCCGAGGATAAAGAATGAAGATTAAGGTTTGCTACTAAATGCGTGGTTGGATTTTATATAAAGAAACCGCGACTCAGCTAAAACCTGAATGGTATGAAATTGAGCGTCTACTGGCGGCAGCAAAAGCCGATAACATAGAGTTGGAAGTTTACGCACCTGATGAATTTGATCTGACTGTCACCAGAGAAGATAACAAGAGTATTTTATTGAATGGGCAAGCCGTCGAGCTGCCCGATTTTATCATTCCACGAATGGGCTCAGGCACGACCTACTTTGCTTTAGCCATTATTCGTCACTTAGAAAGATTAGGGGTATATTGCCTCAATCCATCTAAAGCCATTGAAATCGTTAAAGACAAGTTATTCTCCCAACAATTGTTGGCCGAGAAAAATCTGCCTACGCCTAAAACCATGTTGGTTAAATTCCCCGTCGATATCGCCCTCGTAGAACGCCATCTCGGTTTTCCTGTGGTGATAAAAACACTTTCTGGCTCACAGGGCAGTGGTGTGTTTTTATCCCATAAGGCGCGTGAATTTGACGATTTAATGCAGTTGATTGAAGCGACCAATAAAAACGCTAACATCATTCTGCAAGAGTTTATCGCTAACAGTCATGGGCGCGATCTACGCGTATTCACTATTGGTGGTCGTGTGGCGGGTTGCTATGAAAGGCGTGGTCAAGAAGACAGCTTCAAAGCCAATGTCAGTGCCGGTGGTTCAGCGCGTCCATTTCAGATCACTCCTGAAATTGAATGGCTCGCCACCCAAACAGCCAATATTCTCGATCTTGATGTTGCAGGTATCGATTTATTGTTTGATAACGGCCATTACAAAATTTGTGAGGCTAACTCATCTCCAGGGTTTGAGGGCTTAGAGTCCTGTTTGAATGTGGATATTGCCGCGCAAATTTTGCATTTTATTCGCATCCGTTTAGGCATGTTTAATAAAGATGAACCAAGTAGCCCAAAAATCGTGGCTGATAGCGTAGAGGCTGAGACTTCTACCCCGTCACCTCTATCGTCCTCTATCGAGACGAAATAGAAGTACTAGGACATATCAATATCTAGCGGGATCGTACCGCTAGATATTCTCAATATCGATGATTCTCCACCATGTTTGTGTCTATATCCATTTGTATCTCGCCCCATCAACAACGCAACAATCCTAAAGCCGTTCAGGAAGGAAACACTTGCCCTTAGTCTTTCAATCCACAATTGATGTGATCGCTCACTCAAATTTCATTCAACCTCACGAGAACCAACCCTACTTTTGTTTTGAATCACAATTTTTTGCATTTTTTAAAACATTTTGTTCACATTGAAAAATTTGCTGTTAAACTCCAAATGTTGTTTTTTTATGGCACTAAATTCTGACCTTATCGCTAAACATAATAAGAATAATGCAGGAGTCACTCCTTAACATGTCGATACGCCTATTACCCCTAATCATAGCGTCACTGCTCAGCACTCAAGTGCAAGCCGATGATTTTACTATTCAGTTGGGCGGCTTTTATTCGCAATCAGACACCAATATGGAAGTCACTAACCCTATTTCGGGTAATAATTTCACTTTAGATTATGAGTCCGATCTACAACTTGCAGAAAACGAATTTTTACCCTTTATCGAGTTAAATTATCACTTTAACGAACGGCACAATATCTACCTAGACTGGAAACAGCTTCATCGTAACGCCGAAACCCAAGCCTTAACGAAACCCTTCCAGCTCGAGATTAACGACACCATTTACGATATCAAAGCAGGCGGTAATCTAAATTCAACCTTAAACATTGATGTACTGCGCTTCGGCTATGGCTATGATGTATTTCAAGGCAGTAACTATGATGTCGGTCTATCACTTGGTTTACATACTATGTTTATCAAGACAGGTTTTGAAGGGGTGATTGGTGTTTGCGCTTCATCGGAATTACTCAATAATGTCTGCGGTAGCCAAGCAATTCCGCGCATTGTTGACGAAAATGTCACTGCGCCACTGCCCGACATTGGCATATATGGTCAGTATGAATTTGTTCCTGGTTGGCAAATCACCAGCCATGCACAGTATTTTTACATCAAACTCAATGATGTCAAAGGCGAACTGGTTGATATTAAAGTGGGGGTTAATGCACAAATCACCCCAAACTGGCGTATGAGCGTGGCCTATAACTACTATAAAGTTGACGTTGATATCGCCCAAAATTCGCCGAATAAAGATACTCAAATCGCCGATTACAACATCTATTACAATTTTATTGGCCCTATGCTTTCTATCAGCTATTCCTTTTAATTCTATAAAAATTTCTTCCCATATTGTATTAAACACCCCTCTCGCTCAAACAGTTGCCCGAACCCTAGCCCAAATTAGTGCTAAAAAATAAGGGCGCCTACTGGACGCCCTCATGATCCAACCCATTAAACCTATTTACGGCCATCCTGCTCACGTTTGGCTTTAAAGTCTGATGATTCAAGCCAATGGGGCCAATCTGAACCATTCGCTAAAGTGGTTATCATACTGGCGATCAAGTCTAGGTCTTGACTCACGCCCTCCAACGTCCAATTTGGATCATAATCATCGGCTCCTTGGTGATATTTATGCGCAATATAGTCAGGATCTGTATCCCCAAGACTCATAAATAACAATCCTGGTACACCTTGCTGGGCCAGCGCAAAATGGTCTGATCTAAACATCAATCCATTCTGTGGTCTTGGATCCGCTTTTACCGAACGGTCTTGGGCTTTGGCAGCTTTATCTAAGTATTGCTCCAACTCAGATACCCCTTCCCCATAGCGCAAAATGTAATCCACGCCTTTATTTACATTCATGCCATCGATATTTAAAAAGGCGACGATATTTTTGGTTGGCACACTGGGATGCTGAGCAAAATGCTGTGCACCAATCAGACCCGTTTCTTCTGCAGTAAAGGCACTGAAGAGCACCGAGCGATCCAGTGGTGCCGTGCTAGCTTGCTGTTTGAAGTAACGCGCTAACGCTAAAACCCCCGCCACACCGCTGGCATTATCGACCGCACCGTTTAAAATCTCTGACTTACCGTCTTCAATCACAGTGCCAAGGTGATCCCAATGGGCATGCATCATCACCACTTCGTCGGGGCGCGTTTTACCGGGCAGTAAAGCCGCGACGTTATGGGACTCGGCGCGTTCAATTTTATTGTTTAACGTGAGCTGCGCGCTCAGCTTAAGTGGGATAGCCTTAAAGTTTGGCTTGGCTGCTTGCTGTTTTAAGGTATCAAAATCCAATCCCGCTTTGGCAAAGATTTTTTGTGCGGTTTCGTGCTGAACCCAGCCCATCACGCCCACTTGACCTTGGTTATTATTGGCATCGACCAGAGTAAACTTAGTCCCTGTGTTGGAGTTTTGCACCACTCCCCAGCCATAGGCGGCAGGCGCTGTTTCGTGAACAATAAACACGGCCTCAGCGCCTTGACGCGCCGCTTCCTCATATTTATAAGTCCAGCGACCATAATAGGTCATAGCATTGCCTTTAAATATTGTTGGATCTTGGGTCGCAAAGCCGGGGTCATTCACGAGAACGATGACCGTTTTGCCTTTTACATCTAACCCTTGATAATCATTCCAGCCATATTCGGGTGCATTGATACCATAGCCAACAAATACCACATCGCTTTTATTCAGGCTCACGGTGTCGGCGATTCTTTGGGTTCTCGCGGTAAATTCACTGCCATTGGCAAATTTAAGTCCGCCAATATCAAGCTGCATGTTTTGATCGGCACTAATTTGCGCCAAAGGAACCGCCTGTAAATAGCTATCGCCAAATCCGGGTTTGAGACCCATATCTTTAAATGCTGTCACTAAATAGTCTAAAGTTAACGTCTCACCTTCAGATAAGGGCGCGCGTCCCCCAAAAGCATCGCTCGCTAAGGTTTTCACATCGGTTCGGTATTGCACGAGATCGAGACTTTTCACAAATGCCGTTTCAGCAAAGACAGGTAATGAGATAGTGGCCAACAGACTTGTGGTTATGATTAAATTTTTCACAACTTTCTCCCAAGTTATTATCATTATTTGGTTTTAAGGATAGACTTTACCATATCATCTTTAATTTATGATGGAAGTCTTAGCGCAAACGGAGTCGCTGCATCCAAGAGTAAACGGTAATCATGTCTCCATCTGACCGATATTCTTGTCGTTGACCTAAACCTGACTGTAACAGAATAAAAAATAGCGAAACTTTAAAATATCCGTATATTTTCATTGAGTAAGGTAACAATATGTCGCTAGAGTTATTACAAGCCGCTGCACTGAACCTCAAAAAAGCAGTGCCTCTGATGCTCAAACATAAAATTCCGACCACACCCGTTAACTATGCGCTTTGGTACACTTATGTTGGTGAACAAAATCCCGAATTAAATCAACAACTCGATACTGTTATTGCCCAATACAACACTTGCCCTCCAGTCAGTAGCGAAATCTTGTATCGCCAATATGTTGCCGACCCAGTTGAACTTGATGTCAGAGAAATGCGCCAAAATCTGGATGCTATGGTGACAGAGCTTTCCCAATCACTCAAAGATACCAATCTAGATGCCAATGACTTCCAGTCACGTATCGAAAGTAATTTTGAAAAGCTCAACCGCATCGAAGACGAGGGCTTTAGTGTTGAGCAAGTACTCGATCTGGTCCGCAGCTTAGTGAAAGAGTCGGACAATATTCGCTCGAGCACAGAGTTCTTTACCGGTCAGCTGCAGAAGGCTCAAACCGAAATAGACGCACTAAAGAAAAAACTTGAACAAACAGAAAAAGACGTTCTCTACGATGCACTGACGGGCTGCTTTAATCGCCGCGCCTTTGACACTGATTTTGCAGGAATGATAGCCCAAGCCCCCTTAGGCACTTGTGTGATCTTGGCCGATATCGACCATTTTAAAGTGTTTAACGACACCTATGGCCACCAGCTCGGCGACCAAGTGTTACGCGCCGTGGCGAAACGGCTACAGGAATCCTGCCGCGATGGCACGAAACTGTATCGGTTTGGCGGTGAAGAATTTGCGATTATTGTCCCTAAAAGTCAGCTACGTATCGCAAGGCAACTGGCCGAAGCTATGCGCCGTGGACTCGAAAAACTCAGTTTAAAAGACAGACGCAAAGACGAACGCATCAATAATATCAGTGCTTCCTTTGGCGTCGCCCAATGGCAAGAAAAACAAACGGGTATGCAATTGATTGAAGCGGCAGACAAATTACTTTATGAAGCCAAACGCTTAGGACGAAATCGTGTGCTGCCTATCAGTAACTGATGGTTATAACTTAGCCTGAAGCCGATAATTCAGCTTCAGGCTAAGATGATTAACAAAGGAGCATTTTTTTGAAAGCTACATGAAGGATTTAAATTAGATTTCAGATTAATGTTTGAAACTGCGAGAAACAGTTCCAATATTCCCTTGCACGCCACTCCCTATTGAAACAGATACATTCGTACCGTGTGTTTCCATCGACTCATTTTCGACGGGTATCGCCTGCACCACAAACCGCAGTTCAGCACCACCTTGAAGTGAATCGAAGGGATAACACGTAATTAACGTTAAGCGATTATCATCGGATGGCGCCATAAATTGAGTTTCGGTTTCATGTACGACCTGAGTCGCCACCACTTCATAAATAATGTGATTGCCTTTAAGCGTTTGTAACGATAATCGACGCCCCACCGCCATGCCATTAAGTATCGCAAAATGCGTGTCCCTGTGGCCGGCAATCACAGTATTGCCTTTTTGCCCCGCTGGCGCACTGGACAACACCAGACTCGGACCAAAGGCCAAATTTCGCCCAGAAGCCCCCGCAAGAACATATAAACTGTCATTAAGCTCTGCTTCAATATTGTTGTTCGCCGCCACTTGCTCACGATGAATAGACAGCTTTGCCACGGGATAGGTATCCGCCCATGACCAAGGTTTATGGGATTGGCCATCAGCCAAGGTTTTAGTCCACGCCTGTTCAATCAAATACTGGGCAAAGTGTGCTTTAGCTTGCATATAGAGTCCCTTTCCTAACAATGTTGCGCCAATTAAAAATAATCCCACCACTAAAAATCGCTGTGTTCTGCTTTTGCTCATCGCGCTTAACTCATCGTTCACTGGTAAGTGCCACCAAGGCCGCCTTCTCTTCACGTCTTTGTCGAAGAATCGATCCTGTAAGAATCAAAGCGAGTAGCAAGGTCAGCGCACCT
Source organism: Shewanella sp. SM95 (assembly GCF_025653595.1). Classification (NCBI taxonomy): domain Bacteria; kingdom Pseudomonadati; phylum Pseudomonadota; class Gammaproteobacteria; order Alteromonadales; family Shewanellaceae; genus Shewanella; species Shewanella sp. SM95. The sequence continues at coordinate 421,469 of NZ_JAKKSE010000002.1, forward strand.
AATAACATATCCAAACGGCTTGACGTCGCGGTTTGCGGCAAGGCACCAAAAGGTTGCCAACCTAAGGGCAAGTGCTGACGAACCACGGCATCACGGCTCATTGCAGTTGAATCAATTGGGGTTAAGTCCACCGCCACTAAGCTGGTATAGGCGCTGACTAAGTGATAATTCATTGATAAGGCCGTCACTTGCTGTTTGACCTTGTCATCATTCGCACCATTTTTACTCAACTCCAATGCACCAATCTGTTTACGCGCCCACAGCAAATCTAAACCCGCACCTTGATGGGTCATCAATCCTGCGGAGTTGTCCTGCAGCGAGAGCGACTGTTGCCAGTTTTGATGCCCTTGGCGTCCTGAAATCACTAACTCCTGTGGCTCACGGGCGCTGCGCTTTAAACTCACGAGCACTGGCTCACCGCGGTACAGATCAGCAATCGGTGATGGCCAGTAATCGGGCACACTGCCATCATCAAAACGCACTTGAATATCGGTTAACACCGGATATTGAATTTTGCTGAGTAAGGCGCTGATCTTCTCATCGACCTCATCCACTTTGCCAATATAGGTAAAAGTGCCACGACCGAGTTCAGCCGCCCTTTGCATAAAGTGAGAATTAGGCGCCGAACCTATGCCGACAGTAAATAGGCGACTCTCACCAATTTGATAGCGGATCAAATCAAATAACGCTTGTTCATTGCCCACAGAGCCGTCGGTCATAAAGATCACTTGGCGCAAAGGCTGCGTTGCATCAAGCGATACACTGCCCAAGGATTTTGGCAAGGCAGCGTCCAGTGCTAACGCCATTTCAGTGCCACCATCGGCCTGTAAACGGCTCACAAATTGACGGGCCCGTGACAAATTCGACGAGGTCGCCGGTAATGGCATTGCAGAGAACTGAGACAAAATGGAGTTAAATTCGATAATGTTAAAACTGTCCTCCGGCTTTAGTCCTTTTAACGCGTATAACAGTGCATTTTTAGCTTGAACGATAGAATCCCCCGCCATAGAGCCCGAAGTATCAATCACTAAAATTAATTCACGGGGCAAACTCGGCTGAGTACTCTTTTCAACCTTAGGAGGCAACACCATGACGAGACTGTAATTATCATCATTTACGCCGCTGATTTTATTTGTCTCAAGTGTATCCTGAGACAGATTTTCGCCATCGAGCTTATGGGTTTTACCTTGCTGATTAAACACCCAAGCCATTGGGCTCGTGCCCTGCTGTACTCGCCATTGCAGCACAAAGTCACGATTAGCGGGCACACGTTGCGCCAGCGATACATCGACCGCGCCGCTGTTGTCTTGCTTGAGTTTGATGTCATGGTAAGGACTCTCAATGGACGCTTTATCAACCCCCTTTGCAAGTAAGACTTGAATGTCTGCCTTCAGCACAGGATCGCGTCCACTGGCGCCGTCCCGCACTGGTGCCACAATCCGGTCAGCATCAAACACCTGCGAACTTGTCACTCGGCTTGATTGGCGCACCTGTGCCATAGGATCATGTGAATCGCTTACACTTGAATCCGATGTTAATCCCGGAATATAACGGGGCGCGACCACCAGCGGAAAACGTAAACTAAACAAACCATCTTCATATTTAATGGTCTCCTGATAGTTGATTTCTACAATCAGCTCCTCTTGAGGTGCTAGGTTTGCGACTTCGGTCGTAAACATATTAGGCCGCTCTTGGCTCACTAAGCTGGCACGTTTGCCTTCAGCTTTCGCTTGCTCAAAAATCTGCTTGGCATCGGCCTTAGGATGAATTTGCCCTTCGATCACTCTCTGGCCTATATGTAATCGCAACGAATCCACCGCAGCCTCATTGGGCAGTGGGAACAAATATTGCCCATTCAACACAAATTCAGTGTTGTTGCGAAAAACCTGTTTCACGCTCACGCGATTACTTAAGCCAGAGACTTGCATCGACACTTGTGTATCGAGCGGCAAAGATGGCACCCAAGCACCGCTCGGCTGGCGATAAAGCAACAGCCCCTGCGTAATATCATCGTAATTAATGATGTGTGATTCTGCCGTACTGTGAGCACTATTTTGCCCGACCAATGCCGAAGCCATATTCTGTGGCGCAGATAATGTGCCGGTACTATTCGGCGAAGCCAATGCCACAAAGGGCAAACCCCAACACACGGCGGCACTGATCAGCAATACCGCTACCGCTTCACTCACTTCTTTTACCCTTTTCCCTGTGATCATCACAAAGGCTTCCTCTATTAACAAATATGAACTGATGTTGGTTGTCGTTAATATGAACGACATAAAATGGACTGCTTAAATTGACCGCTAGTCAGCAGCATGACTTGCAGTCAAGGCCAAATGAGGCTGTAGTGTTAATGTCACGCGGCGGTCGAACACATCCGATTCTCGGTCTTGGTCGGCTTGCAAAGGCGATAAAGCGCCAAAGGCTTGAGTGGTCATACGCTCGGCAGTGACGCCTTGCTTAATCAGGTAGCCACGCACCTCCAGTAGACGCTGCTCAGAAAGGGCTTGGTTGTAACTCTCATCACCACGGCGGTCGGCATAGCCCTTCAGCTCAAGATTGAGTTCTGGTGACAAATTAATCACCTCAGCCACATCATCTAATTGGGGCAAAAAATGCGATTCAACCTCAGAGGAACCGGTACGAAACTGTACGCTAAGCCCCAAGGCAAGTTCACTGAGCAATTGACGTTGCGCGGATAGCAACTCATCAAGCTCTTGCTGCGCCTTGGTATATTCGCTCGCCCGTTTTTCGGCGGCTTGCTGTTTTACACTCCACTCGGATAACTGGGACTCTTGCAAATGGATCTGTCTTTGCTGAACGTGCAGTGTGTCTGTATCGCTGACTGATTTGCCAATTAAGGTGCCAGTGAACGCTCCAATAATAGCCCCCACTGGACCACCGACTAACGCCCCCACTAAGGCTCCACCACCGAGGCCAATAAGGGCTTCCGGTTGTTCGTCCTCGCTTGCGTATTCGTCATCCATCGCGATACCGCTTGCATAGGCATCATTTTCTAGGGTGAGGTCTTGTCCTATCACTTGGTTTTGCAGTGAAACCCGCGCCGACACACTGGCTATAGGTGCGCTTAATAAACTCAAAACCAATAGATTAATTAGTGTCTTTTTCATCATCTCATTCCTTTTTGATTATTAGCTGAGCTTGGACTCGTACCTGAAGCAATCCACTCAACACCACATCAGGTCAAACGGGTACAAAACTGAATGGGGCTATTAAACACAAGTGGAATGGCATGAGCAGGGATGGAAAATGGCAATACAACTATCAATTGTGGCAACAAAATGGCAATTGCATTTGTGGCCTTTTTTCTCGGGTAAAATCCTGTATAGTCACGAAAACTTACTCCCCCAAGTCAATAGGAATACGGCTCTATGAAGCGTATCGCCATAGTGGAAGATGAAGCGGCCATTCGCGAGAATTACAAGGACGTGCTGCAACAACACGGTTACAGCGTGCAAACCTACGCCGACAGACCATCGGCCATGCTAGCCTTTAATACCCGTTTACCGGATTTAGCCATTATCGACATCGGCTTAGGTAATGAAATTGACGGCGGCTTTATGCTATGTCAGTCATTGCGCGCCATGTCGAGCACGCTGCCGATCATCTTTTTAACCGCCCGTGACAGTGACTTTGATACTGTGTGTGGTCTGCGTTTAGGCGCCGATGATTACTTGAGCAAAGAAGTGAGTTTTCCCCATTTAACCGCACGCTTAGCCGCATTGTTTCGACGCTCTGAACTTGCGGCCAGCCAAACGGCGCAGGAAAATCTGCTCGAACGTGGCCCACTGACCATTGATGCCAACCGCATGCAAGTCTATTGGAACCAGTTACCAATCGAGCTTACCGTGACCGAATTTTGGATGGTGCATGCGTTAGCCAAACATCCAGGCCATGTACGCAGTCGCCATGAATTAATGCAAGAGGCTAAAATCTTTGTCGATGACAGCACTATCACCTCCCATGTGAAACGCATTCGCAAAAAGTTTATCGCTACCGCGCCAGAGTTTGATTGTATTGATACTGTCTATGGTATGGGTTATCGCTGGGACAGCTTAGCCTGATCTATGGCTTAACCAACCTTTAAGCGCGCGGCGTTGAACCAGATAACCTTGGATGAATGAACTTTTAAACCCATTAATGCTGATCCCTAACTTATGACACGTTTCCCCTTTGGTCTACGCACTAAAGTCATCGGCCTTAGCCTGTTCTTGCTCTGCCTTCCTTGGCTGGGGTACCAATATGTGTGGGAAATGGAAAAGTATCTCCGCCACGGCCAAGAACGCACCTTAGAAGGCACCACTCAAGCACTAGCCACCGCGCTGCACGAGCGGCCGAAATTGTTCGATGGGCAAGCGAGTTTTTTAAAGCAAGTAGAAAAAAGCCGCGATCTATACGCCTATCCACTGGCGGGGGCGATTCTACTCGACGGCAAACTCAACGAATGGCAGGAATATCAGCACAGATTTATCCAATACGGTGAGGCGCACCAAATTATGCGTGCCGATCCGAACGCCCCCCTGACCTTAAGCTTTACCCACATGGTCGGCCAATACGATGGTTATCTGTATGCTTTTTTTCAAGTCATTGATCCAACAGTGGTACTGCGGGGTAAAAATGCTCTAAGTGTTGATAGAAACGATCATCTCTCGATTGCGACACTCGCGCCCGACAATAAATTCAAACGCTATATCGTTGCCACGACTCAACCCGGCTGGATCAGCGCCTTCGAATTACCCGCTAACCCTAAGCAAACTGTGCCCGTCACACCTGAGGTGCGCATCCAAGGACAATGGGCGACGACAGATGTGGGCTACAATGTCGAGCTGCGTATTCCCTTAGACATGGTCGGCAGCAAACTCGGATTTGCCATTGCCGATGTCAACGACAGCAAATACCGTGATGTGGCTGCAGTTGTCGGCACCTCGGCCTTAGATACGGTCGACAATCTCGGCACTGTGCTGGTACCATCACCGGAAATTGAAAGTATTATCAAAGGCATGAGCCACTATAGCTCACGTATTTGGGTGGTCGATAAACACGGTCGCGTACTGGCAAAATCCGGTGACATTCGCGCTAATGACAGTGTATGGACCCGCACCTTAGAAGATGAAAAGAGCACCGCGCTGTGGGATACCTTCAAGCGTGATTATCTGCATCCGCTGTACTATAAAATTCTCACAAAACCGCCCAAAGACTTTATTGATTCCTTACAAGATTCCACCGAGCTTGACGGCAGTCATATCCAAAAAGCCCTCGCGGGTCAGCAAAGTTCGACTTGGCGGTTAACCCCAGACAACAAAGCTGTGGTACTCGCCGCTGCGAGCCCCATTTGGATTGATAACAATGTGATGGGGGCCGTCGTCGCCGAAGAAACCACCCACGGAATTCGAACCCTACGCAACCGAGCGCTGGAAAAACTCTTTAACGTGATTTTGACCATAATGAGTATGGGCACCTTGGCGCTGTTCTTCTTCGCCTCGAGTATTTCTAACCGCATCCGTAAATTGCGCGATGAAGCCGAAAATGCCATCGACAGCCAAGGCCGTGTGCGTAATCACCTCAAACCGTCGAAGGCTCGGGATGAAATTGGCGATCTGTCCCGTAGCTTCTCTAGCATTGTGGGGCGACTGGGTCAGTACACTCACTATCTAGAAAACATGTCGTCGCGCCTGTCCCATGAGTTACGTACGCCCGTGGCTGTGGTGCGTTCATCCCTTGAGCATTTAAACCTGCAGACCTTAGATAAAGACACGCAAAAATATGTCGACCGCGCCCAAGAAGGTGTCAGCCGCTTAAGCATGATTTTAAACAACATGAGCGAGGCAACACGCTTAGAGCAGAGTTTAACGCAGGCCGATATCACTAAGTTCCCACTCTCACAAGTGGTCAGCGGTTGTATGCAAGGTTATCAAATGACCTATCCAGAACAAGGCTTTAGTGTGAAAGTGCCCGAGCAACCACTGATGATGCAAGGGGTGCCAGAATATATCGCCCAGTTAATGGACAAACTTATCGCCAACGCCATTGAGTTTTGCCATAAAGACAGTGCTATCGAAGTCACGCTCACCCAAGTGGGTAAGCAAGCAACTCTGCTTATCAGTAACTTAGGGCCTGAACTGCCCATTGATATGTCGGAGCAGATTTTCGATTCCATGGTGTCGGTACGGATAAATCAAGCCCAAGATAAACCCCACCTAGGCTTAGGTCTGTATATCGCGCGATTGGTCGCCGAGTTCCACCAAGGACAAATCCTTGCCCGTAATCGCAGCGAACATAATGGTGTGGATATCCTTGTTACCTTACCTTTAAATTAAGAACATACGGCCTTTAAGTTAAGCGTGTTACAGCTTTTAAGCCCTGCGTCATAATCTCAACAGCTAAAATACAGGAGGCCAATAACATGAGCCAAACTCATCACGCGCCTCCTGTCATTTATGCGTGCAGATGCTAAGATGACCGCCATAACAATAGATTAGATATCTCCAATGGTTCTTCTCCAACATTGTTCAACCTATTCGTTCAACCTAAATGCCAAGGTAATGATCCAATGACAGATAAACATCATCAAGCCACCCAAATCGTCAGCTTAGGTCGAGACAAAAAATGGACCAAAGGCGTGATCAATCCGCCCGTTTTTCGAGCTTCGACTATCGTCTTCGAAACGATGGAGGAAATGCGCCACGCCGCGAAAAATAAAACCAACGGCGAGATGTTTTATGGCCGCCGTGGCACCCCGACCCATTTTTCGTTTCAAGCGGCGATTGCTGAATTAGAAGGCGGCGTCGGTACAGCGCTGTATCCCTCTGGCGCGGCGGCGATCAGTGCGGCGTTATTGTCATTTTTAAAAGCCGGCGATCACCTGTTGATGGTCGATAGCGTGTATGAGCCGACGCGGGATCTATGTACCCATATTCTCGGCGGTTTTGGTATCGAAACCACTTACTACAATCCGCTGATTGGCGAGGGCATTCGCGACCTTATTCGCCCCAATACTAAAGTGTTGTTTTTAGAGTCTCCAGGCTCTATCACCATGGAAGTGCAAGATGTGCCGACCTTGTGCTGCATCGCCCACGAACATGGGCTGATTACTATGCTGGACAACACTTGGGCTTCACCCATCAATAGCAAACCCTTTGAAATGGGTGTGGATATTTCGATTCAAGCGGCGACCAAATACATCGTCGGTCACTCGGATGTGATGATAGGCACGGCCACGGCCAACGAAAAATACTGGCCACAATTACGTGAACACAGTTATTTGATGGGACAAACTACCTCCCCTGATGATGTGTACCTTGCTGCCCGCGGCCTACGTACCTTAGGCGTGCGTATGGCGCAACATGAAAAAAATGCCCTGCAAGTGGCCAACTGGTTGAAAACCCGGCCAGAAGTCGATCATCTGCGTCACCCCGCGTTCGATACATGCCCTGGGCACGAATTCTTTAAACGCGACTTTAGTGCCTCCAACGGCTTGTTCTCCTTTATCTTAAAACAGGGCGATGCCGATGCCGTCACCGCACTGGTTGAAAATATGAGTCACTTTAAGATGGGCTTTTCTTGGGGCGGCTACGAGAGTTTAATCCTCGGCATTTTCGGTATTGAAAAAATCCGCTCAGCGACTCAATGGGATGCGAGCAAACCTTTGATCCGTTTACATATTGGTTTAGAAAATCCCGCTGATTTAATCGCCGATCTCAGTGCTGGGTTTGAACGCTTTAACGCAGTATTGGCGGCCAAAGCTAAATAACGATATTTAATGTGCTAAGTGCTAGCAGAATATAAAAAGGGGCGGAATAAATATTCCGCCCCTTCTCTTATCGATACTGACACAAATACGAATGTTTACTGCAATATCATTATGCTTATAGCAAATAAACCGCTAAACCATAAACTCTAGGGTGATTAATTCGCTTTCGTTCCAATGCTTAATGCAGGATCGACCCAAGCCGCAGAGCCATAAAGCGGCACTGTTGAGAGCGCATGTTTATGGCTGCCATTGGTCTCTTTCGTCGAATAGGACAAATACAACAGAGTCTGATTTTGCGCATCGTAAATTCTACGCACTTTTAATGACTTAAATAAAATACTCAGGGATTCAGTGAAAATCACTTCGCCGTGTTTTCCCATGTCTATCTTCGCCAGATCGGCCGCAGTAATTGGCCCAGTTTGACGGCAACTGATCCCCATATCGGACGGATCGGCAAAGTCTAAATTGGCTTCGATACGACTGATATGGCAAGTCACCCCAGGTATTTTAGGATCGTTTTTAGCATCAATAATTACATCTTTAGTGGTAAAAAGCCCTAAGCTCACCTTACCCACATCGTCACCACAACCCGCAAGCAATAGACCTACAGAGGCCGCAAACGCACACTTCAACAGAGTTTTCATTATTACTTCCTAAATATTACGAACTAAGTAAAGTATAAAAAAACAAAACTATCTCTTACGGATTTCAAGTGTGACATCTGGCGCATCTTCCCAGTTAATGGGTTTAATATCAGTGACACAAGAAACGCCTGGACGAGTACTTTTATAGGAATTTACACCTGTAACTTTACCATCGAAAAACCAAAAAATACGGTAATCATGATAACCAAAACCAGCCCCAGTTTTACAAAATTGCCATGCCTCATTCTCTCCTTGGAACTGACGATCATCAGGTGGCCCCATAATATTAAGCACTTGTTCCTTGGTATCTCCAGCATTAACTAAAATAGATTGCTTATCGAGTGAACCACAACCTGAAAGTATGATGAAGATACCTAACAATAAAATTCGATACATAATAACTCCCTGTTATATATTTAAATTCTAAGCTAATTCATTTTGCAAATAGCTTTTGTGCCCAGCGGGTTAATCCGGCTGTCACTGAGCCAAAGTGATCGCCGACCACGACCGGAATATCGGGATAAATGCCAGCAATTTTCGCATAAATCGCAGGGCTTCGTGCCGTACCACCCGTCACGTAAATCACATCGGGTTTACACTCTGCTTCAGCGGATAAATCCTCTGTTGCTGAGCGGTTTACCGCGACATTTGTTGCAGCCAAAGTTTTCGCAGCTTGCGTGAGCGCTTGGTGCATCAGGGCTTCCACTTTCGTCAGCGACGGCTCAATGGCATTTTCAAACAATTCACGACTCACACCCGCGTGCAGCGCCGCTTCGATAAAATCCAGATTAACATCAGTATTATCGGTATCTGACAGTGCAATTTTCGCACGCTCGGCTTGGCGAACCAGTTGATAGCTTAACTGCTGCTGTTGCACCTTTAACAATCGCTTCAGTAACTGTGGCTGCTCGGCTTCTTTAACCAATTCATCAATCAATTTACGGCTACTTAAGGTACTGAATTCTCGCTGAGCGCTAATATCATTCACTGCGACCGCATTCCAAAATGTTTTACTGGGCATAGGTTTGCCATTGATCATCAAGGAGCCTAAACCAAAGTGCGGCATAAAGGCATTCATTGCAAGGGCGATATCAAGATCGTTACCGCCGATCCGCTGGCCGCTGTGACCGAGGAAATCTTCACTGCGATCCGCTTTTTGTTTATGGGCGGGTCCCATTTTGACCACAGAGCAGTCCGTTGTACCGCCGCCTACGTCAACGACCAATACCGTTTTGTTGTCGGTCAAGGTCGCTTCATAATCCATCCCCGCCGCTAACGGCTCGAACAGAAAATCAACGTCGATAAAACCCGCGCGTTTTGCCGCTAAGGTCAAAATGGCTTCGGCCTGACGGTTACTCTCTTCACCGCCTATGCCTTGAAAGTTCACCGGACGACCAATAATCGCATGGGTGATCATCGCAGTGCTACCCTGTTTCACAAGGTCTTTTTCAACTAACACAGATTCGGCGCGTACTTTAATGTGCTGCATCATCAGGGTAACAATATCTTCAAACAGGGCCACTTGTTCGGGTCTAAGCCCTGTCGCGCCTAAAAAGGATTTTGGCGAACGGACATAGAATCCCTCCTCCGGCATCTCTAAATACGCGCTCACCGCCTGCTCGCCAACAAATACAGCCTGAACATCGGCATCGAGATCTAACTCATGGCGCACCATACGGGCACGGCTCAATTGTGCGGCGCGCTTTTTGGCGTAATCGGCTTTTAACTCAATAGGAAGACCACGATAAACCGCCTCGGCGATCAGTTCCCTGTCCATCGCGTATAAGGTCGAAGGCAAATAAGCTGATTGCTCTGATAACGCCAATAACTGCACACCATCACCCAGCATGATCCCTACGGCGCAGTTAGCACTACCATAATCAAATCCAACAAACATACCTTTTACTCCCGCGATAAAAAAGCCGAGCAAGATAACATAGTTTGCGATAATGCCCAAGGAGTTAACACTGACAGATTTATCCTCAAGGAAGCCGCGCTTGCACAGTTTATCAAGACTTAAATCGCAGTGACGCGAACTGAGTTTAAGCTCAATCCAAGATGATCATCATAAGGTCATATTTCTGTCACACTCGTCATCAAGTTGACATATTTCCCTCGTATCTTTATCCCAGATAAATCCCAGACTGATTTTGGCGTGTACGCAATATTTATCATTGAAATTCCTTCACTTGTCGGCAGTAAATCTGATTGCACAACGGCGGATGAATGCTATTGTATATTGCGCCATGACGCTTGCTTAAAGGAGCTGTGCAGTGTCCCCGAATACCGATAAACTTTCGATTGATAAAGAACTCTCTTGGTTGTCTTTTAATGAGCGGGTATTGCAAGAAGCCTGCGATCACAATGTTCCCTTAGTGGAGCGAGTGCGCTTTTTAGGGATATTTTCCAATAACATGGATGAGTTTTTTAGGGTGCGCGTGGCTGCGGTCAGACGCTCCATTTTACTCTCATCCCTGCAGGAAGGTCGCAGCAACAGCCGCCATTTAATGGCCAAGATCCAATCGAAAGTGATGGCATTGCAAGAAAGGTTTGATGGCATATACACGGATTTAATGCGCGAACTTGTGCGTCGTAATATTTTGTTAATCAATGAGAAACAATTAAGCGAGTTCCACAGCGACTGGCTGAAAAAGCATTTTAGAGACCATTTCAAACGCCATATCGCGCCGCTTATGGTCAATAATAATCGCGATCTGATCAAGCAAATCAACGACGACGCCACCTATTTGTGTGTGTGTTTGTTCACTAAAGCTCGCCGCCAATACGCCTTAGTCGAAGTGCCGACTAAAAATGTACCGCGGTTTATCGAACTCCCAGCCGAAAAGAGTAAAGCAAAAAAATATCTAATTTTATTAGATAACATTATTCGCCACTGCGTCGATGAACTCTTTGGCCCCTTCTTCGAGTACGATGCTATCGAAGTGTATTCGATGAAATTAACCCGCGATGCCGATTTTGATATCACCGACGAGCTAGAGCAAACTCAGCTCGAAAAAATGACTAAGGGATTGAAAAAACGTCTGACCGCCGAGCCAGTGCGCTTAGTGTATGACAAAGAAATGCCCGAACACATGTTGGTGATGCTCAAAGAAAACCTGAACATCAGCTCGACCGAATGTTTGATCCCAGGCGGGCGTTACCACAGCTTTAAAGACTTTATCGCCTTCCCCAACCCGAGCCGCGACTACCTCGAAAACGAAAAACTACCGGCGCTCAATAGTGCAGGTTTTGGCCGCAGTGCCAACAGTTTCGATGCGATTCGGATGGGCGATATCATGCTCAATTATCCGTACCATAAGTTTTCCCACTTTACCGAAATGGTGCGCCAAGCGGCCTACGATCCGGCGGTGCGCTTTATTCGAATTAATTTATATCGAGTGGCGAAAAAATCCCATGTAATGCAATCGCTTATCGATGCAGTGAAGAACGGCAAACAAGTCACCGCCGTCATTGAACTGCGGGCCAGATTCGATGAGCAATCCAACATCGAATGGACCCGCATCTTGGCCGAAGCGGGCGTCAAAGTTCACCACGGTATCACCAGCTTAAAAGTGCATTCCAAGTTGTGTTTAATTGGCCGCGAAGAACAAGGGGAAATCAAACTCTATTGTCACGTCGGCTCTGGCAACTTTAACGAAGGCACGGCGCGGGTATACACTGACTTGTCGCTGTTCACCGCCAATCAAGAAATTGCCCGAGAAGTAGAGCAAGTATTTGACTTAATTGAGCATCCGTATCGCCGCGATAACTTCCAGCATTTAATCGTGTCGCCCTACGATGCCAGACAAAAACTGAGTCACTTGATTGATAATGAAATCGTCAATGCCCAAAGCCATATGAAGGCGGCGATTACCTTAAAACTAAATAACTTACTCGATGAATCCTTAGTACAAAAGCTCTATGAAGCCTCGGCGGCTGGGGTCAAAATCAAGTTACTTATTCGCGGCATGTGTTCGCTTATCCCGCAAATTCCGGGGATCAGCGACAACATCGAAGTCTATAGTATCGTCGACCGATTCCTCGAACACTCGCGGGTGATGCTGTTCCACGCGGGTGGAGAGAACAAACTCTTTATCTGCTCCGCCGACTGGATGAGCCGCAACATAGATAATCGCGTTGAAGTGAGTGTGCCGATTTATGATCTGCGCCTAAAACAGATGATAATGGATATTTTATCCTTACAGTTCAATGACAACACTAAAGCACGTGTCATCAACAAGGAACAAAGTAATCCTTATCGGAATCGCGGTAACAAACGAAAAGTGCGTTCTCAAATTGCCATTTATCAATATCTGATTAATTATGAGAAGCGCCAACTGCAAGAATTTAATACCTTACGTATGTCCACCCATGAGGGTGACGCTGAGCGAGAAGTGAAAACTCAGCCTGACATAACACCTGAGTTACGGGCCAAAGCCAGCTAACCGCTGGCTTTATATCGCTTTGATTGCCTAAGGATAATCCGATTGGTAACCACATATTCGCACACACAGTTACACGCTACGCCCAGCAATGTACTCGCAAACTCTAAATCGCGCCACTTTGTCGCCATCGATATGGGGTCGAACAGTTTTCATCTGGTCATTGCCCGCGAGCAAGATGGCAGTTTGCAGATTTTACATAAAGAAAAACAACAGGTTCAGCTCGCCACTGGGCTCAATGCGCAAAATATTCTCGACAATGACGCCATAGAACGTGGGCTCAATTGCCTACGGGATTTTAACCAACGATTTTCCAATCTCGACCAAGCGCAAGTGCGATTAGTCGCCACCCACACTCTGAGAATTGCCAAAAACCGCGATCAGTTTATCGAGGCTGCACTCGCCATCATGCCCTATCCGGTGGAGGTCATTTCGGGCCATGAAGAAGCGCGTTTGATTTATAACGGTATTGCCCAAAGCCAAGTGCTAGGGAAAAGTAATTTAGTCATCGACATCGGTGGCGGTTCTACCGAAGTGGTGATCGGCCAGAAAAATACCCCAACTCAGTTATCTAGCCTGCGCTGCGGTTGTGTGAGTTTCAATGAGCGTTTCTTTATTGATGGGCTCATCACCCCAGCCTCATTTCGCGATGCCCAAAGTGCGGCTGATAAGCAGTTCGCGTCGCTCTCAAAGGAATATTTCGCGGGCGGCTGGGAACTCACCTTGGGTAGTTCAGGCACAGTAAAAGCCATCTGCGAAGCAATTCAAGAAGAGCACGGCGATGAAACCATCACGCTGCCACGACTCAAACAGCTCAAAATCAAGTTGATCAAATGTGGCCATATTAGCCAAATCCAATTTGCCAACGTCGATGATAAACGCATTCCCTTAGTGCCCGCCGGACTTGCCATTTTGATCAGCTTTTTTAGGCGCTTACCGATTCAAAAACTTGAGTTTAGCCCAGGCGCACTGCGTGAAGGCGTACTCTACGAACTGGCAAAGATTGGCCAGTATCAGGATATTCGCCACCGCACCGTCGACAGTATTGCCCAGCTTTATCATATCGATATGGCCCACGCGGCTAAGGTACGCGACACTGCCATGGCCTTGTTTGAACAGGTCGCCGATGAATGGCAATTAAGGCCCCATGCGCGCTTGCTTGCCTATAGCGCGACTTTACATGAAATCGGATTACACATTAATTCAAAATCCCTGCACAAACACGGCGGTTACATTATCAGTAACAGTGACTTACCTGGGTTTAGCGAAGCATTACAGCTGGATTTAGCGCGGCTTATCACCAATCACAGAAAAAAGCCTAACGAATTAATGCTCGCTGAGCTCGATCCCAACCATAAGCTCACGCTCAATCGCCTGCTCTGCTTGCTTAGGCTCGCTGTCTTGCTCAATCTTGGCCGTATCGCTAAGACGCTGACCTTAGATCATATTAAAGTGATCCCCGATGGACTCATGCTAGTACTACCAAGCCATAAGCGGAAAATCAGCTTGTTTATGAAAGATTTACAGCGAGAACAAAAACAAATGCTCACACTTGGAATGAACCTGCGTTTAGTGTCTAGTCTGACTTAGCTGTTACGGCGTTAGCTCAGCCTAACGTGGCCGAGGCGAGTGTGGGTTAGCTCTGTGTGAGTGTATTTAGCGAAGGATTCGGCACTGTTCGGCGCTAAAATATTGCCCAGAATCGAGGGCAGTTATCTCGCCTAAAAACAAGGTTAAGTTAGCTGTCAATCTGGCTTGGTAACGGGATTTCAACAGCATAGCGGTTGACTTAATCCATGCGCCACAACAGATTAAAGTTTAAAGGATTTTTAACCCTTCACTAAAGCACAAATTCCTGCTCGCGCGTTTGCCGCTGAGTGGGAATTTCTGCTATCATCCACGGCTGACTAATCATAATTCCACGAATTTAAAGATAATCAGAGTCAAACCCTTTTTATCTCGCGATATCAGCCCCATCGCCTGCAGGTACAAGTATGATTAACCACTTTAGTGTACTTGGTATAAAAGCCAGTGCCAAAGAAGACGACATTAAAAAAGCCTATCGACGGCTGTCAAACAAATATCATCCCGACAAGTTGTTAGGCGCCTCGGAAGAGGAAAAGCAGCAAGCCGCCGTACAACTTGAACGCGTTAAAAATGCTTATGATGTGTTGTCAGATCCTAAGCGACGTAATGCGTTTATCAAAGATTTCAATAACGTCATAGTGACCGATCCTGCTAGCGCCATGCGCGAGCTGTGGGATCAATTTTATCCTTGAGCGTTTTCTAGAGTAAGTGCCAAATGGTCAAAAAACTGAATATCTCACGCATTAATGAGCTAAAAAATAATGCCTACGACAATATCGAGTCCTACGACGATCCCGATACTCCTAAAGCGCTAGAGCAATTTACTAGCCAAATCAAAAAGGTGTTAGAAGCCGATCCTAAGATGCTCGATACTGTGCCTGAGTACCTGCCTGTCGCGCTTTACGGTCGAATTAAGTTTCCCGCCGAAGCCAAACTCAAGTGGGCACATTGGATAAACACGGCAACTCAACCCGAGTGGGATGAGTTTAAAGTCACGATTGGCTTTAACAATGCCGATTTACCTTTAGTGTTAGCCGTGCGTGGTTACTCGGAAACCTTACTGATTGAAAGCTGCGCCGTACTGTATTTACTTGAAAATCAAGGTAAAGCAACGCCAGCAGCGAAGCATCACGACGATGAAGATGATGACAACGATTATGTTGGCACCTCAGATAACGACGACGATGATGAAGGCGAAGAGGAAGATGGCTACTACGATCACTACGATGATGAGGACCGCTAATGAACACTAGTCTCATTGAGATTACCGTCGCCGAAATTAAAGAGTTGGCGGACGTAGAGCCAAAACAAGCGAGCAAACGCTTTGAAATCATTGCAAATACCATGAGCGACGAGCAATTAGTCGAAGTCATCGAACACATGGATATCGTCACGCTGACGCAAATCAACAGTCACCATGATATCTCTTGTCCTTCGATCATGTCTGAACTCATGACCCCAGAACAAATTCGCGACATCGTCTGTCAGCAACCTTTGTACTGGGAAGAAAAAATCAAAAACAATGCCGAGGAACTTATTCAGCATACCTTTGATTTTTTGACCTATTTAATTCGCATCCAAGATAGCGAAGAAAAGCAAACTGCGATTCTAGAATGTATCGCCGAAGATCCAGCGGGCCTCTTCTATCTGTCGATCCCTTTCATCGAAATGATGTTAGGCGAAAAGCATGAAGATGAAGACGGCTACACCGATCTCTACGATGACGAAGAAGACACTGAAACCATCGGCTACGACAGCCGCGTCGCCAGTGAAGATGCACACAGCCTGAGCATAGACGACCCACGCAGCCTAATGGCCTTAATCCATGAGCTTGCGCCCGATGTTGAAAAAGCCATTAAGAGTCTGCTGCGCAACGAAAGCTCAGGTTGGGAAATGATCATCAGCAAGTTTGTCAACGAGCTGGTTATTCAAGCCAAAGAGAAAAACCAAGTGACGGATGAATACGCTGAAGTCGATGATATGTTTAGCTTTTTGGATTAAGGAATTATTTGATGCAACTGGTACTGCGTGATGTAGATCAAGGACCCTACCTAAGCAAGGTATTGATCCAAGGCCAAGCAGACGAAACGCTGAGCGGTGAACAGCTGTCACAAATCAAATCCAAAGCCATTTTGATGAGCCTCAAACTGGCCGATAAGTTTTACAACAAGTACAAAATGCACCTGCTTGAACAAGCGGCACACGATGTCATTGGTGTGGTCAGCCTTGGTTTGATGGAATTGTCAAACCAGAATCCGCAGCAGGCAATACGCCTGTTGATCACCGCCGATGGCGTAGTCAAATGCTTTCAAAAAGGCTGGAGCATGCTCAGCACTGTCAGCAAGCACAAACTCGTCAACGGCAAGTCACTGTACGGCGATGTCGACAAGTTCTTGCTTGAACAAGTGTCTAGCCCGCCAGATGCGGAAGAATGGTTAGGCTATGAAGCCTATCAAGATGCCCTGCTTGAACACCAACGCCAACAGTCAATTGCGGCCTTATTGGCACAGTTTTACGCGCAATCGAGCTATGATCCGCTAGATTTTCTCAATTTAGAGAGTGTATTAGCCGAAGCAGTACTGTATCGATTGTTGTTTGATGGCGCCAAAGTCAGACAGGATTTGAAAAAGCGTATCGGCAAAATCACCTTAAAAGAGGAATGGTTTACCCGTGAGCATATCGAATTGGAAACCCAGAAAGCGTTAGCAGAATTACCCGCAGAACTCGCTGAAACCATCAGTAAAGATCTCGGTAAAAACTTTGTCCCCGCCCTACTGCGTACCCTGCACTTTGCGAAAAGCTACCGCGAACTCTTACTCAGCGACGCTTCACCCGAACGCTTAGAAAGATTCGAACATAAAGAAGGTCTCGTCGGCCTCCTCGGCTGGCCACTCTACATAGTACTTTGATCGGTACTTTAATCGGTACTTTGATCAATAGTAAGTTCAGTAGGTTAACGAGTGCTTGAGTCGCTTAAAATGAGTGCTTTATTGAAAAATAAAGCACTTTTTTACTGTCTTTTGTCTCTATGCCCAATCCCAATAATCAGTATTCAGGTCTCAGTTTTTAATGATTTTAGCTTTAAAATAAGTAACTTACAGAGATAAAACTCTTCAGTTAGATAAATTCTGGAGATTCATCCCTCCCCAGATAACCCCAAATCCGAAACATACCATTTTCTATCGAATAAGGAATTGAATATTGGGCTAATTGTGCGCTTACAACATCAGAAAAGTCCGTCACTCGATCCGCCACTAATCTGCCTAGCCATTCTCTTTTGAATGGATCAACTTCTAACCACTCAATGGTTTCTGCTATTTCAAGTAACTCGTACCACCACACAGCAGTAAAACCTGTATTAGGATTTTCATCATAAATCAATTTGTATCGCACATAGGGAATAAAGTCTTCAGACTCATTCAAAGCCTTTTCAAGCTCGCACCACTTTGTTTTATTCATTACAGACGAAAGCTGATGCTCGTTTACATACTTCAAAACTTCAGAATTCATTTTTTAGTGTCTCAAGCGACTAAGTGAAAAACTAAATGATATAGCTTTAATAGATATATATTGCCAATAAAAACTAATTAAAATGACAGATAAAATGATGGGCAATAAATTAGGCCATCCATTTTAAACCGTGGAGCGCTTATTGGTTTGACCTACTCATATTGGCTTGCCATCGTATTTGCTCGTCGACAGGGTGAATAGAAGCCTAGGGATTCTAAGTTTATGAACGAGAGCCATGGAGGTCAAACTGGCAGTTAAGCATGGATGTTGTTCCAGTCCATCCTAGAATGCCCGTCCATGGGCGGATTGTCGTCACGCGAGTCACCATGGCACGCCTTTTTGCGCACTAGCATAACCTATATATTTAAAGCGATACGCAGTACGCTTTTGGACAGAAATGTTTGGGGAGCAGTAATTTCAGTTGTTAGAAGTTTAGCGTTTACGGGTATCCACTAGCACAGGCTTGCCATGGCATTCGCTCGTCGACTCGCTGCAAGTCCGTATATGGACACCTCGAATAGATCAACCACTTTTTGAGTAACAGAAAGTAATACTGCGTACGTATATCCGACCTGTTTGTGAGAATCTTTGTTCTCTGGCCTTAATGAGAACCGCGCCTTTGCTGCTTATCGTCCTTTCGGAGTCATATGCTCCTTGTACTCTCTCAGCATCTGCAAAGGCCGGTATTACCTGTTACTTCATTATCTGTAGTCGTGTTTTTGGGGTGAGGTTAATACTCGATTTTTACATATTAACAAGGCCGATATTCGCTGCGATGAAACAGCATAGCCCAGATGATCCGCGCCAATTTGTTTGCAATTGCTACTGCCGCTTTCTGTTTACCTCGCCGCTCAATCACCTTTAAGGCCCATACGGAGATCCTGTCATTACTCTTACTTGCATAGCGAATAATCGACCAAGCTCCCTGGATCAGTTGCCGCCGCAGATAGCTGTTACCTCGTTTGGTTATGCCGCCCAATTTCTGTTTCCCCCCACTGGAAAACTCTTTAGGAACCAGTCCTAAATTTGCAGAAAAATGCCGAGCACCATGATAGCCAGAGCCATCACCGGCAAATGACACCGCAGCAGTGGCAATTATTTCTGCAACGCCTCTTATACCCATCAGTCGCTTGGCATCTGGGTGCGTTCTTGCCTGCAGTTTGATATCTTTTTCCAGCGAACCTATTGCAACGTTGATCGCACGCAACTCTTCCATCAGCTCACGCATGTATTGGCGTGCAATCGTAGTGAGTTGATTACTGGCATCCTCAAGTAATTCCGGCAGCAAAAGATTCAATGGATTACGTCCTTTAGGGAGGGCTATTCCATATTCACTTAGTAAGCCTCTGATTTGATTGGTTAGTGCAGTGCGTATTCTGATCCGGCGCTCGCGAATTCTGTGGGTAATGATGATATCAACCTGCGCTAAGGTTCTCGGCTGGACGAAAATCAGGTTCGGTCTCTGCGCCGCCTCACAGATAGCGAAGGCATCATTGCGATCGTTCTTATTGCCTTTGACAAATGGCTTAACATGCTGAGGCGGGATCAGTTTGACGTCATGCCCGAGAGAAAGTAACTCTCTGCCCCAATAGTTAGAGCCACTGCAGGCTTCCATCGCAATAGTGGCATCAGGGTAAGTACGCAGAAAAGTCAGGAGCTGAGCACGTTTAATCGAACGGTTAAAAACACTCTTGCCTGCTTGATTAACTCCACATACTTGGAAGATATTTTTTGCGAGATCAATTCCTATTAGTGTAACTTTCATTTTGGACACCTTTTGTTGTTATTGAACGTGCAAATTCAATATGGCGTAAATGACGCCTACTTCACAAGAGGTGTCCATCCCATCATCCTTGGATGCTCGACCGCCCCGTCCATGGGGCGGACGGTCGTCTCGCCAATCACCATGGCACACCTTTCGAGCATTCGCGTAATCTGTAGGTTTTAAAGGCATAGGTAGTACACTTTGGGACAGAAATGATTTAGAGCTTAAGCATTAAAGCTCATGCTTCACATTATAATTATTAATGCAAAGCTTCAAGTAAGAGTTAAGAAAGCGGGTTTATGTTCACTGAGAGATGGATGGATTGCAGTTCACTCTCGAAACAAGAAGCTAACCAGAAAGTCTAGGTTAGACGTTCTAAATGAACCGCCCTCGACTTTGGCATCCAGCTTCGCCCTACTTCCTAAATCCATTTAGTCGTGTGCAGAGCCGAATACAGGGTGGTTTGGGGGCTGGAGGTTAGATACCTCCGGCTACCCGATTAAGTGTCAATTACGTAGCCATTCAACAAGATCTATTATACTTTGGTGATCATTGCATGCTTGGGCTAACCCATGAATTGATACATTATTTTTAAATTGCGCCCAAGCGCTTTCATCTTTACTTGTTGTTCCAATATGAGCCTCAATAGCACCTTTTTTCCAAACCCAAATGCTTTGTGCTTTCATTTTATTATGTAAAGAATTTATTAATGGAATTGCGGCTTGCTGACTAGCTAAAGCTTCAAAAGCTTTCGCCGCACTTATTGCATTGGTGTTTTTAGGTAAACCATTCCCATTTAACATCACACCATGGGATTGAACTAAATTAGGAAGCATAGCCTTCAACGCAACTAAATCTTGATCAGTAGATAAAATAAAGTTATCCCTTACTGCACCCGTAAAACAATAATCTAGATCACATATTGCTTTTGAGGGTAAATCCATTGCACCAAGTATTTCTAATGATTTTTTTGTATCGTTAACACCACTTTGCGCGACAAGAGCATGTTTTTCCTGTCCCATAGTTAAATTAGCAACTGATTTGAATAAAAAAGGAAGTAAACGTAACTCCGTTTTCCCCTCAGTTAAGATGACATTTTCAGCAAATAAAACTTGATTAGAGTGTGATAAATTAAACAACTGCTCCATCTGATGCATAGAATTAGGCACAACTCTTTGAATAGCATCTGTCAATCTAAGTCTTGAATGAGTGCCATGAGAATCATTTTTTCTAATTAATAATGTTTTTTCAGCTAATTCTGGAGTAATCATTTGAGCTGAGTGAGTAGTAATTAGTACTTGATATCCATTTTCTGATAATGCTACTAAAGCCTCTCTGATTTGCTCAATAGCAAAAGGATGTAAATATAATTCAGGCTCATCGATTAACAATAATGTAGTTGAGCTTGAATTGTTGTTAACTCTTTTAATTTCCGCTAAATATTGAACTAAAGCCATCTGGATAGAACGTTGAGCACCATGACCATACGAAGAAAAGTCTCTACCATTTCCAGTTCCTTCAAAAACTTTTATTGTACCTGCTTTGATCAAATCATCTATTGAAGGCGTGTCAAAGTGAAGTTTTACACTCATGCCTGGAAACAAGTCATTTACTTTAGAGTTAACGTTTTGATCGATTGTTGAAAGTTCCCCAAATCGCATATCTCCGTCAGATGAAATTCGTCTTCCTACCTCATTGAGGTGAAGGTTTAACTCTGTTTCATGCGCCGCTTTTACTGGAGTCAGAAATTCTGCGAGTAACTTCCCAATTGTTGTGGAGGTTTTGGCTTTTGAAGCATCTTCAGCTGCATTTTCCATAGCACCAATTCTGATAGGCTCAGGAAGTAGTACACTAATAGCATTATCAAGACCTGTTGGGTTTACAGCCCACTCAGCTTCTACTTCATCCCATACTGAAATTTTAATATCTGCTGTTTTTTCACTAGGAATTGCTTGAAATCGTCGTATTTTTAACGTTTCATTTTGAATATATTTTCCGATAGAGCTTTTTTGCCTTGGTGGCATTGAATCGAGAAGAGCTTGAGTAACACCTTCTATAGTTGCGATTACTTCAATTGGCTGAGTAGCATCGAAAAAGTCTTTTTCTGGTAAACTAGATTTTTTAAGTAACCATTGAATAGCAGACAAGCAATTCGATTTACCTGCATTATTATAACCAACTAAAGGAGTAAAACTTGACAGTTTAAACTCTGCATCAATGACAGATTTGAAGTTTTTTATTACTACATTCGATATTTTGTGGGACATAATTCCTCCATGATGTGCCAGCCTATCCTTTGACACTTAGCGTATGTATAGTGCGCATGCACAGTTAACTATCAGTGTGCAAAGAACTTATCAGCTTTTTATCAAATACACCATCCGGAAAAACGCGCATGCGCATTTTCTAAATCTATTATCTAACCGACATAAAACTTAAGAATTTAATTTTTAATAGTTTTATCTTTACAGTATTGGGATAACGCGCATGTAATTTAAGTAAAAGCACTCAATACTAGGCATTTATGAACACAACTGTATAGCATTTCAATTTTGATCAGTCATGATGAAGAGCTAAAAGTCGGGTTAAAAAGCAGAACTAATAGATAAGGATTTGTAGGGCAAGTAGTTCGTCAATTTTCGATTCACTAAACGAGTGCTAGCAAACTTTGGGGCAAAAGGATAAATGACGGTGGAACAACTTGTTCAATATTTGGGATAAGGTCGCCGCTTCGCGCAGCCTAACCTTATTTGTTAGACTTTGAAAACATTTGGATAATTAAGAACCTCATAAGTATTCTTACATGCATTGATAATTTTGGTTTTTCTTTGCTCTTTTGACCATCCATTAATGTATTCACAGTACCATTCGTCCTCGAGAACTGTAAAATCGCCAAATGAACTAGGATAGTCAAGTTTTACGTTTGCATTATATATCATTGAAACACCAACTTCTGGGGTTAAAGATCCGTCAACCACCTCTTTCATTAAAACTTTGGCATAACCTTCAATTGCTTCTTCATCGTTTGGTCGTTCAATATCTAGTTCTGATAAAACTCTATTGAAGTAATCATCGGCTTCGAATTCATTTATAGGCTTTATGAGTGTAGCTAAAATAGCAATATATGGCGTATCTACACCTTGTTCAAGCAAGCTCATAGCCCATGCACACTTATACTCACTGCCACCGCAGACCATAGCGATTTGCCCCATAGCTTTGTATGTTTCAATTTTCTGCGATTCAGAGAACATTTCTTCAATAGTTCCTAACGCTTTTCTTAATTTGCACCAAAAACTGATTCACGATTTGCATCGAAAAATGATCCACCGAAGTAAGTTTGTAAATGGAGGCGAACAGTTCCTGATGACTACATTGTCTCATTACTAAAATTTGGTCAATCTAAAAGCACCAAGTCGTACATATTAAGTCATTGCTTAATTGGAATGGGGCAATAGCTTTTTAGCTAAACAAACAGCAGAAGTGTCAGTTAAGTTGGCATTGTTGTACCAGTGACCGTTGGCGGCATGGATGCTGCCGTCGAGCCTATAGGGATATATTTACGGCGAGTCACTGGGGAAGCAATGACAATTCATGCTGCACAACTGACAACAAAGTTATCTTGCTTTAGGGCAATATCTTTTTAGCTAAACGAACAGCAGAAGTGTTAGTTAAGATTGGCATTGTTGCAACTGTGACCGTTGGCGGCATGGATGCCGTCGTCGAGCCCTCAGGGACGAGTTTATGGCGAGTCACAGGGGAAACAATGACAATTCATGCTGCAAACTGACGACAAAATTATCTTGCTTTGGGGCAAATATCTTTTTAGCTAAACGAACAGCTGAAGGGTTAATGAGGATTGGCATTGTTGCACCAGTGACCTTCTAAAACATGGATATTTTATTAGAGTCCTGAGGGATACTTCTTGTTAAATAAAGAGACGGCGTGTCACTGGGGAAGCAATGACAATTCATGCTGCAAACTGACGATAAAGTTATCTTGCTTTGGTGCAAAAAGAAAAGCCCGCGGCTGCGGGCTTGGCGTCACTTAAAATCAACGGAATAGAAGGACTGACTTAACGATACGTCAGCGTCGTAGTATCCGTTAACTTGTCGTTATCTTTAACGGTCAGTTCAACTGTGTGTTGCCCACGGCGGGCAAGGCGTAATACTACTTGACCGTTAGCGCGGGTGCCATTGTCGAACGTCCATTTATGTTGCTTGATTACGCCATCGGTATCAAAGCTAGTCGAGATAAACATATCGACAAACAATAAATTGATACGCTGAATTTGCGCAACAGGCGGTTGTTTCACCTCTCCAACCACCACTGTCACAGTTTGCGACGTGCTATGGGTTAGGCCGTCGTTATCCGTCACAGTTAGCGTGACCAGATACTCACCGCTTTGGCTGTAACTGTGGGTCACTACCTCACCCACTGCCACTGTATTATCACCAAAGCTCCACTCGGCAGACACGATTTGTCCATCACTGTCGGTTGAAGTGGATGTCAGTTGCACCGCAGCGCCATTCACCACTTGGGTGAAACTGGCCACTGGCGCGACTTTTTCCGCTTCGAGCAAGAGTGAAATCACCACAGGATCGTGATCCGATGAGCGATACGCATCAGTGGCGAATAAGTCTTGGATTTGAGTAGGCGTCTTAAACTCTTCGTTGTAATCCAATACGCGCGGTTCGTCGGTATTGATATGCCACTCAGTCACATCCACCACTTTATCCAGCAGGGCAGCATTCGCTAAAGCATGATCCAACTGACCCGATTCTGCCGAGAACACATAGGAATAAGGGTTCGGCTTTTCAAGTTTGGCAAACAGCTCACTAAAGCCCGCGTTACCTAACGCCGTTAATGGATCTTCTTTCGCATAGGCGTTCAAATCACCAATCAGCAACACGCCTTGATCTGGATATTGCTCGCTGATCCATTGACCTGCAGCCGTCGCCGCACGGGTACGAGTGATATTACAGTTGCCTTGACCATCATTGAGATCAGGATCGCCCGCACATTCACTGCCCTTAGATTTAAGGTGATTAACCGCAACAACCACGCCCTCTTCACTGCAGTTCACGCTAAAGGCTTGCGTTAGCATTGGACGGTTTTTGCTATCGTCAAACAGGGGCTTTTGATCGCTATCTAATGGCGAATTGACACTGGATAGAATGCGTGCAGCGCCCTGCGGCGTGACTTTATCGCTACGATAAATCAAGCCAACTGTGATGGCATCGGTGCCAATCGCATTGATGCCTGTTGGCGCGATATAAGCGTAACGCGCTTCACCCACAGCAGCATTCAAGCCTGCGACTAAATCAGCAATGGCCGAATTAGCACCAAAGCCATCGTTCTCGATTTCCATCAAACCAAATACGTCGGCACTAATGCCCACCATGGCGCTGACAATCTTCGCCTTTTGACGCTCAAATTCGCTCAACGTATTGGCACCACGGGCAGTTGGGAAGCCTGCACCTTGACCATCACCATTGAAGTAGTTAAGCACGTTAAAGCTAGCGACTTTTAGATTACCGCCCTCAACCAATGTGGGTGCGATTGGGCGTGGGTTTTCCGCTATAAAGTTCACCGTCTCGATTGGCATAATACGATACAGATTGAAGCCATAGTGCATCACACCCGTAAGCGATGTGGCTTTATCACCTACACGCACAGTGTTTGATGCGCTCAGACCAGGAGCGGGGAATTGCACAGGATCTGGATTCTGCGCCGTTAAACCGTCATCCAATAAAATACTGTCGCGTTGGTTAGCCGCGCTCACTGCCAGCGCATCCGCGCCCGGTGCAGCGACTTGCGTACCTATAAAGTGGCGCTGACTGCCTAATGAAATCTCGCCGTAACGACCTAGATTGTAGACTTCGTTCACCACTAAATCTTGGCTGAAACGAACACGCATGCCCTCAAATGGCTCAAAATCATCACTGCTGTTAACCGGTAAGGTCACCACAGCCGCTGTTGGCAATGCTTGTTCAGTGGCACACAACTTATGATCTGATACAGTCGTCAGTTCAGTTAAGCCTTGATATTCAGTAACTTTGGCTTTTAAACGAATACGATCGCCCGCCACATACGCAGTAGGCGCAGTGCCGGTATACACAAACACCCCTTCAGAGGTTTGTGGATCGCTATCAGCTTCGTTATCAGCCATTTGTACAAAAATGCCCTTAAGACCGGCTTCTTGATTACTGACGACAACCGCTTCAACCACTAAGGTTTGACCATTGAGAGGACTGGCAGCGCCCGCGCCTTGAAGCGCATGAATTGCTGTGGCTTCTTCGCCGCACACTAAAGAACTCGGTGGAGGGTCGACGGGATCGGTTGGTGTGCCGGCGCTGAACTTACCGAGATCAGAAATATCATCCTTCGCAAAACCTAACCAAGTGCTAAAGCCGACCGCATCGTCACTGATGGGATCGGCAATTAGCTGTTCAGGATTACGGCGCAGGGTGTTGTCTTGAGTGGATAAATCACCACTGCCCCACTCGGCACCGGGATCGACACCAACTTGACCTAAACTATCAATCACTTGATTTTGATAAGTCAGTTCAATCGCATCGTCGCCGTTAAAGAAGCTGGCGGTACTTTGTTGATTGGTCAGTGCAAGAATATCGGCCGACGCATCGTTATCGGCAACCACATACGTCGCCCCCGCGGCTAATGAGCCAGTAAGCGCAATGGTCGTACCGACGTTGGTACTGCCATTAAAATAGAAACGCAATTGGTATTGGCTTAAATCAATAACGCCCGCAGTTGGGTTATACAGTTCGATGGCTTTATTGTTGCTGCTGCCTTCGACGTATTCTGAAATGATCAAATTATCCGCGCCATGGGCAAGCCCACAAACGCTGCTGATGGCTAACGCCAGCACAGTTTTAGTGTTAAACATTGAGACCCCTAAATGTATTGTTTTAATATTTGGTATTTAATTGATGCGCTTAGATGCTTCAAGGTGATGTCACCTCGAAGACTGACGATACTATAGGCGGTCAAGGTTACAAATTGGTTGCATCAAAGTTGCAACTTAAGGTGGATATTATTCGTGCGATTTAGCGATCAGAACTAGGAAGAAAGCAGTACGGGAGATGCTGGCCGCACTACACAGTGCGGCCAGAGATAAATCGAGGTTAATCAAGTAAGCAGAACAAATGGATGGCAATCCTGACACAGGGTTATAAGGGCTGAAGCTTTTCATCGAGTAAACTGACGAGCAGTAACTCACCTTGCAAATTCACTCTAAACTCACCGTATTTAGCTGCACTAAAATGATCGGCTTGTCCTTCTTCAAAGAAAAAGCTGTTCGATGCGAGCTTAATTTGATTACCACGGACACGAAACTGCACTCGCAGTTGATCTTTACCAAGTGCTTGGTCGGTATAAAAGTCCACAAAACGCGCCACTTTTTGCCCATCGACAGCCAGCAATAACTGCCCCTGCATTTGTTGCGGCGCTAAGGCGCTACGCACATCACGCGCAATGGCATATTCAAGCGCCATGTAATCACCCTGCATTAATGAGCGCGGATCGACCGGTGCTAATGCAAAACGCACCACTTGGCCGTGATTAAGCAGCTGTTCGAATTTGAAAATGCGCCAATTCACGCCAGCGAGAATCGCCACTGTTGTGAATAATACGAGCCCAAGCGCCCATTTATGTGAAGCCGACAGTTTTCCCATCACATTGCCCATCACACAGTCTCCTTGGCATTTTCATTGGCAGGAAATAACCACCACATCACTAACC
Organism: Shewanella sp. SM95; assembly: GCF_025653595.1. Lineage (NCBI taxonomy): Bacteria > Pseudomonadati > Pseudomonadota > Gammaproteobacteria > Alteromonadales > Shewanellaceae > Shewanella > Shewanella sp. SM95. The sequence goes on from NZ_JAKKSE010000002.1 coordinate 448,949, forward strand.
TTGCCACCAACAGCAAGGCGCCGAAGCCCATCAAATAACCAGATTTAAGTAACAGAGTCGTTTCTAGGGAATAATAATACCCGCTGACAAATAACAGCGCCGACACCATTCCCATACCTTTCAACCAAGACTCGTTGCAATAATGACCAAGCAAGATCAATAGAATAGCCGTTGATAAACCCTGCATAGGTAAGGATAAACCGCTAACGATGACTAAACCAATAACACACCCTAGCGCCGCTGGTGAGCTTAGTGATTGCTGGCGCTCGCGCAAGATTGTCACCAATAAAAATCCGCAAATAGCGAAAATAATCAACAGATGAGTCAGTGTCAGCCACAGGCTTTGCTGCCAAGGGCTAAATAAGGCTTCAAAAATACTGTCCATACTAAAAGCGTGCATCAACTGCAACGAAAGCAACGCGAGTGCGAAACCATAGATGAGCATCCGAGACCTGCGATAATGACGCCCGAACTGATTGATATTTAATAACACTAGACTAATGACTACGGCAAAAAGGCTCGGGCTAAAATTGAGCAGTTCAAATTTTGCCATCAGGCCAATCACGCACCAACTTAAGCAAAAAGCGAATACAAACTGGGCTAGCCCATGGGCAATCAAGCCCCACAATAACAATGTAATACCCGCCATACAGAGATACCATGTGAGGCTAAAATCATTGTTAATTAAATCAAATAATCCCCATGCCACACTGATCAAACCACTCAAACAGGCGGCAAAAGCAAATTGTTCAATAAAAATCTGTTGCCGCGGTAAAAAATACAGCCCAATCCCCAAGGCTAAATAAGTTAAGCCAATAAATAAAATGACATCTTCTTCAACATGCTCAAAAATGGCACCAAACACTGCCATCATGAAGCTCAATAAAAACAACGCCGCTATCCAAGCAGCAAAAGCCTGCATAGTGGCAATATACCAAGGGATATCATGGTCTTCTGGGTCTTCTGGCATTTGAGCTGCACTAACATTACCTTCGGCATACAAAGCTTGCCAGTGTTTGATTAGACTTAATTCACTCGAAGCGTCGATTGACGTAACACTATCAGTGCAGGGTCGAGTGATCATTTCGCTATCCTGTAAACCATTATTGTTGCTCATGAACATCTCCCACGCCCACGCTCCCTTGGGTGGCGATTCCTACAAACTGAGGTTTAAGTTTCCGGCTTAGCTCCCTCAACCAAATACTCAAACCTGTGCTTGCCAAAATGATATAAAGCCCAATAAACAAAAATCCACCTATGGGGTCATTATCCTCAAACATCAGCTTTATCAGTAACGCGGCGCCTACGGCAATCAGGCTAAAACCGCCCAAGGCCAAGGGATATATGCGTGGTAATCTATAACGAAAAATAACGAATCCGAATATCAGATGGGCAAAATAACCACAGAAGATCCCAGTACTGAAGCTGTCACGTTCAAGGAAATCGTCAAAAATAAGCCAAGTGATTAACCAAGTAAAACAGCCCATAGCAAACAATGAACAAACATATTCAAGGATTGGCGCATGCCAGCGCCCCGCGACTTTGTTGTCTAAAAGTACGAAAGCATAATAGATAATTAAATTCAAACAGATAAAGATCAGCAATTGTCCTTGAGCGCCCCAAAATAATCCCCAGAAATGGGAAAAGGAATCCAGAAATATCCCTATGCTGAGGTTTAGCAATCCCACCAGCAACAGCCACAAACCATCAAATCCCGCCACCCAAGCAAAGGGTAAGATAACGAATGCCCATAGCGCAAATAACTGCCAAGGATCGGCGCCCGTTTGATAGGTTTGCCCAACTAACGCTAATAAGCCACCAACTAACACACTTGCGGCCAGTAGCACGCCATTGGCGGTCGTCGCACCAAAAGTGCTGTCTTTACGATAAGGGCTAACAGGGGAATAAATGTTGGCACGATAATAGAGCCAAGCAAATGCGCTGATAGCGAGTATTATCGCCACTTCGATCAGTCCAAATTTGGCAAATCGCCCCAAAGATTGCCAATTATAAGCAAAGAAAAAAATCACCCCACAGGCAAAACTTAACGCACCGAACCAGAGTAATAAATGAGCGATTAAGCGACGCCAACTCGACCCATCCGGCAAGACTGTCACCTGTCGATAAAGCTTATTCGCTTGCTCTTGCGTGATATGTTCCTGTTCAACCCAACCACACACTTGAGATTTTATCTTGCTCAATGTGAAATCTCCCTCATCCTGTTTGCGCTAGCTTACTATGACAGATTTAAAATTCGCACTTTATCGACAGCATTGAACAAATTAAATTGTGTATACTTGTAAAAAATCATTCATGCTAAAAATAACAAGGGGTGACTATGATATTGAGCCAGTTGTGTCGCCTACTCTTTTGTTTAGCCTTAAGCATTAGCGCATTTACCACGGCTATCGCCCAAGATAAAGTTCAGTCGCCAGCGATTCCCGAGTCAATTCCGACAATTCATGTCGGTGGTTATCAATTTGCTCCCTATGTCCATCAACAACAAGACGGCCGTTACACAGGTCTCACACTCGATATCATTAATGCATTAAATCAAGTACAACAAGAAGTGGTCTTTAAATTTGCCGTCACCAGTATTGAGCACAGATATAAAGCCTATTCCTTAGGTCGCTTCGACATAATGCTCTTTGAGAATCCCGCTTGGGGATGGCAAAAAATAGCGACTCAGTTTATTCCGCTACATATGATAGATGGTGAAGTCTTTATTGCACTTAAAACTAAAGCTCATAACCAAAGCTATTTCAAAAACTTAACCAACAAGTCAATTGCGTTCATCAAAGGATATCACTACCAGTTTGCCCACTTTGAAACCGATGCGAATACGCTGGCAAAGCAATTTCGTCCCTTGTTCGTCAGTCACAATAACGCCTCTATCGAAAGCATTCTGCGTGAACGCGCCGACCTAGCGCCCGTGACGAACTCTTACCTACAGTATTATTTAAAGGTTCATCCAGAAGAGAGAAAATTACTTTTAATATCAGATGAATGGGACCAAAAATACGCTAATGGCATTTTACTCAACCCCAGTTCACAGCTCGATAGCAAAAGGCTCTCACACTGGATTGAACTGCTCATCAATAATGGCAAACTCGCTGAACTCGCCGCCCAATACGGTATTCAATTAACCCCATAATTCGCTGTTTGTTTTTCAAACTCTGACGCTTCAATCGCGATGATTTATCAAGTTCTCATGAGCAATTTACGCGGCAGACAAGAGTGGCCCTAGCATAGCCAAAATACCAATGAGCAAGAAAATCAGCGCTTGCACTATGATCATCTGTCCACTATTTGGTGGACTCAGAGTGGCAATGTAAAACTGCCAAATCGCAAAGATCCCGTAGTTCATCCCGAGGAATAACAACAGGCTAAAGGCATACATCCCAGGGATCACCTTAAGTGCACAGGCTAAAAGTGCAACCGTTGAAACCACAAAAAATACCGATTGGCAGTGAAATAAGCACAGTAGCATTTGCTTGCTTTGCTGTGACACATTCGCCTTCAAGAGCGGCGCCAATAAAACCCGCTTACCATAGATTAAATGGTAGCCACAGACTCCAGCACTCAAAACAGTCGCTGCCATTATTGTTAATACCATAGTGCTCCTATTTAGTACTCATATTTGATTATCTTTGAATATCGTAAACTGAACTAAGAATTTAAAACTGAGGAGAATTTAAACCCAAGGCTTAAATACTTGACCATGTAACTAAGACCCTAAAAACTGCGGTTGAGTTTCAGCCGAGCGAAAATAAGCAACTTGGTTCTAAGCCCCTAAACCAAACAGGGCTAAAATCTATGGGAAAACCGACTCAATATGAATGACCCCATCAGCTCCTTAGTGCTTGTGCTTTAAGCAAAAAGGAGCCATCAGGCTCCTTTTCTTCACAATCCGTAAACGATTACCCTGACTAAAACCTACGATTACATCGTCGCCATAGTCCAATAATTTAAACGCTTTTGTGGATCGGCTAACAGGTTTTTACATTCTTCTTTATATTTACCCATTAACGCACCTAAGTTGCTTGACCCACCTAAGCTTTCGATTTGACGGGCTTTAGCATCGGCAACCGCTTGAGTGACCTCTGCTTCAGAGCTGTATTTCTTAGCTAAATTCTCAGACTCAATTTTAGAACTTTTTAAACGCTCACCCACGGCCTGCATTTGCGGTGCATTCATCGCCCCAATGGCTTCTGAGCTAATTTGATAGTAAGCGGCACATTCAATGGCTTCTTTACTAAACGCTTTTTCTGCTTCATCAGCCCAAACTGCAGTACTGGCACTTAAGACTAAACCACCTAATACTAACGTTTTTACCTGAGTTAACATGTTACTTTTCCTTTTAATCGCCATAAATAAACCTACTCAAGCCCTCGGTGGAGCTCAAGTTCGTAGATATAAAAATCTTGGTTACGCACAAAGCCTAAACCTTCATACAAGCCCTGCGCGCGCTGGTTTTTTTGCTGTGTTTCTAACATCAAATAACTCATATTATGCGCTTTGGCATAACTGGCGGCTTGTAGCACTAATGCCCGCCCAATACCGACACATCGGGCATGTTGAGTCACATACACATCATTGAGGATCAACATAGGGGCCAAACGTAACGATGAAAAACTGGGATACATTTGAACAAAACCTAATCCAAGCCCTTGATTATCTTTAGCAATAAATATCACCGATGAGCCATCTGACACTCTTGAATGAATAAACTGCTCCGCAGCCGCGAGATCATCCCTACGCCCATAAAATTGTCGGTACTCATTGAACAACACTGCAACCTCATGGACATGAGTCACATCTACTCGAGTTATGATGCTTGCCATGGGCTTTTCCTATTTATCATTAGAGTGTTGACGGTCGTTGTCGCAATCGAAATTGCAGACTGTTTTTCACCGTTGGCCACTCGGTATCAATAATGGAATACACCACGGTATCGCGGATAGTGCCGTCCTTAAGAATCTTATGATTTCGCAATACACCATCTTGCTTAGCGCCCAGTCTTGCAATGGCTTGTCTCGAAGCTTGATTATGCCAGTGAGTACGGAACTCAACGGCAATGGCGTCTAAGGTTTCAAAAGCAAAGGTCAATAACAGCAGTTTAGCTTCAGTATTAATCCCAGTGCGCTGGGCACGTTTAGCATACCAAGTGTATCCAATCTCAAGACGGCGATTATCAGACTCCCAGTTGCAAATTCGCGTGCATCCGACGATTTCCCCTGACACTCTATCCCGCACCGCAAAGGGAAAACTCAGGCCCCGCGCTTTTTCTTCGAGTGCTTTAGCCACATAGAGCTTCATCTCAGTTGGCTCAGGGACACTGGTAAACCATAAACGCCAAAGTTGACCATCTGTGACGGCGAGACTCAATGCCGCCACATGGGACAAAGATAAGGGCTCAAGTACAATATGCTCACCACTTAAACAACCTAAGTTATCTTCACAGCCCACAGTATCGCCTCCGTTAGATGATAGAAAAGTGTGTTGTAGCGCACGTTTTTATCTAGCCTAACATTAAACGAGAATAAAAAAACACCCTATTTTCAGCATGATTGGACAAATTCATTCCATTTTCGGCGGCTTAGATTACCTAAAGCTTAAGAGTGTAAAAAAAATTGAAAAAATGAGTAGAAGGTAGTTAAAACAGGTTGGAATAAATACTGCTGCGGAAGAACACGCCGTGATGGCCAATCAATATCCGAGAAATAGCCAATGACATTGCGCAGTCGCGATAAGTGATTGGTGATTGGTGATTGGTGATGACCAAAAGCGGCAATCGAGAGCAAAAACACCTAAACCTGTAGGCAGCATTTAGGCGTTTGTTATCTGGTGAAGTTAAAAGCTAAAGTTAAAAGCCATGAACACTGTTACTGACCCTAAACCAACCCGCAATACTATTACGCTGGGCCAAGGTTTTGGTCACTTCATGGGGAAAACGCTCACTGAGGAAAATCACAAAATGGCCCATTTTAGGCGCGATGCGCTCAATCTCAATATCGGCTTCATCATAGATAATCAACTCTCCACAATCTGCCGCTTTCCAATCAGGATTTAAGAAAAACACTGTGGTTAAAATACGATTTTGGCTGCCCTTAAGTGCATCAACATGTTTTTTATAAAAGGCCCCAGGCTGATATACCGCATAGTGGCTTTCATAATCGAATAAGCCCATAAACAAGCGACGATTCAAGCCATTTTTGAGTTGTGTCATCAACTCAAGATACTGGGCATCGTGCTCATTTTGCTCTTCTAGCCACTGTATTCTGTCACGGCGAATGTCTGGATTTAAGTGCTGTTCAGAACCTCGACCAATAGAGGCAGCTTTTAATTCATATATTTCAGTTGATTGAATTTTTTCCAATAGTACTTGGCTAATACAGGAAGGAACTAAGTCAGATAAAAAGATATAGCCTTTGTCTACCAAGGCATCAGCGATCACGTCCAGCATTGCTTCACTTAATTGCGAAACCATTACTACATCCAAAAAAGGGCTACGCTTTTGCTGTACTCAAGGGCTCAAGGAGGGATTAAGTGAGCCTGATTTTCGAGGGGCGTCGATAAGAGATATGATTGCCATATCTCAACGATAAATTTTGCGAAATTCTAGAATAAAGAAGACGGAATTACAATAAAATAAAAACTTATATAAACAACACGTTAACATTAGCCAAACAATTCAACAGGCTCATCATGATCACTAAGCTGCAAACAACGCTCAAAGTGTAATCCAAGTTTGTTCAGCAAAGCTTTTGAAGCACTATTATGGCTGCTAACAATCGCGACAATACGCTCAATACCTAAATTTTTACCTAAGTCAAAAGCGGCTTTCGCGGCTTCGAATGCATAGCCCTTACCCCAATATTGCGGCAAAAAAGCATAGCCTATATCGACATTGTCCAGTGTCGGCCGTTTGATTAAACCGCAGATGCCAATGGTGAATCCATTCTCGGCGAGCACTACAGCATAAAAACCAAAACCGCACTCGGCATAACTTTTCATTGGTCCATTGACGATATAATCCTTAGCCTGCACAAGTGTGCGTACTCCTCTATCCCCGATATTCTCTATAAAGCCTTGGCTATTGAGCAAGACTAACATAAAAGAAGCGTCGGCTGGGGTTAACTGCCGCAGGATGAGTCTAGGAGTACGCGCAACTTGCATAGAATTTCTCCACTAAAAAAAGAGGCGGATTTATAAATAACGGACGTACTGACTGCCGTCCTTTTGCGGTTTCTTGGGAGCGGTAACGGCTGGCGTCCCCACATACAAAAAGCCGACAATTTGATCGTGTGGCTCAAGACCTAAAGCAACATTTACATTCGCATCAAAGGCAAAATCCCCTGTACGCCACACGGCACCTAAACCTAAGGCAAAGGCAGCCTGCTGCATCGCCATCGTCGCGCAGCCCGCTGCAATGAGCTGTTCAAGCACGGGGACTTTAGGATGTTGCTGCGTTTTCGCCACGACAGTAATCACCATAGGCGCACGCATTGGCATGCCCTTAGCTTTATTGACAAAATCCTCATCGGCGCCGCTCGCTTTCGCTGCCTCAACAAAGATATCTGCCAAGGTATCTAACCCTTGTCCTGCGGCAATAATAAATTCCCATGGCGCTAAGACGCCATGATCTGGCACACGAATGGCAGCATCTAAGATGATTTTTAATTGACTCGCATCTGGAGCAGGAGCAGTTAATCGTGGGGTTGATTGGCGAGTGAGTAAAAGTTCAATAGCGTCCAAGTTCTTATCCTAGTTCGATATAAATTGCGCTCAAGCATAGCAAATTGCTGACAAAGAGGCATAAAAAAATCCCACCGCTTGAGTGGGATTTAACTTGTTGAGTGCACTTAACAATTGAGTGGGCTTAAAAATTAAATGCGCTTGAAAATCCGATGCAGTTAACAATTGGCCCGCTTCAGAAAGACTTACTTAATCCCACCGCGCTTAGCGATGAAATAATCTAGGCTAGTGTAACGACCACCGCCTAAGGTAAAAAGCGCCAGCAACATAATAAAATAGGTGATTGCAAACTCAATCCCATTATTAAGCACAGCTAAGTTACCTGAGCTAGTCAGCCAGTCATAGTTACCGTGCTCCTGCAATATTTCTTTGGCTTTCGCCAGTTTATCCCCTGCCTCAAGCACTCTGTCGTTGGCTAGCCAAGAGCTACCATCGGCAATCGCTAACCAACCATTTGGCCAATGCACAGTCAATGCGGCGACCAACATAGTGACCATTAAAGGGATAGAAATCAGTCGCGTCGCGAGCCCAAGCAGTAATAAGATAGCGCCAAAGAACTCGGTTCCCGCCGCCAGTCCTGCCATTAACGCCGGCATTGGCAGACCTAAGCCCCAATCGGGATTGGCAAACCAAGCAACCGTATCTTCAAAGTGAGCGAGCTTGTTATAGCCTGCTTGCATTAACACAGGGGCAAGGTAAATCCTAAGGGCTAATGGCGCTAAGCCTTCGAAATAGCGGCTCATATTGAGTAGTTTCTGATAAAGGGATACGAGTGGCATAAGGTCTCTATTTAGTCGTTAGTAGGCTGATTTATTGGCTTGCAGAAATAGACCCTAGCAAGGCAATAAATCTTTCATGGCCTAGGCTTCTTTTTCAATCGCTTCCTGATTCAGTTCCTTGAGATCTTGAATGAGCCCACCTAACTTTTTATAAAAATGCTTAGACTGCTGCTCCGATAAGCTCGCATTCATCGCCAACAGCAAAGTCCCAAATGCCTCAGTATTTTTACGTAAAAACACTTTATGTTGCTCTGACTTAAGCTCATCGGGCTGCGTCATCAGCAAGGTCAAACGCTCGGTTAATAATGCTTTATCGGCGCGCTGACCCAGTGCAACCTCAAACTGGCGTAACCATTCGTGCCTGTACTCAAGCCACATATCTAAGGTAGATAAACGCTGTTGATTATATTGGTGAATAAGTACTTTTTGCTCCGCAGTTACACTTCCAAGCCAATCATCAAATTGGGTTTGAAGGTTTTCATCGGCATCTTTTTGTAACTGTTCAGGGGTTTTACCCGCAAATTCTTTAACGAGCTCCTGCTCTTCTTCCCGTAATTTTGTGAGGATCTGCTTCACCTGTTCATCGGACAAAGACATTATGATAGGTAGAAGCTCGGGCAAGGCGAACTCAAACAATCGAAACCAATGCCGCTTAGCAATATTCACATGATCTGCCCATAGCACTGGCGTTAACGTATTGGTTTTTATGAGGCTTTCGACTTCGGTCAATTGCACCACATAATGAGCTAACTCTTTGGATTGGTGCCAAATGACAAATTTTTCAATGAGGGAATCGAATGCCTTTTGCTGAGATTTATCTAAGGTAACATAATCCTCTTGCTCCCAGCCGATGGCCCAGTCGAGGAAATGGTAACTGAATTTAGTGGAGCAGGCGCTTAAGCCTAAGAGACACACAAGTAGCATCACGCCTTTTTTCATACTGAATAATCCATCCTAGAATTGTTGCTAATAAGACGCTTGAGACTATATAAAGTTGCTTTTTATATCAAACAAGTTTATCTAATAAAGGTTTTCAGTATGTTATACCCGCATGTCCCACCATAGCGCGGTCAATGCCATAAGGGACTGAACCATTATCATCAGATGGAAACTAAGCACACGCAATAATGACTATTTGGGGGTGATCAGCGGCCAGAAGCTATCAAACCAAGCAAGGTAGTCGGCGCTACGACTGGGTTCTGTTTGCGCTGCCATCAATAATGCCCAGTAACAAGCAAATACCCAATACATGTCAATAGCAGCAGGCACTGCCGTTACGGCTTGTGCAGTAACATAAGGATGTCCACTCAGATACTGTTTCACCAACACACTTTGCTGATAGGGCGTTAACGCATGGGTCGCTAACACTACAGCCAACTCACACAGTGGATGCGACGCCGTCGCATACTCAAAATCGATACAACACAAGCGGTTATTTTTAAGTAACAAATTATGGGGATTAAGATCGCGATGGCAAAACTGTGGCTTGATTATGCAGGCTGCTAACTCATCACACCAATGTTTGATTTCGATTTGAATTGCAAGCAGCTTAGCCACCCGCTCATTCCAATCGTGAGTATTGCTATCACCAATATCACTACCCTGCTTCAATGGCACAGCTCGCCTTAATACAGGCTCACTAAATGTTGCAGAAGCCTGATAGACAAGCATTTGCTGGTGATATTCCTGCCACTGCTCAGTGATACTAATAGCATAAGGCCCTGTAGGCAGATCGCGTAATTGCAGCAATAACGCCAATAGCAAACAATGGGCTTGGTTAGGATGCGTTTCTTGTTCTGCTGCCGGAAACTGTGAATAGTTAAACGTCGATTGCCCCAGCACAAAATCAGCAGCACTCGTTTGGCGCTCTAACGCTGGCCAGTGGATTAAGACCTCGTTTTCAAGATCGTCACTTTCAATATAATCACTTTCAATAAAATCACTGAGGTAATAACGCTCATCTTCACTCACCCACAACAGTTCAGGAGCAAGTTTAGCTTGAGCCAATTGCTGCCAGTAAAAACGCTCCTGCTGGCGGTTGCAAAAACTGTCCGCCGCATCCGCATTCACCCGCAGCACATAACTGCCTGTGGGCGTAGTGATTTTATAGTTGTGATTACTTAAGCCGCCCGCAAGCTCATGAATACTTAACACGTTAACTAGCCCTGCACTTTTGAGTATGGGGTAAAGTGCTTTGAATGGCTCGCCTGCTGAGCGCTGCATCGAGGCGTTTATATCGAGCATTAACTGAGTAACTTCAAGGTATTAGCTTCACGGGCGTCGGCTAACGCGGTTCGCCACAGGAAATACCCCACGACCGCCAGACCCACATAAAGCACGAATAACAAGGATGTCAGCATCAAGCCTTTGCTGAGATAAAGGTAAATCGACACTATGTCGATAACCACCCAATAAAGCCAATTCTCAAGTACCTTTTTTGCCACTAAATAAGTCGTCATCACGGCGAAACAGGTTGTCGCCGCATCTAGATACGGGAATGCGGCTTGGGTATACGTCGCCATGCCGTGACCAACCAAAAGCGAAATCACGCCCGTCGGTGCGATCAACTTTAAATGGGTTTTCAATGGCCAAGTGGTCACTTTTACGCCTTGATGCTTATCACCACCTTGGGTCCAGAGCCAATATCCATAGAGCGCCATCGCCATGTAATAGACGTTAAGCACAGACTCCATCAGTAGCGACACCTTCCAAAACAACACAGTGTAAATGGCGGTACTGGCAAAGGCCGCCGCCCAGCACCACACATTGGCCTTCATCGCCAGCAGTAAATATGCCATCGCCAACAATACCGCGAGGGCTTCCCATACGGTCATCACATGGACTTCACCAAAGGCCGTATTAACGCTCTCGACCAAGGTTAACCATAAATCTGTCATAGTGTTGTTCTCATTGCCTATTTGTCGCTTACATGGCGGTCAATCATTATTCGCTGTGGGCTAAATTCAGCTCACCACCGATAAACTTACACACAAATACCGCCTTGCCCCACTTCTCATGGGCCGCTTGCATCTCGGTCGCCAGCATAGTCATCACATCTAAATAATCGCCGCACACTTGAGTTGCCATCGCATTAGTCACGCGCTCGATATTGGGATAACTATCCACGCGGCCAATAAACCACTTGATAGGATCGAGGTAATTTTCATTAAAGGGATACATGCTAATTTCTGCGGTCAGTTTCATTTTAATTCCTTGATATTCTGAAGTAAGGCTGTAGCCCAAATACTGGGCTACAGTTCAGTTAACACTTAAATGATTATGCTCATTTTAAAATGAGCTATTACATAAACTTAACGTTAAAGGTTACGCCAATCTGACGCGGATCGCCGTAACGAATATATTGCTTTTCCGCCCAACCGTTATCTGGCTCATTGCCAAAATAGAAGCCACGCACACCGTATTCTTCATTAAACAGATTGCGTCCCCACAAATATGCCGACCATGCGCTCGCCTCATAACCTACGCGGGCATTGACGATAGTGTAGGGTTCAGAGCGGGATTCATTGCTGTCTGAATAATAGAATTCACTCTTACCGCTAAGATTCAGGTTAGCAAACCAACCCGAATTAGCACGATAAGTCCCACCAAGGCTGTAGGTAAGATGTGGAGAATGGGCCAGATCGCGGCCAGTTAAATCCACCTCAGTACCATATTTATCCTGATACTGGTAGTCACCGTAGGCCGTTTCTAACCAACCTAAGCTTGAGTAAACTTGCAGATTATCCGTGGCATACCAGGTTGCATCTAACTCAGCGCCATAGTTATTCGAACTGCCTGCATTTTCAGTGAACAAGATAAAACGCTGTGGTTTATCGGGATCTTGCTGTGATGCAGCCACCTGTTGATCTTGTCTGTCCATATAGAACAGCGCCAAATTAGTATCGATAAGTCCCGCTAACCAATGGGATTTAAGGCCGATTTCATAGTTATAGAGCGTCTCAGTACTAAACTCTTTTTTATCGTTCAATTCGACGGGTAAAGTCATGTTGAAACCGCCCGCCTTGTAACCGCGTGCGACTCGGACATAAGCATTGTGCGAGTCGTTCAGCACTTTACTCACAGCAATATGACCGCCCCACATGGTTTCGCTCGGGTCGAAATTATCGTTATTCGTATCAGAGTAATGGCTGTTGCGGCGCTCTAAACGTAGCCCCACAGATAAAGCATAATTTGAGCCCAAATCCGTATCGAGCTGACCAAACAGTGCATAGTTTGTCGCCTCATACTCTGAGTCTAAGACTTCATCCGGCGAAGCATTGTATTCAGAATACAATTGGTTATCTTCTTTCAGATTCATGGCATACACACCAAGCAACCAATCAGTACTCTCTGCAAAAATACGGCCCTGCTCGGTAGAACTTAGGCGAAACTCTTGCGACGCGGTTTTACGCTGACCCGTTTTATCCCAAAAATAATCGTATTGACACGGCGCCAGATTGCCATTGTCATCATTGCATTGCTTAGAGGCCCAATATTCTGAGTTAGCCCAATCGCCATCGTAACTGTAATGGTGATCGGTATTCGCAAAAGAGGTTAACGAAGTTAATTCGAAGTTTTCTGCACCAGAATAGGTCGCTTTAAAACCCGCGCCTGTGGTGCGTTGGCTATCGACACCCGGTTGATCCGATGTTGTCTGGGTTGGTGAATTGGTTAAACTCCACACATCATAGCCATTATCAAAATCGGCATGCAGCACAGTTAAATCAAACTGCAAATCATCTGTCGCATACCAGCGCAGCTTAGCGCGGCCGCTGAATTCATCGCGACCATTGGTATCATCACGGCCTAAATACAGGTTATCGTAGTAACCATTTTGCTGATGTTGCTGCATTGACACACGATAAAGCAGCTTGCCAGAATCCGTTAATGGGCCTGAACTGAAACCGCTAAAAGTGCGTAAATCATCATCGCCTAACGACACTTCACCGCCATGCTCAAACACATCGGTGGGATCATTACTCTTCAGATAAATCAATCCCGCTAAGGCATTCGCGCCGTAACGCGTCCCCTGCGGTCCACGAAGCACTTCGACCTGCTGTAAATCGTACATGCTCGACACCATACCAATACCGGATAAATCGATATCATCTATGATGTAACCCACGGAAGAATTAGGTGCGCCTTGGTATTGCTCTTGCTCACCTACGCCGCGAATTTGAAAATATTTCGGCCGAGAGCTTCCACCTGACCAGTTAAAATTGGCGATAGAATTAAGCAAATCTTCAAAGTGTTGCGCACTTTCATCTTGAATTTTTTGACTGTCGATAACGGTAATACTGGAGGGCATTTTTTCTAAGCTTGAACTGCGAAAATCCGCCGTCACCACCATGACTTCCATCTCAGTGCTGGGATCGGGTTTATCGATAGCGTCGGTTTGTGCAAAAACAGGGGTGCTCAGCGCTGCGGCGATGGCTAATGCCAGCGGCGCTCGGGCTAAAAATAAGCTTGGCGATACGGTTGAAAATGGGGATTGATGGTTTGACGTTTTACGGTTTGACATAGGACCTCAAATATAATGTTTGAGATCCGGCAACGAATAAGCGATTCAGAAGTGTGCTGTTGATTGGCCCATTCCTACGCCGGTATTAGCCGGATCAGGTTCTAAGGGTTCGTCAGATGACATCTCAGTTTGCAGCCGTTAACGTTAAAATCAGAGTAACATTAATGCACAACAAACACCCCTTGGCGGCGCCTAGTATACATGACGGAAATAAAAAGTGGGCACTCTTATCTCTGCGATTCAATTAAATGTCGCGAAAACCACTGCCCTTCAGTCCGTATGATGAAAATATCTTTAGTAGCCGCCTAAATCCTTTCGTCCATTTGACCGCCTATCATGATAATGCTATAGAAGGTCGCAATTTCGAACACAGTAAGAGGATCATAGTCGATGCAGCTAAAACCTTTATCGAAAGGGCGTTATAGCCAGCGATGGGAGCAAGATTATCCACTTATTGAAGCGGTTGTACTTAGCTGCATCAGCGAAATAAAAATGCTCAAAAAAGGCGCTCACCTCATGACGCAGGGGGAAGCGATGGCATCACTTGTATTGGTGAAGCAAGGTCGCGTATCACTCGGCCATACCGCGAGAAATGGTCGGTGTTTTCAATTAGGTACTATTGATTGTGATTCACAACTGTTTGGCGAAATGGAGTTCTTCACCCAGTACCACTGTCAACTAGACATTATTGCCAGTGAACCCTTAGAAATCATGTTGATTAGCGCTGAAAAACTACAACATTGCCTCGGTCAGCATCCTCAACTCGCGCTATTTTTCGCTAGTGCAATTGCGATTGACTACCAAGACACAGTGGATATTTTTACTCGACGACTGCTCTATCCCATCAGTTATAACGTGGCATTTGATATTTACCATGAATACTTAAATGACTTGCCCGTAGATGGCTTTAGTAAACGCTATTTAGAGGCTGAACGATTTGGTACTACCGACCGAGTCTACCGTCGGGCGCTACAAAATCTTGAGGAACGAGGCTTAATTGAGCGGAAAAAAGATGGCATTCGGATTTGTGATCTCAACGCACTCAAGAAATTTGTTGAAGCAGGTATATAACCGCTTTCAACATAACCCACACTCGACTTAATTTAACAACCGAGTGTGGGATGGATGCACAGGTAAATTAACTTACCGATGGAGAGTGTTGTTCCATAGCCGATTTCATCCGACTTGAAACGATCAATAGCATAAATATCGCTGCGTAAAGCAGAGGTATCACATACATCACTGTTTGTAATCCGATAATACGTTCAAAGAAAGAACTGATGGCTGGGCTAAACATCGCCCCAGCACTTCCGCTAATAAGAATATATGACACATTTTTGCTGCTGGCTTTTTTTACAAAAGACACGCCATAAGCAATAAATGCATTATAAAGCGCGGCACACACAAAACCGTAACCATAGGTTAAATAAGCTATCCAATTAAGATTATTGGTACTGACAATGGCAGCGGTGATCACCATAGCTAAAGCAATAATACCGACTAAGAAATGGTGAATTTTTACACGAGTCACAATCACAGTCGAAATTAACGCCCCAATTAGCGCAGCGGACCAATACTGGGTAATAATATTACCGGCATCTTCAAACGGAATATCAAATTTTTGTTTTACAAATAAAGGTGCCCAAGTTAAAAAAGTATATAAAGCCAACATTCCTAAAAATAAACCAATACCTCCACTAATAATACCGAGATTCCATTCAGACTGTTGTTTCTCTTGTGTTGTAGAAGATTGCTCGCAAATAGAGAAATGAGTGAACAAGGTAATAATGACTGTACCGAACGCCACTAAACCTACGGCTAAATAGCTATAACTCCATGATAATGAATTTGTTAATGCATAAGTCGTTATCAATGGAAAAATAACGCCTGCAATATTAAACGTTGCATCTTGCACCACTAACATTGTGCTTTGTAATTTCTCTTGCCACACAGACACCACAATCGTACCAGCAATACATAGACCGATACCGCCACAAAAACCAATTAAGGTCATTGCTACCATCACAACTTGTAGGGAACTGGTTAGATGTAAAGCCAGAGCAGAAAGAGCAACCAGACTGTAACTTATCAAGGTCATTCTTTTGATACCCATTTTTTCAATAAAGAAAAATGCAGCAATCGTTCCCGCGAGTGCACCGCCATTAAGCAATGAAAAAATTGATGCAACTTCGTTAACATTAGCGGCAAATTTCTCAGCTATGGGTTCAATCAACATCCCAAATTGGGTCGCAAAGCCCGCCATAATAAAATTGGCGAGAAAACTGATGGCTGTTAAAGTAATTTTATTATTCATTATGTCATTCCATAAGTGAAATGCTAAGGGTTCAAAGGATGGCTTTAAACCTAATTGAGGGCGGTTTCTAACGCGAGCTCGATCATATTATTAAAAGAGAGTTGGCGTTCTTCGGCCGTAGTTTCTTCACCGGTTAAACAATGATCCGATACCGTTAAAATGGCTAATGATTCGATACCTTGTTGGTGTGACAATCCATAAAGCCCCGCCACTTCCATATCAATACCTAATACCCCAAAACGTTCAAGTGCGGGGATCATATCTTCATCGGGATCGTAATAAAGATCACCACTAAAGATATTGCCAACTTTTACACTAATGCCTTTCTCATTCGCTGTTGTATAGGCTTTATGCAATAAAGAAAAGGTCGCAGAAGTTGCCATTTGGTAGCCACTACTACGCTTAGCGTTAGTAGGTGAATCCGTGCCTGCGGCTTGGGCTAAAATGACATCTCGCATTTGTACATGTTTTTGTGTTGCACCTAAACTGCCAATACGAATAATGCGTTTCACGCCAAAATAATTAATCAGCTCATGGCCATAGAGCACCATAGATGAAATACCCATACCATGACCCATAACGGAAATGCGCTGTCCTTGGTAAAAGCCCGTGTAACCAAGCATATTGCGAACATTCGTGACTTCTACGGCATCGGTAAGATAGGTTTCAGCGATATATTTAGCACGGAGTGGATCACCCGGCATAATAACAGTTTCAGCAAAATCAGTAGGTTGAGCATTAATATGAGCAGTCATCTTTCTATCCTCATGTGGTAATATGCTGATAGTAGTGCTCAATCACTAAATGTATTTAGGACTAAAGTCCGGATTTCACCTTGCCGTAAACCTTTTTGCTTAAAAATGGGTGATTTATCGCAACTTTCAATGTCAAAAAGACGAAAGCTAATAACATTTGAGTGACCTTAAGGTCATTGAAAGTTGATGTAAAACGAATAAAAAGGCTTACTCCTTAAAAGAAGTAAGCCATTTTAGAACGGGTTTAATATCAAAAAATCAATTAAACACGGAATAAACTAAACAGAAGTAAACTCAAGCTTAGTTTGAAAAGGTTTCACGCACGTATACATCAAATTTAACCACTTGGGCATTAGGTGCAACAGCGCCGACTTGCAATTGCTGTTTACCATGTAATTTCACAGATTTCCAGCTGGTCGCTTCATCTTCGATAGTAAAGCCGCTGGCATCGTACCAAGTGAATTTATATTGCACACGCATATCGGAAGAGGATTTGCTAACAATCAACGCTGAGCCCTGCACGAAATCACCGACTCGGCGTGCATCCACACTCTGTACCGCAATATCTCTGGCAAAGCTGGAGTTATCGACGCGGGTTTCACCCAGTGAGCTCACTGAAATCCCTGCGGTATGTGAGGCACAAGCACCTAAGGTAAGCGCTGCGGCCAGTAATAACCCTGTATAAACTTGTTTCATATATTTCTCCTAGTCACGCCACAAAATACGCAGCTAGCGCATCATTTCCCATTAAACGACAAACTAATCGAACAGTGCTGAACTCATGCTTAATAACATAGGTTAAATAAAGCATTCTCAATCTAAAATAGTGAATCAGTCATGCTTCATCAATCTAAACTTAATCAGATTAATCAATCAAAAAATGTGCCCGTGCCGTAGCAATAAGCTGCTTACGATTGGTTTGCCAACAATCAATATTCACGTTGGCGACTCGTCGACCCTGACGGGTAATACGACACTCAGCAAAACTATCCTTGTGCAGACCTGCACGTAAATAGTCGATTGAAAAATCAACGACTTTAGGCACCTTTGCCGTTTGCATAAATACCATTAACTGCACTATCGCTGACATTTCCATAAAGCCCGCAATCACGCCGCCATGAATAGCGGGCAATACAGGATTACCGATATTGTCGTCTTTAGCGGGCAATTTAAAAATCAGTTCATCACCAAAACGCTCCACCTTCATGCCAATAAATTTGGCATAGGGAACGTGTTCAAGTAAATGGCCAAAATCATTAAGTTCAGTGGCGCGTTTAACTATACCTTGCACATCAATAGGCGCTTTAACCTGTGCGTTTTGAGTTGTACTGGCTGCATCTAGTATCGAATTATTTGCGCTCATCACTCTCTCCTATCGCAGGCACGGCTTCACCCATTAACGCTTGCCTAAAGGCATCACCAACCATTTCAGGGCTTATCCGCATAAAAGAGCCGACGGCATGGGCGATGGGATCGTCGATACTGTCTTGGTAAGCAATTGCACGGGTAAAGGCAATATTAGAAGACAACTTGTAACATTCAGCAAATCCAAACACTGGCTTATGGGGCTGAGCGGGCTTCATGTAATCCACCCGCAAATCGAGCGTGGGTGATATTTCTAATAATTTGAATTTATGGAAAATAGCGCTCACGACTGCACTGCCACACGCGGTATCCATTAAAGTAGTGATCACCCCGCCATGGATAACACCGGTATCGGGATACCCAATTAATTCAGTGCTGTAGGGCAACTCAATCAACACATGGTGCTCACTCGCCTCCAATACGGTTAAACCGAGGCGACGACACTGAGCTAATTGATCCACAAACCGCTGCGCCATTTGGGTCAACGGGAAAAAATCCGAATTGACCTTCATTTGCCTTGGCTCAACATGGGCCCCAGAGGCTCCCCGCCCACAAGGTGGAAATGAATGTGATAGACTTCTTGTCCACCGTGTTGATTGCAGTTCATGATCAGTCGGTAGCCATCTTTAGCGATACCCGCTTCAGCCGCCAATTTAGCCGCAACCGTCATCATACGGCCAAGTACCGGCTCATCAGAGGCTTTCATGTCGTTCGCCGTTGGGATCAAATGATTCGGCACAATCAAAATATGCGTTGGCGCCTTAGGGGAAATGTCTCTAAAGGCAGTCACAAGTTCATCTTGATACAGAATATCCGCGGGAATTTCGCGACGAATAATTTTGCTGAAAATCGTTTCTTCGGCCATGGGGCGTCCTCCTTGGGTTAGTTGGCATAGTATACTAGCAATTCAATACTTTGTGTCTGCAGATATTTTGCTTTTCATTTGCCAGTTGCAGGCATTTTTGGCAGCATGGCCACCATTAAAACACTCAGGTTTTGCAGGATAAATATGATCCATTACCAGATAATCCCCATCGATCCGAAAGCCCATTTATTCGCTATCACTATGACATTATCACAACCCAAGCCAGTGCAGGTATTTAGCCTACCCGCTTGGCTGCCCGGCAGTTATATGGTGCGCGACTTTGCCAAAAATATCATTGAACTCAAGGCACAAGATGCACAAGGCCAAACGCTTAAGCTCACCCAACTAGATAAACAAACTTGGTCGGTTGACAATAATAGCAGCGAAATTATTCTGACTTATCAAGTGTATGCTTGGGATCTGTCGGTGCGCACCGCGCATTTGGACATGACCCACGGCTTCTTTAACGGCAGTAGCGTGTTTTTATCTGCCCATGATTTTGAAGACACTTTACACACCGTCTCTATAGATCCACCAACAGAGTCAACATTAAGTGACTGGCGCCTTGCTACCAGCATGACTCGCACCAGTGGTGACGATTTTGCCTTCGGCCAATTTTCAGCTAAAAGCTATGACGAGCTCATAGATCATCCGGTGGAAATGGGTTTATTCACCTTAGGAAGTTTTGATGCCTGTGGCGTGAGGCATGATATCGTACTCAATGGTCGCCACCGTGCTTGCATGCCAAGGCTCTGCCAAGATTTAAAGACCATTTGTGAGTATCAGATTAACTTCTTTGGTACGCCTGCACCGTTTAAGCGTTATTTGTTTATGACCACAATATTAGACAATGGCTTTGGCGGTTTAGAGCACAGAGCTTCTACTGCATTAATGTGTTCACGCAAAGACTTACCGCTGTCGCTAGATATGCCAATCAATAATGACTATCGCACTTATTTATCCCTGTGCAGCCACGAGTATTTCCACAGCTGGAACGTTAAGCGCATTAAGCCTGAATGCTTTTTACCCTATAAACTTGATGCAGAAACCTATACGCCACAATTATGGGCCTATGAAGGCATCACCTCCTATTACGATGACTTTCTTACCTATCGTGCAGGTCTGGTAGATGAACAAAGCTATTTAGATATGCTGAGTGAAACCTTCACCCGTGTCTATCGCAGCCAGGGACGCTTTAAACAAAGTGTTAAGGACTCAAGCTTTAATGCTTGGACTAAGTTCTACAAGCAGGATGAAAACGCACAAAATGCCATCATCAGTTATTACACTAAAGGGGCTCTGTTTGCGCTGTATTTAGATTTAACCCTGCGCAGCGAAACCCAGGGCAAATACAATCTCGACCATGTTATGCAGATTTTATGGCAGGAATATGCTCTGCAAGATAAAGGCACCACAGATACTTGCCATCAAGCCATCGTTGAACGACTCCTTGGTCGTGATTGCCAAGATCTGTTTGCCTACTTAGATAGTACGGACGATATTCCGTTAGCGGCTTTACTCGCCGAATTTGGGGTCAACTTGAGTCTTCGATCCAGTCAAGGTGCGCAAGATGTGGGCGGCGGGCAAGCGAAAGGTTATGAGATTGCATTCGGCGCGAAAACCCAAGCAGCACCTGTTGGATTAAAAATCGTGACTGTCACCCAAGGCAGCCCTGCACACCTTGCAGGGTTAAGTGCAGGTGATGTGTTAATTGCCGCGGATAACCTACAAGTCACAGGACAATTTGAGGCGCAGCTACAGCAGTATCCGCTGGGTGAATCGTTGGATTTACATTGGTTTAGACGGGATGAATTGATGACGGGTGAATTGATGATAACTGCCGCGCCTAAGGATACTGTCGCCCTATCCATTCGTGACAAAAGCAAAATAGCGGCTTGGCTTGGACGTTAATAGGCTTTCGGCTTAAGACTACTTTTGAGAAATAATAAAAGGGGCTTTAGCCCCTTTTATCTGAGATAAGACTTAACTTAAACGTATATACGTTTGTATATCAATACTGATATCGACTTAAACCACCACATCGTGCAAATAGGTTTGTGCCCACGCAATCGCTTGACCACGGCTAGACACTCCAATTTTACGGAATACTCGGTACAAATGGGTTTTTATCGTGCTTTCACTGACAAACAACTGATTAGCGATATCTAAATTAGTACTTCCCGTCAACAATGCTTGTAATACTTCACGCTCACGGATAGTTAACGGTTCAGTGTCTTCGAACAATCCAAAATCATCATTTACCCCATTAATGAGCTGAATTGGAATGACCCTATGACCTCGTAAAATATTCGAGAGTCCGAGGCTTATCTCAGTTAAACCTGCATCGAGATAAAACACCCCTGCAGTTGTGGCAGCTTGCATTAAGAAACGTGCATCCACTTGTTTAGGGAACTGTAAATAGACAACTCGCACACTCGGTTGCTCACGGGCAAGTAAACGTTGAAATTGATGGGCTTTTTGAAGATCAACAGTCGCTAAATCGATCACGACCATGGAGGCATTATTTTCTTTGATTTTCTCACACATCTCATCAGGGCTGACTTGGGTCAACTTAACGAGAAACTCCTGCGGCCAACGTCCTGCGAGCAATTCCATCAATACTTGCGATCGTGACACTACAATCCAATGTAATATTTTGAACATCCTGCTCACTCCCTGTCTGGTTAACGATTATTCACTTTAAGGATCTAAGATCCTCCAAATACGACTTCAACATCCGTTCAATAGACTTCCAAGTCTACCGTGGTCACGATATTAGCATTAGATAAAACAGATTAAAAAGACTTACGTAAAAAATATTTACCGTACGCAAATCAAAAACTTCTAACACTTTCGTTGACTACACTATCAATCAGAAGTCTTAATTGAAACTGAAAAAAGTTACTGAAATTTTAGGAAAAAAGCGTAAGATCATACCAACACAAAAAATAAGGAAATTCCATGTCCAGCAGTAACCCCACCGCTTTTGAAATAAAATCCTATCCTGTGTGGGACAAACCGACGCGATTATTTCATTGGATTAATGTCATTCTTGTGCTCGCACTCATCTTAGTCGGTGGCATCATGATGTATCGCACTGAGCTAGGCATATCTGAGTTAACAGGTAAAATTGGCTTGAAAACTTTACACGTGTGCATAGGATATGCGTTCGCAATAAACCTCATCGTCCGCCTTGTGTGGGGTTTTATCGGTAACAAATATGCGCGTTTCAGCCACATGTTTCCCAATGCTAATAGCAAAAGCGAATTAATAGCTTATAAGACTGAATTAGCCGCGGGGAAAAATCCGCAGTATTTAGGTCATAACCCTAAAGGTAAATTTGCCGTGCTGGCCATCATGTTGCTATTAGTGACCATAATGATCACTGGACTTTTGCGTGCAGGTACAGATATTTATTATCCGCCGCTAGGTAGTGCTGTACAAAGCTATCTTGCCGATACCAATGTCGAACCTACAAGCTTAAAACCCTATGATGCAACGGGTGTGAACGCAGAAAAAGCGGATGCACTTAAACCAATGAAAGGATTGGCAGGTCAAGTGCACGTCTATGCGGTTTATGTGTTGTTACTGCTGATGTTATTACATGTATTCGCGGTGATTTATACTGAAGTAAAACGTCAACCAGGGATTATTTCAGCCATGTTCTCCGGCAAGAAGATCATCCAAGGTCAGCCAAAAGACGAGTAATCGGTTAGTAAACGGATAAAAATAACGCCAGCATTGGCTGGCGTTATTTATTTAGACATGAAGGTATATACCAACTTTTCTAAACGTATTTTTGAGATTATTTTTTCAGAACAGTTGCAGGGGTACGGCCATCATCATGGCAGCTTTCACAGGTAGGTTTTTGACCGACATTCATATCATGTACCGCATGACAATCTGCACAGACTAAATTACCGTCATGTGGCTTATGCACAGCGTCCATTTCAGCATAGGTACCATGACAACTTTGGCACTGTGCAAATTCAAAGGCACCATCCGCAGAAGGTGTACCATCTTTATGACAGCTTTCGCATCCACCCGACTCAGCATGGAAATCAGACAATTTTTGTTCTGCAGCAAATGCGGTTGGCGACAGCGCTAACGCTGCAAGACTTGCCCCGAAAAGTGCACTTAATAGTTTTTTGCTCACAATAGTATCCTCCAATGGCGATTGTCAGTGGAAATTCTTGTCAGGGTGACTTCCATCTCTCAACCAAAATAAATAGCACGACTCGATATAACTTAGCTAAGGATGAACGAATAAGCAAACCCAAACTAAGCGACACAACTTTATCAACATACTCAAGGGTAAAATGTGCGCTGCATCATGTAACCACATGCTTATATAAGAGTTTTACATCTACCTAACCTAGAGGCTACATAATGTAAATCCCTAAACTGGCAAGCGACAGAATAAATCCCCCCTTAATCTAAAACTAAAAGCTCGATTCATGGTGATACTTAAGACAAAGTGATAATAAAAAGGAATGACAATAAGTGAATGGGTACAGAGTACTAGACGAGGATGCTTTAAATTGTGAAGGCACAACATTCAACCCAAACGCCTCTGGCACTTAATTCAAATGCCAGAAGGAATTAGCGATAACGGTTAACTCGCCCACTATAACCAATAATACAAATGGCGGTTAGACAGGTAAGCATCAACTCGCATCAAGTTTATTGTCAGCCTCAAGCTCTGTTTTAGGCCAAGCGTTAATCACGGCTTTGACCAACGATGCCAATGGAATGGCAAAGAATACTCCCCATACACCCCATAAACCGCCAAAGACTAAAACGGCCGCTATGATGATCACCGGATGCAAATCCACCGCATCGGAGAATAAAATAGGCACGAGTAAATTACCGTCGAGCGCCTGAATAATACCGTAACCCAACATTAAATAGCCAAATTCAGAACTAAAACCCCACTGAAAAAATGCCACTAGGGTGATAGGTAATGTAACTAAGGTTGCACCGACATAAGGGATCAATACCGATAACCCAGTTAACACACCGAGCAACACCGAATATCGCAGTCCCATCAAGGCAAACAAAATATAAGTTGCGACACCAACAACCACGATTTCGATCACTTTGCCACGAATGTAATTAAAAATCTGTTGGTGCATTTCAAACCACACTTTACGCGCTAGCTGGCGATTTGTGGGAAAAAATCGCTTACTGCCGCTAATCAGTTGATCTTTATCTTTTAAAAAGAAAAACACCAGTAAGGGCACTAAAATCGCGTACACCATCAAGACGAGTAAAGAAGCTGAATAACCGATTAATTGCTTAGCAATATCCAACACATGTTGAGTATCGAGCAGTTTTTTAAGCTCACCAACCATCAGATCTAACTGCTCTGGATTGATAAATCGTGGATATTGATTGATCAGTGTTTGTATTGTCAGCAAGCCTTTATCTATCATGCTAGGCAAGTCGGCAATTAAGCTAACACCTTGACGCCACACACTCGGAATTAAGCCAAATGTCAGTAAAACCACGATTCCCAAAAACAACACAATAACCAAGGACGCACCAGCGGTGCGATTAATCCCCAATTTAAGCATTTGCGCCACAGGCCATTCCAATAGAAATGCCAACACAAGAGCGACCAACAGCGGAGCAAGTAGACCTGCCGCAAAATAAATCACTAGCGCAAGCCCGACAAGAATAGCCATTAAGGTCACAGCTTGTGGATCACTAAAGCGCTCTTGATACCAACGAGAAAAAACAGTAAACATGGATCATTCCAATAGTGATGGTTGGCAAGGCTTCCCAAACGCTCAGGAAAGTTTATTTATCATGATGTTATTCGAGACTTTACTCAGTTAGACTTTCGCTTCTACATGTCAGCTAAATCAAAAAAATACTGACAAGAGTAAATAACCTAGCCTGAGCGGCACTCTGGCTCAGAATTAGGCGCTTGATGTTAGTCTAAGAGGATTTAAACATAAAAATCCTCAATTTATCCCTGAGATAGATCAACTTTGGTGACCATCAAGGCTAACAGACTTGCATCATTACGCAACTCTTGCACGACATGCCCTTGTTTTTTTAAATATTGGGGAACATCTCGCCGCGAACCAGAGTCTGAGAGTAAGATATGCAACTGCTCACCCTCTCGCATTGGCTTCAATGCAAGCTTCACTTTCACTAAGGGTACTGGACAACGAAAGAGCGTTAAATCAATAAAAATCATAATGAACTTGCTATAGACGAACTTGGGCCATTATCCTAAGTTGCACCTCAAACTACAAGCTAAGTGCAGTATCTGCCTTTAGTTGAGATAATTAGAAATAAAAGGATCCGCTTGCGTAACTTGACTTTTTTGACTCGATTAAAACCTTTTGTTGCAGGCGCACTCTCCTTGATGCTGCTAACCTTCGCCGCCAAAAGCTTTGCCAACAATGACTTACCGGATTTAGGTACGGCCGCAGTTAACACCTTCAGCCTTGAAAAAGAAATGGTTTACGGTGATGCTTATATGCGCATCATTCGCTCATCGGCACCTATGCTAAATGACCCCGTGTTGAGTCAATATCTTACCGAGCTTGGCAATAAACTGGTCGCCCATGCCACAGGCGTAAAAACGCCGTTTTATTTTTTCCTATTACAAAATGATGAAATCAACGCCTTCGCCTTCTTTGGCGGCCATGTTGCCGTACACACAGGCTTATTTCTCAATGCCGACAATGAAAGCGAACTGGCTTCAGTATTAGGCCACGAAGTGACTCACGTTACTCAACGTCACCTTGCCCGATCCCTTGAAGCACAGCAAAAAAGTAATCCTGCAACAATTGCCGGTTTACTCGGCGCCATTTTGTTAACGATTGCAGTACCACAAGCAGGTATGGCGGCGCTTGCGACAACCCAAGCCATGGCGACACAATCGAAAATCAACTACACCCGTTTGCATGAAAAGGAAGCCGATCGCATCGGAATGCAAATTCTAGTGGATGCAGGCTTTAATCCTAATGCTGCAGCGGATTTCTTTGGTAAATTAGCCAGTCGTTATCGCTTTACCACCACACCACCACAAATGTTATTAACTCACCCATTGCCTGAATCGCGGATCACTGAAGCCCGTAACCGTGCCGAGCAATACCCTAAACGTTATATCCCTGATAATCTTAATTTTCAGCTAGCAAAAGCTCGTATTCAAGTCCGTTTTTCCAGCTATAGCGACGAAGCAGTATTAAGCATGTTTGATCGGCAGCTCAACAAACAGACCTATACCTTCAAAGAGGCAGCACTTTATGGCAAAGCGCTGGCTTTATATAGATTGAAGAAGTTTAATGAATCAGAAAAAATCGTCGATGAGCTGTTAAAAATCGATGATAACAACCTGTTTTATATAGACACTAAATCTGATTTACTGATCGAACGTAAGGACTATGCAAAAGCGATTACTATGCTCGAAGCCCAGCGTAAAATGAAACCAACGTCTCAAGTGATCAATGCCAACTTAGCCAATATATATATCGAAGCCGATCAAGCCCCCAAAGCAATCCCTTTGCTGGAAGATATGATTTTCCTCGATAAACAAAATGAACTGCCTTATCAATTGTTGACTATGGTGTATAAAAAAACCGGCAATCAAGCATTGGAATATTTTTCCACCGCAGAGCTGATGGCCTTAGGTGCTAATTATAAGGGCGCAATCGATCAACTTAACTTTGCCTACCGTGCATCCGAAAATAATCCATTACAGCTTGCACGTATTGAAGCACGTATTCGCCAGTTTAAAATGGCTGATAAAGAGATGGATGCGCTTAAGTAATAAGTTGTTTTACAAATAGATTAAAGACAATTACCCATTTATGCGCCCCGAACACACTGACGGGGCGCGGTTTTTTCTGTTATTATCCGCGCCATTGTTATTTCAGCCCGTATTGAGCCTCTAGTACTATGACCCAAGCGACGATTTACCATAACCCACGTTGTTCAAAAAGCCATGAAACCTTAGCTTTACTCGAGCAACAAGGCTGCGACATTACCTTAGTGGAATACTTAAAAAATCCCCCTACGGCTAAAGATATCGGCGACATTCTGGTTAAATTAGGCATCAGTGCTCGCGAATTAATGCGCACCAAGGAAGCAGAATATCAAGCCTTGGGACTTGCAGACTCATCACTAACAGAATTGCAGTTGATTGAGGCTATGGTCAACACACCTAAACTCATCGAACGGCCAATTGTGCTCGCCAATCAAAGCGCAGCCATCGGCCGTCCTCCTGAGAATGTACTTACTATTCTTTAACCCATAATTTTTAAACCAAAATGGCTTTTATTTTCAACCCTTAGGTAGACTTATGACGTCCAACACCTTATTTATCCTTAGCCGTTTAGGCTACTTTGCGCTAGTGCTGCTGTTAGGCGGTTGGTTTGTTGGCCAAGGGATTAGCGGTGAATACACCCTGCTATTTAGCCTCTTATGGATAGTGCCGTTATTACTACCCGCAAAGGGAGTTTTCCAAGGTAATCCATACACTTACGCTTGGGCAAGTTTTATTCTGTGCTTATATATGTTACATGGGCTCACCCTGCTTTATGTCACCAATGATGCCTTCGCTTTTGCCTTAATCGAAGTATTATTGATTGGCGTACTGCTAATCGCTTTCCCATTTTATGCCCGCATACGTGGTCGTGAACTGGGATTAGGCCTGAAGAAAAAATCTAAAGAATAGTCCGTTCAATGTATTTTCAGTGCCGTCTCACCTTGCTAGGTATGGCGGCATTTTTTATATTAGAAGGCCAAACCTTGGCTCAAATATCCCTTATGATCTCAGTCTGAATACCCATTTTAACCTTAGTTCTAACCTCCGTTCCGACGTCAATTCCCATCACGACAAAATTAACACTTATTATACTTACACTGACTTTTTGCAACTAAGTGCCCGTGTTATAGTCAGTTTCTCACAGTATAAGCGTCCCATGACGCCACAAAAGTCTAAATAGCACAGCAGAGTTAACAAGGGAGAGTGGTGTAATGGGAATGTCGATACCACTGAAATTTTTCGGATTTATGGCCTGCTCGAGCCTACTTGCGGCATGCGGAGGCGATGGTGATAGTCAACCAGATGATAGTGTAGTCACGCCCCCCTCCACTTCACTAGCACGCTGCACAGATAGCATTTCGCCACTCATTACCACCACGTCATCCTCAATTCGCTTTCAAACCGAGCAAAATTATGTGGCGGGTCAATCTAGTATTATCATTGCCAATATCCTAAATCGTGACAGCCAAGACTTAACCTTCCGTTGGCAGCAAATCGATGGCCCTAACATAGCACTCGTCAGTCAAAACAGCCCTGTATTAGCCTTTGATACTCCCACCGCAGGCGGCTACCGTTTTAGCTTGCATGTGACGGGCAGTAATCTAGATGCCACCGGAGAAATTGGCATTAATGTCGATCCCGCATCGACGGGTGTGCTAAACGTCCGTCAAGATCACCAAGTGGTTGAAGGCAATAATGTGAGCTTAAGACTCGGACAACAATCGGAATTAAGCGCAGCAAATATCTCTTGGTGTGTAGCATCTGGCCCAGATTTAATGGTCGATGTGAGCGATCCGTTTAGACCCTTGTTTACCGCGCCAACGGTCACCCAAGATACAATCACTCGGCTCAAAGTGAATGCCAACGTCAATGGCAATCAGCTTAGCGATGATGTCTTTGTGCTAACAACCTCGGTGCCAGCGATAAGCTCACCATACTTCGATACCCCAGTTGCGCGCACCCATGCCTATCGTCCGACTTCACCTTACGCCAATGTGCTAGCAAACTGTGTTTACTCCAATCAGCTTAATGATAGCTGCACTATCAATACCTTACCTTTGATAGGTCAAACCTCAAGCGATCTCAATCACGAGACGATTCTAAATCGAGTACTGGTTTCCCACGATTGGATGGGTGATAACTTTGCCGCCTTCTTAGCCCAGATGGACCCTAATAGCGATTTTGCCCGCCTGTTACAATCCGTCACGGCCGTGGTGATTAGCTATGATGTACGCCCTTCTTTTTATTGGGTAGTCACAGGGGCGATTTATCTCGATCCCAATGATTTATGGCTTACGCCAAGCCAGCGCGACACTATTAATGAGGCGCCGGATTACCGCAGTAATTTCGGAAATGATCTTAACTTTGTGATGCCTTGGCGTTATGTAAAAGATAACCAATATGCCTCCCTTGGCGTGCCTATCACCGTCAGAGCAAACCGCACATTAGCGCAAATCAATCCCGATCTGGCCTCCTTGTTGTATCACGAGCTCGCCCATGCCAATGACTTTTTTCCACGCAGCGTGCATGCCACACTCACAGGGCCAAGACTGTTAGATGACTACAGCCGCCGCAATGCCAGCAAGAGTCTAATTTCAGATCAAGTCAGCAAAACCTACCCATTAACGAGCACTGAAATGATGGGACTTGCCAATGTTAGTTTCCTCGGCGCAGCGGCGAGTAATGTGCAAAAGGCCTATCAAGCATCGGATGTCAGTACTTTCTTTTCTGCCGATATCGCCAGCGACTTCTATGCCTATTCCAGTACCCGTGAAGACACGGCCATGTTATTTGAGGAAGCCATGATGAGTTATCGCTATCAAATATTGCGTGATGTCGCCGTCACCAATAAACCTGCGATTTTGACTGCGGATTCGCTGATTATTGACTGGGGACAAAGGGGACGAATTGCGCAAGACAGTCTAGAAAATCGCGCTGCGTTGGTGATTGATGAAATGCTGCCAGAGCTTAATGGGATCAGTCTGGTCGAAAGCCTACCCGAGCCAATTAATATGGTGCAAGGCCAAAGCTGGCGTCAAACATTGGCAATATCGCCTGCGAATACGCAGCTCAAAGGCCAAAGTAATGCAGCTGCAATTAATGCCGAGTCTCGTTTTGAAGCCGAACTTCGCTTAAGTGGTGACCGTCACCAACATCCACAACAATAGCGTTTTAAATTTTAGATAAACAAAAGCCCGTATGTATTCAACATGACGGGCTTTACTCTTTTTGGCTTTAATGCCAGTAGGTTTTGTATCTTCAGAACGAACACAAACCATGCTGTATCTAAAGGTGTAGCATCTCTTTGGCAAACGGAATCGTGAGTTTACGCTGATGCACTAATGAGGCTTTATCTAACTTATCCAATACATCAAACAAGGTCCGCAAATCCCGCGCCATACGGTTCAGTAAAAAACGCCCGACATCTTCCGGTAATTGCAGGCCACGCATAGCGGCGCGGCGTTGCAGTGCGGCAAGTTTTTCATCATCTGCCATGGGTTGCAGTTGGTAATTCAACCCCCATTGCATACGTGAAACAAGATCTGGCAAGAGGAACCCAGCATCCGCAGGAGACGAGCTGCCGCTGACCACTAAGGCGCAATTCTTATGTTCTGCGACGCGATTGTAGAGGTCAAAAATCGCCTCTTCCCAAACGGGGTGGCCGGCGATGGCATCGACATCATCGATACAAACCAAATCCAACTGTTCTAGGCCTTCAAGCAATGCGGTCGAAATACTCGCATGTATGCCTAAAGGAATATAAAAGCTGCGACGCTCCACTTCATTAGCATGCGCGCAAGCAGCGTGCATTAAATGGGTTCGACCCGATTTAACTGGGCCCCACAAATAGATGGCGGCTTCACCATGCCCTTCGGCATTCGCTCTCAATTTTTGAATAAGTTCATCATTACCCGCGGCGGGGTAATAACTATTAAAGGTTTCGTCGTCTGGCAAATGCACAGGTAACGAGAGTTGCAGAGGTGAGTTTAAGGGCACTCGGTCTTCTCAATATTAAATAAAAACAATGCCGTGCTTAACTAAGCACGGCCGATAACATCTTAATGTAAACGCCATTCATACACAGGTTTGCCAGTTTGATTAGAGACAGGGCTAAATTCACCTGCACTCACAGGTGCGACCACAGAAATACGCGGCTCTAAGCTTAATAAGCGTTGTAAATCCGTCTCTGAGCCAAATAAATCTAACGAAAAAGTCACTGTATTACCTTGAATATGCGTTAACGTGGCATTTTTAATCGCGCTGAGTTGCTTCAAATATTTTTCAACTTCAACTAATTGCGCCATTTTTTGGATATTAACGAAGGTAACACTCGCACCAAGCTGAGTACCAGTATCAGCAATCGCATACTTAGTAAAATAATATTCACCTAACGCTGCCATCATAGCGGTAATCGCTTGGGCCGAATTTTCAGCAGTACCGTTATAACTGAATAACGGTGGCGTCAAAGAGTCAATGGTAGCCTTAGTATAAAGATTTAAACGATAACGAACCTGATTGCCGGCGGCATCAATTGCCACTAGCGCCAAAAAGTCAGCTTGATAGCGGCCAGATACACTCGCCACGATGTCGGCAAACATCCCTTTAATATCGTTAGGATTAATACCCATCAACTCATCAAGATCTAAGATAGGCAGGAGTACAGGTATACCGCGGGCATAGGAAAAATCGCTAAAAATCTTACGTTCGGCTAACGCAGATGAGTCACCCAATATCATAGTGTCGCCATCACCAGGCATAGCGACCCAAAATAAGGTCAGCGGGCGTTGAGTTCCCCAAACAGGCAATTGTGCCTGACGCAGTAACGCCACTATGCGGCGGTGCTCAAAACTCGCGGTCAACAGCAATTGGCCATTTTGCTCGATATAACCATACTGGCTCAGCAAGGTATCAGGATTACTGAGCTGAGATTGGATCAGACTGTTATCGAGGGATCGCGCCGTCCCAGTGTTCTTGATAATGACTTGCTCAAGTGCACTTTTTAAGGCTTTGTCGCGTTCAGCAACTGCGCGCGAAGACACAGGCACATTGGCCTCATCTAATTTACTCACCTCAACAGCATTGACGCTATTAATCGTGAACAGACAATATAGAAATGCAATTAAGCTCGGCTTCAATAGGAATTTCAGCATCTTTGAGTAGTTGAAGTAGCGTCAGATGAGGCAAATTGTACCATAGTTAGCGCCTTAAGCGAGTCTTGCCAAAATTTAGCCCCATTTCCGTGCCTGCCATAGCACAGAAAACCCAAACAGTGATCAACGTCGGCAAAACAGGCGATTTTCTTCTGCTCAAAATCCAACAAACTGTTATCATTTGGCGGTTTACCCTAAATTAACGAGAATAATAAATGAGACGACTCGCTATCCCCCTACAGGGCGCGCAAATGCTATTTGTGGCCTTCGGTGCCCTAGTACTAATGCCGCTACTTACAGGGCTCGACACCAGTGTGGCATTGTTTACCGCAGGTATCGGTACCCTACTCTTCCAATTGATTACTAAACGCCAAGTGCCTATCTTCCTCGCATCTTCCTTCGCCTTTATTGCCCCCATACTTTATGGCGTGCAGACTTGGGGAATTCCATCCACAATGGGCGGCATTATGGCCGCGGGCGTGGTCTACGTCATGCTCGGCGCCTTGGTTAAAGTGCGCGGCACTGACTTTATTCACAGATTATTGCCCCCAGTCGTAGTGGGACCCGTGATCATTATTATCGGCCTTGGCTTAGCCCCCGTGGCGGTGAATATGGCATTAGGCAAGAGTGGTGATGGTAGCTTGACTTTAGTCGCTACAAATACGGCGTTATTTATTTCGCTCGCATCGCTTGGTACCACTATCGCGGTGGCGATTTTCGCAAAGGGCCTACTCAAAGTGATGCCGATTTTAGCAGGTATTATAGTAGGTTACAGTTTAAGCCTAGCCTTTGGTATTGTTGATTTTGCAGTCGTGACCGCTGCAAGCTGGATTGCTATTCCTAAATTTGTCGCGCCAGAATTAAACTGGTATGCCATCGCATTTATGATCCCAGTGGCAATCGCCCCTGCGGTAGAACATATAGGTGATATTCTGGCGATATCCAACGTCACGGGTAAAGATTTTATGAAAAAACCCGGTCTGCATCGCACGCTAACGGGTGACGGGATTGCCACAATTGCAGCCGCAGCCTTTGGTGGTCCACCGAACACAACTTACTCAGAAGTGACAGGTGCAGTAACTTTAACCCGAAATTTTGATCCTAAGATCATGACTTGGACTGCCATTACCGCCATCACTTTAGCCTTCGTTGGCAAACTCGGTGCGCTGATGCAAACTATCCCCGTCCCAGTGATGGGCGGTATCATGTGTTTGCTATTTGGTTCCATTGCCGCAGTTGGCCTCAACACCCTTATTCGTAATCATGTGGATTTATCAGAGCCACGTAATTTAAGTATTGTCGGTGTTACCTTAGTCTTTGGTATCGGCGGCATGGCATTTGGCATAGGTTCATTCAGTCTGACTGGTATTAGCTTGTGCGGTATTGTCGCAATTACCATGAACTTACTATTACCCGCGACTAAGCCACACAATAAACACCACGAGTCTGATGTGACGCCTCATTAATTACGACTTGAAGACACGATCAATTTCGAAGTAGGTCGTTGAAAAATGACCACTTTATAAAATTGATCGTTTCTTAAGAAACCACCATAAAAAAGCCGCCGTGATATCAATCACGGCGGCTTTTTTATGAAGCAATATTTTTATGAAGTAAGAATTAACTCTTACTCCTCAGTCTTGATCTTAGCGGCAGCAGCTTTAATCAAAGGTTGTAATTCGCCTTTTTGGAACATGTCCACGACGATATCACAGCCACCAATCAACTCACCTTCAATCCACAATTGTGGGAAAGTCGGCCAGTTAGCAAACTTAGGTAATTCTGCGCGAATGTCTGGATGCTGAAGAATATCCACGAATGCAAACTGCTCACCGCAGTTAATCATGATCTGAGCGACCTGTGACGAGAAGCCACAGCTAGGCAACTTTGGAGAACCTTTCATATAAACAATGATAGGGTTTTCCGTGATCTGTTGCTTAATTTTCTCTACTGTTTCCATTTTGATTCCTAAGTAGGATGACATTGACTCAATGCGACTATTGTACGTCAGCTAGACGCAGAACAAAATCCCACAGTTTGTAAGGTTATGTCGACATTTGATTTTTCGATGGCGTCTATCTAGTCAATTAGCTAAACAATGATTCACATCACAAATTTTATCGGTACAATAGTCCTAAGTGAGCACGTTTAAGAAACGATAACCTAAGACCATGGAGAGATACTAATGGCTTTCGAATTACCCGCATTACCATATGCAAAGAACGCACTAGAACCACACATTTCTCAAGAAACCATAGAATACCACTACGGCAAGCACCACAACACTTATGTTGTGAAGCTAAACGGCTTAATCGAAGGAACTGATTTCGCTGGTAAATCTTTAGAAGATATCATCAAAACTTCTACGGGTGGCGTGTTTAACAACGCAGCTCAAGTGTGGAACCACACTTTCTACTGGAACTGCTTAGCCCCTAATGCTGGCGGCGAACCAACAGGCCCAGTTGCTGATGCAATCAATGCCGCTTTCGGTTCATTCGACGCATTCAAAGCGCAATTTACTGATTCAGCAGTAAACAACTTCGGTAGCGCTTGGACATGGTTAGTGAAAAAAGCCGATGGCACTCTTGCTATCGTTAACACTAGCAATGCAGCGACGCCACTGACTGACAGCACAGTAACGCCAATCATGACAGTTGACGTGTGGGAACACGCTTACTACATCGATTACCGTAACGTGCGTCCTGACTATCTTGCCCACTTCTGGCAATTAGTTAACTGGGACTTCGTTAACCAAAACTTCGCAGGTTAATTCATTTAACCTAACCTTGTTTACTGCCGAATAAGCAGTGGGTTAATCCCAGTAAAAAGAGCCCTAGTGGCTCTTTTTTTATGCCCCTCGTTAGCCGCCCATCCCTTATCCCACCGATTTATCCTCCGCTAACTACAAGTGCAATAATTGCGTTTGCAACTATTTGTTATTGTTTTTATTTGATATTTTTTTGACACAGATAGTGAGTTTGTGTCTAAGATTAGAGTAGGAGGCTGGCTAGCCAGTTATCCGTTCCATGACATCACTGGCGTTTCAGGGGGTTTATATGGGCATTTTCGAGCATTACCAAAAGCGCTACGAACAAAAACTCGATGAAGAATATTCTTTGCAGGAGTTTCTGGACATCTGCAAGGGAGATCGCAGCGCTTACATGTCAGCATCAGAGCGACTACTGCTTGCAATTGGTGAAGCAGAAGTCATTGATACCGCAAAAAATCCAACACTTAGCCGTATTTTTTCGAATCGACTTATTTCACGCTATCCCGCATTTAAAGATTTCTTCGGCATGGAAGACGCCATAGAGCAAATTGTGGCTTACCTAAAGCACTCGGCTCAAGGATTAGAAGAATCCAAACAAATTCTATACCTACTGGGCCCAGTGGGCGGCGGTAAGTCATCGCTAGCCGAAAAACTCAAAGCCCTAATGCAAAAAGTGCCCATTTACATTCTGAGCGCGAATGGAGTCCGCAGCCCAGTCAACGATCACCCCTTCTGCCTGTTTGATGTGGAAGAAGATGGACAGCTGTTAAAAGAGGAATTCAACATTCCCAACCGTTATCTGAAAACCATCATGTCGCCTTGGGCGGTAAAACGTCTGCATGAGTTTGGTGGCGATATCTCCAAATTTCGCGTGGTAAAAGTCTTTCCATCCATTCTGGACCAAGTGGCAATAGCGAAAACTGAACCCGGTGATGAAAACAACCAAGATATTTCGTCCCTTGTCGGTAAAGTCGATATTCGGCAACTCGAACATTTCTCCCAAGATGATCCCGATGCTTACGCCTATTCAGGCGCATTGTGCCGTGCAAACCAAGGGGTGATGGAATTCGTCGAGATGTTTAAGGCACCAATTAAAGTGCTGCATCCACTACTGACTGCAACGCAAGAAGGTAACTATAACGGCACAGAAGGCTTATCGGCCCTGCCCTATAGCGGGATTATACTGGCTCACTCAAACGAGTCCGAGTGGTCAACCTTCAAAAACAACAAAAACAACGAAGCCTTCCTAGACCGTGTTTACATCGTCAAAGTGCCCTACTGTTTACGGGTCTCAGAAGAGCTGCAAATCTACCAAAAACTGCTAATCAACTCTGAGTTATCGAAAGCGCCCTGCGCTCCCGGCACCTTAGAAACCTTAGCGCAATTTAGTGTGTTGTCACGCATCAAGCCGCCTGAAAACTCCTCCATCTACTCTAAGATGCGGGTATATGACGGTGAAAGCCTGAAAGATACCGATCCTAAGGCTAAGTCTTACCAAGAATACCGTGATTACGCAGGTGTCGATGAAGGCATGAATGGACTATCCACCCGTTTCGCCTTTAAGATTTTGTCGCGGGTATTTAACTTCGACCATTCAGAGATCGCCGCCAACCCAGTACATTTATTCTATGTCCTCGAACGACAAATTGAACAAGAACAGTTCCCCGGCGATACCGCCGAACGTTATCTTGAATTCCTAAAAGGTTATTTGATCCCTAAATATGTGGAGTTTATCGGTAAAGAGATTCAAACCGCTTACTTAGAGTCTTACTCTGAATACGGCCAAAATATCTTCGACCGCTATGTTACCTACGCCGATTTTTGGATCCAAGATCAAGAATACCGCGACCCAGAAACAGGTCAGCTATTCGACCGCGCCGCCCTCAATGCTGAACTTGAAAAGATTGAGAAGCCCGCGGGGATCAGCAATCCTAAAGATTTCCGTAATGAAATCGTTAACTTTGTGCTGCGCGCCCGCGCGAACCATGAGGGTAACAATCCGCTATGGACCAGCTACGAGAAACTTCGCACAGTAATCGAGAAGAAAATGTTCTCCAACACAGAAGATTTACTGCCTGTTATTTCCTTTAACGCCAAAACGTCGAACGACGATCAACGCAAACACGATGATTTCGTCAATCGCATGATGGAGAAAGGCTATACCAAAAAACAAGTCCGACTCTTGTCTGAGTGGTATTTACGAGTTCGTAAATCTTCTTAAACTTGCGCTAACTAAGTACAGGGCTTTGGTGTTGCCAAAGCCTTCGCTGGGTTTTGGGAGGTGCGTATGGCGAACTTTATCGATAGACGGTTGAATGCGAAAGGAAAAAGCACAGTCAACCGCCAACGCTTTATCAATAGATATAAGCAACAAATTAAAAAAGCCGTCAGCGATGCAGTGACTCGTCGCAGCGTAACGGATGTAGATAAAGGCGAAAAAATCAGTATCCCAACACGGGATATCAGTGAACCTATGTTTCACCAAGGCAAAGGCGGTGTCAGGGATAGAGTGCATCCCGGTAATGACCAATTTACCCGTGGCGATAAAATTGACCGACCACCTGGTGGTTCAGGCGGCGGTTCGGGCAAAGGTGAGGCCTCAAACTCGGGTGAAGGCGACGATGACTTTGTGTTCGAAATCTCTAAAGACGAGTATCTAGAGTTATTGTTTGAGGACTTAGAACTCCCCAATCTACAAAAAAACCGCCTTAATAAACTGGTGGAATACCAAATCTACCGTGCGGGATTCACCAATGATGGCGTCCCCGCTAACATCAATATTGTCCGTTCATTACGCTCATCACTGGCACGTCGCATTGCGATGTCGGCAAGTAAAAAGAAACTATTAAAAGAGTTAGAACAAGAACTTGCCGAGCTGGAAAATATTCCAGGCACTAAGGCCGAGTTGATTTTGGATTTAAAAGCCCAAATTGAGGAGTTAAAACAAAAAATTGCCAGAGTGCCGTTTATCGATACCTTCGATCTGCGCTTTAATAACTATGCCAAACGGGAAATCCCTTCTAGCCAAGCTGTGATGTTCTGCTTGATGGATGTGTCTGGTTCTATGGATCAGGCAACTAAAGATATGGCAAAACGCTTCTATATCTTGCTGTATCTGTTCCTCACCCGTACCTATAAAAACTTAGAAGTGGTCTATATTCGTCACCATACCCAAGCTAAAGAAGTCGATGAACATGAGTTCTTCTACTCCCAAGAAACGGGTGGCACTATAGTATCGAGTGCATTGAAATTAATGCATGAAATTCAACAAGCCCGCTACCCCGCCGATGAGTGGAATATTTACGCAGCCCAAGCATCCGACGGTGATAACTGGGCCGACGATTCACCTACCTGTAGGCAATTGTTAGAACAAAAAATCTTGCCACTGGTGCGCTACTACAGCTACATCGAAATCACCAATCGCGCCCATCAAACCCTGTGGCGTGAATATGAATCCCTGCAACAGCATTACGACAACATCGCCGTGCAGCATATACGTCAAGCCGAAGATATTTACCCTGTCTTTAGGGAGCTATTCAAGAAACAAGCGGTTTAAGGGGGCACTATGGGGATAACTAAATCAACATCTTGGACACCACTGAGCGATGGTCCCGACTGGAGCTTCGAGCTACTGCAAGACTACCTCAAGGAAATTGAGCGGGTGGCAGCGCTCTATAAACTCAGCACTTACCCAAATCAAATTGAAGTCATCACTGCTGAACAGATGATGGATGCTTATGCTGGTATAGGCATGCCCATAGGTTACACCCATTGGTCTTTCGGCAAACGTTTTATCGAAACCGAGCAAGGTTACAAACGTGGCCAAATGGGGCTCGCCTATGAAATTGTGATTAACTCTAACCCCTGTATCGCTTACTTAATGGAAGAAAATACCATCACAATGCAGGCGCTGGTGATAGCTCACGCCTGTTTCGGACATAACAGCTTTTTTAAAAACAATTACTTATTTAAGACATGGACAGATGCGAGCTCAATTATTGACTACCTTGTCTTTGCTAAAAACTACATCAGTGACTGCGAGCAAAAATACGGTGTAGAACAAGTCGAAAGCGTCATAGACTCCTGTCATGCGCTAATGAACTATGGTGTCGATCGTTATAAACGTCCCTCTGAAATCTCATTCAGGGAAGAACAAGCAAGACAAAAGGATCGCGAGGCTTACCTTCAAAGCCAAGTAAATGATTTATGGCGCACGATTCCGACCCATCAACATGAGCAGTCTCAATCTAAAAAGCGTCGTTTCCCCGCCGAACCGCAGGAAAATATTTTATATTTCATCGAGAAAAACGCTCCTTTGCTTGAACCATGGCAAAGGGAAATAATCCGTATTGTGCGTAAAATGGCGCAATATTTTTATCCGCAAAAACAAACTCAAGTCATGAATGAAGGTTGGGCAACCTTCTGGCATTACACTATCTTAAATCACTTGTACGATGATGGCGTGGTCACTGACCGCTTCATGATCGAGTTTTTGCAAAGCCATACAGGCGTTGTGGCCCAACCCGATTACAACAGTCGCTATTACAGTGGCATC
Organism: Shewanella sp. SM95; assembly: GCF_025653595.1. Taxonomy (NCBI): domain Bacteria; kingdom Pseudomonadati; phylum Pseudomonadota; class Gammaproteobacteria; order Alteromonadales; family Shewanellaceae; genus Shewanella; species Shewanella sp. SM95. Next base: position 488,567 of record NZ_JAKKSE010000002.1, read on the forward strand.
AACCCATACGCCTTAGGTTTTGCAATGTTCACCGATATTCGGCGTATTTGTGAAAATCCAACCGATGAAGATAAAGCTTGGTTTCCCGACATTGCTGGCAGCGATTGGATAGAAACGTTGCATTTTGCGATGCAGAACTTTAAAGATGAAAGTTTTATTAGCCAATATCTCTCACCTAAAGTTATCCGCCAATTTAAATTGTTTGGTATCCATGATGATGAGAAACGCAATTATCTTTCGGTATCCGCGATCCACGATGAACGGGGCTATCAAGATATTCGCCAGTTACTATCACAACAATATAACCTGTCTAATATTGAGCCAAATATCCAAGTACATAATGTGGAAATCAACGGTGATCGATCCTTAACCTTACATTATGTGCCAAATAACGATATTCCCTTAGCCAACAGCCATAAAGAAGTATTAAAGCATTTACATCGATTATGGGGTTTCACTGTCACCTTAGAGCAAAAAAATGCAGATGCGAGTATTAGCGTCTTAGCATCCTGCCCTGAAGCCAATAAACCAGAATAATAAGCACAATAAAAAGGCCGTTTCCAATTGAAACGGCCTTTTTGTTTATTTAGCGCTATCTTAACGCGATATCACTCACAGAGTTTAATGATCTTGAGCAATAGAAGCCGGCATATCTTCGCGTAATTGTAACCACATCTTACCGCTATTCATGCCATAGGTACGCATTAGCGCAGAGACATCGAGGTAATTTTTCGCCTGAGCCAAAAGTTCTAATTCTTTGTAAAAGTTCAATGCTAATAAACGCGCATCTGAGCTGGTAAAGTAATAACGACCAACTCGACTATACAAACCTTTAAATCCGTTTAATATCAAAACGTAAAGTGGATTTCCTGACGAAAACGCTAAGGTGTGATGCAGTAAGTAGTCAAATTCAGCATAGGATTCAGCCGTATCTTCAAGCTGGTGTATCTTTGCAAGTACCTCCACAGCGGTATCCGGGTTATAACGCAAAGCACCGCGAAAATAGATAGCACTGACGTTCGTTCTAGCTGACAAGAGTTGGTCAACCAATACCGGAAAACCCTCGGGATTCAAATCAGCAATAGTCTCAAGAATGTTTAAGCCTGAGGTTTCCCAAAAGTTGTTAACCCGTGTTGGTTTGCCATGCTGAATTTTCAACCAACCGTCACGCGCCAAGCGCTGTAGCACCTCACGCAAAGTGGTGCGAGTCACACCAATCAATTCTGAAAGCTCACGTTCAGCCGGTAAAATGGACCCTGGAGGAAATTTGTTTTCCCAAATTGATCTCACAATATACTTCTCTGCAAAACTTGCAGGTCCTTTGGCATTGATAATCATCAGCCCACTTATCCAGTTGTTGTGCGTCGTAATGGTCACTGATCATACCAGAGCGGTAAAAAATGGAAACCATTCACTTAAAATCACTGTGTTATCGCCGTGTAAATGTCACAGAATCGTTCAAAAAAACGACCAAGGTCAATACAGGATGGGCCAATTTTGCCGCTTAGCTCCGCTTTTTGAAATGTCGGTATCAGTAACTCATTACATTAGCTTTCTCTTTAGGCTAGACTCATTTAACTAACGCAGGTATTGATAATAATCACGTGCAATTTTTAACATAATTAGAAGAGAGGCTGCCATGCCGGCGACAATGAGTCAGGCGTTTATTGGGAACTTCTTAGGAAATTCTCCTAAGTGGTACAAAACCGCAATACTGTCATTTTTAATTATCAATCCAATACTCTTTTTCTATGTCGACCCCTTTGTGGCTGGTTGGGTATTGGTTCTAGAATTTATTTTTACCTTAGCAATGGCATTAAAATGCTATCCATTACAGCCTGGTGGATTATTGGCAATTGAAGCCGTCGCGATCGGAATGACATCGGCAAGCCAAGTCTTACATGAAATAGAAGCCAACCTCGAAGTATTATTACTCTTGGTGTTTATGGTCGCTGGTATATATTTCATGAAGCAATTGCTGCTATTTGGCTTCACGAAAATCATTACTAAAGTGCGCTCTAAAATTTTAGTGTCATTAATGTTTTGTTTGGCTTCAGCCTTTTTATCAGCCTTCTTAGATGCGTTAACGGTTATTGCCGTCATTATCGCGGTCGCTGTGGGTTTCTATTCTATTTACCACAAGGTCGCTTCTGGAAAAGATTTCGGCGCCGATCACGATCATACCTCTGAAGGTAAAAATGATGATGGTGAAGATCAGTTAAACGAAGAAGAACTCAGTGCATTCCGTGGTTTCCTACGTAATCTGTTAATGCATGCTGGTGTGGGTACTGCGCTGGGCGGCGTGTGTACTATGGTGGGTGAACCACAAAACCTTATTATCGCCGCGCAAGCAAATTGGCAATTTGGTGAATTCGCTGTGCGTATGTCACCCGTTACTGTTCCTGTATTAATCTCGGGTATCTTAACTTGTTACTTAGTTGAAAAATTTGGCATTTTTGGTTATGGCGCTAAGTTGCCAACGGCCGTTCATCGGATCTTATGTGAATATGCCGCCCATGAAGATGCGCGCCGTACCAATAAAGACAACATGAAGTTAATCGTCCAAGCCTTAGTGGGTGTCTGGTTGATCGCAGGACTTGCATTGCACTTGGCCTCAGTGGGCTTAATTGGTCTTTCTGTGATTATTTTAACCACAGCCTTTAACGGCGTTACCGATGAGCATGCCCTCGGTAAAGCTTTCGAAGAAGCACTGCCTTTTACCGCGTTATTAGCTGTCTTCTTTGCGGTTGTTGGCGTGATTATCGACCAGCACTTATTCGCACCAGTGATCCAATGGGCACTGAGTTATCAAGGCAATACTCAGTTGGTGATTTTCTATATCGCCAACGGATTACTGTCTATGGTGAGTGATAACGTGTTCGTCGGCACAGTGTACATTAACGAAGTGAAAGCGGCATTGATTAACGGTCAAATCAGCCGTGATCAATTCGACTTGCTGGCCGTTGCGATTAATACTGGAACTAATTTACCTTCGGTTGCCACGCCCAATGGTCAAGCGGCGTTCTTGTTCCTACTAACCTCAGCCCTAGCACCACTTATCCGCTTATCCTATGGCAGAATGGTATGGATGGCATTGCCTTACACTATCGTGCTCTCTATTGTAGGTGTCATGGCGATTCAAACGGGTTTCTTAGAACAAGCCACCCAATATTTCTATGATTCCCAGATAATCATCCATCACAGTGCTAGTGAAGTTTTAGAGCCGATGACTGGACATTAATCTTCTTTATTGACTGAACTTTATTTAATAAGTAGAGTCCAAAAAACGCCCCATGTCTGAGGGCGTTTTTTGTTGATATGGAGCTCACTTTGACTGTAATGACTCGCTTTGCCCATTCCCGTTCATCTTGGTTTATTCTCGCAGGCACAGCCCTTGGGTTAGAAGCAGCCGCCCTGTATTTTCAATATGTCATGAAACTGGAACCCTGTGTCATGTGTATTTACCAAAGACTCGCTATTTTTGGTTTATTGGCAGCAGGTCTCATTGGCATGACAGCACCCAAATATCGAATCGTCAGGATCTTAGCTGCCGTGCTCTGGGCCATCAGTGCAACTTGGGGATTAAAACTAGCCTTATCGCTCGTAGATATGCAAGCCAACCCATCCCCTTTTTCAACCTGTTCATTCTTACCTGAATTTCCAGCTTGGATGCCATTACACGAATGGTTCCCTGCCGTTATGATGCCTACTGGCATGTGTACTGATGTACCTTGGGTCTTTATGGGTGTAACGATGCCCGAATGGATGGTCGTGGCCTTCAGTGGCTTCTTAGTCGCTTGGTTACTCTTTATTGTGCCTGTCCTAAGTGGTTCAAATAAACCATCTCTTTATAAATAACGAGTTTGAGATAAGGCAGGCATAAAACCTGCCTTTTTATTGACGATTATATTCCACTTATCCTATTCAATCCTCGCAACTTAAACATATGCCAATAGCAAAACAGTGAGAAAGCGCTACACTGGCTCAATGAAAAGTGGTGATTTGGAAACTGGGGATTATGGGAAAAAGTTCGACATCTGAGCCACACACGCCATTAACCCAATGGCAAAACAGTTTGCCATTCAAATTTAGCCTTATTCAGCTCGTCATTGCCGCTATTTTGATTTGTAGTACAGCTTGGGTGATGCTGAGCATTCAACGCCAACAAGTTCTTGATCAGCAAGCCGTGTTAAACCAAAACTATGGCCAGTTGATTATCGCCAAACTGCAAGAAATGATTTCACAGGTTGAAACCGTAGTCGACTCTATTTCCAGTATTGCCAAACTTTACCGCTATGATCATGAGCAACTGGTGAAAACCATTCCCACGTTGCTGAAACTCGATAGTCAACAACGCATCATCTCTGGTGGCGGCGTCTGGCCGGAACCCGGCGCGTTTAATCAGCAAAAATTTCGAGATAGCCTGTTTTGGGCACACAATGTAAACGATGAATTAGTCGCCATTGATTCCTATAACAAAGACACGTTCCCAAGCTACCACACCGAAGAATGGTATCGCCCGACGCGCTATTTTCCTGCTGGTAAAATTTTCTGGTCAAAATCTTATTTCGATCCGACAACCCATGAGTCAATGATCACAGCCTCAGGCGCTATGTGGATGGACCATCAGTTTATTGGTGCAGCCACTGTGGATATCAGTTTAGAAAAGCTCAATGTGCTGTTACGCAATGCTATGATTAATGTCAGAGGCTATGTCATAGCCTTAGATCATCAAAACCAAGTACTCGCCTATCCAGATGCCAATAACGATCTTAAGCATCAAACCAATACCAATCATTCTTTCGTCACCTTCAATCATCTCGCCAGCCAACAGCCAGATTTCAGCCCCGTCGAAGTCGCATTACAGAGTGCAGATAAAGCCTTTATAGAAGCGGCGATTGCCGAGCGCGTTTTTACCCAAGAACAGATGCAGCATCTAACGAGACTAAGTCATCAAAATGAGCGTGACATGTTAGCGGCCATCGTAAATAACAATGCCTTAAATCATTTTACTGCCCCGAAATTACTGACGTCGGTAACTTTGACCCATGATCCAATCCTTAAAACGGCATCTCTCGTTTCGGTATTTCTCATGCCAAATACCTATTGGAAGGTACTTGTCGTCACCCCAATTTCACCGCTGCAGGATACCGCTAAACATTTAATCGAAAAGGTCGGCGTTTATTTAGTCTGTATTCAACTATTAGGCTTAATTCTATTATTCTTACTCCAGCACCGACTATTTATTACCCCCATTATTGAAATCGTCCAAGCCTTAAAACGTAATGATTCCGCCTCTATCGAACTCAAAGCCAATAACAGCCATGACGAAATTGGCTTATTGGCAAAAACATTCCTGTCGCGTACTCGACAGCTTGAAGTGGCAATGGCGAGCTTAGATGCGAGTAATCTGGCACTAGAACAGCAATTGCAGAGCCAAAACCTGTTTCAACTGGAGTTAAAGCGCCATAAAGAACAATTGAGGGCTTTACTTAAATTTTCTCAAAATCTCATCTATATCAAAGATCTTCACGGTAAATATATTCTCGTCAATGACAAATATTGTGAAATCTTAGGTATAGAACGCAGACGCATTATTGGTACCTCTGATTTTGAGATATTTCCCAGCCAATTTGCCCACGAGTATCAACAAAATGATCGACGTGTTCTGCATAATCATGAAGCCATAAACTTCGAAGAAGCTATTCCATCGCCCCTAGGCAATCTTATTTATATCGTGACTAAATTTAAGATCAAAGATGATGACGATACCGTTATTGCAGTCGGTGCTATCGCCTTTGATATCACCTTACAAAAAATTAAAGAGCAAGAACAAGAAAAGTTACTTTTAGGGCAAGTCGAGGCGCTTAATCACCTACAAGAACAAGTTCGCCTCAGTAATCAACATAACCATGAACTCTATCTGCTCCAAGACAAATCAACCCAATTGCTTGAGAAGCATCATCAACTCAATCTCAGTCGTGAACAAAGCCAACAGCTAATGCAAAATTTTCTAGCTGAAATGATGACGCAAATTATGCATGAACAAGATCAGCTACTCGCCAAAGTGTGCCAACTTCAGCCAATAGATAATGCTAACGACCAAAATCAGATCACCGAAATCATGGTGACTCAGGCAGATAAATTGCGACATATTGCCCAGTTATTAACGAATCATCAAAATGACATTCGGCCACTGCATCTCGCACAATTTATGCGCCATCTCTTAGGGTTGCTAAAGGTACAATTAGCTAAAACAAATGTGGAAATAGCGTTAAATTGCGAAGAAAATATCATCATTGATGGCCCTTCTTGGCAATATTTGCAGCTGTTTTATCGTCTAATCACCAACACGTTGAATCATGCATTTAAAGCTCACAATGAACAGCGTGAAATAACCATTAATATCGACAAGTCGAGCGAAGAGTTACACATCAGTATTATCGATAATGGGATAGGTATGACAGTGCCGCAACTCGCACAGTTACGGCAAGAACTAGCGCAAGAACTCTGCCTTGGAACGCTGACCTGTATAAATCTGTGGCTTAAAAATGATCTCAATGGCAGCCTTAGCATCAGTAGCCACTTGAACCAAGGCACACACATTCAATGTCGTTGGCCACTGAGTACAGATTTAGAACCGCAATAAACAAAGGTGCGTTATTGATCTAACCATGCCTTGGCTTGGCTATGTTCATCGGCGGTAAATACCTTTACCGGACATGGCAGCATGCAGGCTAGCGCATTAACCATAGCATTTGTTTGAGTGGCATTAGCAATCATCACGACCCTTGAAAAATCACTTAAATGAAATAAACCTAATACCGCATCATCCCACAAGGCCCCAACGGATATACCTTCAAATTCAGGGGAAAACTCGTACCAAAGGCGAATACTGGCGTGGTCTTGCAGCTTGGCTTCTATGGCGGGAACCAAATAGCCTTCAACATCCCCATGGTTAACACGGCCAGATGCGACCACAGCCAATATATCATCGGCATGACCCGAAGAAATCGTTAGCATTGAACACTCCTTATCAATACATGAAGGGAAAAATAGTTAAAGCTCATACACTAAAGATACACAGACAATGACATAAATGCGGGAAAGATGGGCTTTTTATTTTAAGCTAACACCATTTTATACATACACATTAGCAATGCAAATGACGCCAAAAGGAGCGAATCCACAGCGATAACTCGCATAACCCAGCAACAAAACTTAGTCGCAGAACTCGATGAAAAATGGTGACCATACGAAATAACATGAGGTGAAGCAAAGAGCAGATATTTACCTCACACTCAAGGCTGCTACTGCTCGAGGTTAACAATAAGTGTGAGGAAACACATGGTACTCAAACGATGGTGATTTACGCTGCTAAAAAATAGTATTAGTCATGACTTACCTAAAATCATGCATTAATAAATAATCTAATTGCTATTCTGACTAAGCACTCACTTGAAGTTTAGCGATTTCTTGATCGAACAAATTCTTAATCAAACTAGAAAACTCAGTAATAAATAAAGTCTGTGCGGGAGTCGCTTTATGGTTGGCAACTGAAGCTAAAATCTCTTCTAAATCATACACAATTGCATCCACTTCACGGATAATCACATTACGTTGCGTAAAAGACAACGATGGATTTTGGCCACACACCATAATGATCTGTGCCGACAATTGCTCTTCAAATAACTCCATCACAGTATCGTCTGAAACTACCTCTGAACTTGGTGTTTCAAATAAGCCAAGATGTTCAGTTAAATACTGGACCAAATGCATGTAACCATCTTTATCTGTGACCATTTTTTACCCTTTAAACTCATTAACTTAATATCTATTGTGATGCTATTAATAGCACATCAGAAAATATCAAAGAAGCCAAAGGCTCGGCTTCTTATCAAGATCTCGCATACGCCACTTATTTAACTCTAGCCTATCTTCGATAACAGACGTATTGATCTATACCAATCTTATTGAAGTTACTGAGTTAAGGTTAGTACAAATGACACAGGAACAGCTTGACTAATGCTCGATAAACCCGCAATTTCACGTAATTTATCAATCCCAGCCACAAGATCAAACTCATTGGCATTAACAATTACCGATTGAAAACTGTTCACTAAAAGTTTGTTATCAGAAACTTTAGTGATAATCACCGAAAAAGCCTTAGTTTGCGATTTGCCGTGTAACGCAATTTTTCCATCAATATCAAAAACTTTACTCTCACCGACGCCAAGATTTTTTAGTATCTTAGGGTCTACTTGTGATGACAGTTTCAGCTCTGGATACAAAGACACTTCAAATAACAAATTTTGCATCCGCTCATCGCGGACATCAATACCCGTTGCCACACCGATTAGTGGAATTGTTAATTCAAATTGACCGTTATCTTTTAGCGTACCTTTGAGTTGTTTAAAGTGATGGACTTCACCTATATCACCTTTCTTTACCGAAATAAAACTGACTCGCGAATCTTGTTCCATCACTTGCCATTGCGCGGCACAGCTAAAACTGGCCATAGCAGATAAGGCGACAATTCCCATCCATTTTTTCATCGTATCCGTCCTTAAAGAGTGAGTTTAAAAGCCATGTCGTAAAGAAAATCGACATCCGCAACAGGCTAAAATCCTGCCCAGTTAAACGTGATCAACATCACCTAACTTAAGCTAAAGATACTCTGTTTATCCATTAGCGACCAGTAAACTATGATTCATACGCGCACTAACCATTTATCTAAGCTATTGGCAAAAGCCTGTTTATCCGCTTGAGAAAACGAATCAGGCCCGCCGGTGTGCACGCCAGAACCGCGTAAATCTTCCATAAAGTCACGCATCGTCAGCTTTTGTTTTATGTTATCGACGGTATAAAGCTCGCCACGGGGATTGAGCGCCAAGGCGCCCTTTTCAATGATTAAAGCCGCTAAGGGAATATCCGCGGTGATCACTAAATGCGTCGGTTCAACATGATCGACAATATATTGATCTGCCACATCAAATCCCGCACCGACTCGAATTTGGCTGATATAGGGAGATGGCGGTACGCGGATCATTTGATTAGCCACCAGCACCAGCGGCAGGGCTTTGCGCTCCGCCGCCCGGAACAGGATTTCTTTGATAGGATTAGGGCATGCATCCGCATCAACCCAAATTTTATAATCACTCAATGTCTTTTAACTCTGTTGTTAGGTTCACGAGCTCATTTTTATGCCGAGCTATCGAACTATGCACCGTACTAAGGTGCTAAACGATCGATTTCCCACTCTGCATCATGGCGAGAATAAATAAAACGATCATGCAGCCTGTGTTCTCCACCCTGCCAAAATTCGATACTCGAAGGTCTCACTAAGTAACCGCCCCAAAAACTGGGTAAAGGCACATCGCCCTTGGCGAACTTAGCTTTCATTTCAAAGAATTTGCCTTCAAGTACTTGTCTGGCACTGAGTTTACTCGATTGCTGTGATACCCAAGCCGCAATTTGGCTGTCCTTAGGACGGGTCATAAAATATTTAAGTACTTCAGCGGTGGACAGCGCCTGCGCTTCACCGAGCACCGACACTTGCCGCTCTAGAGGATGCCAAGGGAAATGCAAACTGACTTTATTATTAGCAGCAATTTGCTGTGCTTTACGGCTGCCAAGGTTAGTAAAGAATACGAAACCTGTATCATCGAACCGCTTAAGTAATACTATTCGTTGAAAAGGTTGGCCGTGCTCATCTACAGTCGCCACACACATGGCGGTGGGATCGCTAAGCTCCGCATCCCTCGCCTGCGTCATCCACAATTCAAACAAGTCCATCGGGTTTTGCGGTAAGTCAGCACGTCTTAAGCCGCCTTTGGCATACTCGCGGCGGATGTCACTGAGATCTGTCATGGGGTTTCCTTAAGCAAACGTCAAAAATTCACATGAGTTCAGGGATCAGCACTTCAGCCTGAAGCTGCTGATAGTGGCTAAAACCAATGTCATAACCTTGCTCGGTCGTTAATGAACACCGCCCTAAGCATAAATGGGCAGGAAATCCCTGCGTTGAGTCGTCGATATTAAAGCGGATTGTGTCCCAACTGACAGGAGCAAACAAGGTTAATAGACGCGCTAATAGATCTTGCGGATACTGCGCTAAATCCAGATTCGTTTCAAAGCTCACATAGGAGCTAGCGCACGCATTCTCGCTTTGAGGCGTAATATGCAAGGTAACATAATATTTGCCCCAGAGACCGTTCATCGAAAAGCCTGACGGATCAAATAAATGGGCGTCAATCTCAAATTCAGGGAGTAAATCGTTAAGTTCGAGTGCAGTGCAAATCTCATCTTTACTCTGCGAGCCGCCATTAAGATAGTCGGCAAATTCGCCACGAATGTGGTACATCAACAGTTCACTGGTTTGATCATCCTTTGGTGCTCGATAATCACTGTCAGAGCAAAAAAAATAGTGATGATGGCTGTCGAGATGGCCTACTCGAAAGGCTTTACCGGTGATACGTTGGCGCAGTTTGCCAATATCCTCGGCAAAGCTCGTGGTTTGCAGATGAGCTTGGTATTCGTTTTTACGCTGATAACTCACCAATGCCATGGCAGGCACGCCAAGCGCGCCGATAAAGTAACAAGCGGCGTCCACTAAGGTACTGTTACCACAGGTGAGCATGACAAATCTGTCGTGCCATACAAACAAGCTGGATTCACTCAACAGATAAGCATCACAGTCCGCATTACTTAACTGCGACAGTATCTCGGCGTGGGCACAGTTGACTAAGGCAGACCAAAAACTCACATCGAGTTCTCGTAAATTCGGCGCAGACGCCGTCACGATAATCTCGAGTTTTTTTTCTGAACCTTCAAAAAACATCAACCCTTTGACCTCATGATCGTCACTCATCCTTTACTTGATCCTAGAACAACGCGATTTTACACGACTAAAACGGCAATAAAAGTGAAAAATCTGTCCTTATAAAAACAAAAATCAGCCGAGGTTACCCAAGGCTGATTTATTTTAACACGCTAGAAATTAAGAAAAATCTTCTAAATAGGTATAGCCTTTCAGCCCTAGTTGCAATTCTTCTAAAATTTGTGCGCGTTCACCTTCGGCGATATGCAGATTCACTAACTCTTCATAAGTGCGCATAAAGGCCACCGCATCTAAGTTAACGTAACGCAATACGTCAGCAACCGTGTCACCCGCCAATACAGATTCGATGTTAGTCACACCATTATCTTCGATGCGAACCACTGCTGAGTTTGTATCACCAAACAGGTTATGCATATCACCCAAGATTTCTTGGTATGCACCCACAAGGAAGAAACCAATCAGGTACGGGCTATCCGCACTCCATGCTGGCACTGGCAGCGTGGTTTCAATCCCTTGACCATCAACGTATTGATCGACAATACCGTCAGAGTCGCAGGTGATATCGAGCATGACAGCACGGCGCTCAGGGGCTTTATCTAGGCCTGATAACGGCAATACTGGGAACACTTGGTCAATACCCCAAGCATCCGGTAATGACTGGAATAATGAGAAGTTAACAAAGAACTTATCGGCTAACTTTTCATTGAGTTCATCAATGATAGGTCTGTGATAACGGTTTTTCGCACTCAATAGCCCTTGCACTTCATGACACACGCGCAGGTTAGCTTGCTCAGCCCACGCACGCTCCGCTAAGGTCAATTGACCTAAAGCGAATAGCGAATGCGCTTCTTGTAAGTCACTTTGGCTATCGTGGTAAATCTCAATCAAAGCACGTTGATCGGCGCGGCCGCTGATCTCAGACCATGAATGCCACATGTTATGCAATAACTGTGGTGAATCTTCCGCTGGCGGTTGAATATCTTCAGGCTGATAAGCTTCAGTACCGATAACATCGGTGATAAGCACAGCATGGTGCGCCGTTAAGTAACGACCCGATTCTGAAATAATACGTGGCATAGGTTGCTCGTATTCATTACAGATGTCAGTCAATACGTTAACTATGTTGTTAGCGTATTCAGTCAGGCCATAGTTCATCGAGTTATTACTTTGGCTACGAGTGCCATCGTAATCCACCGCTAAACCACCACCGACGTCGAAGCAGTTAACGCTTGCGCCTAATTCACGTAATTCACAGTAGAAACGACCCGCTTCACTCACACCTTGGCGAATATCACGGATATTAGCGATTTGCGAACCTAAGTGGAAATGCAGCAATTGCAGCGAATCCAGCATATCGTGTTGCTTAAGTTGCTCTACAACCAACAAAATTTGCGCAGCAGATAAACCGAACTTAGATTTCTCACCGCCGCTCGCCTGCCACTTGCCTTTGCCTTGGAACGCTAAACGTGCACGTAGACCTAAACGCGGTGTCACACCCAGACGTTTAGATTCAGCTAACACCATTTTCAGTTCAGACAGTTTTTCTAAAACGATGTAAACCTTGTGGCCTAACTTTTCACCAATCAGTGCTAAACGGATATATTCATTATCTTTATAACCATTACATACAATGACTGAACTGGCTTTTTGCGCCATGGCTAACACAGCCATCAGCTCAGGCTTACTGCCCGCTTCTAAACCCAGTTGTGGTACTTCTTTTGATGCCTGACTCGCCAGGATCTCTTCCACCACAGTTTGCTGTTGGTTTACTTTAATCGGGTAAACCAGCAAATAGTCCGCCTGATACTCGTACTTCTGTATCGCTTGGTCGAATGCTTGGCACAAACTGTTCACTCTGTGGTGCAGGATCTGCGGAAAACGAACTAGTACAGGTAAAGCGACTCCCGCCTTAACCATGTCTTTGGCTAGCTCATTTAAGCCAATCTTGTAATCAGGATTTTTGGGGTCCGGTGACACAGTCACCTCACCTTGATCGCTAATCCCATAAAAACCTTGGCTCCAGTGAGTAACATTGTACCCAGCACGAGCATCATCAATAGACCAATCATTCATTATTATTTAGCCCGTCTATTAAAAAATGGGTTAAACGGTTATGGCTTAATAGCACAACCGCCCGTTCGACAAACCCAGGCAAAGGGACACCTTACCTGACATACACGAAGGTAGATTTTACCTTCTCCTTAATGCCGCAACGTCACGCTAGTGTAAGTGACATTGCTGCGATTTTCATTAATAGCGCAAGAGTCAACTCATCTTAGCGCAATACATCGTATCATATTGAAGGGAAAGCTTATTCCCTTACCTCAGTAAAGCTATCTTTACTTGCCTCGCTTGCATTTATCCTCAGGCTAAAGGGCGCAAATACCGCCAAAAAGCCAAATAACATCCTGAGTCGCATCCTTAAAACATCAAGCTAATAAGTAGCTTAAAGACGTTCAAAAGAGATTAAGACCTTCAGAAACCGATAACACAAGTAGAAAACGAAAACCGATAACACTGAACTAGCGAAAACGCCAAACCAGCTTATCGCTAGGCAAGATTATTTTAACAGGGGACTATTGGCTTCTTCGCGGCCAGAATTGATGCGGATCAACGTGAGATGCTTAAGGCCAGTATCATCGTATGGTACGACAATCGAGCGTTGGCATTGTGACACTTTTAGGCAAAGTGCAAAAAATGGATGCTTGTGCATTAGCTAATAAAAACCCTCTTAACCCCATGTAAATCGATATGTTGTCAATTACACGGTTAATGACTGGTGAACCATAAAACCTTTATTACTCACGTAATATTTGTAATGTCTGCAACGAGCAAAGTCGTTGAACGGCGCAATTAAACCGCGCAATGTCACAGAATGCAAGCAAGAATCTCATTTAATCTTTTGCATTAAAATATAATAAACACTTGCTTAACAACCACCCGCCACCCATTGGTTTTAAATAGAGTAATATTAGTTAGTTAACCCATAAACGTCGTACGAGTCTGTTCAATATTTTTTATATCACCTTTGTCACTTTTATTGACATTTACCCCTGCAAATATCCCTGATTTTTGTGTGTCACTCAAGTGATGCACATTTGCCAACATTAAGCGAAGCCAAACAACCCATATCACGGCGCCAAACCCGCCACAAATCAATGGTTCCTCCGAGACACAATGCGTGGTCAAACCTGCGCTGAGTGACGGCTCACACACGCTAAGATAAAGCTCAAAGACAATAATGCTGCAGTTTCAGCACCGAAGTGTATAATCGCAACCGAATCACATTCCATTATGCACAGAGAGATCCATGGTACAGATAGGTAAAACCTGCAAACTTGAGGTTGTAAAACAAGTCAGCTTTGGCGTGTATTTAAACGCCCACGAATTAGGGCAAGTACTGCTGCCAAACAAAGTCACCCCAAAAGACTGCCAAGTCGGTGATCTGCTTGACGTGTTTCTGTATCTAGATTCTGAAGATATCGTGATTGCTACCACGCGCCGTCCATTGGCACAGGTAGGTGAATTCGCCTACTTAAAAGCCGTCGCAACCGGCCCTTATGGCGCCTTTTTAGACTGGGGCTTAGATAAAGATTTATTACTGCCCTTCGGTGAGCAACATAAGCCTATCGAAGAAGGCCGTTCATATCTGGTTTATGTACACGCCAACCGCGCCGATGAACGCATCATGGCCTCATCAAAAATCGATAAGTTCCTCGATAAGACAGAGCCTGAGTACACAGTCGGTGAGCAGGTCGATTTATACATCGGCGGCACCACAGATTTAGGCTACAAAGCCATTATTAATCATGCCCATTGGGGCGTGATTTACGAAAACGAAGTGTTCCAAAAACTGCGTTTCGGCCAAAGACTCAAAGGTTTCATCAAACAAGTGCGCCGCGACGGCAAAATTGATCTTGTGCTGCAACAAGGCAGCAAACAAGAATTAGATAAGCACGCCCACATCATTCTGATCAAACTCAAACAGGCTGGCGGCTTCTTAGCCCTGACCGATAAAACCGATGCTGAAATCATTTACGATCAGCTTGGCATGAGTAAAAAAGCCTTCAAAAAAGCCATAGGTGGCTTATTTAAGAATGGCCAACTGAGCATAGATAATGATGGTCTGCGTTTAACTGAAACAGCAGAATAATCAACTCTATTCAGGACTTAGCGTTAAAATTGTACAGTTTACCGCCACTAAGGCAGAGTTTGACTGACAACTCCTAGGATATTAAGCATGGCTCTGTTATAAACAAAGCCATGCTTTTTTCTTTGGAGCTTATATGGAACTCACGTTACACGAAGCCAGAGTCATCGGATGCCTGCTTGAGAAAGAAATCACCACCCCCGAGCAATATCCACTCTCGCTAAACTCATTGACCTTAGCCTGCAATCAAAAAACCAGCCGCGAACCCGTACTCGAACTCAGTGAAACCCAAGTGCAAATCGCCGTTGATTCCCTAAATCGGAAACGTTTGATCAGCGAACAGTCGGGATTCGGCAGCCGCGTCGTTAAATACAAACACAGATTCTGCAATACCGAATTCAGCGAACTTCAACTGTCCCCCGCCGCACTCGCCATCGTCTGTTTGTTGCTATTACGTGGCCCACAAACACCGGGAGAACTTCGGACCCGCAGCAATCGCCTACACGAATTTAAAGACGTGATCGACGTGGAAGATTGCATCCGCCAATTAATGGGCCGTGAAAAGCCCTTCTTAAAACAATTACCCAGAGAAGCCGGTCGCCGTGAATCCCGTTATGTGGAATTATTCTCTGCCGCCTCATCGCAACTCGAAACTGCGCAGCCCGAAAGTGCGAGCCATACCGTCGCCCATGTCGCTGTGTCTTTGGATGCTGAGCCGCTTGAATTGACTAAAAGAGTGACCGAGCTTGAGCGACAAGTGGCTGAACTGACGCAAAAACTTGATGAGTTAATTGCCTCTTTGAGCTAATTAGCGATAGATAATGACTGATAAATACCGATGGATAATAAGTGCTATGTGAGCAACATGGCACTTATGGACCAATCCACTGTCTACCCAAGGGTGAGAAACTGAACCGCACCAACATAGTCGCGCCAAGCACCATAGCCCCTGAACCTAGCGCAAAAAAGAATAGAGACAGCACATGACCAATAATCCACCCAGCAGTTTCAACAACATGTTTATTATCGCCATGTTTGAACTGCGCAAATTTTTATTTAATACCCGCGGGATCATCGCCTTGGTCGCCTTTGGTTTAGTTTGGGGTGTACTTCTGCTTTACCCCATTCAAAGTGCATCGGCCATGTTATTGCAGCCCAATGTAAAAGATATCATTGACAGTTTATTTGGTGCCAATACCCTCAATGTGCTCTTTGAGTGGCCCGTGGCCGAAATGGCGGTGTTTTGGTGCTTTGCGCTGTATTTGTTTCCACTGTTCAGTATTCTTATCGCCGCCGATCAGTTCTCATCGGATAAAACCCGCGGCACGCTGCGCTTTTTAACCATACGCACTAGCCGTGACAGCTTATTGTTCGGCCGTTTTCTCGGCCAAATTCTGATCCAAGGTTTACTGATCCTATTAACGATTATCGCCACTGTCGCCCTCGCGCTCAGCCGCGACAGCCAACTGTTTTTATCTGCGTTAACATCTGGCGCCTTGGTGGGTCTTAACCTCATCATAGTGATCTTGCCCTACACGGCTGTGATGACTTTATTGTCCCTGTATGCGCGCACGGCACGCCAAGCTATGGTGTTTGCCACCATTTTATGGACAGTGATTTCCATCACTATCGTGGTGTTAGCGAATCAATCTAGCCTACTAGCACAACTCCAGTGGGTATTACCCGGTGCTCAACTGTCGGACATGCTCAATACCAATGGACTCAATAGCTTAATCTATGCCCCGATTCCACTGTTACAAACCGCTGTGGCCCTCTTGCTCGGCAGAATTTATATGCAAAGGAGCTCGCTATGAGTCTGATCCAATGCCAAGGGCTGTCGAAGCTTTACGGCAGCAAAAAGGCGCTAAATGATGTAAGTTTCAGCCTTGAAGCGGGTGCCCCCATCGCCCTTGTCGGTCCCAATGGCGCGGGTAAAACCACACTTTTTAGCCTGTTATGCGGCTATTTATCACCCAGCTCTGGAACCATAACCCTACTCGGTGAAGCCCCCAATAGCCCTAAGCTCTTAGGCAAGATTGCCGCTTTGCCCCAGGATGCAGTACTCGATCCCAACTTGACGATTGTCAGCCAGTTAATATTTTTCGCTCGCCTGCAGGGCATGAACGTGGAGCAAGCAAAGCAAGAGGCACTGCGCGTGTTGGCCTTGGTCGATCTAATTGATGTTGCAGAGCAAAAACCGCCTAGTCTTAGCCACGGTATGAGTAAACGTGTATCGATTGCGCAGGCGCTGATTGGCTCGCCAGAATTAGTATTATTAGATGAACCGACGGCGGGACTCGACCCTGCCAATGCGAAAAAAGTCCGTGAACTGGTCAAAGCCTTATCACCCACCACAACCTTTATGATCAGCTCCCATAATCTCGATGAGCTCGAAAAGTTGTGCGATCAAGTGTTGTATTTAGATAAAGGCCAACTGAGTCAAGCTGTGTCAATGCATGCGTCGACCGACAGCGATTACCTGACGTTAACCATGCAAAGCTGTGACAGCGATGTACTGCAAGCGGAAGTGGCAAAACTGGCGGGAGTGGTGAACATCAGCTCAAAACAAAGCAATGTGTTTATTATCCAGCTAGATACAAATACAGAAAAAGCGCACAACAGTGATATTGAGATGCGCCTATTCGCCCTCTTCAATCAGCATCAATGGCAATACAAGATGCTGCTGAAAGGTCGCACTCTGGAAGAAACACTCTTTTCATAGGCAAGCGTTAAAAGGGATTTCTCATCACCCAACGGTTGAATAGTGTTCAATCCATAGCCTAAGCGCAATACGCCTTGCGCTTAGGCCTTTTAACTAAGGTTTTAAACTAAGGCTTTCAATAAGCCTTTAAATTAAGTCAGTCACTTCGCCCAGTAAAATCAGCCCACCACTCAATCCGACAAACTTGTACTTACTTTAGCAACACACAATCACCAAAAGCTTCACAAGCCTGTCAATAAAACACCAATCAACTGCGCTGAGCTTGCTATGGCTTTCAATCTCGGGACGAGCTTGTTATAACTCCCCTTCGATTGAACCTAAGCTGACTTCAGAGGTTTCTATGAACAAAGCACAACTTATCCAACGTATTGCCGCCGAGCTCAATGTATCTCAAGCGAGTACTAAACCTGTGGTTGAGCAGATACTGCAACAGATCCACGTCGCCTTGAGCGAAGGCGAGAAAATTTTCCTGCCACAATTTGGCACCTTTGAACTCAGATACCATGTCGCTAAAACGGGCCGTAATCCACAAACGGGCGAAGCCATAGAAATCGACGGTTACAATCAGCCCAGCTTTAAAGCCTCAACGGCATTGAAGCAACAGATCAATCGCTGATAGTGACTCTTAGCTTTAATGTGCAGTCACTCATTTGCGAGCATTAATCAGTAGCCTTGATATAAATAAGCCTCAACGTAATGTGAGGCTTATTTTTTTGTCTAAATACATTAGCGGTAACGCTTAGATGAAAGCATTAAGCCGCTCAGCGGCTAAACATTAGTTAGGCACTGCCTATGCATTAGCCTCAACGCTTTGAAAAAGCGGCGAAGTATCAAGATAATCGGCGGCATTTTCAGCACTGGGATCATCAAGAAAAGGCACACAGCCGAGGAAAGGCGCTGACATCATCTCTTTAAGACTCGCCAAGTTTTCCGCAAACATACTCATATTCGGGTCGACACAATTGGCGACCCAACCTGCAATCTTAAGCCCATCGGCCAATATTGCCTCTTGAGTGAGCAGTGCGTGATTTAAGCAACCGAGCTTCATGCCCACCACGAGTATCACTGGCAGTTCTAATCTCTGTACCACCTCCGATAAATATCGGCCCTCGCCTAAGGGCAAACGCCAGCCACCCGCGCCCTCAATCAAACAAAAATCCGCTTGAGCAAATGCCGCTAAATCCAAACTTTCGATAATAGCCTCAGGCGCTAAGCTCACGCCCACTTGGGCGGCAGCAATATGCGGCGCAATTGCAGGTTCAAAGGTAAAAGGATTAATGACAGGATAAGTAAGTTTCAGCGACGATGAAGTCATCAACTGCAGTGCATCGGCATTACGCAAGCCTTCGGAGGTTTGTGCGCAGCCCGAGGCAATGGGCTTAACACCTAAGGTCGACAGCGTGTTAGACGCTAAAATACTCACAGCCGAGTCAGCACTGGCTATCGCGCCCAAACGGTTCACCGCGGTTAACAGCGCCGATGAGACTAAGGTTTTACCACTGTCGGTATCTGTACCTGTTACAAAAAACATATTAGATCCTTATCTGTCGCTATTGAGTGCACTTTTGTGAAGTGCACTCTCCATAAAGCTAAAACGCAAACCTGTAGACCTTTAAATCCACAAGTCCACAAATCAAAGTCCCTATCGCTAATCAATGCTAAGTATGTGTGCATGAATATTGTTGTAGCTAAAACATAGTGTGAAACTTTTACATCCTGCGCCGAGCACGTATCTGCACTATCTGGTAGGTTAACGGCAAACCTTGGGGTACACGTAAGGATTCGGCTTTGGCCTGCAATGCCTGCCAATCTTGGCGACCACGCAGCCGCGGGGCTAATTCTGCAGCGGCTATTGCGCCAGCAACCTCTCCTGCTGACTGAATCGTTGAATGATCTAAACTGATTGAATTGGCTAAACTGATTGAACTAGCTGAATGGGTTGCACTGGCCGATTGCACCGAGGCGCCCACCCCTTTGATGGAATAGAGTAATGCTTTGAGAGTATCAAAATACACTGTCATAGGAATGAGCTGCACCTCTAAGAACTGCCATGTATCGAGTTTAAATGCAGTTTTTAGCGCCTCCAGTGTCGAAAAGTCATTCACTCTTAAGCCTAATTCGGCTAATTGATTCAAACTCCCCTGCGCCACTAAGCTCAAATGACACTCGCCATCCGGCTTTAGCACCCGTGCCATTTCGGCTACCGCGGCGGGAAAATTCGCACACCACTGCAAAGCCAGATTCGAATAAATCACATCGATGCAACCATCGACAAAGGGTAAACACTCGGCATCGGCACAAACCCCATGATAATCGGGATAAGTTTGTTTTAGCTTGTGTAACATGCCAAGGGCGATATCCACGGCAAACACAGCTGTCGGTGGATTTTGTATCGAACCATGCTCAGAGTGACAACCTGATTGATGTTCAGAGTGATACGCCGCAAAATCGGTCCCAGGGCCTGCGCCAATGTCCAACAGATGACCTTGGGCGATAAACTCACTGAGTAAACTGGCGGCGCTCAAACGCTGTAACTGATTATGGTCTTGATAACTATGGGCCGCTGCAGAGAATCGTTCTGCAATCTGAGCACCGTGAACATTGGATTCTTTGTCAATTGCTCTTTTTCCAACAGCTACTTTTTCAATCGCTTGTTTTTCAAAAGCTTGCATTACAGCAGATTCGCTCACACTCGACTCGTGAGCTGTTGACTCGCAAGATTTGGACTCACTCGACTTGGGCTCACTGGACTGGAGCGCGTTAGAGCTTGGTTCACTCGCGTTGGGCTTGCTGGATTTAATCGGGCTTGGCATTGCAGTTAACACTCAACCATAAAAACTTAAAATTCAATAGAATAACGCGTTCTATAGCGTACATTTATCTGTGATCATCCGCAGCTTGTCGTTCAGTCACAAGCGGCACACCGACGCGACTGAGCACTTGAGCTAATTGCGCAACACACGCCGTAATATCTTCGGCGGCGTGGGCTGCCGTTAAGGTGATGCGTAAACGCGCAGAGCTTACAGGCACGGTCGGCGGGCGAATCGCGCCAACCCAAATTCCTGCAGCCCTTAGCTCCTCGGCTACTTGCAAGGTTTGCAACGCATCCCCAATGATCAGCGGCTGAATCGCGGTATCTGAACCTAAAAGGGGCACATTAGCCTCTCGGCATAACCGTTTGAATAGCTTAATATTCTCAAGCAGTTGTTGCTGTAACTCGGGATGTGCTGTGCTGTACTGAGTCGCGGCTAAGGCTAGCGCCGCATTGGCGGGCGATAAAGCAGTCGAGTAAATATATTCGCGGGCGTTACTGACCAAAAAATCGATCAGCGCCTGACTCCCCAACACGGCCGCGCCTTGGCAACCTAAGGCTTTACCAAAGGTCACCACTTGCACATCGATAAGCTTGGCGGCCTCTGCATTGTGATAACCATCGAGCACCGCAAAACCATGGGCATCATCGACAACCAACCAAGTATGATGTTGGCGACAAAGCGCCGATAACTGGGCAATTGGCGCACAATCTCCGTCCATGCTAAACACGCTTTCAGTGATTAACGCCGATGTTTGATTTCGAGCAAGTAACCGCTCAGCGCTTTCTAAGGAATTGTGTAAAAAACGTTTCAGCTGCGCGCCACTATCTTGCAAACCATCAATAATGGAGGCATGTACGAGTTTGTCGGCAACCACAATATCGTGCTGATCAAACAGGGTTTTCATCAGCGCCGTATTAGCACTAAAGCCCGAGCAAAATAACAATGCCGCTTCATGTCCCGTTAAGGCGCAAAGCTCACGCTCCAGCGCCAAATGTGCGTCACTGTATCCTGTCACTAAGGGCGATGCGCCGCTACCCACACCGTAGGTTTGCGCGCCAAGGTGCAAGGCCTCAGCGAGTTGTGGTACGCGGGATAAACCTAAATAATCATTACTGCTGAAATTGACATAGGCGCGACCTTCGAACACAAAACGTGGGCTCGAAGTGGATGCGTTGGTGTTAAGGGCATGATCGACACTCAGCACTTTACGTTGTCGCAGTAATCCTTGCTCACGCAAAGCATGCTGACGGGCGGCAATTTTAGTCTCAAGCAGAGAACTCATCGATGTAGCCTCAAGCATGACTGACTCAAAAATGACTGTTTCAACAATGGTCTCAACAATGATTACCCTATGAGTGTTCGGTTTAAGACGGTTGCCTTAGAAATAGAGCACATTTAATAAGCCTGTCGGCCGCAGTCAAAACAGACTACGACCAACAGGATTGACATGTTATCCAACAATGTGCGTCAAACAACATGAACTCAGTGTTCTTACAAAGCACCCGCGTCATAGAATTGTGCCGATGACTTATCTTGATAGGCTGCTGCTTTGGCTAATACTGCACTTTCTTCTTCCAATTTTGCCGCTGCGCCCTGCTCTGGACGTAAACCTAAACGTCGGAATAGCCCCATATCATCGCTTTCTTCTGGGTTTGGCGTAGTCAGCAATTTGCAACCGTAGAAAATCGAGTTGGCGCCAGCAAAGAAACACATGGCCTGCAGTTCATCACTCATATTTTCGCGGCCAGCCGATAAACGCACGCGCGAAAGTGGCATTAAAATACGCGCTACAGCAATAGTACGCACAAACTCGAGTGGATCGAGATCGTCAAGTTTCTCAAACGGCGTGCCCGCCACTTTGACTAACATATTGATCGGCACTGAATCAGGGTGCTGCGGTAAATTGGCCAACTGTTGCAGTAAGCCTGCACGATCCGTCGCCTTTTCACCCATGCCGACAATCCCGCCAGAGCAGACTTTCATGCCTGAGGCGCGCACATTTGTCAGTGTATCTAGACGATTTTGATAGGTACGTGTGGTGATCACATCGCCGTAGTATTCAGGCGAAGTATCTAAATTGTGGTTGTAATAATCTAAGCCTGCGCTGGCTAAATCGTTCGCTTGATCTTCAGAAAGCATGCCGAGCGTCATGCAAGTTTCCATGCCTAAGGCTTTGACTTCTTGTACCATTTGCTTAAGGTACGGCATGTCTTTTTCTTTTGGGTTACGCCAAGCGGCCCCCATGCAGAAACGAGAAGCCCCCGCGGCTTTAGCGCTGCGCGCTTCGGTCAGCACAGTTTCCATTGCCAGCAAACGCTCTTTCTCTAGACCTGTGTCATAACGGGCGCTCTGCGGGCAGTATTTACAATCCTCAGGGCAAGCACCGGTTTTAATCGATAACAAGCGGCTAATTTGCACTTCATTGGGATCGTACACTTCACGGTGAATGCTGTGGGCTTTAAATAACAAATCATTCATCGGCAGCGCAAATAAGGCTTCGATTTCTTCCCGCTTCCAATCATGACGAACTTGCAACTGCGACATTGAACACCCTTTTTATTCTGTCTTTTATCTTGGCTAGGATAACCTCAGCCCTTAAACTGTCAACGCCAACCAGTGAATCCAGTTTACTAATGGCTATTTTACCACCAACTTAGTGAGCATTTATGCGCAATTTACTCGATTTTGATTTTGATAGCGCCCATATTTGGCATCCTTACACCTCAATGACCCGTTCTCTTCCTGTTTTTGGTGTACATAGTGCGAAGGGCTGCGAGCTCGAACTCGTCGATGGCCGCAAGCTGGTCGATGGCACTAGCTCATGGTGGGCCTGTGTGCACGGTTATGCGCATCCCGAGATATTAACCGCGATGGAAAAACAGCTGCATCAGCTGAGCCATGTGATGTTTGGCGGCATCACCCATGAACCCGCCATTGAACTGTGTAAAAAACTTATCGCTATGACCTGCGAGCCGCTGACGAAAATCTTTTTATGCGACTCTGGCTCTATCTCAGTCGAAGTGGCGATCAAAATGGCGTTGCAATATTGGCAAGGTCAAAGTTTGCAAGGTAAGAGTTTGCAAAGTAAGAGCTCGCAGGAGCAAGGCGCACATAAAGAGCGGCCGCTAAAACAACGCATTCTTACCGTTAAGAAGGGTTACCACGGCGATACCTTTGCCGCCATGAGCGTGTGCGATCCCGAAGGTGGCATGCACACTATGTTTGGCGATGCGCTGACAAAACAATCCTTTGTGCCTGCACCACAAACCGCCTTTGGCGAAGCCTTACAAGCCGATGATTTAACCGCAATGCGCAGCATTTTAAGTGCAAATCACCATGATATTGCTGCTGTGATTATAGAGCCAATCATGCAAGGCGCTGGCGGGATGCGTTTTTACAGCGCAGATTATTTAGCGGGTATTCGCGCCCTGTGCGATGAGTTTGATGTGCTATTAATCTTAGATGAAATCGCTACTGGCTTTGGCCGCACAGGCAAGCTGTTCGCCTATGAACACGCCAATATCACTCCAGATATCTTATGTTTAGGTAAAGCGCTAACGGGCGGTTACATCAGCCTAGCGGCAACGCTGTGTACCGATAAAGTCGCCCAAGGAATCAGCCAATCTCCCGCTGGCGTGTTTATGCATGGGCCGACCTTTATGGGCAACCCGCTGGCCTGCGCGGCGGCGTGTGCGAGCTTAGACTTAATTAACCGCAATGAATGGCAAACGCAAGTGGCCGCTATCGAGCAGCAAATGCGCTTAGAACTTAAGGATGCGATTGATTTACCGAGTGTTAAGGACGTGCGAGTCCTCGGCGCTGTCGGCGTGTTAGAGATGCATGATCCCGTCAATACCGCTGAGCTACAGCAACAATTTGTTGATTTAGGGGTGTGGGTTCGCCCCTTCGCTAACCTTATCTATATCATGCCGCCCTATGTGATTAGCTCAGCACAATTAAGCCAACTCACCAGTGCGATGAAGCAAGTCGCAGCAGGTATTAGCGCGGTATCAAAAAGTCTTGAGCCGCAGCTTATCAGCCACGGTTGATACTTTAACGCTTGGCCATTTTTTAGCTTAACGCTCTTTCAACTCAATAAGCCTTTAATGTCGAATAAACGAACCCCTGCGCACTGTGCGCTAGGGGTTCGAACTGCCTGGCTTATATCAGTACTCAGCAGCCCCTTCCCTTGTTCGAATCTCGTATCCTCTCGATAGATAAACGCGCTAAGGTTGCAATTGCAATATTGCTCACAATTTCCATTAATACTCTGTAATTTAGTGCATTTATTTAATTCGCCAACTGGAAATTTTACCAAAGCCAGCAATGCTTATATCGCTAACTTTACCCCACACATCTTTCGCCAATATCCGCCAACAAATTGAGCTGAGGAATGGCTTAAATAGCTACACCAAGACATGGAGATCATATGTTCAAACTCGCTGACATAGCCGTCAATCGCAAACTCGCATTACAGCTCATCATCGCCCTCGCAGGCGCCTTAATTTTACTCGTTATTTCTGTTACCGCTTTAAAGCACAATCTGATGGCGGAGCGTGAGGCACGGCTTAATGCCGTATTGTCCCTCGCCAGCAGCCGCATTCAGGCGTTATCCCAATCACTGCCCTTAGAGCAAGCACAGCAAGCCGCCAAGGACATGTTGAACGACATGCGCTTTGATAATGATAACTACTTGTTTGTGATTGATGAATCGAGGCGCGTCATCGTCCACCCCATCAAAAGAGAATTAGTTGGCCAACAAATGGGCAATCAAGGCGAAGAAAACTACTGGTACAAAATGGTCGAACTCGGCCGTGATGGCAAACAAGGCTTAGTCGAATACCGCTGGACGACAGCTAACGGTAAATCGGCGCAAAAAATGTCACTGGTAATGGGATTTAAACCTTGGGGCTGGATCTTGGGCTCAGGCATGTTGCTCCAAGATATCGAAGCCACCATTTGGCATGAGTATTTTGTCATGGGAGGCACGACATTAGTGCTTATCTTGCTCATGGCTTGGCTAGGTTATGCCATTAGTCACTCTATCACTCGGCCACTGGTTGATGTAAATCAAACGATGCTCGCCATCACAAAGGGGGATTTAACCACGCAATTAAAGGTCTATGGTAAAGACGAGCTTGGCACCTTAGCCCGCAACATCAACCAAAGCATTGGCTCGATTCGTAGCACCTTACTGGAAGCGAGTCATAGCGCTGATAATGTTGCCCATGCCTCGGCTCGTATCGCCTCAACCGCAGAGGAAACCAATCAAGCGGTGAATAATCAGCGGGATCAGCTTGCCCAGCTCGCCACCGCCATGAATGAAATGAGCGCCACTATCGCCGATGTGGCGAATAATGCGGAGAGCACAGCCAAAGATACCAAAGAAGCCACATGGGAAGCAGGCCTTGGCGACCAAGATGTTCACGCCAGTGTGGACGGAATTCATGCCCTCGCCAAAGAAGTGGAGCAAGCGACGGATCAAGTGAACATGCTTAAAGAGGAAGTCATGCAGATCAGCGAAGTCACCTCAGTGATCAGCGCAATTTCAGATCAAACTAACTTACTCGCACTGAATGCCGCCATTGAAGCCGCCCGCGCAGGTGAGCAAGGACGAGGGTTTGCAGTGGTCGCCGATGAAGTGAGACAACTCGCCAGTCGCACCAGACAATCAACCGAAGAAATTCAGAACACGATTTCATTATTGCAACAACGGGCCGTGAGCGCCGCTAAGGCAATGGATGCAAGCCGTGCGCTGGCAGAAAACAGTGTGAGTCAATCGGCAAAAGCGGGAAGTGATTTATCGCTTATCGTAGCCCACATCAAACATGTGAGTGACATGGCGACCCATATCGCTACCGCCGCAGAAGAACAAAGTGTGGTCGCTGAAGACATGAACAGAAACGTGTGCGGGATTAATAACTCAGCGCTCGAAGTTTCTGAATCGGCAACCTATCTAGCCCAAGAAAGTGAAAGTTTGGCGGAGTTATCACTGAATTTAAATGGCAAACTCGCCGTTTTCAAACTCTGATCATTCACTTGATTAGGGATGAACTAAAGAACGATGACAAACCTTTAGCCAACCAAACTTTTAGCCCTGTGTTTAGTCCAGATAGTCCGCATAGCAACTGCGCGGGTTATCTGGACTTTCGATTAACGTACCGACTCCACTAAACTCATTTTACCGAGCGCCTATTACTAAACCTATCTTGCCAAGCTAGTTTTGCTAAGTTAATTATGCAAAACACATGCTACTAAACTTATTTCACTAAGCTAGAAATCAAGGCGCGCAGCGCGGCAGGTTTTATCATTTTCGCCATATAGTGATAGCCGCGGCGTTGCACATCTTCCACCAGCTCTTTACGGGTATTGGCGGTGATCAAAATGCCGGGCAAGTCTTTGCCGTACAGGGCACGAATACCGTCCATCGCATCAACGCCATTTTGGCCATCATCTAAGTGGTAATCGGCGAGCACAATATCTGGCGCAACGCCTTTCAGCCCTAGCTTAATGCGTGCATCAGATAAATCTTTTGCGCAAATAACCTCACATTGCCAACGACTTAATAGACTTTCTAACCCCGCAAGAATCGCCTCTTCGTTGTCGATACACAGCACTTTGATACCCGATAACGGCTGCAGCAGCGACGGCAACGCCTTCACTTGCGGCTGACGCACAGTCTCCCCGAGCGGCACGCAAATAGAGAATACCGAGCCGCGGCCTAAATGGGATGAAACCTGAATGCCGTGTTCCAGCACTTTACTGATGCGATCGGCAATCGCTAAACCTAAGCCTAAGCCGCTGACATTGTTGCTCTTAGGATTATTCAGCCGCTTGAATTCTTTAAAAATTTCTTGGGTTTCCTTTTCATCGATACCACAGCCCGTGTCTAATACTTGGATCTCAAGATAATGACCGCGATGGCGACAACCAAACAAGACTCTGCCGCCACGGGCGTAACGGTAGGCATTGGTTAAAAAGTTTTGTAGGACTCGGCGTAACAACGAAGGATCAGAATTAACGGTCGCGCTGCATGGGATCATCTTAAAACGGATTTGGTTGTCCGCTGCCATCGCCTCAAACTCTACGGATAAGCCGTTGATCAGTTCTGAAATCGCAAAGTCACGCCGATTCACCTCCACCATGCCGGAATCGAGTTTAGAAATATCCAGCAGATCGGTAAGCAACTCGCCGGCGATCTTTAGCGAGCTATTCACATGGGATAAGGTGGTTCTGGCCTCGCGATCTAAATTGGGATACTGAGATAAAGATGCGGTAAACAACCGCGCGGCATTTAGTGGCTGCATTAAGTCATGGCCAACGGCGGCCAAGAAGCGACTCTTGGAGGCGTTGGCAATTTCTTCCTGCGCCTTAGCCTCGAGTAACTCACTGTTCAACATGGCTAATTCGTAGGTACGTTCGTTAACGCGGCTTTCTAAGGTTTCATTGGCCTCGAGCAGTGCGCGCTCCTGCTCGCGATACTGAGTAATATCGGTAAAGGTCATCACAAAGCCACCGTCTGGCATGGGATTACCTTGAATTTTAATCACTTTACCGTCCCTGCGATGGCGCTCAGAAGTGTGCGGCGTGCCATTACGCATGTGCTGCACCCGCTGTTCAACCTGCTGTTCGATTTCCCCTTCACCGCAATAACCCCGCGCCGCATTAAAACGGATCACTTCGCTGATGGGCATGCCCTGCTGCAAGAATCCATCGGGATATTGATACAGCTCCACATATTTATAATTCCAAGCTACTAGGTTGAGATCGCTATCTATCACGCTCATGCCTTCATAGGCGTGCTCAATCGCGCCGCGCAGCATGTCTTGGCTGAGCATAATTTTCGATGAAGCTTCATCGACTAGACTGAACACTTCATCCAGCGCCAAATCACGCCCTTGTAGCACAGAATCCATCACCAACGCCGCGCTTGAGGCGCCGAGTACGCCCGCTAATAAACGTTCCGTGTGGAAAATCAGCTCTGGCGGCGCCGCTTTATGCCAACTATCACTTTTTACGGCGTCAATTGAGAAACGGCTAAAACTCTCGTAGGCCCGTGTTGGGCTGACGAATCGACTGGCGAGAATAAGCAAATCCTGCTGTGAAATCGGGCCATTTTTCTTATTGGCGCTGTTTTTCAACTTGCCAGGACTGACAAAGGCACTGGCCTGAATACGCTCGGCCACACCCGCCCTAAACCAAATCGACCCCAAAATATAACAGGCGATATTGGCAAAAAGTGCCGTTAGCGCATCACGCACATTGGGCGTTATCGCATCTAGCAGGCCTTTCTCGCTCGCGACGCCAGACAAGAACACCGATGAACTTTGCACATCTGTCATGCCCTGCAACATGATGTAAAACCACAGCGTAAAGCCCACGCCGAGCCCTAAAAATACCCCAGCACGATTGCCGTGTTTCCAATAGAGTCCGCCCACTAAGGCAGGCGCTAACTGAGCAAAAGCCCCGAAGGACAACATGCCGAGATGGGATAAGGAATCACTGTCCGCTAAGGCCAGATAACTGCCATAACCTAAGCCAAGAATGATCACGATCGCCAAACGGCGGGCATTGAGCAACAACTGCGAGAACTGGCTGAAGTTTTTCTCGCGGATATGGCCCGTGCGCAGCATCACAGGCACCAGCCATTCGTTACTCACCATCACACTAATGGTCACCACCGCCACTATCACCATGCCGGTTGCCGCCGAAAGTGTGCCCAGCAGTGCAATCACCGCCAGCAAAGGTTGATCTAAAGCGAGTGGCAAATTAATCACATAGGTATCGGCCGACACTGAATCGCCGAGGATGATCTTCCCCGCCAAGGCGAGCGGTCCAACAAATAAACCAAAAAGCGCTAAATAGATGGGAAACAGCCAACGTCCTTTCGACAGCACAGACTCATCGGCGCATTCCACCACCATCACATGGAACTGCCTTGGCATACACAAAAACGCCGCCATTCCGACAAGTAACTCAGGCATTAAAGCTTCGATACGGGGATTGGGATAATTAATCAGCGACTGCGCATTCGCCTGCTGCCAAATATCCCCAAAACCATCGAACACCCCAAAACTAATGACGACGCCGACCAATAAAAATGCGGCGAGCTTCACCAGAGACTCAAAGGCAATCGCAAGCATCATGCCGGGATTGTGCTCGGTGGCATCGAGTTTGCGGGTACCAAATAAAATGGCAAATATGGCTAATAAAGACGTGATCAGTAACGGAATTGTCACGCCATCGAGGGGATCGTTTGCGGGTTGAAACAGGTTAAGGCTGAACACCATCGCCTTAAGCTGCAGGGCGATATAGGGCATGATGCCAAACAAGGCTATTAAGGTGACTAAGGCGGCTAAGGTTTGAGATTTGCCGTATCGGGCGGCAATAAAGTCGGCCACTGAGGTGATATTTTGTGCCTTAGACACTAATACCATCTTGCGTAACATGCCAAAACCTAAGGTGAAAATAAGAATGGGGCCGATAAAAATCGGTAAAAAAGACCAGAGATCCTTAGCCGATTGGCCGACTGTGCCTAAAAAACTCCACGAAGAGCAGTAGACCGCTAAGCTCAGGCCATAAATACCGACCTGTAGCTTTTTGGTGATCCGGCTAAACCAACGCTCCGCCCCCCACGCTAATAGGAATAAAAGCGAGACATAACAGACGGCAATAACGGCGACGACTAAGGTTAAATTCATACTTTGCTCTTTTTTATGATTATTGTGCGATAAAACCTGTCTAAAATCTAGCCGGATTTTTAATGCAACAGACTAAATATAAAGGAAAATTTAAAACTAGACCAAGGTCTAATGGAGTTGCCGCCCCCTTGCATACCATACTCAGTCCACGCAATTTTTCAAAAGGGAAGCCCTATGAGCTCGCAGTCTCTCTACAAAGTCTCCGGCAATATCGCTGCCAATGCACTTGTAAACAACGATAAATATAAAACAATGTACCAAGAGTCGATTGTCAATCCTGAAGGTTTCTGGAGAGAACACGGCAAGCGTATTGATTGGATAAAACCCTATACCAAAATTAAAAAAACCTCTTTTGATGATCATAATTTATCGATCAACTGGTTTTACGACGGCACCCTAAATGCTTCTGCCAACTGTTTAGATCGTCACTTAGCCGAGCACAGTGATCGCGTGGCGATTATTTGGGAAGGCGACAACGCCAGCGAACAACGCAAAATTACCTACGGTGAATTACATGCAGATGTGTGTAAATTCGCTAACGCATTACGCAGCCAAGGCGTGCGCCGCGGTGACATAGTCACGATTTACATGCCTATGGTGCCAGAAGCCGCAGTGGCTATGCTCGCCTGTGCCCGTATCGGCGCTGTGCACTCTGTGGTCTTCGGTGGTTTCTCACCGGATTCTATCGCCTCTCGCGTGATTGATGGCAAATCAAAAGTCATTATTACCTCAGATGAAGGTATGCGCGGTGGCCGTGCTATCCCATTGAAACGCAACATCGATGATGCCTTAAAAAACCCTGATGTCACTACTGTTGAAAAAGTCATAGTGCTTAAACGCACGGGCGGCAAAGTGGATTGGGTAGAAGGCCGAGATGTGTGGTGGCACTCACTGATGGAAACCGCATCTGAGTACTGTCAACCAGAGGAAATGGACGCAGAAGCGCCGTTATTCCTGCTGTATACCTCAGGTTCAACCGGTAATCCCAAGGGCGTATTGCACACCACTGGTGGCTACATGGTTTATGCGTCTATGACCCATGAATATGTGTTCGACTACAAAGCGGGCGAAGTGTACTGGTGTACCGCCGATGTGGGTTGGATCACTGGTCACTCTTATATGGTTTACGGCCCACTCGCCAATGGTGCGACTGTGCTTATCCATGAAGGCGTACCGAATCATCCAAGCCCTGCCCGTTTAGGCGAAATGATTGACCGCCATAAAGTGAGCATTCTTTACACGGCACCAACCTTAATTCGCGCGCTGATGGCCGAAGGTAAGCAACACTTCGATAAGTTCGATGGCAGCAGCTTGAGGATCATGGGCTCAGTAGGCGAACCCATCAACCCAGAAGCATGGCGTTGGTACCATGAGGTCATAGGTCATGAACATTGCCCTATCGTCGATACTTGGTGGCAAACTGAAACTGGCGGTATTTTGATCACGCCGCTACCAGGGGCGACCGACACTAAACCAGGCTCAGCGACCCGTCCATTCTTTGGTGTTCAACCCGCCTTAGTCGATAACATGGGGAATATTTTAGAGGGTGAGAACGAAGGTAACTTAGTGTTACTCGACTCTTGGCCGGGCCAAATGCGGACTGTGTATGGCGACCACGAACGATTCGTGCTGACCTACTTTAAAACTTTCCGCGGCATGTATTTTACCGGTGACGGTGCCCGCCGCGATGAAGATGGTTACTACTGGATAACAGGCCGCGTCGATGACGTAATCAACGTATCCGGCCATAGATTAGGTACGGCAGAGGTCGAAAGTGCGCTGGTATCACACGAACTGGTTGCAGAAGCTGCGGTAGTTGGCTACCCACACGATATTAAAGGCCAAGGTATTTATGCGTATGTCACGCTAACCCGCGGCACTGAAGAAACCGAAGAGCTACGTCAAGAACTGCGTCAATGGGTTCGTAAAGAAATTGGTGCGCTAGCCACCCCAGATCTCATCCAATGGGCAACGGGCTTACCTAAGACACGTTCGGGCAAGATCATGCGCCGCTTCCTGCGTAAGATTGCCGCTAACGAAGTGACCAACTTAGGGGATGCATCAACCTTGGCCGATCCAGCTGTGATCGAGACCTTGATTGAATCACGCTTGAATCGTACTGAGTAATATCCGAGTTACGAACAACGTCCACAACGCTTAGTCTATGCCCAATAGGCTAAGCGTAACCTGAACCTCCCTTTTGAAACCTCAGGTTAAAAGTGAACCCTGTTGAGAGAGTGTGTGTGATTGCTCCTTTCTCTAGCTTGCCCCTCCAACCAGGGGCATTTTTTTTACCTGTTATGTTAAGCTTGCGACCTCACTTTTATTCAGCATAGATTTTTTATCAGCGTGTCAGTCAAACTCAGAGACTATCAACAGCAAGCGGTTAATGCCGCCATCGCCCATTTTAGGCAAAGCCAAGCTTCCGCCGTACTCGTATTGCCCACAGGCGCCGGCAAAAGCATAGTGATCGCCGAATTGGCGCGCATCGCCAAAGGCAGGGTCTTAGTGCTCACCCACGTGAAAGAATTAGTCGCGCAAAATGCTGAGAAAGTCGGCCTACTCACGGCACAAGCCAGTATCTATGCGGCGGGACTCAATCAAAAAGCCACTGAGGGGAAAACCGTCGTCGCCAGCATTCAATCGGCGGCGCGGAGGTTAACCCAGTTCGATCAGCCGTTCTCATTAGTGATTATTGATGAATGCCACAGAGTCAGCCTTGAGAAAACCAGCCAGTATCAACAAGTGCTCAATCATTTACGCACGAAAAATCCCCAACTAAGATTGCTCGGCCTCACCGCTACGCCCTATCGCCTTGGCACTGGCTGGATTTACCAGCAGCACTATCACGGCAAAGTAGGATCTCCCGAACATGCAGTGTTCGAACATTGTGTGTTCGAGCTACCCATCAGGCCACTCATTAAGCAAGGTTACCTCACAGCACCAACGCTGTTTGATGGCCTCAGTGCCCAGTACGACTTCAGCCAACTTAAAGCAAACGAGAATGGCGAATATGCCGAAGCCGAGGTTAACGATTTACTGGGACATTACGGCCGCGCGACCACTGCGATTGTGAAACAACTCATTGAACTGAGCCAACATAGAAAAGGCATTATCATTTTTGCGGCAACGGTGCGCCACGCTAATGAGATTTTTGGCCTACTCAACCAAGCTCACGCTGCACAAAGTGCCATTATCACAGCACAAACGCACGACAATGAACGTGACGCGACGATTGAACGCTTTAAAGCCCAAGAGCTTAAGTTTTTAGTCAACGTTGCTGTGTTGACGACAGGCTTCGACGCGCCCCATGTGGATTTGATTGCAATTTTGCGCCCTACCGCCTCAGTCAGTCTGTTTCAACAAATGATCGGCCGTGGATTGCGAATCGCTGAAGGCAAAAAAGATTGTCTTATCATCGACTATGCAGCCAATGGTTATGACTTGTATTTCCCCGAGGTCGGCCAAGCTAAACCCAACAGTAAATCGGTACCTGTGCAAGTGCATTGCCCTGTATGCGATTTTGCCAATATATTCTGGGGACTCACAGACGACGATGGCGACATTATCGAACACTTTGGTCGCCGCTGTCAGGGCATAGTCGAACAGCAAGGTAAAAAGCTGCAGTGCGACTTTCGATTTAGATCTAAATCTTGCCCTGATTGCGGCGAAGAGAATGATATCGCGGCGCGCATTTGCCAGCACTGCCAATCGACCCTCATCGATCCCGATAAACGCCTACGCCAAGTGCTCAGCCAGCAGCACCATCATTTATTCCGCTGCCAGCATATGAGCCTCATCGACGATGACGGCAATCTGAAAGTGCAGTACCTCGATATCGACGGTAATGAATTCAATCGCCGCTTTAAATTACAAA
The DNA here is from genome assembly GCF_025653595.1 of Shewanella sp. SM95. NCBI lineage: Bacteria > Pseudomonadati > Pseudomonadota > Gammaproteobacteria > Alteromonadales > Shewanellaceae > Shewanella > Shewanella sp. SM95. Next base: position 522,673 of record NZ_JAKKSE010000002.1, read on the forward strand.
CACCGGCCCAGTGGCGAGCCCTATATGCCTTATTCATCTTTCCCCATAGCCGTACACCGGGATTAAAACCGAAAAAATACACTAAGGTGACAGAGTTAATCAGCGACGCGGATAAATTCCGCATGCCCGATCTCTTGCTGCTGAAGAAACATAAAAAAGGCTGGGATCTGCTCGAAAGCTATTTTGATTATCAAGGTCGCTATCAAACTGAAAATAAACGCGGCTGACATTATCAATTCACTTAGGCCTATGGTATAAAACGACTAAAGTAATCCTAAGGAGCTATTATGTTCGTTGTTATTTTTGGCCGTCCAGGCTGTCCTTATTGCGTTCGTGCTGTGCAATTATCTGAGCAACTCGTTGAAAAGCGTGATGACTTTAAGTTCAGATATGTCGATATCCATGCAGAAGGCATCTCTAAAGCAGATTTAGAAAAAACTGTCGGTAAGCCAGTTGAAACAGTACCGCAGATTTTTGTTGATGAGAAGCACATAGGTGGCTGCACAGATTTCGAGCAATATGTTCGTGAAAACAATCTGTTAGATTAAGCGCTATAGATATGTAATCCGCTTAATGCAAAAAGGAGACCTAAGGTCTCCTTTTTAGTCTTTATCACAACCCTGTGGGATTAGAGCTTTCCATAAGATAGTGCTCGGTATAAAACTGCCTAGAAAGCCCCCCCTGAATCCAGCGCACCGTTGTCATCATCACTGCACATAATGTCAGCTTTAATATAATCACCAAACTCAAGATACGTTTCTTTTTAAAGATGCAGCATTAGTCGAACTTGCTAATGCCAATAATTATGTTAGAAAAATATTTTGCAGTGGAATAAGTAAAAATGAAGATATTAAATTCGGTACTCAGTATTGGAGTTTAACGAGGGACATTCAGGAGGAAATTTGAGAGAGATACAGCTGAAAAAATAAGTGGTGGGTCGTGAAGGATTCGAACCTTCGACCAATTGGTTAAAAGCCAACTGCTCTACCGACTGAGCTAACGACCCATCTAGTGTTGCACTGATTTATGCACTTTCAGTAAAGTGGTGTGTCATTAAGGATTAGAACCATTCGACTGATTGGTTAAAAGCCAACTGCCCTCGCTTTATAAAAAATGCGACTGAGCTAACGACTAATCTAAGTATTGCGATAAAACGATTCACTTAGTGTGGCATTCATAATGCAGATAATAAGTGGTGGGTCGTGAAGGATTCGAACCTTCGACCAATTGGTTAAAAGCCAACTGCTCTACCGACTGAGCTAACGACCCATCGAGGTATAACGCTGATTTATGCACTTTCAGTAAAGTGGTGTGTCATTAAGGATTAGAACCATTCGACTGATTGGTTAAAAGCCAACTGCCCTAGCTTTATAAAAAAAGCGACTGAGCTAACGACCCATCTGGTGTTGCGCTGATTTATACACTTTCAGTAAAGTGGTGGGTCGTGAAGGATTCGAACCTTCGACCAATTGGTTAAAAGCCAACTGCTCTACCGACTGAGCTAACGACCCATCGAGGTATAACGCTGATTTATGCACTTTCAGTAAAGTGGTGGGTCGTGAAGGATTCGAACCTTCGACCAATTGGTTAAAAGCCAACTGCTCTACCGACTGAGCTAACGACCCATCGAGGTATAACGCTGATTTATGCACTTTCAGTAAAGTGGTGTGTCATTAAGGATTAGAACCATTCGACTGATTGGTTAAAAGCCAACTGCCCTCGCTTTATAAAAAAAGCGACTGAGCTAACGACCCATCTGGTGTTGCGCTGATTTATGCACTTTCAGTAAAGTGGTGGGTCGTGAAGGATTCGAACCTTCGACCAATTGGTTAAAAGCCAACTGCTCTACCGACTGAGCTAACGACCCATCTAGGTATTACGATAAAAATGTTCACTTATTTTGGCATCAGCAATGCGAATAATAAGTGGTGGGTCGTGAAGGATTCGAACCTTCGACCAATTGGTTAAAAGCCAACTGCTCTACCGACTGAGCTAACGACCCATCTGGTGTTGCGCTGATTTATGCACTTTCAGTAAAGTGGTGTGTCATTAAGGATTAGAACCATTCGACTGATTGGTTAAAAGCCAACTGCCCTAGCTTTATAAAAAAGCGACTGAGCTAACGACCCATTGTACCACTGACTATCTCATTAAATACCACTAACTTATTCTATTCATTAGAGTAAGTGGTGGGTCGTGAAGGATTCGAACCTTCGACCAATTGGTTAAAAGCCAACTGCTCTACCGACTGAGCTAACGACCCATTTACTGGTATTTCACGCCCCGAACGACCTCGCCGCTCTGAGGGCGCCTATAATACCTTTTTCATCTTCTCATGCAAGCGCAAATTCCCAATTTTTTGTCGTTTGCATGAAAAACAGACTAAGAGTATGTTTTTTAGTTAATTACGCTTTAATTGCAGCCAGTTGCTGCTGTGCAATGCGTGCTGCGGCGCTGTTTGCGTAATCTTTGACAACTTGTTGGTAGTATTGCATCGCACCAGCTTTATCACCGGTTTTCTCGGCGATCATGCCAAGCTTCACTAAACTATCGCCACGTTTATTAGAATCACTAAAACGATCAACCACAGTTTTGAAGGCTTGTTTGGCTTCTGCAAATTCGCTCTTATTAAATAATAGCTGTCCTAACCAATAGTTCGCATTCGCGGCATACACAGAGTCTGGGTATTGTTTGATAAAAGCACGGAAGGCAGGAATGGCATCGTCATACTTACGCTCTTTTAAGACTAAGTTAACGGCATTTTCATAACTTGCAGTTTCACTTAAACTACTTGCGGCAGCATTGGTCGATACCACAGAGGGGATAGATGTCGCTGCAGCTGCAGGTGCGGCAGATGCCTTTGAGGATAAATTAGCAAGCTCATCATATAACTGACGCTGACGCTCTTGCATCTGCTCAATCTGATAATTCTGTTGTTCGGTTAAACCGCGTAAATCGAGAACTTCCTGCTGCAGTGTATCAAGACGACGTTGCATCTCGAGCTCACTTTGTTGTCTCGATTTTACAATACGTTCGATACGAGCAAGTCTGTCATCACCCGAACCACCAGCAATATCTTCCACAGGAGCAGGCGCTGCAACTGCAGCGCCCGCACCAAGGAACATTGCCGTAATTAAGACGGCACGTTTCATTGTGTTACTCTCCGAGATTCAATCTTAGTAAACTAAAACTGCACGACGGTTTTTGCCAAAACCTTCATCAGTGCGAGAAAAATCAAGTGGTTTTTCTTCGCCATAGCTGACTACGCTCATTTGGCTTGGCTGTACGCCCATACCTTGTAGGTATTTAGCAACGGCTTTAGCACGACGTTCACCCAGAGCAATGTTGTACTCAGGAGTGCCACGCTCGTCCGCATGACCTTCAATCAGTACGCGCACACTTGGGTGCTCAACTAAGTAAGTACCATGAGCTTCTAATACAGCGGCGAATTCAGTTTGAACTTCACTGCGGTCGAAATCGAAGTAAATGATGTGTTCTTTTCTCAACTCTTCTAACTGCTGACGTTGCTGCTCTTCAGATGACAACATAGCACCCACACCACCAGTTTGAATGCCACCATTCAGTTCGCTACCTGAACCGTTTGTTGAGCCCATTGCATCAGTTTCTGATTCTGAAGTTGAGCTACATGCACTAATAGCCATAATTGGAAGTGCTACCAACATAGCTTTTAACAACTTATTCAGATCCATTACGTGTTCCTTATAAAATTAAATGTGATTAAATCAAGGTATAACATTAGAGAAACGGAGACCAAGAAGGTGATTTCACCTCGCCTTGACCCACGGGTAATCTCGCTTTAAAGCGTCCATCCGTAGAAACAGCTGCTAATACTTGCTTACCTTGGTGTGTAGTGCCATATATGACCATAGTACCATTAGGCGCCACACTTGGGGATTCATCCAAGCGTGTAGAGGTTAGCACCTGCATAAAACGCGTATTTAAATCCATACGCGCAATATTAAACTTACCGTTAGTACGGTTAACAAAAATCATACTACGTCCATCTGGCGTAATTGAACCGCCAAGGTTCCATTCACCTTCAAATGTTTCACGACTCACTTTACCTGAACTTAACTCTACGCGATAAATTTGCGGTCTACCACCACGTTCAGAGGTGAAAATCAACGACTTCCCATCAGGATACCATGATGGTTCAGTATCGATAGCATAGTGATTGGTAATACGCTTAATCGCTTTTGTCGCAATATCGATAACATAGATCTCAGGCTGACCATCCTTAGACAGCGTCACAGCCAAAGATTTGCCATCAGGAGAGAAAGCCGGCGCACCGTTAATACCAGGGAAAGAGCTCACTTTAGTGCGCACTTGGGTATAAAGGTCTTGTACGAAAATTTCTGCTTTTTTATTTTCAAAGCTAACATACGCCAAACGACGTCCATCAGGCGACCAAGTAGGTGACATTAATGGCTCAGGTGAGCGCAGTAACATTTGCTCGTTAAAACCATCATAGTCCGCAACCATCAACTGATAAGGTGCTTTTTGAGTATGATTGACCACGACGTAGGAGATCCGCGTTAAGAATGCACCGCGAATACCGGTTAACTTTTCATAAACGATATCGCTAATTCTATGACCATATTGACGAAATTGCGCTGCTGAAATCACAGTTTGGCGACTATCCATCAAAAATTCTGTAGCGCTGACTGAGCCTTTCAATGCTTGGTTTTGTGCTTTAACTAAATCGATTAAATCAAAGCTCACCAAATACTGATCGGTTCCGTAAGGTTTCACAGTACCTAACACCACAGCTTCTGCGCCAACGCTAGACCATGAACTAGGTTGAAACTGAGCCAAAGCACCAATATTGCGCTGAGGTAGTCCGAGCTCGTCTAAAGGTTTAAAGGTACCGCTACGAGCTAAGTCAGACATCACCACATCAGCAATCGCTTGTGGCGGTGCGCCAGGACCTTGCCATACAAAAGGCATCACAGCGATGGGACGCGCTGCGTCAACACCTTCTGTGATCACAATATCCAATGCCGCTTTCGCGGGGGTGGTGCACAGCAGAACTGCCAGTGCTAACCATTTTGCCAATATTTTCATGGTGCTCCTTTAATTAAACGTTGGTTCAACGATTAAGTTAATTTCTTTCATCAAGTTATAAACCGCAGGATCCGGAGACACAGGCAGTTTGCCCGCTTTCAAAATCGCCGCTTTTGCTGCACGACAAACGTTGGGATCACCACCTTTTGTTTGGCTGCTGATCACAAACCCATCATTCGCTAAACGCACAGAGACAGTACAAGTCTTTCCACGCATAGATTCATCCACTACCAAATTACGTTGAATAGTTGATTTTATCATTGCCTGATACTTACCGACTTCACTCTGCATCTGCTTATTCATGGTTTGCGACAGCGCCGCTTGCTCAGCCGCTAATGCATCAGCCATTTCCTGCTCTTGATCGGCAAGGGCTTTAGCATCCGCTTTAGCTTTAGCATCCGCTTTAGCTTTAGCATCCGCTTTAGCTTTGGCATCAGCTTTAGCTTTGGCATCAGCTTTAGCTTTGGCATCTGCTTTAGCTTTGGCATCAGCCTCCGCTTTAGCTTCCGCATCTGCTTTTTGCTTACGGTCAGTTTCAGCTTTCACTGCAGCAGCTTCTTCAACCTTGCGTTTTTCAGCGGCTTTTTGTGCGGCGTCTTCAGCAATCTTACGCTCCTGCTCTTTCAGCTTACGGTCAGCTTCGGCTTTGACCGCCTTTTCCTTTTCCTGCTGCTGTTTCACCTGGGCTAATTTGGTCGCTTCATTGGCTTTTTGAATCTCAATTTCCTGCTGCTTACGTTCTTGCTCTAGCTGTTTAATCTGAGCTTGTTCGCGCTCGCGTGCCTGTTTCGCTTCTTGAGCTTTGCGTTCAAGCTCGGCTTGACGTTCTTGCTCACGGCGTTCGGCATCACGCTTTTCTTGCTTAAGTTTCTCAACTTGATTAGCCACTTTTTGCTGATCAACCATAACAGCTTTGATTGCTGGTGCGCTAACTTGTTGCATAGGCTCAGGTTTGTGAGAAAAATCTATTCCTAATGCCAGAATAATTATCACGCCAATATGAATACCCGCTGAAATTGACAGAGGTAATGTTACATCTGACTTATCTGCCACCTATTTCTCCTTGGGTGAATCCGTCATCAAACCGACTGATGGCACACCAGCTTGCTGCAGTGTCACCATCAACTGAATCACTTTATCGTAAGGAATATTTCTATCGGCTTTAACCACAACAGGACGCTCAGGTTCAGTCACGATAAGTGCAGCCACTTCCGTTGCCAATTCTTCCAAATCCATAGGCACATTCGTTGAACCGCCTTTATTGAGGAAGTAATCACCGTCACCATCGATAGAAGCAACAATGGGCGGCTTACTGTCATTGGGTAACACTTCTGCCGCCCCTTGAGGCAGCTCCACTTTGACCCCTTGGGTCACTATGGGTGCTGTTACCATAAAAATAATTAACAGCACGAGCATGACGTCGATATAAGGCACCACGTTGATTTCAGCAACGGGGCGACGACGTTTGCGCTGATAAGCTGGTTGCATTATGCCCCTTCCTTCTCACTGTATGCTTGGCGATGCAAAATGCTGGAGAACTCTTCCATAAAGTTTGCGTAAGCCATTTCTAATTTATCGACTTGGGTCGAGAAACGGTTGTACGCAATTACCGCTGGAATTGCAGCAAATAAACCCATAGCCGTTGCAATCAAAGCTTCAGCAATACCGGGTGCAACCATAGCTAAGGTGGCATTTTCCATCGAACCAATAGCGATAAAAGAATTCATGATCCCCCATACCGTACCAAATAAACCGATATAAGGGCTAGTCGAACCAATCGTTGCTAATAACGGTAAGTTAGCTTCTAACTTTTCCATTTCGCGAGACAAGGTCACACGCATAGCTCGCGATGTACCATCCATGACGGCATCGGGCACTTTGCTATTTAATTTATTCAGGCGTGAATATTCCTTAAAGCCAGTCACAAATAATGACTCTAAACCGCTATTATCTGGACGGGATGATAATTCTTTATACAAACGGTTTAAATCAACACCTGACCAAAATTTGTCTTCAAACTTCGCCGATTTACTTTTTGCGGATGTCAGTAAGCTACGGCGTTGTAAAATCACCGTCCAAGACATCACCGACAAGCAAAGTAAAGTGAACATAACAAATTTCACTAATAAACTGGCTTGTAAAAATAACCCAACAATCGACATATCAGCTTGCACTGTCAAACTCCTGCACAATATTTAAGGGAATAGCTCGGGGACGCATACGTGATAGCGCAACACAAACAACCAGCACTGTGCCTTCACAATAACAGTCTCCCTGTTTATCGACCAAGCGTTGATGAAAGATCAACGAGGCCTTTTTCAACTCTATGACCTTAGTTTCAACAATAAGGTTCTGTTCAAAACGTGCTGCTTTGCGAAAATCGAGTTCCGCACGCTTTACGACAAAAGCAGTGTCGTCGGCTAATAACGCAGTCTGACTCACGCCAAGGGCTTTTAGCCACTCGGTTCGCGCGCGCTCAAAAAAGTTGAGGTAGTTCGAATGATAGACAACGCCACCAGCGTCGGTGTCTTCGTAATAGACTGAAATTGGCCAATGAAACATCATTTGAAAATAAGCAAATTTTGGTTGAAAAATTGACGCTTACTATACCTAGGGAAACAAGACTTGTGAATGACCCGATGAAGATATAGATAGGAATAGCGCGGGTTTCAGATGAATAGGGGCAATTGTAAAAGAGAATGGGGTCAAACGACCCCATTTTATTAACATAGTTAGTTATTTTGCGATAGCTTGTGGCAAGGTTAAGCCAAAACTCTGCCACAAGAAACTGTAGATGTCGGCAAATTCGTCGATCTTCATCGCCGTGGGCTTACCCGCTCCATGACCAGCATTTGACTCGATACGCATAATGACTGGTTTATTGCCCTGCTGTTTCTCCTGCAGCATGGCCGCAAACTTGAAACTGTGTAATGGCACAACACGATCATCATGATCCGCTGTCATTACCATAGTCGCAGGATAAGCTTGCGCTTTTACATTGTGATAGGGCGAATAAGCCAATAGCGCAGGGAATTGCTCTGCTTTATCGGCACTACCGTATTCACTCGTCCAAGCCCAACCAATAGTGAACTTGTGAAAACGCAGCATATCCAACACGCCCACGGCAGGTAATACGGCAGCAAAAAGTTCAGGACGTTGAGTCACAGCAGCGCCCATCAACAGACCACCATTACTGCGGCCATAGGCACCGAGTTTAGAGCTGTTGGTATATTTTTCGCTTACCAGATATTCAGCAGCAGCAAAATAGTCATCAAACACATTTTGCTTTTTGTCGAACATCCCCGCTTGATGCCAGCTTTCGCCATACTCAGCACCGCCACGTAAACTCGGCACGGCATAAATGCCACCCATGTCTAACCAAGCGATATTGGCAGGGCTAAAACGTGGTGTCATCGAAATGGCAAAACCACCATAGGCATAAAGTAATGTCGGATTTTGGCCGTTTTTCACTAAGCCCTTTTTATAGGAGAGCATCATAGGCACACGCGTACCGTCTTTGCTGCTATAGAAAACCTGTTCAGAAACATAGTCATCGGGATTAAACGAGACTTTGGGTTTAGCAATGACGGTTGAACCGCCAGTTTTAAAATCAAACTTATAGGTGGTTTCAGGCTGAATATAACTATTGAACACATAATAGAAATAATCTTTGCTGGCTTTACCAAAAGGCCCTGCCACATTGCCAAGACCAGGCAATGTCACATCTTGACGCTTCTGACCACCCATACTGTAAATCGATAATTGACCTAACACATCATGTAAATAACTCACCACTAAATGGTCATTAATAATGGCGACATTATTAATCGGATCTTTAGACTCAGGAATAATCGTTTGCCATTGCGATTTATCACTATTGCGGGTGTCAATCGCAATCACTTTACCATTAGGCGCCTCTAAATCGGTTTTGAAATAAAACACTGAACCATCATTACCGAGAAACTCATATTCAGCTTCTAATTTGAGGATCAATTCCACCACTTGGGATTTAGGCTCAAATAACGATTTATAGAAGAAACGATTACGCTTATCCGTACCTTGAGAAATCGACAGTAATAAGTATTCACCTTTCTCAGAGACATCAATACCAAAGCCCCAATCTTTATTCTGTGGACGCTCATAAATCAATAGATCTTGATGTTGGTCTGTGCCTAATTTGTGGTAATACACTTTTTGGTTAAAATTAACGTCAGCTAAGACATCCCCCCCTGCAGGGGCATCATAACGGGCGTAGAACACACCTTGGTTTTCTTTATCCCACACTGCGCTAGAAAATTTAATCCATTTCAGTTCATCGGCCAGTTTCTTACCGGTTGCAATATCAACGAACTGCCATTGTTGCCAATCTGAGCCAGAATTTGAAACGCCATAGGCTAAAATTTTACCGTCATTACTCACTGCCACGCCGGATAAGGCAACAGTGCCATCCGCAGACAGTTTATTTGGGTCAAGAACAGGCTTTTCAACACCATCTAAACCTTTAACATACAAAACCGATTGTGCCTGTAGGCCATCATTGCGGTAGTAAAATTGATTGTCGCCGTTTTCAAACGGAGCAGAGACTTTTTCGTAATTCCAAAGTTCTGTAATACGTTCGACCACAGCTTGTTTATTGGGGATCTTAGCGAGGTAGGCTTGACCAAAGTCTTGTTGTTCTTTTACCCACTCTTCAGTTTCAGGTGTATTGGCCTCCAGATGACGATAAGGGTCGGCCACCGCAACACCATGAATGGTTTCGACGAGGTCATCTTTTTCAGTGACAGGGTAAACGAGTTTAGTTGCGCTTGCCTGCTCAGTCGAATTTTGCTCAGGTGCATTGCCACTTTGGCAGGCACCGAGTGCCATCCCCAATGTGGCCACTAACAAACCTTGCTTTGCAAGGCGAAATCTTAATGCCATCGTGTTGTCGTCCTTCTTATGGTTTCGGGCTTAAGGCCTTTTCAGCAAGTACTATACAAGCAAAAAAAATCATGGCAATGGCGTAACTTAATATGAAGTTTTTTAAGCTGTATCGTGAATTTAACAAAATAGCAGCAAGGATAAACTTATTGAAGTGTATTATTATGCATTAATAGTGAGTTATAAGTTATTAATCAAGGTAAATAGTGACTTAAGTGATATAAATCACCTTTGTAGCCATTAGAATTACTAATGTTTATGGGCAATTTTTCTCGTTTGTTTTACAACGGGTTTCCCAATAGAATGTGCTTGTTTTCAGGAGATAACTGCTTGCAGATATCGAAAACAAAGAACTTTTAAACTGGTGTGTTCCCAACACTTCAGTTTCTTTTCTGGTTCTTATGCTTGACTTCCTTCCTTCAATTTGTTGATTGCAAATGCATTATTTTTGCGGCCCGCTTAGTTTAAGCGGGCTTTTTTTTAGCATTTCAAACACAATCCTGATTATTGCAACGGCCAAGTTTTATACTTCATCTATATTACTCGTACTTATCCCACTCTCGCTTTCTGCAGTACTTGTTGAGGTGGATATGTCATCACTACAAATTAAAAAATCTCATTATTTTTACCCATACGCGCAAATTGAGCGAATCATTCGATTAAAGTGGCATACTGCCTGAACTCTCCTTCTTTTAAAAACGACAATGCCAAGTCATAAACTTGGCATTGGAAAACACTTAAAACCTAGGTAAAACAAACACTACAAAGGTTTACTGATCCGTATAACAACACGACGGTTACGCGCCCTTTCATCCATATCATCATTGGAAGCCACGTGACGACGCTCACCATGCCCAAATGTGACAATACGATCTTGAGGAATACCACTGGCAACAAAGAACTCTTTTACCGACGCTGCTCGTGTATCCGACACTTTCTGGTTTACTGAACGGCCACCATAGCTGTCGGTATATGCATCCACCAGCACTAACTCTACCAAGGGATCATAGGCTAAATATTCTTGCACCCGAGACAGTTGTTGCTGGGAGAAACGAGTTAAATCGGTTCCGCCTTCATCGTAATTTAATACAGTAAAAGCGATATCTTCAAAGCTATAGGGCAATAAATGCGCTAGACAAGCTTTAAACTCAGTATATTTACGGCCAAAATTAGCTGAAGACAAACCCACAGCTATCTTATTCGACTCGTTATACCAATCAGCATAGTAAAACGTTGGTTCCATACCGCGACTCAACTCTGCCAACATAGACCAAGCTGCACGCTTAGGCACTTCACCGTTAAAGTACTTTTGATAATGTAATGAAGTGATCTCTTTTGATACCACACCAGGACGCCACTGCGGCGCGCGGCTAATTAATTTCGCCTGCGTCACTTGATCAGGTTTTACCCACATGTCTAAGGTAAAAGTCATATTCTGCTGTTTACCCGCTTCACTGGTAAAAATCGCTTTACCGTAAGAAGGAATATCATGCTCAAGGCGACAGACGATGGGAGTATTTTCACTCACTCGCCACTGGGAATCACTTAAAGAGGCGACATAATGGCGCAACTCTGCCATTGCAGTTGCTGGAACGCATAAAATTGATACTAATATCAGTTTTCGCCACATAGCCTTTACTCATGTTTAATCGGTTACATGGCTTTATCGGCAAACTATTTAGTTCCTTTAGCTCATAAAACCACCAATCAAGCATGACACACCCCAACACATTTAGCATAATAGCGCCCTGTGAATTTTCTTGAGTACTTTATGAGTGACATTTGCGACGCGAACAAATTGAAATACCGATTTCGAGGCTACTTTCCCGTAGTCATTGATGTCGAAACTGCGGGCTTCAACTCTCAAACCGATGCGTTGCTAGAAATTGCCGTCACCCTACTAAAAATGGACAATGAAGGTGTGATAGGAATCGATAAAACCCTACACTTCCACATTGAGCCCTTTGAAGGCGCAAATTTAGAACCCGAAGCGTTAGCATTCAACGGTATTGATCCCACTAATCCGTTACGGGGAGCAGTGAGCGAGAAAGAAGCCTTTTTAGAAATCTTTAAAGCCGTGAAGAAAGCCCAAAAAGCCTCCGACTGCCATCGCAGTATCATAGTGGCGCACAATGCGGCATTCGATCATGGTTTTGTGAGTAAGGCGATAGAACGTTGCGACTTAAAACGCTCGCCGTTTCATCCTTTTGCCACCTTTGACACAGCTACGCTTGCCGGACTCGCCATTGGTCATACCGTACTTGCCAAGGCATGCATTATGGCGGGTATTCCCTTCGATAATAAAGAAGCCCATTCGGCGCTATATGATACCGAACGTACCGCGGAGCTTTTTTGTCACATAGTGAATCGTTGGAAATCATTAGGTGGCTGGCCGTTACTGGCCGTGGATGCGCAGGATGCAAGTGGTACTGAGGCATAAATTTAGCGGTTCTCACTAGATCTTAAGCCATTTAAAAACAAAAAAGCTGCCATTGGCAGCTTTTTTCATTTAACAGGCGACTGTGATTAGAAAAGTACTAATTACAGTGAGCTTGCGTTTTCAGACAGGTAAGCAGCAACACCTTCAGTGCTTGCATTCATACCTTTATCGCCTTTTTCCCAGCCAGCAGGACAAACATCACCGTGCTCTTCATGGAATTGCAGTGCATCGATCATACGTAGCATTTCATCAACGTTACGGCCTAATGGCAGATCGTTAACGACTTGGTGACGAACCATGCCTTCTTTGTCGATCAAGAATGAACCACGGAAAGCCACACCCGCTTCTGGATGCTCAACATCGTATGCTTTACAGATTTCATGTTTAACGTCAGCCACTAGCGTGTATTTAACTTGGCCAATACCGCCTTTTTCAACTGGGGTGTTACGCCATGCATTGTGGGTAAACTGAGAATCGATAGACACACCAATCACTTCTACGCCACGCTTAGTGAACTCTTCCATACGGTGATCAAAAGCGATCAACTCTGATGGGCAAACGAAAGTGAAGTCAAGTGGATAGAAGAATACGACGGCTGGTTTGCCTTTGATGGCTGCAGTCAAGTTAAAGCTATCAACGATTTCGCCAGAACCTAATACAGCTGCAGCAGTAAAATCAGGAGCCTGACGGCCTACTAATACGCTCATTTTATATCTCCATCTATGAGTTGAACTAAGTGTAAGGCAAGATGCCTTCTAGCCAGTATGTTCTCAACCTAGGTCAAGTTAAATCCTTACTGATTAAAAGGTGTTCTTACCAATCAAATCCTTAGGCATTATAAGTCGTGTGCTGTGCCTTACAACCTATTTAAGACCAATATCACATTTTTCAAGGGTATTTCCGTTTTACCTGACTAAGGATAGAGCAATCAGTGTACCGAGTGTGCGGAGCAATCCACATTCAGCTAACAGACAAAAACCAGCATGATCACATTTTCAGATATTTTTCCGATAACGCCTCGGCAAACTGGACATCCACTGCCTTTGCAGTCGAAAATAGCTCCTTTGGCTTAAAGAATTAAGAAAATTGATAATGAATGCAGTCGTAATTGCAGTGTGCTTAATGTTAGCACTCAGTTTAGCTAGGGTGAATGTGGTTATTGCCCTGACCGTGAGCGCCCTCGTGGCGGGATTGGTAGGCGGAATGGATCTGCACCAAACTATAGATGCCTTTAATACAGGCTTAGGTGGCGGCGCACAAATTGCGCTCAGTTATGCATTATTAGGTGCTTTCGCTGTCGCACTATCGCATTCAGGCTTAACGACGCTGATTTCTAGAAGCATCATTAGTAGCCTTGGACAAGATCCTAATCCCACAAACACTAACTGGGTACGCTGGTTACTGCTGTTATCGCTACTCGTTATGTCGATGGCTTCACAGAATATTTTACCGATCCATATCGCCTTCATTCCGATTTTAGTGCCACCACTATTACATGTGATGACCAAACTGAACATCGACCGCCGCCTTGTGGCTTGTGTTCTAACCTTCGGCCTAGTCACCACCTATATGATTTTACCGATTGGTTTTGGTGGCATTTTCTTAAATGATATTCTGCTTTCCAACTTAACCAGCAATGGCTTAGCCGCTGCTCGCGAGCAAATTCCGCCAGCCATGTTAATTCCAGCGGCGGGTATGGTCGTAGGGTTACTCACAGCAGTATTCATCAGTTACCGTAAACCTCGGACTTACGACGAGGCAAAAGTGTTGGTCGCTGAACCTGAAGAAAATCTCAACAAACGCAATATCATCATTGCTGCACTAGCAATATTAGCCACTCTCGTCGTACAACTCGAAACTGACTCTATGATTTTTGGTGCCTTAGTCGGCTTCATGATTTTCAGTTTTTCGGGTGCCTTGAAGCATGTCGCCGACCAAGATATCTTCAACCAAGGTGTGCGAATGATGGCCAATATCGGCTTTATCATGATTTCAGCCGCAGGCTTTGCCGCTGTAGTGAAAGAAACTGGTGAAGTAGGTACGCTTGTGGCCTCGCTTAGTGAGATTATTGGTAACAATAAAGCCCTCGCAGCCTTCTTAATGCTACTGGTTGGTCTACTGATCACGATGGGAATTGGGTCGTCTTTCTCCACCATTCCAATTATCGCGACGATATATGTACCATTGGCATTAAGTTTTGGTTTTTCAGTAGCGGCCACAATCGCGTTAGTTGGCACTGCCGCCGCGCTGGGTGATGCGGGCTCGCCAGCATCAGATTCCACCTTAGGTCCCACTGCAGGTTTGAATGCCGATGGTCAACACGATCACATTCGTGACAGCGTGATACCAACATTTATCCACTACAATATTCCACTATTAGTGTTTGGTTGGATTGCAGCCATGGTGTTGTAAGTGTTATCGCAGATGTTTACATTACCGTATTAGAAAGTAACAACAGCGCGGCATTCTCCGCGCTGTTTTTTATCTCGGGTATTCACTTTATTGCGGGCAGCTGGTTAACTCAGTGATTCACTCGATAACTCACGTAATAATGAACGTGATAATTAAGGTGTCGGGTCAAGTTTGCGACTTCCTTGCTTATTCTTTTTATCCTCATATAACGCTTTATCCGCCGCTTGTAGCACTGCCTCAAAGGAAGCATAATCTTGCGAATCAGCCACACCACAAGAGACTGTCAGCACATTTAAAAACTGCCGCTCTGCGACCGCCTGACGTAAATGTTCAGCCAACAATAAGGCCCGTTCAAAAGTACAATTAGCCAAGATGACGACAAACTCATCACCGCCGGTTCTGATTAACAAATCATTTTCTCGAAATACACTGCGCATCGCATCAACAATTTGCATGATCGCCATATCCCCGAGTTTATGCCCATAGGTATCATTAATGGTTTTGATTTTGTCGCCATCCACGCAGATCACCGCATAATGCCCCTTAGTCGCGACATCAAACAGTGTGGTCTCATAGACTTTCTTATTATAGGTTCGAGTAAAAGCATCCAATAACATCGCTTCACTAAACCGTTGGCGCTCAGTATGAAGTTTCCTAAAACGATTGATATTTATTTGAACAAAGAAGATCACGATAGATAACAAAAACCACAGGGGTAAATTCCACACAATGAAACGAAATATACTGATTTTATATGTCAGTGAAGTCATGTTATCTAAATGATTTGTCATCGAATAAAACAAGAACTCCGGCGTCAGTTCAGCCCAAAGGCTATCTGTCGTGATCACCAACTCAGTACCATAATCCGTTTTCTGCAATTCAACATGTTTATTACGCATAAAAACCGACGTCATTAGGGCCGTGTCGGCAATAACATCACCGATGAAATGATTAGGATCATTAGATGATGAAATCGGTGATGCCATCGATAAAATGACTTTCCCACTGACTTCATCTTGATAAGGAATGGATAATACGATTCCATCGGCTAAGGACTCTGGGGTCGCGTCTTTCGCGCAATAGTGCAGACTCTGACAAAACTCATTCGTTGAAGTACGGTCTTTAATCAGCCGCGCTTTTACGTCCTCAGGAATTGGGGTGGCAAAATACATGGCATCACTGCGATAAAGTCCCACATACAGGAATATATCTTCGGCATTGGTCTTTTTACTGGAATAGAGATAATCAAAGTAGCGTAAGACTTGTTCTTCTTCTGCGGAAAGCACTCCCCCTTGCGGCAGCATTAATCTGGAAGGGTCAAGTTGAAAAAGCGCTAAAGAGGATTTATTGAAATCAATAATATCGTGCAGAGATAAGCTTTTACCGAGCAGTTCAATATAACTCGGTGTAAGTTGCTCATTTTTTACAAAAGACACAAAGGATTTATGCTCTCTATCGATTTTAATCGGTAATAGAATAAGTAGGAGTACGACAAACAAGAGGGTCGCAAATTCAAATGATCGACGCAATAATAACCAGTTGAGAGCCGAATTTCCCATAATTCCTCTTAATCCCTGTTCTACTGACAATGTACCTTGCACAAAACGTAAACTGCGATCAATAACATTGCAAAATAAGCCAATAAAAACAACTTCAATAGATAATTATTATTTAGCTTATTCTAAACTTTAGCAGCTTAAGATAAAGTTGTTATTTCTGTATTGAACAAAAACAAAAAGGGAGCCTAGGCTCCCTTACTGACCACATCCGCTCAATTGAGCATCAGCAACTCAGATTATTTAGCAACTTTGGCTATTTAGTACCAAAGATTTTATCGCCCGCATCACCAAGACCAGGCAGGATATAACCTTTCTCGTTTAAGCATCTATCGATAGCGGCAGTATATAATTCGATATCCGGATGCGCCGCTTCTAAGGCTTTAATGCCTTCAGGCGCAGCCACTAGCACTAAGGCCTTAATTGAAGTACAACCGCGCTTTTTCAATAAATCGACGGTCGCAATCATAGAACCACCTGTCGCCAACATAGGGTCGACAACTAAAGCGATACGCTCGTTCATGTCGCTGGCCAGCTTCTCAAAATAAGGCACTGGCTCAAGGGTCTCTTCATCACGGTAAATACCGACAACTGAGATACGCGCACTTGGAATGTGCTCGAGTACGCCGTCCATCATACCCAAACCCGCACGTAAAATTGGCACGACAGTGACTTTTTTACCTTTGATTTGATCGACCTCAACCGGACCATTCCAGCCTTCAATCGTCACCGTTTCAGTTTCGAAATCTGCGGTAGCTTCATAGGTTAATAAACTACCCACTTCGGCGGCTAGTTCACGGAAACGTTTAGTGCTAATGTCACCTTCGCGCATTAAACCGATTTTGTGACGCACTAAAGGATGTTTAACCTCGACAACTTTCATTTTTCTCTCCTGCTTATTTTTCGGCGTATTATTTTAGGCAAATTTTTCAGATTCTAGTTGATTTGTTTACTAGGTAAAACAGAAAGTTTTGCCATTCGGTCTAATCGTGAGCTATCTCGCAAGAATAATCCCCAATCGTCTAAGATACCTACTGTGATTTACTATTTTGTGACCAAACTCAAGACCTCTAAAAATAGAATATCTCGCATTCAGACCAAAAAAACTCCGCCGAGGGGCATAAATCCAAATCATGACTTTCGACCCCTAGCACAAGCTGGTAGAATACCGCCGCATAAAATCCAATAACGATGTACCCGAGAGGATCCCTCCGTGAGCACACCTACCCCACTGAGCTATAAAGATGCCGGCGTTGATATTGATGCAGGTAATGCACTGGTAAGTAACATTAAAGCAGCCGTTAAACGTACCCGTCGTCCAGAAGTTATGGGCAACTTAGGTGGTTTTGGCGCCCTGTGTGAAATCCCCACTAAATACAAACAACCGGTTTTAGTGTCTGGCACCGATGGTGTTGGGACTAAATTACGTTTAGCTATCGACTATAAAAAACATGACACTGTCGGCATAGACTTAGTCGCCATGTGTGTGAACGATCTGATCGTTCAAGGCGCTGAGCCACTGTTTTTCCTCGATTACTACGCAACAGGCAAGCTCGATGTTGAAACGGCAACGTCCGTTGTCAACGGCATCGGCGAAGGTTGTTTCCAATCTGGTTGTGCGTTAATTGGCGGTGAAACCGCTGAAATGCCAGGCATGTATGAAGGTGAAGATTACGACCTAGCGGGTTTCTGCGTGGGTGTAGTTGAAAAAGCCGACATTATTGACGGTAGCAAAGTGGCAGCGGGTGATGCGCTTATTGCATTAGCCTCAAGCGGCCCTCATTCAAATGGTTACTCTTTAGTACGTAAAGTATTAGAAGTGAGCCAAGCAGACCCTCAACAAGATCTCAACGGCAAACCGCTGATTGAACATCTACTTGAGCCAACCAAAATTTACGTAAAATCATTGCTCAAACTGATTGAAGCATCTGATGTCCATGCGATGGCGCACATTACTGGCGGCGGCTTCTGGGAAAACATCCCACGCGTACTGCCAGATAATTTAAAAGCGGTTATCCAAGGCGATTCATGGCAATGGCCCGCTGTTTTCAGTTGGTTAATGGAAAATGGCAACATTGCAGAATACGAAATGTATCGCACCTTCAACTGTGGCGTCGGCATGTTAGTCGCGCTGCCAGCCGATAAAGTGGATGCAGCACTTGCATTACTGGCTGCAGAAGGCGAACAAGCATGGCTTATCGGTGCTATCGCACATCGTGAAGGCAATGAAGAGCAAGTGGAGATCCTGTAATGCCCCAGAGCTGTCGTGTAGTTGTATTAATTTCCGGAAATGGCAGTAACCTGCAAGCGGTTATCGACGGTTGCGACGATAATCTGCAGGCCGAAGTTGTCGGAGTCATCAGTAATAAACCTGATGCCTATGGCCTAGTGCGCGCCCATCATGGCGAAATTGATACCAGCTGCGTGATAGCTCACCAAGGTGAATCTCGCTCTGAATACGATGCACGTTTAATGACAGTGATTGAAAAGTATCAGCCCGATTTAATCGTGCTGGCGGGATTTATGCGGATCTTAACCGATGATTTCGTGAATCATTACCTAGGTCGCATGATCAATATTCATCCTTCGCTGCTACCTAAATACACAGGCTTAAACACCCATCAACGTGCCATAGACGCAAACGATAGCGAACATGGTGCCAGCGTGCATTTTGTCACGCCAGAGCTGGATGCTGGCCCAGTGATATTACAGGCCAAAGTGCCTGTTTATGAAGACGATACGGCTGATATGCTCGCCGCCCGCGTGCATGAGCAAGAACATGCTATTTATCCGCTCGTGGTGAAATGGTTTAGTCAGCAACGTCTTAACATGCAAAATGGCCAAGCCTATCTCGATGGCAACCTTATCGGCCCAAGCGGTTACGCGCCTGATTAGTTTCGCTTTAAAGCAATGGTAGCGAGATCACAAATGGAGACCTTAGGGTCTCTATTTTTTTAACTATTTTCCACAAAAGCATTGTTTTCTGGGGCAATGTGGCATTAGATAACTTAACGAAAAGTGATTTTTGCTCGGCATGACAAGAGACTATTAGATGAAAAATATTATCTGCGATATCGATGGTGTACTACTGCACGACAATAAACTGATCCCCGGCAGCGACAAATTTATCCAGCGCATTTTAGAGCAAGGCAATCCGTTAGTGATATTGACTAACTATCCCGTACAAACGGGTAAGGATCTGCAAAACCGTTTAAGTGCCGCCGGTATTGATATTCCTGAAGAATGCTTTTACACCTCAGCCATGGCCACCGCCGACTTTTTAAAACACCAAGAAGGCAGCAAGGCCTATGTCATTGGCGAAGGCGCCCTCACCCACGAACTCTACAAAGCAGGCTTTACCATTACCGATATTAACCCCGATTTTGTGATTGTCGGTGAAACCCGCTCCTACAACTGGGAAATGATCCATAAAGCGGCAGGCTTCATCGCACGCGGCGCGCGCTTTATTGCCACTAACCCCGATACTCACGGTCCAGCCTACAGCCCTGCTTGTGGTGCACTCTGCTCACCCATCGAACGTATTACCGGTAAGAAACCTTTCTACGTGGGCAAACCGAGTGCTTGGATTATTCGCTCTGCACTTAATCATATTGATGGACACTCGGAAGACACTGTCATCATAGGCGACAATATGCGTACCGATATTTTGGCGGGCTTCCAAGCAGGGCTTGAAACCATTCTGGTCACTAGCGGCGTGAGTAAACTTGAAGATATCGACAAAGAACCCTTCCGCCCGAACCATGTGTTTGCCTGCGCTGGCGATATCGACGTTGTTTAAACAATTATCTAAACCTTTGTCTAACCCTGCGTAGCCAGTCATCCTTGCCAGTCGCTTAAACATTACCTATGCAACACGCCTCGCCCAAAGGCGTATTGCATAGGGTAAAGCAACATTAAGTAACATATTCGCCTTCTTCTCAGCCTTGTGGCTCACAGCGGCTTGCTTCATGATAAGTCTCGCTTCTGATTGATTAACAGAAATCTAAAATACCTTAATTAAAACAACAGTAGGATTAACCTATGCGACGTCTGTATCCCCTCTGTGCGTTGGCCATGCTCAGTGCCTGTAGTCCGAATGCATCACAGCCTGATGGCAACAGCACTTTGGCTGAACTCAAACCAGTGCAGTTTAATGAAGCGCGCTTTAGAAATGATATTAAAGCCCTGTCATCCGATGAATTTGAAGGTCGTGCGCCCACCACTCACGGTGAAAAACTCACCTTGGATTATTTGACCAAAGCCTTTACAGAGATGGGACTCAAGGGTGCTTACCAAGGCAGCTTTTTACAACCAGTGCCTATGGTGAGTTATACCGCAGATGAAGCGCAGCAAGTTACGCTGGCAGGATTACCCTTTAAATACCGAAAAGATCTAGTGCTCAGCAGTCGCCACGATAACGGTGGTATTAGTATTGAGAACGCACCATTAGTCTTCGTCGGCTATGGGGTGAACGCCCCTGAATATGGTTGGAATGATTACCAAGATCTCGACATGAAAGGCAAAATCGCGGTGATCTTAGTGAACGATCCCGGCTTTGCTCGCCCTGACTCGGGGAAATTCAACGGCAAAGCCATGACCTATTACGGCCGTTGGAGCTACAAATTTGAAGAGGCCAGTCGTCAAGGCGCACTCGGCGCACTGATTATCCATGATACCGAGCCCGCCTCTTACCCTTGGTCCGTGATAGAAAATAGTTGGACTGGACCACAGCAAGATCTGGTCCTCAGTAAAGCAGAACAAGATAGCCGTATCCAAGTCGAAGGCTGGCTTACATTGGACGCGGCTACGCAACTGTTCGATAAAGCCGGTTTATCACTGCCTAATTTAATGGCGCGCGCCGCCGACAGCTCAATCAATTTACCCCTTGAACAAACGGCCAACATCGCCTTTAAAAATAAAGCCGAATACGCGAATAGCTACAATGTGGTCGCCACACTCCCCGGCAGCACACAAGCCGACGAGCAAATCTTGTTTACCGCCCATTGGGATCACATAGGTAAAGACGAGACGAAAACAGGCGATAAAATTTATAACGGCGCCATGGATAATGCCTCAGGCACTGCCGGCATTCTCGAAATCGCCAGACAATTAGCCGACAATGCCAAACAAGGCCATGGTTTAGCGCGCTCGGTCACCTTTATTGCCACCACAGGTGAAGAACAGGGCTTACTCGGTTCACGCTATTACGCCGCCAATCCACTTTATCCTATCGACAAAACCGTGGCAGTGTTAAACCTCGACAGCACTAATATCTATGGCAAAACCAATGACTTTACCATCGTCGGCAAAGGTAAATCTGAGTTAGAAACTTATCTTATCGATGCGGCGAAACAACAAAACCGCATCGCCATGGGTGAGAAAAATCCCGCTTCGGGCGGTTTCTTCCGTTCAGATCATTTCAGCTTTGCCAAACTGGGCGTGCCAGCGGTATTTGCCGGCGGCGGTAGCAACCCCGTTGATGAAGCCACGGCTGCTTATAAAACCCAGATGCAAGCTACAATGAAAGGCTGTTATCACAATGTCTGCGATGAATATCGTGAAGATTGGGATTTAAGCGGCGCGCTGCAAGACTTGCAAATCTACTACCAAGTCACGCGCACATTGGGCAACAGTAAAGATTGGCCGGGATACTATCAAGGCACAGAATTCAATAGCCTGCGCCCAGCCAAAACGACGCTTGTAACGGACGCAAAATAACAGGCTAAGTCAGTGGCTTCTTGCGAGAGACAGTTGGGTTAGTCGTCTCTTATTGACGCCTGCTAGTAGAACCTGCGAAATAAAGCGCCAGCTGAATAAAGCGTCTCCTCCACCAGCCAAAGCGCCAAACAAGACCTACAAGCACGTGAACCATTCACGTGCTTTTTTTGTTTTCAGCTCACAAACAATGCCGTTATCGCGAAATATCCATCCTGCCACACAATTCTGAATAGTCTTATGCCATTGGTTGATGTCAAACTCGGCGCATTAATTGATTAAAAATAAAACACTTAAACGGTGCAACTCATTGTTTAAGGTCTTTTTTAGCGGTTTTTCTATCATCGATACTTTTTTAAAACACATTGTGAATTCCCCAAAACCCCCCATGCCAAATCAGATAATAAAAACAAATCATCAAAAATAATGCAAATTAAATGAATTATTCTCAAATAAAATCATTAAGCATAAACATCTAAATCAACAAAAACACCAATAAACAGATAAAACGTCAAAAATAGTGTTTGGCAAATACCTAAATTGCTGGCACATTAAACCTCAATTGAGACATCCTCAAATGACAGACAGTGTGGGAGTTGTACTATGTGTTCAATCTTTTCGATTTTAGATATCCAATCTGATGCCAAAGAACTGCGCCAAGTCGCGCTAGAAATGTCTAAGCTAATGCGCCACCGTGGCCCTGACTGGTCAGGTATTTATGCCAGTGATAAGGCAATTCTTGCCCACGAACGTTTAGCGATTGTTGACATTGAACACGGTGCTCAGCCACTGCTGACTGAAGATGGCAGTTTGATCCTCGCGGTCAACGGCGAAATCTATAACCACAAAGAATTGAAAGCCCAGTTAGGCGATAAGTACAGCTATCAAACCAACTCTGACTGCGAAGTGATCTTGGCGCTGTATCAAGAATACGGCACTGAATTTCTTGATAAATTAAACGGTATCTTCGCCTTTGTGTTATATGACAAAGCCCAAGATAGATACCTTATCGGCCGCGATCACATGGGTATCATCCCGCTATACACAGGCCGTGACGCTGCGGGTAACTTCTATGTTGCCTCCGAAATGAAAGCCTTGATGCCAGTGTGTAAAACGGTAGAGGAATTCTTACCGGGCCAATACTTATACTCAAGCGATGCCGCCGCAGTGAAATACTACACCCGCGATTGGCAAAGCTATGATGCGGTTAAAGATAACCCAGCCAGCCAAGAAGAATTGCGTGACGCATTAGAAGCAGCGGTCAAACGTCAATTAATGTCAGACGTGCCCTATGGTGTGTTGCTGTCGGGCGGCTTAGATTCATCGATCATTTCCGCCGTGACGCAAACCTTTGCTAAACGCCGCATTGAAGACGATGGCGAAACCAACGCTTGGTGGCCACAGTTACATTCCTTTGCCGTCGGCCTTGAAGGTGCGCCGGATTTAATCGCCGCCAAAAAGGTCGCCGAAGCGATTGGTACGATTCACCATGAGATCCATTTCACCTTCCAAGAAGGCTTAGATGCGATTAAAGAAGTGATCTATCACTTAGAAACCTACGATGTCACCACCATACGAGCTGCCACGCCAATGTATTTAATGGCGCGTAAAATCAAAGCGATGGGCATTAAGATGGTGTTATCGGGTGAAGGTGCTGACGAGCTATTTGGCGGCTATTTATACTTCCATAAAGCGCCAAACGCACAGGCATTCCACGAGGAGTTAGTCCGCAAACTCGATAAACTGCATCTGTTCGATTGTCTGCGAGCCAACAAAGCCATGGCCGCTTGGGGATTAGAAGCTCGCGTGCCCTTCCTCGATAAAGAGTTTATGGATGTGGCGATGCGCATCAACCCTGAAGCGAAAATGTCTAAGGATGGCCGTATTGAGAAACACATTCTGCGTAAAGCCTTTGAGCATAAATTGCCAAAAGAAGTGGCATGGCGTCAAAAGGAACAATTCAGTGACGGTGTGGGCTACTCTTGGATTGACGGTTTGAAAGAACAAGCGGCAGCGCGGGTGGATGATTTACAATTGGCAAACGCGAAATTCCGTTTCCCATACAACACGCCAGAAACCAAAGAAGCCTATTTCTATCGCTGCTTCTTTGAGGAACATTATCCACTGAGCGGCGCTGCAGAAACGGTTCCAGGCGGTAAATCCGTCGCCTGTTCAACGCCAGAAGCATTGGCTTGGGACGAAAGCTTACGTGGCATTATCGACCCATCGGGCCGAGCAGTCCGCTCAGTGCACACCTCAAGTTATTAATAGCCTAACGTTGAAGAACTAGGTTAGTAAACTGAGCTGATGAGCTAGATTAATCATATAAATTAATTAGATTGATAAACTGGTTAAAACTGCAAACCACAAGCGCCACCCTAGGGTGGCGCTTGTATTTTAATGCTTTTTACTTTTATTGCTTACTCACGTACAAAATGGTGACTTAGCTAAAATACCAAACTAGGCCGACAACGCACTGAATGGCTTGATTTGAGAGTGAGTTTGAGTGTGGGTTTGAGTGTGAGCGTTGGTTTGCACTTGAGTTTGAAAATAAGCATTACTCTGCGTCAACGCCATCGGATCTAGGCTTAAAAACTGCTTTCCAGCACTCAGCCCCGCATGATAATCATGGCGTAAATCCGCATCGGTACTGCCCAGCAATTTACTTTGCAAATTTTCAGCAGCAAAAATCTGCACTATCTCCACATCCTCTGGCGGATTAGCGATGAAATCCAATTCATCCTGATAGGCTTGTTCGTGCTGCACTAAGTAATCTATGGTTTTCGGACAAAAGCCAGAAACACAAATCCAAGATTTTAATTTGTGAACCCAAGCCGATTGCGCCTGAAAATCCTCGCTCACAGTACGGATCACCACAATTTTGCGGGCACCACGACGATAGGCCTCACGCACAGGTAAAGGCGCTGCTAAACCGCCGTCGAGATAAAAATCACTATCAATACCTTCGCTTAATGCTGTGCCGTGACCAGAGGCGCTATGATTAGCCGCGCCGTTATTACAGGCGTTGTCACTCAGCCAAGGCGTGAGTTTCACCCCTTGTTTATATAAAAATGGTAATGCGCTAGAAGCTTTTAGCAATTCGCGCCACTGGCCTTTACTGCTTGGACTTAAAAAATAACCTTTGCGATCACTGGCATTAGTGGTGGTGATCAGTAACTGCCGATGACCGAGTGAGGCTGTCGCCGCGTTAAGATCTAATTTAAACATCCCTTGTCGCGTCTGCTCAAAATACCAATCTAAATCGACTACATTGCCGCCGACTAACCCGCGACCGAGTCGATAGAAGCGTTTATGGCGCGATAAACCGCGGATTAAGCGTTTGGCATAACCCTTTTGGCGGGCCAAAAAACTACTGAGATTCTGTGAACCTGCTGAGGTACCGATAAACAAATCAAAGGGATCGAATCCGCCATCAAGCCAGGCATCGAGCACGCCTGCGGTGAATATACCCCGCTGACCACCACCTTCTGCAATCAGGGCCACCAGTGGGCTAGCGTTAGATTGAGTGTCTTTGGAGGCTAAGTGGCTGACGGCGTGCATAGGGAAACCTTATCGAATAATTCATATAAGGCGAGTCTAAACAAGCTGAATCAGAAAGGATAACGGATAGAAACTATCATCTTAATAGGTAAACACTATTAAGATGATAAGTCACACAAGGTTAATCCATGCTCAAGGCACGAATACAGACAGAGAGCTACGGCGGTTATTCGCACAAGATTAACCCATTCGCTCCAGCTTGCTTATCATCCTTAACGAACAAGCTATTTTTACATCAATGCATTAAAACTTATGACTCAGTTCAAGCGTGATATTACGCGGCTCACCAGGGAAATGGCCATTACGCTCGCTAAAACCACTGACGGCATATTCTTTATCAAAGATATTTTTAAGATTTAAGCGAACTTGAGTTTGATCCCACTGGGTCGTCCAGCTCATGTCAAAAATCGTATGGGGCTTCACCGTTTGGCCATCGAGGCTGAACTGCTCGCCCACATAGTCCATACCAAAAGCAATCGCCGAATCGAGTGCATTGATATCGTAACGGGTCCATATCCCTGCTTGATGGCGCGGCGCATTGGCAAAGTGCTTACTATCAAACGTATTAGTTAAACTGTCGTTCGTTACCCCTTTAACCACTTCGGTCTCGTTATAGGCATAGTTTGCCGTGACGGTCAGGTTATCGGTTAAATCCCCCACCAGCGTCCATTCAAGGCCTTGACTGTGTACTTCACCCAAATTAAGTAAAGCGGGAATACCATCGTCATCGCCAGTATCTAAAGGGTTAGCTTGGGCGACATTTTGTTTTTCAATGCGATACACAGCAAGCGTGGTCATAAACTGGCCATCAAGCCATTCATTTTTCATCCCAAGTTCAATTTGATTGCCCGTTTCTGGATCGAGGAAACCGTCACCAATATCTTCTGCTTGATTGGTTAAAGATGCTGGATTGAAGCTCTCTGAGTAATTCAAATAAAAGGACATTGAATCGATTGGACGATAATTAAGCCCTGCTCTTGGCGTTATCGCGTTATCGCTGAAGGAGAACCCGGTATTTTTATCATAATCATCAAACTGGCTAAAACGCAGACCGGCAATTAATGACCACTGTTCATTAAAGTGCAGATGTTCCTGTACATAAATGCCGTAACGGTTAGCGCGGGTACCATCGGTATTTTTATCCTTCAAGTTGTAACTATTAGGGTCGGTATCACCATAGTTAAGGTCAAAAATATTCAAGTTACCAACACCATCCTTATCAGTCGCCAATTTGTACTGATATTCAGTTTCGACATAGTGATAGTCGCCGCCGAACAGGAATTCATGTTCAAAACCTAAAGCATCGAATGCATAGACAAAATCATTGGTTAAACTAATTTCATCATTAGCCCGTGCTTGAACTCGGTATTCACGCTTAATGGTGCCATCACCCATAATGGGCTTTTTATTGGCATCTAAGGTCGCCCAACCTCTCGATTCATGATATTGCTGCGTGGAATCATTATTCAGATAACGGATCTGAGTCTTGACCGAGAAATTATCGGTAAATTGATGATCGAGAATCGATTGCAGCACCAGTGCATCCATCTTCTGGAAGTCACTCTTCTCATTGGCATTATAGGATGGCGCAACCAGGAAGTTACCGTCATTATCGACAGGAACGCCGCGCAATCGATTGCCACCTAAATCCTGCTTAATAATATCGAAAGTGGTAGTGAGCTTAGTATCATCACTGATTTCGTAGAGTAACCCACCCGCCACTTCGGCATTTTGGCTATCGGCATTATTTCGAAAGCTATCTTCCTGCTGATAATAGGCGCCAAAGCGATAGGCAAGATTTTGGGTTAAGCCACCGGTGAAATCCAGCGAGCCGCCCATCATATCCTCGCTGCCCGTACTTAAGGTCAGCTCTTTACTCTCGACAAAGGTTGGTTTTTTAGTGACATAGTTGATCATGCCGCCGGGTTCACCGCCGCCATAAAGTGCGGATGCAGGACCTTTTAACACTTCAACCCGCTGCACGTTAAAGAGTTGCGGCACAGAAAATCCCGAATAGGGATCGCCCCTTACCCCATCATAAAAAACGTTGGCATCGTCGCGGAAACCGCGAAAGGTCACGCCCGAATAACTAAACTCACTCACGCCCGCGATAGAGCGGTATAAATCGGTAATATTGCGCGCCGCTTGGTCGACGATTAACTGCTCGGTCAGCACTTGCACCGACTGCGGCAATTCCATCACATTAATCGCCGTCTTAGTGCCAACTGTCGTTTCTTTATCGACGTACATTTGCATTGCACGGCCATGGACAGCAATACGCTCAGGTGCTGCGAGTGTTATCTCCCCATCGGCTGCGGATTGAGTCGATGCAGGACTGGGGACTGGTGAGCTCGTAGACAAGGTCTGCTGTGGAGCCTCTTTATCGAGTACGGTTTCAGCGGCAAATGCCGACTGATGTTGAGCGAGTGCAAGTGCGATTAATGAGTAGGCGAAACGAGTCTTCACAGAATGTCCCCAGCGCGAGCGCATAAAAATGGCATAAACCAAAGGGTTTACAAATGTATTCAAACGAATTGGCCGTCATTATAAAGAATGATTTACGAATGACAATAATTATCATTTGAATTTACATAAATGTGAAATCTGTTAGGTAAATAGCTAGCGTCAGCTCACAAAACCCTTGTTGTGTTTGGTTATGACTAAAACGAAAAGAGCGTCAGTAGCACGGACCTTAGATAGAAGTTTTAATGTGGGACAAGCAAGAGACTCACAGTATCGAGCTCAATACTGGCGTGGAACCTAAGAATGAAAACAAGTTAAAGATTTAAACTATACAAAAATAAAAACCAGTGACAATGCGCTGGTTTTTGAGCTGTTCTTAAGCAAAGGCTTCACTCAGCCTATAAGGTGAATGCTTAAAAGATTGCTTCATCCAATTGCGTTAGCATTTCACTCGCCTGCTCGATTTGCTTACGCAGACTGCGACCTTGCACCGCCCAGTAAGCCATGTAGAAATCAGCAGTTTTCAATTTAGCTTGGTAAAATGCAGTTTCTTCAGTGCCCTGCTCCAGCGTCACTAATGCCACCGCGGCACTTCTGGCCCACATCCACGCCAGTGCAGTCACTCCGAATAACTCCAGATATGCCATGGAGGCTGCGCCGATAATGTCTGGATTGGTCGCAGCATGGGTCGCTAAATAACCGCTAGCCTTTTGTAAATCACCCGCACAATCCATTAAACCACTCACGTAAGGTTGCATCGCCGCATTGGTGCTATGCGACTTAATAAACTCAGTCACTAACGCCGACCATTGCTGCATCGCCGCCCCGCGGTCGCTAAGCAGCTTACGCCCCACTAAATCCAATGCCTGAATACCGTTAGTGCCTTCATAAATCAGTGCAATACGGCTATCACGCACAAATTGCTCCATACCCCACTCGTGAATATAACCATGTCCGCCAAACACTTGCTGTGCATCGACACAGGCATTAAAACCACGGTTAGTGATAAAACCTTTCACCACTGGCGTGAACAGTGCCGCTAATTGGGAGGCAACTTTGGCTTTGGCGGGATCGGTATGACGCTCAGCTTCATCGAGCCACAAAGCTTGTTGTCCAACTAAGGCTCTTGCGCCTTCATTAAAGGCTTTTTGCGACAGCAACATGCGGCGCACATCGCCATGAACCAAAATCGGATCGGCGGCTTTTTCTGGGGATTTTGCACCGCTTAAGGCGCGGCTCTGTAATCTGTCTTTGGCATAGGCCAGCGCATTTTGATAGGCGATTTCAGACACGCCTAGCCCTTGCACGCCAACCCCTAAACGCGCTTGGTTCATCATAGTAAACATGGCTCGCAGTCCTTGGTGCGGCTCGCCGACAAGCTCACCCAATGCACCTTCAAATACCATAACACAGGTTGAGTTACCGTGAATGCCCATCTTATGTTCAAGGCCACTGGCATATAAAGTGTTCGGTGCGCCTAAGCTACCATCGCCATTCACTAATACTTTAGGCACGGCGAACAAAGATATGCCCTTCACGCCTTCAGGTGCATCGGGCAAACGGGCTAATACGAGGTGCACTATGTTGTCGGTGAGTTGGTGCTCGCCTGAGGAGATAAAAATCTTCTCGCCAGTAATGGCAAAAACGCCTTCGGATACTGGCACGGCTTTCGTGCGTAATAAGGCTAAATCAGTCCCCGCGTGGGACTCGGTCAAATTCATGGTCCCAGTCCATTCACCGCTAACCAGTTTACTCAAATATTTTTGCTTGAGCGCATCACTGCCGTGGGCATGGATGGCGGCATAGGCGCCATGGGTCAAACCGGGATACATGGCAAAGGCCATGTTGGTTGCCGTTTGTATCTCAGTGGCAAAAATCCCCACGACTTCTGGCAGGCCTTGGCCGCCATATTCAGGATCGCAGGTCAGCGTCGGCCAGCCATTATCAACAAACTGCTGATAGGCATTATCAAATCCTTCCGGGGTAATCACCTTGCCATCTACCAACTTACAGCCTTGCAGATCGCCGACACTATTGAGCGGTAACATCACTTCAGTACTAAAGTCGGCCATACCTTGCAGGATCGCATCGACAAGATCTGGATCGATTTCATCGAACCCCTTGAGAGCATCTTGCTGATAAATATGTAACATTTCATTGAGGATAAATTGATAGTCGCGCAGCGGCGCTTGATAAACTGGCATAATCGCTTCCCTTTTCTTGTTAGACTGCAACTCAACTAAGTGATCTGACCACTTTGGTGCTCTGACCACTTTAGCTAAATCTGCCGAAAAAGAAAGCACCTCAGTATCTGCCACAGACTTTTGTTTACACAAACGAACAGCGAAACCGTAAATTGATCGCAACAAAGCCT
Organism: Shewanella sp. SM95; assembly: GCF_025653595.1. Taxonomy (NCBI): domain Bacteria; kingdom Pseudomonadati; phylum Pseudomonadota; class Gammaproteobacteria; order Alteromonadales; family Shewanellaceae; genus Shewanella; species Shewanella sp. SM95. The sequence goes on from NZ_JAKKSE010000002.1 coordinate 553,199, forward strand.
TATGTTATCGCGGAAAACTTTGTAAGCTAACTGCCTGTTTTTCTGATATGTCAGCAGAGTTAAGGATATTGTTACTATGGGTTCTGTCACTACTAAAAAGCACGCCAACGGGCTCGATTATGTCGAAGTGAATACGGCGTTATGTCAGGCAAGAATTTTTTTGCAGGGCGCGCAAATAGACTATTTTCAACCCGTAGGCAAACCACCTTTGCTGTGGGTTTCATCGGCTGACGATTATCAACCCGGTAATGGGATCCGTGGCGGAGTACCCGTATGCTGGCCTTGGTTTGGCATGAGTAGTGAAGCGAACTTTCCCCAACACGGTTTCGCCCGTACCCGAATTTGGGCGCTGGAATCGGTAGAAATGCGTAATCAGTTAGTGGATTTACGTTTTAGCTTAAAAATCAGTGAGCAAGATAAAATCTATTGGCCGCATAACACTGAGGTCAGCGTGTTATTCACCCTCAGCGACACCCTAAGCATTAGTCTTGTGAATACCAACTTAGGTACTGAACCCGTTACACTTACCCAAGCGTTGCACAGCTATTTCCCGATTGAGGATATCCACCAACTCAAAGCCAGCGGTTTTAGTGGGTCAAAATACATCGAATTTGCACAAGGGCCTTATCCGCAAACCACGGATGAAGTGCTGTTTAATCGCGAGACAGATCGTGTCTATACCGATCTCGGCCCAGTGCAGTTATTGCATACGCCGCAGGGGATAATCGAAGTCAGCCGCGAGAACAGCCAATCAGCGGTATTATGGAACCCATGGATTGAAAAGTCACAACGCCTGGGCCGATTTAATCCAGAGGATTATCTGACCATGGTCTGCCTAGAAGCGGCCAATGTATTAGAAGATAAAGTCGTGCTTGCTCCAGGTGAAACCCACAGTTTAGTGACCCATATTCGCTGGAAAGACTAACGATTAAATATCCTAGCACTTAATGTCCTAGTCAAAAAACGATACACACAAAAATGCCCAGTCCTATTTGCCAACGCAATCGGGACTGGGCATTTTTATCATTGCAAAACCTATCACTGCGAAACCAGAGTTTTATCACTACGAAACCTAAGTTTTTATAACGATGAAACTTAAGGTAAAACTTATTTCGCCGTTTTTTCTAAGCGCGCCAACAAGCTAGACGTATCCCAACGGTTACCGCCCATGCCCTGCACTTCTGAATAAAATTGATCGACTAACGCGGTTAAAGGCAAGTGTGAACCGTTGCGGCGGGCTTCTTCTAAGGCGATTCCTAAGTCTTTACGCATCCAATCGACGGCAAAACCAAAATCATAGCTCTGGCCCCACATGGTTTTATAGCGATTTTCCATCTGCCAGCTTTGCGCCGCGCCTTTGCTGATCACTTCAATGACTTTCTCGCCATCGAGTCCCGCTTTACGGGCAAATTGCAGCGCTTCCGCCAAACCTTGCACCACACCCGCGATACAAATTTGGTTCACCATCTTAGTTAACTGACCTGCACCAACCTCACCTAAACGTTCGGCGCAGCGGGCAAAGGCTTCAATCACGGGTTTAACACGCTCAAATACCGCTTCATCGCCGCCGACCATCACAGTCAAGGCGCCATTTTCAGCGCCCGCTTGACCGCCAGACACGGGCGCATCGAGGAAATCAATGCCCTTTTCCGCTAACACTTGATGAAGCTCACGAGCGACATCGGTCGAAGCCGTAGTATGGTCAACCAGCACAGTGCCCTTTTCCATCCCATGAATAACGCCATCACTGCCTAATACCACTTCACGCAGGTCGTTATCATTGCCCACGCAAGTAAACACAATATCTTGACCCTCTGCCGCTTCCTTTGGTGTTGGACAGCAGCGGCCACCATAGGTGTCGACCCAAGTTTGCGCCTTGGCAAAAGTACGATTATAAACAGTGACCTCATGGCCTTTGTTCAGTAAATGCCTCGCCATGGGATATCCCATTACGCCTAAACCAATAAATGCGACTTTTGCCATGAGCTGATCCTTAAATAGATAAACAAAATGAATCGATTCAAAATAGTGGCCGCAGTTTAACATTCATCAACGGTAACGTCAGAATGAAATCGGAGCGAGTGATAAACGCACTTTTCGCTACAAACAACAAAGACGCCTTAAGCGCCTTTGTTGATTTAATTTATGGGGCTATTTCACCACGTGGGCTTCCATTTCAGCGCCAATCTTTTTACGCATTTCCATCAAGCGCAGCGCAGAATCGCGCAAATGAATATCATGTTCAGTCTGTGGTATCCACTCAGGCACTGGCGTTGGCTGGCCATGTTCATCAACAGCTACCATGATCACAATGCAGTGGGTAGTGAGATGACGTTCAGAGACTTTAGGATCGCCGGCCCGCACATCGATACCGATATGCATAGAAGTTTTACCCGTATAAATCACTTTTGCGCTGACTTCAACGATATTGCCCACCAAAATGGGTTGCACAAAACGAATACCGCCCGCATAAGCAGTAATACAATATTTACCGCTCCAGCCCGCTGCACAGGCATAGGCCGCGAGATCGATCCACTTCATCACAGCGCCGCCGTGAACTTTACCACCAAAATTCACATCCGCAGGCTCTGACAAAAATCTCAGGGTACTTTGTCTATCTATACCAGCCATATAACCTCAACTTATTCAGCCACTGTGGCTCAATGTTTCGTGCAATAGGCTGAGTTTACGATAGAAAGCGCCATTAGCGTAAAAATAATTACGATTGACCTCGTCAAAAAATTCGATTTAACCAAAGTGGCTAATAAGCACGCAGCAAAGCAATAAACTCGGCAACGCTAAACGATAAATCCATAGCTGAAATTCACTACTGACGAAACGCGTACCCTTAGCAAAAGTGTAAACGCCTAAGCCAAACATAAAGAAACCCAGCACTTCGAGGCCCGAAGACATATTGCTATCGCCACCGACGTTAATCGCCGTCACCAATAAGGCAAACCAAACCACCACGTAAGCAGCGATTGCTAAGGTAAAAGTCTTGATCCCAATGTCCATGTTTGGATGCCACACTTTAAACTCACCACGGATCAATTCGGTCAGATTGGCAGTTAATGCGCCAATGAGGGGAACAAGCGGGATCACCGCGGGATTTAACATGACACACTCCATTAAGATTGAATATGTCTGTCATTATCTGTGGTCACTAGAATTAAACAAGCTTGATGAACAAATGTTAACACTATGGATATCATACTGTTAGAAAGTGACATCTATCACAATAAAGCCATAAGATAACGGAGTTCAACTCACATGAGCAATGAATTTGACCCATAAAAAATGCGCCCTCAGGCGCATTTTTTCACTGTTTTTTAAACCATAAATGCGTGTTTTACACTTTCTTGAACAGTAATGAACCGTTAGTCCCACCAAAACCGAAGGAATTACACAGAGCATAATCCATCTTCACGTCACGGGCTGTGTGGGCGACAAAGTCTAAGTCACAACCTTCATCTGGATTATCCAAGTTGATGGTTGGCGGTACGGCTTGGTCGCGCAGTGCTAGCAAAGTGAAAATCGCTTCAACCGCACCCGCAGCACCTAACAGGTGACCCGTCATCGATTTAGTCGAGCTAACCAGTACTTTATAAGCGTGGTCGCCAAATACTGACTTAACCGCTGCCGCTTCCGCTTTATCACCTGCTGGCGTCGACGTACCGTGGGCATTGATATAACCAATTTGCTCCAGTGATAACTTAGCGTCATTAATAGCATTGACCATAGCCGCCGCAGCGCCTGCTCCGTCACTTGGAGGCGATGTCATGTGGAACGCATCACCGCTCATACCAAAACCGACTAATTCGCCGTAAATGGTCGCACCGCGCGCTTTTGCGTGTTCGTACTCTTCCATCACCATCACACCAGCGCCATCACCGATCACAAAACCATCACGGTCTTTATCCCATGGACGGCTCGCCGCAGTCGGATCGTCATTGCGTGTCGATAATGCTTTCGCTGCACCAAAACCTGCCACGCCTAAAGGAGAAGTGACATCCTCAGCACCGCCCGCAACCATCACGTCTGCATCGCCATAGGCAATGGTACGCGCCGCGAAACCGATATTATGCACACCCGTAGTACAAGCGGTCGTCACGGCAAAATTTGGACCTTTCATGCCAAACATGATCGACAAGTGGCCCGAAATCATATTGATAATGGTACTAGGTACGAAGAAAGGAGAAACCTTACGCGGGCCACCATTCATCAATGCGCTGTGACCTTGTTCAATCAACCACATACCGCCCATACCCGCACCAATAGCAGTGCCGACACGACCAGGGTTTTCTTTGCTCATGTCCAGACCAGAGTCTTGGATAGCTTGGATGCCAGCCGCCATACCGTATTGAATAAAGAGGTCCATCTTACGGGCGTCTTTTTTCGTTACGTATTGCTCAACATCGAAATCTTTTACTGAACCACTGAAACGAGTGGTAAATTCACTGGCATCAAATTTGGTTATCGGTGCAATACCACTCTTACCCGAAAGCAAAGCCTTCCAAGTAGTATCGACAGTATTGCCCACTGGAGTTACTAACCCCAAACCGGTTACCACTACACGACGTTTAGACACGGCAGTCACCTTTAAATGCTAATTTGTTAATTCAGATAGAGGACACAGGGTTTTCTATCATTAGACAATTTCTTAAATAACTTTTATTTAGAAAAATTCGCCAATCTGCGGCGAGCATCTCGTGGATAACAATTAAAACACGATCCAGAGACGATTGAATGGCACGGAGGCAGAATTTGACGGGGGTAAAACAAAAACAGGCGGCAAAAATGCCGCCTGTCTTCAAGAATTCAGAATTACTGATTCTTAGAAACGTAGTCGATCGCTGCTTGAACAGTAGTGATCTTTTCAGCTTCTTCATCAGGGATCTCGGTATCAAACTCTTCTTCCAGAGCCATAACCAACTCAACAGTGTCCAGAGAATCTGCACCCAGATCGTCAACGAAAGATGCCGCTGGCTTAACGTCTTCTTCTTTAACGCCCAGTTGCTCTACAATGATTTTCTTTACACGTTCTTCGATGTTGCTCATTAGTTTTCTTTCCTATTCAAATTACGCACTTGCGTAAGATTGCGAGTAGTTTATTAGATTTGGCTGACAATGCAAGCTTAGTTTTCGTGGTCTAACCACGAAATTTCACTATCAATTGATACAGATCACTACTCAGTTGCGACAGAAATCCCTGCCATTCGCCCTTAAACCATGTACATGCCGCCATTCACATGCAAAGTTTCGCCTGTGATGTAAGCGGCTGAGTCCGAGGCCAAAAAGAGCACTGCATTGGCAATTTCTTGCGCTTGCCCTAATCGTTCCATCGGAACCTGTGACATGATAGCTTTTTGCTGCTCTTCGGTCAGCTCATCTGTCATATCGGTCTGGATAAATCCAGGAGCGATAGCATTAACTGTAATTTGACGAGATGCAACCTCTCTTGCAAGAGATTTTGTAAATCCAATCAAACCCGCCTTTGCTGCCGAGTAGTTAACTTGACCTGCATTGCCCATGGTGCCTACCACTGAACCGATATTGATGATTCGGCCAAAGCGCTTTTTCATCATGGTACGCATCACAGGTTTTGACAGTCTAAATAACGATGTCAGGTTGGTGTCGATAATATCCTGCCATTCATCATCTTTCATCCGCATCAGCAGATTATCACGGGTTATACCCGCGTTGTTGACTAGAATATCAACATCACCCGCTTTTTCTTTGATCGAGGCGAATAAATGTGTAACAGATTCACTATCTGTGACATTAAGCACTAAACCAAAACCTTTGTCACCCAGATATTCTTGGATCGCCGCAGCGCCCTTCTCACTGGTTGCGGTTCCAATAACCACGGCGCCCGCTTCGACCAATGTCTCAGCGATCGCACGGCCAATACCGCGGCTCGCGCCTGTCACCAAAGCCACTTTGCCTGTTAAATTCAGGTTGAAACTCATATAAACTCCTTACTCAGTTAATGCTGCTAATGAAGCAACATCATTAACCGCTTGGGCTGATAGTGATTTATTAATTCGTTTTGCTAATCCTGTCAATACTTTACCAGGACCACATTCCACCAGTTGGGTAATGCCTTTTTGGGCCATTAGCTCAACAGTTTCGCTCCAGCGGACAGGACAATATAACTGACGCACTAACGCATCTTTAATGTCATCAGCAGAGGTGGGTGATGCCACATCAACGTTATTAATCACTGTAATTGTTGGGGTATTAAACTGTACATCGTTTAATGCCACGGCCAGTTTATCCGCCGCAGGTTTCATTAATGCGCAGTGTGATGGCACGCTGACAGGTAGAGCCACCACCATTTTAGCGCCTGCTGCTTTACAAGCTGCTGCAGCGCGCTCAACTGCGTCTTTTTGACCTGCAATGACCACTTGACCAGGACTGTTAAAGTTAACTGGACTCACCACGTCACCTTGAGCCACTTCGGCGCAGGCATTAGCGATACTCTCGTTGTCCAAACCGATAATCGCATACATAGCACCCGTGCCAGCTGGAACCGCTTGCTGCATCAGTTGACCACGTAATTCCACCAACTTAATCGCGTCTTTAAAATCCATCACACCGGCGCAAACTAAAGCAGAATACTCGCCTAAGCTGTGACCCGCTAGTATAGCAGGCATAGGTTTGCCTGAAGCCACGTAGGTACGCCAAATCGCCACGCTCGCCGCTAACAGGGCTGGTTGAGTTTTATCGGTTTCATTTAAGCTTTCAACAGGACCTTGCTGAACCAATGCCCACAGATCATAACCTAAGACGTCACTCGCCTCAGCAAAGGTCTGTCCAACAACAGCATGAGATTCGGCAAGCTCGGCTAACATGCCTAGGGCTTGTGAACCTTGGCCCGGAAATACAAAAGCAACATTTTCCATATTAAAATTACCTATGGCTAACTTAATTTATTGAAAAATCATGTGGAACACACATGTAGAACTTAGAAACGAATGAGCGCACTGCCCCACGCAAATCCAGCACCAAAGGCCTCAAGCAGCAGTAGTTGTCCGCGCTGAATACGGCCATCACGTACGGCTTCATCCAATGCAATGGGCACTGACGCGGCAGAAGTATTACCGTGTTTAGCTAAGGTCAATACGACTTTATCAAGACTCATATCGAGCTTTTTAGCGGTAGCATTGATAATTCGGAAGTTGGCTTGATGTGGCACTAACCAGTCAATTTCTGACTTATCGATATTGTTAATGCGTAACGTCTCAGTCACGACATGGGACAATTGAGTCACAGCCACTTTAAAGACATCGTTGCCTTTCATGGTCATAAAACCGACCGCTTCAGAGGTTTCGCCTTTACGTGGTGGGAAAGCGCATTTCAATAAGTCACCTTGGCGACCGTCGGCATAAATGTGGGTCGAAATGATCCCTGGCGTTTCGGATGCGCCTATCACAACCGCGCCCGCACCATCACCAAATAAAATAATCGTTGAACGATCTTCTGGCTCACATAAGCGAGACAGTACATCGGCACCAATCACTAATACTTTTTTAGCCGCGCCCGTTTTTACAAATTGATCGGCAACAGATAAAGCATAAACAAAGCCTGAACACGCCGCTGCGATATCAAAAGCTGGAATGGTATGCACGCCAAGCATGGCTTGAATTTCACAGGCCGCAGCCGGAAAAGCATTGGGAGCACTGGTGGTGCCGCAAACGATCATGTCTAAATCTGATGCTTCTATGCCAGCCATTTCTAGCGCTTTTAATGCCGCTTGGTAGCCCATAGTTGAAACGGTTTCATCGAAAGCCGCAATGCGACGTTCTGATATACCTGTACGTTCAACAATCCATTGGTCAGTGGTTTCCACCATTTTTTCCAAATCTTGATTGCTACGCACCTGCACCGGTAGATAACTACCAGTTCCGAGAATTTTTGTATGCATAAGGAGGGATCAGTTATTTATATCTATAATAATTGATTTACTTTACATGCTGTTGAACTTGCTATTAATTTCAACTTAAGCCATGTCGATAAATCTTGATTTTGTACGCTGTTTTGTACACATCTAAAAGTTAGCCAGATTTGTACGCACTAATGTTTATCGCCGCAAAGTAACATAAAAAAACTGCTGACAATAGAATTTATACCGCAAAACTGGTCTGCTTTGCTATGCAGTCTTGTCGCAAAGTTACATTAAGAATCAGACAACATCACATTAATTGAAGTGATATTTTCATGAGCAAAGAGTAATTGTGACTTAAGTCAGAAATAATCATCTTCATGTATGTAAGGGATTGGTGAGTTAACTGAAGATTCGCCCCAGTAACCAAATGCACTACCCCCAACAGGCATGCTGCCAGCTCCTTTGGTCAACACTCCGCAAGTAAAAGTCCCATCTGACTTAAGCCAAATTCCGACAGGGAAAGGAGTAAAACTTAGCTTTGCTGCTCCAATCAATCTGGCCTGATACATCGGTTTTTTTGTGGCGAAGTTTGGGAATTGCTGCGGATTTGAATCGCCGATCGCATGCCAACCAGCTGAGCCTGGTGGATTTGCTAATGGCGTAGGAGAGATGAGATAGCCTCTTGGCATTTCTGGTGGGTTTGCTGAACTGAATGCCACGCCACCATCGTCACCATAAAACGCTAAACCCCAGCTTGGAAGAGTTTGCAAGGGTGAACCAAAGGCAATAATTTTAACTGTGCCAGATCTTGGCGGTTCGTCATTATAAGTCGAGCCAACATTATACAAACCTCCTGCTCTTAAACACTTAACGCGCCAATATCCACCACTTGAATAAACGTAAGATGCCATGGCGTTGTAACCAGTATCGCTGACATAAACACTTGGAGGCGTTTCTGTTGATGCAATCGCGGTTGAAACATCTATTTCTCTATCTGCATTAGTAATTGTGTATTTAAATCTTTCTACGTTTAAACGGTTAGCATTTGATAAGGCCACCGCGACACCTCCGTCAGCAAATAAGATCCCGTAGTTATCTGGAACATTGGCAACAGGGTAATACGCATAAACATTAAATTTTACTACCGAGTTATTTAGCGGGGAGTCTGCGCCACCATACCAAAGGCTTTGTGATAGCGTTACCCTTCCACCGTCGCACTTACTGCTAACTATGTACCCCGTGTAAACAGTGCTACCAAAGCTAACATAAGAGGTGTGCCTGACAGCGGCGCCAGCAGGCTGAATAAACAGCCTGCAGCCATTTGGTATGACAAAGTCTTGTACAACATCTGCGGCAGATAGATATTTTACTGTAAACTCAATTGTTCCTTTAAATGCCATTGGATACCATCCGCTGGTGATATCTATGGTTCTATCTTGAGCGTAAAGCGCTAATCCATAACTCATATAAGTTTGCCAAGTCTGATTTTAAGTGTGCCAGCTGCGTCATAGACATCGATTCTTTCATTGGTAATTCTCATTCGTCCTTGTCCAGCTTGATAACCATTTATCTCAAAAAGCCCATTTTTATCAAGCTTCCAACCAATCGAGTTTGCAACATAGTTTGTTGATTGGATATAACTGCCGATCTTGGCATTTGAGATAGTTCCATCACCAATTACCGCGTTATTAATAAATACCTGACCGCCCTGAACCGTAAAAGGTGTTGTGATGGTGGATGTGCCAGTGATTTGATTAACGATGGCAAATCTATCAGCAGTAAAGAGTACCTGCGATTGCATGCCTGCAGGCGTGTTCTCAACGCCAATAGCCATACCCGCACCGTAATACTTACCATCTGCGGTTACGCCTACTTTTACCGAGTACATGGCTTGCAGTTTGCCATCTAATTCTGCAAGAGCCGTCGATGTTTGCTGAACTGCAGCTGATGCGTTATTAGCTGTTGCCTGAACTGTCGTGATCTGTGTTGCTAATGCGCTATCGGCATTGGCGCGCGCGGTTTGCTCAGTCTGAATCGCTGCAGCGTTTTGCGTAACGCCTTGTTGAGCTGCGTTCGCGGCGGCTTGGGCAGCTGCTGCGGCGCTGGCGGCATCGGTCGCGGCCTTGTCAGTAACGGCAACCCATGCTGAACCGCTCCAACGTTTAGGTGTGTTGGCATTGCCTGTGGTATCGATCCACAGGTTTTGCGCTAAGCGATCAGCTGCTGCAGGGGCCGTAGACTGAATAAGTACCTTGCCTTTGGTACCTGCCAAACCTGCTGCGTCAGCAGCGGCTTGGGCAGCTGAGTTCGCGGCACTTTGCGCATTAGATGCTGCGGTATTAGCTGCGGTCGCCGAGGCCTGAACTGTGGTAATCTGTGTTGCTAATGCGCTATCCGCATTGGCTCGCGCTGTTTGCTCGGTTTGAATCGCTGCAGCGTTTTGCGTAACGCCTTGTTGAGCTGCGTTCGCGGCGGCTTGGGCAGCAGCTGCGGCGCTGGCGGCATCGGTCGCGGCCTTGTCAGTAACGGCAACCCATGCTGAACCGCTCCAACGTTTAGGTGTGTTGGCATTGCCTGTGGTATCGATCCACAGGTTTTGCGCTAAGCGATCAGCAGCTGCAGGAGCCGTAGACTGAATAAGTACCTTGCCTTTGGTACCCGCTAAACCTGCAGCGTCAGCCGCAGCTTGAGCGGCTGAGTTTGCGGCCGTTTGCGCAGTTGATGCTGCGGTATTAGCTGCGGTCGCCGACGCCTGAACTGTGGTGATCTGTGTTGCTAATGCGCTATCAGCATCAGCCCGAGCGGTTTGCTCTGCCTGAATCGCTGCAGCGTTTTGGGTGACGCCTTGCTGGGCAATATTTACAGCGGCTTGAACAGTAGTAATGTTTTGTGCCAAAGCACTATCAGCATCAGCGCGGGCGGTTTGCTCTGCCTTAATTAAGGCGCCATTGGCATCCACAGTAGCGGAAATGCTGATGATCTGATTAGCGAGCGATTCGTCGGCTGTCGTCCTAGCCATTTGCTCAGTAATAATTGCTGCAGTGTTTTGATCCATAGTCGCAGCAACACTTGCAATACTTTTCGCCAACGCCTCATCAGATGAAGCCCTTGCATATTGCTCAGACCACACGCCAGCAAGTACAACTGTAGTTCCCGCATTCCAGCTCATATCGCCAGCAAGAGGTGGGTTTACTTGCGCAAATATACCCGTTTTGCGCAACACCTTGCTGCGCTGCGTTCGCGGCGGCTTGGGCAGAAGCTGCGGCGCTGGCGGCATCGGTCGCGGCCTTGTCAGTAACGGCAACCCATGCTGAACCGCTCCAACGTTTAGGTGTGTTGGCATTGCCTGTGGTATCGATCCACAGGTTTTGCGCTAAGCGATCAGCAGCTGCAGGAGCCGTAGACTGAATAAGTACCTTGCCTTTGGTACCAGCCAAACCTGCTGCGTCAGCAGCGGCTTGGGCAGCTGAGTTCGCGGCACTTTGCGCATTAGATGCTGCGGTATTAGCTGCGGTCGCCGAGGCCTGAACTGTGGTAATCTGTGTTGCTAATGCGCTATCCGCATTGGCTCGCGCTGTTTGCTCGGTTTGAATCGCTGCAGCGTTTTGGGTAACGCCTTGTTGAGCTGCGTTCGCGGCGGCTTGGGCAGCTGCTGCGGCGCTGGCGGCATCGGTCGCGGCCTTGTCAGTAACGGCAACCCATGCTGAACCGCTCCAACGTTTAGGTGTGTTGGCATTGCCTGTGGTATCGATCCACAGGTTTTGCGCTAAGCGATCAGCAGCTGCAGGAGCCGTAGACTGAATAAGTACCTTGCCTTTGGTACCCGCTAAACCTGCAGCGTCAGCCGCAGCTTGAGCGGCTGAGTTTGCGGC